>JADIYM010000002.1 GCA_016705245.1 Blastocatellia bacterium | reverse complement strand
ATCGGACACCCAGAGCAGGAAGCCGCCGACGTCGACCGGGTCCGATCTCACGACTTTCGCCCGGCGACCACAAGCGCCTTTGCCGACACGGTGAAATACTGACCATCGACCTCGCGATCGATGATCCGCTCGAGCGCTCCGACGACGGATGCGCGTCGCGATTCGGGAACCATGTCCAACGTCGACTCGATGAATAGAAAGTTTGCGAGCGGCGAGTCGAGCAGTGCACGAGCCGATTCGAATCGCCTCCTCCTTCGTCGCGTGCGATCGCGCGTTTCGCAGTCCGGCGGATCGAAGGACGCCAACCGCTTCCTGAACGCCCGGCCGGGATGTGACTACCGGCTCGAGTCTCGCCCAGACCTCGTCGGCAATTCCGACATCGTGAAGTGCTTCCCAGAGCACTGAGAAGAACTCGTCGAAACTGCCGCGTGTTGGCAGCTTCACGGCAACGGATGCCGTCGTCGCGGCGACGCGAAGGGCTTCCGATGCCATGGCGGCGAGCGAATCGGGAGATTCCAGGCTTGCATCGAGCACGACACAGTCGAATGCGTCATCGTTGAAAACCAGACGCCGTGGATCCGCTTCGACGAACGAGCACTTCTCCGACTTCGCGACGAGCGCCTTTGCTCGCGCGAGCTTCAACCGCTCGGGATCGACGTCCGTTCCAACGACTTCGCCCGCCTTCAGGCTCGAAGCAAGGGCAACAACGTGATCCCCGGTGCCGCAGTTGATCTCGAGCAGGCGTCCTTCCTCGGGCAGATCAACGTGCTCCGCCACGATCGCGTCGAAGCGCTCCGCCCAGTCCGTGCTGACGAAGAGATCGAACTGGAACGCTCGCTCGCGTCGGTCCTCCTGCTCGGCACTCATGGCGAGCAATTTACCGGCGCGGGGTCGCCGCTTGCAAGAACGGCAAGCCGCGCATCCGCGGGAGTCTCGACGCAAAGAGCCGGGTCGCTCCTTCCGCGACCGGATCGGCCTGTGCTAATCGTCTCGCGATGAAACACGATCAGCTCATACTCGAACTTCAATCGATCGTCGGCGAAGAGCACGTGTCGACGTCGGCGGACGACCGCGCGAAGTACGGACAGGACGCGCTCAAGGAGATCGCGCTGCCCGAGGTTGTCGTCTGGCCGCGAACTGCCGACGAGATCGCCGCCGTGATGCGCCTCGCGAATCGCGACCGGATTCCTGTGACACCGCGGGCCGGCGGAGTCGGGTACACGGGCGGCGCGGTCCCGCTCCACGGCGGGATCCTCCTCTCGGTGACCCGGATGAACAGGATTCTCGAGATCGACGAGCCGAATCTCGTGGCGATTGCCGAACCCGGAGTGATAACCGCTGATTTCCAGCGGGCGGTCGAAGCGAAGGGACTGTTTTTCCCGCCGGATCCGTCGAGCCTCGAGGAATCGATGCTCGGAGGCAACATCGCCGAAAACGCCGGCGGACCGCGTTGCGTGAAATATGGCGTGACCGGCGCATACGTACTCGGCATGACGTTCGTGACGGCGACCGGCGAGATCGTGAAGGCTGGCGGACGGACGACGAAGAACGTGGTCGGATTCGACCTCACGAGCCTCATGGTCGGATCGGAAGGAATGCTCGGCATTGCGACGGACATCACGTTCCGGCTGCTACCGTTGCCCGAGGCGAACCGGACCGTGAGCGTCATCTTCGCGACCGCGCGGACGGCGGCGGCATGCGTGACGGCGATAATGGCGAACCGGATAATTCCGGCGAAACTCGAGCTGATCGACGGGTTTTCGCTTCGAGCGGTCGCGGATTACACCGGCGAGCCGTTGCCGGAGAACGCAGGCGCACTGCTGCTCATCGAGGTCGACGGCTCACCCGGAGAAGTGGAACGCGAAGCGCGCGAGGTCGAGCGGATCTGTCGAGAGATTGGAGCGATTGAAATCGTCGTGGCTGAGACGGCGGAAGAATCGGAGCGGCTGTGGTCCGTCCGTCGCAAGATGTCGCCGGCCGTGGGGCGACTGCGCCCGCGCAAGTTGAACCAGGATGTCGTCGTGCCGCGGACGCGCATTCCGGACCTGCTCGAGATCGTCGACGAGATCTCGGCGAGGCTCGATCTGCTCATTCCGTGTTTCGACACGCCGGTGACGGCAATATGCACGTCAACGTAATGATCGATCCCGATGATCTGGACGAAGCGCGTCGCGGAAAGCAGGCGGTTGAAGAGATCTTTCGTGCCGCGGTCGCACTCGGCGGTACGATCTCGGGCGAGCACGGGATCGGGTACGTCAAGGCGCCGTACCTCGGAATGGCGCTCACGCCCGACACGATTGACTGCATGCGGCGTCTCAAGCGGATGTTCGATCCGAACGGAATCCTGAATCCGGGGAAGGTCTTCTTCGATTGAGTCGGTCGCGCTTTGAGGCCCCGCATGAACCTGGCGCCGACGCGAGAAACCTCACGATCAATGAGGATTCTCGCGTCGGCGCCAGGTTCGTGCAGAGGTGCCGCGCAAAGTCTGGAATAGAACCCTAGAGCCCGTTCCAGTCTCCGGCAATTGGCGTCATGTTCGGTGCGCCATACGTAAATGCAGCGCTCGCCGCGCCACCGGAATTCACGTTTCGAAGGAACCACGCGCCACTCGCCGGCGCATAGATTCCGATCGTGTCGATTCCATCGCCATCCCAGTCCCCCGAAAGCGGAGTTGAAAACGGTGCTCCGAATGTGAACACGAAGTCGGCGCCTCCGTTCGAGTTCGAGTTGCGAAGGAAAAACGCACCGCTCGCCGGATCATAGATGCCGATCGAGTCGACGCCGTCGCCGTTCCAGTCGCCCGCGACGGGAATCGCAGCACCGCCTATACCGAACGTGAACGTAATGTCGGCTGGACCCGGAGTGTTCGAGTTCTTCAGGAAGAACGTGCCGGTCGCCGGAATGTAGAGTCCGATCGTGTCGAACCCGTCGTTGTCCCAGTCGCCGGTGATCGGGATCCAGTTCGTGGCCGCGGGGCCGAAAGTGAAGACGATGTCTGCTCCACCCGCCGAATTCGTATTTCGCAGGAAAATGGCGCCTGACGTCTGATCGTAGATGCCGGGCGTATCACGCCCGTCGTTGTTGTAGTCGCCCTCGAACGGTCGCTGCGTCACGCCACCGGCGCCGTACGTGAAGACCACATCGGCGGAGCCGCCCGAATTCATGTTTCGCAGGAACCACGCTCCGGTCGTCGAGTCCACGATTCCCGGCGTGTCGCTGTCGGCGCCCGAAACCTCGATCTCCCAGGAGGATGTGTTCGTCGATGGAATCGGATCCGGCTGTTGCGCATCGATCGTCGCGGTGTTGATGATTCGAACACCGGCAAGGGTCGTGGATGCAATGCGAACCTGCAGGACGATGGTCGCCGTTGCGTCAGGAGCGAGGCTCGAGGTCGAACACACGACATTTCCCGTGCCGCCGACCGTCGGAGCGGTGAAGATCCAGCCCGCGGGTACGGAGACCGAGACAAACGTCGTACCGACTGGCGTCGGGTCCACGACCTGGACGATCGTTGCCGTTGCCGGACCGTCGTTCGAGATCTGAAGGGTGTATTCGATGACCGAATTCGTGCCGTATGGAATGAGCGGGGCCGTCTTCACGATTCGAAGATCGGCTCCGGTCGCCTGGGCCGAGACCGGCACCGCGGTGAAACCGAACGCGACGGCGGCGACGATCGTTGAGATTGCAAGGGTCCGTAATGCAAACATAGCTGGAAGTCCTTTTTTCATGGCACCTTGTCCGTGGACCGGGATGATCAGATCCTACCCGACCTTTGCCCACGATCCAACCGTGAAAGGCCGGTTGCGACGCATCGGTCTCCGTTGTTACACTCCCGCCTTTACCCGAAGGGGCCAACAGGAGGACGACGCGCTATGCTCGACGAGAAGCTGGTTGAAGGGCTTACATTCGACGACGTCTCGCTGCTTCCGGCGCTGAGTGACGTCCTGCCGGCCGAGGCCGACACCAGGACGCGCTTTTCGCGACGCGTGTCCGTCAACGTCCCGATTGCCAGCGCCGCAATGGATACGGTTACGGAAGCGGCCATGGCGATTGCCGTGGCACAGCAGGGCGGCATCGGCGTCATTCACAAGAACCTGTCGGTTCAGGCGCAGCGAGACGAGGTCGACAAGGTCAAGCGCTCCGAGAGCGGAATGATCGTCGATCCCGTCACGATAACCCCGGACCGACCGGTCTCGGCCGCGCTCGAGCTCATGCAGCACTATCGAATTTCGGGTGTGCCGGTCGTCGAGCCGGGCGGCAGGCTCGTCGGTATCCTGACTAATCGCGATCTTCGATTCGAGCACCGGACGAGCCTTCCGGTCTCCGAGATCATGACGCGTGAGAACCTGATCACGGTTCCCGTCGGAACGACCCTTCAGGAGGCGCGCGGAATCCTGCAGCAGCACCGTGTCGAGAAGTTGCTCGTCGTCGATGACGACTTCCGCCTCAAGGGGCTTATCACGGTCAAGGACATCCAGAAGGCCATCAGGTATCCAAGCGCCGCGAAAGATGAGCTCGGCCGCCTCCGCGTCGCCGCCGCAGTCGGCGCAACGGGGGACTACCTCGAGCGAGCCCACGAGCTCGTGCAGGCGCGCGTTGACGTGCTCTGCGTCGACACGGCGCACGGTCACACGACCCGAGTACTCGACGCCGTCACTGAATTGAAGAAGCGCTACGACTCGGTCGACGTTATCGCCGGAAACGTCGCGACGTATGACGGCGCACGGGCGCTCGTCGACGCGGGCGCTGACGCGGTGAAGGTGGGCATGGGACCGGGCTCGATCTGCACGACGCGTATCGTGAGCGGTGCCGGAGTCCCCCAGCTCACGGCCATCGCGGAAGCCGCGCGCGCACTCGAGGGCACCGGCGTGCCGCTCATTGCCGACGGCGGGATCAAGTACTCGGGCGACGTGGCGAAGGCCATCGCGTCGGGAGCCGACTGCGTGATGATCGGGTCGCTGTTTGCCGGGACGGACGAGTCGCCGGGCGAGATCATTCTCTTCCAGGGACGGAGCTTCAAGAGCTATCGCGGTATGGGATCGATTGCGGCGATGAAGGACGGCAGCAAGGATCGCTACGGCCAGGAAGCTCAGCGGGAATCCCAGAAGCTCGTGCCCGAGGGAATCGAGGGACGCGTTGCCTACAAGGGATCGCTGTCAAACCTGGTCACGCAACTCGTCGGTGGCCTGCAGGCGGGCATGGGCTACTGCGGCTGTCACAACATTGACGAGATGAAAGAGAGGACGCGGTTCCTGCGCGTCAGTTCGGCGGGACTCCGTGAGAGCCACGTGCACGACGTGTTCATCACGAAGGAATCACCGAACTACCAGATCGACTGACGCAGATGTACAACTGCCTCCGAATCGCGAGTTGCGCGGTACTTGCGTGCCTTCTGGCGCATTCGGGATCGGCCGCGCAGGCGAACGAGCCGTCGGCGAAAATCACGGTGCGCATAGACATGCGCGCGCCGATCAAGGCGGGCTGGTTCGATCCGAAGACCGAGACGGTGGGACTTCGCGGCGGAAGCTCGCCGCTGTCGTGGGGCACGACGCTCCCCGCCGTCGATCCGGACCGGGACGGCGTGTACGACGTCCGGTTCACGGTACCGGTCCGTCCGTCACGCACTGCCTTCCTGTCGCACAAGTTCAAGGTGGACGGAACGGACAATCCCAACGACGGATGGGAGAACGGGCCTAACCGGCCGCTCCTGATCACGCGCCCGGGCGCCATCGTGACGCGCGCCTTCGACGCAGCCGGCCCGCCGTTTCCGAACACGCTTAGAGGCCGGGTCTCGCGTCATCCAGCGTTTCCCTCCACGTTCGTCCAGGCGCGCGACGTGACGGTATTGCTGCCAGCGGAATACGCCACCGCGACACGTCGCAGGTTCCCGGTCATCTACCTCCACGATGGACAGAACCTCTTCAACGCGGCCGAGGGGAACGGCGGCGAATGGCAGGTGGACGAGTCGTCGATCGCACTCGTGCGAGCCAGGCGCGTCGAACCGGTCATCGTTGTCGGTGTGCACAGCGTTTCGGATCGTCGTGTGGACGACTACACACCCACGCCAATGGCCCGAGATACGCCAAACGGATTACTGCGTTTCGGCGGAAAAGCGGATGCGTACGGCCGGTTCCTGGTAAACGAACTCAAGCCGTTCATCGATCGGACGTACAGAACGCAGGCGTCCGCTGACCGTACGGCGCTCGGCGGGTCGTCGCTCGGCGGACTCGTTACGCTGCACCTCGGGCTGAAGTATCCGGCGGTCTTCGGCACTCTCTTTGTCGTATCACCATCGGTGTGGTGGGACGAAATGTCGATCGTCAAAGGCGTAGACGCCCTCGGAGAGCGCACCGCGCAGCGTATCTGGCTCGACATGGGCACCAACGAGGGACCGGGGGCGTTGGAGCAGGCGCGCCTGCTGAGAGATGCGCTCGTCCGCAAGGGATGGAATCTCGGGACCGATCTGCGGTTTCGCGAATACGCAGGTGCCGGGCACGACGAATCGGCGTGGGCCGCTCGGTTCGGCGAGATGCTCGAGTTCGCATTCCCAGGCCCTGGACTCTCCAGAGCGACACGCTGACACCTGTCGGAGGATTCCGGCGGCTGGCCGGATGGCCCGAGCACCCTGCGTGTCGGACGTCGACGGCCCTAACTCGTTGACCCGATGCGGCCTAGCGCTTCCGATGGTCGACGGCGGGGCTATTATAGGCTCGCGGCACGACGATTGAACTGGAGGCAGCCCGTGAGCCAACGACGCACCGCAGCATTGATCTACAACCCGAATTCGGGCGCGCATCGGAAGCGTGACAGAGGACACGACGCTGACGAGATGGTTGCCCGTCTCTCGTCGGTCGGCGTCGACGCCGAGCCGAGGCCGACTCCGGGACCCGGGACGGCGGCGGAGCTCGCGCGAAAGGCGTCGCTCGACGGCGTAGATCTCGTCATAGCGAGTGGCGGAGACGGCACGATCAACGAGGTCGTGCAGGGACTTGCCGAGACAGCGACGCCCATGGCGATCTGGCCCGGAGGAACGGCGAACGTGCTTGCGCGCGAACTCGGGGTTCCGACCGACACGGAAGGCGTAGTCGCCACGATTGCCGCGGATCGCCGCATTCGAATCGCACTCGGGAAAGCGGGTTCACGCTATTTTGCTTTGATGGCGGGAATCGGGCTCGACGCGTCAATCGTTCGCGGCGTCAGTCCGCAGCTCAGGCGACTTACGGAGAAGGCGCGTTCTGGGTGTCCGGGCTCAAACACATCGTGGGTTGGCGGCCCGAGCCATTTGAGATCGAAGTAAGCGGCGTTCGCCACGAAGGAGCCGCGGTCGTCGTCGGCAACGCGGCCTGTTATGGCGGTCCACTCAGCATCACACCGCAGGCTTCGCTTTCGGAACCCGCGCTCGATGTCTGCATCTTTCCTACCCGACGCCTGGCGATCGCGTATGCCCCGGACCTCCTCGCGTGCGCGCTTGGCGATCCGACCCGGTTCGGCGATGTGACGTACCTGAAGACGACCGTACTTACGGCAACCGGATCGCCGGACAATCAACCGTGGGTTCAGGTCGACGGGGAGCTGCTTGGACAGCTTCCGATGAGATTCGAGTCCGTTCCGGACGCTCTGACGGTCGTCGTCGGTCCGAAATGGTCTGAACGGGAGTGAATTCGATGCAGAGCACCATGTTGATTCTGGCGATTCTCGCCGCGCTCATTGCGCCGGTTCTTGCCGGTCCGATGACGGCACGTGCAGCCTCTCCGATGCAGGTCCAGGCGCTGACCGGATCGGCCCTCGAGCAGGCACTCGACGAACAGCGTTCCGCCGGACTTGTGGCGCTCTATTCGCTCGAATACGCGAGAGCCCAGAAGTCCTTTGACGAGTTTGTCCGTCTGGCGCCGGATCGACCGCAGGGCTACCTGTATCGCGCCACCACCGTGTGGCTGAAGTCGCTGTTCGACCAGCGATTGCTGTCGACCAGCCTATATTCTCGCGACGATTTCTACGCGCAGAAGGAGAAAACCGTCGATCCGGTCGTGGACAAGGCATTCAGGGCGGATCTGAAGCGTGCGATCGAGCTTGCCGATGCGCGCGTGAAGGCCAACCCGAAGGATACCGAGTCGCTCTACTACCTCGGTGCCGCCCACGGTGCGCTCGGTGGATACGAGGCGACGATGGCGCGGGCATTCTTTGCCGCCCTGCGGAACGGATCGAAGGCGGTCGACCTGCACGAGAAAGTACTGAAGCTCGATCCAAAATTCGCCGACGCGTACCTGACGATCGGGCTGTATCACTACGTTGTAGGCAGTCTGCCGTTTGCTGTGAAGATCGCGGCAGTAATGGGTGGCGTGCGCGGATCCCGGCGGGAAGGTCTCGCCGAAATCGAGCGTGCAGCGAAGCAAGGCGCTCGTGTCGGCGATGACGCGCGCGTCATGCTCGTGGGCCTTTATGCCCGTGAAGGCCGGCTCGATGATTCTGTCGCCACCCTTCGCGAGCTCAAGGCGAAGTATCCGGTGAACTACATCGTGGCGCTCGAGGAGGCCAACACTCTCGTGAAGCTCAAGCGTCACGATGCCGCCTACGAGGCGTTTGCAAAACTTGCCGACACGCCGCGCGCCACGGCCGAGGCCCGTGACTTTCTCGAATACTCCCACGGCGAAGCGCTCCGCCTCGGTGGACGCTACGATCGCGCACTCTCGAGATATGCGCTCGTCTGGACCTGGAAGGGGGCCGACCGTGACCTGGTGACACTAGCCCGGCTCTCGGCTGGCCTGTGCCACGATGCCTTGAAGCAGCGTGCGGAAGCGCTAGCCCAATATCGTATAGTCCTGCGCCGCGCCGACGTCCTCGATTCGCACAAGCGGGCTGAGCGAGTTGTGAGAGAACCCTACGCGCCGTCGTTGCCGATGGCGTCGACGGGACAGCTCTGAAGCGCTTCTTCGCAAAGCTCGATCTCGTCCGGTGTTTGCGGCTGGGCGAACAAGTACGAGAAGCCATCATCGTCGTTGCGCGTGAAGAAGTCCGGCGCCGTGTCGCGGCAGACGTCGCAGTCGATGCACTGTGTGTCGACGTAGTACGCTCCGGGTGCACTTCCAGGCTGCTTGTCGGTTCGCTCGGCCATAGGGAGGGACAGTGATCGATAGCGTCAGAAGCCTTCGAATACTGCCCGGCGCCCGGTTCGAAGTCAACTTTGTCTGGCGTCGACTCGGACCTTAACATTTCAGCTGCTCTCTTGCGTCTTTGCGTCTTCCTTTGCGACTTCGCGAGAACTTCTACGACGGAATAGAGAGTTTTTCGCAAAGGCGCAAAGGAAGACGCAAAGACGCAATTTGAGAACGCTCAAGATCGCGGGGACCTTGATCGAAAGTGACCCATTGCCCTCCGCAAGAGCCCTGTGACCCGGTCTGGCGTGCTGTGGTAGCATCTGCCGCACAGGCGGCAGTCATCCGGACACCCCGAGGAGCGCCATGGCACGCAAGTTCGGCCGGAACCGGCGATTCGTCCCCTCGACGGAGCGCGCTCTTTTCAAGAACGAACATCTCACCGGCCGTCACATCGACCGGACAGACCTCATTGACGCCATCCGCGGCGGTGAGGACAGCTACCTCGAGTTCAAGGTTCGGTTTTCGAACCCCGACAAGATTGCAGCCGGAATCTGCGCTCTCGCGAACAGCGGTGGCGGCACGATCGTGTTCGGTGTCACCGATCAGCTGCGGCTCGAGGGCGTCTCGAATCCCGAGACACTCGAGCAGGACCTGCTGACTATCTGCCGCGAGCAGATCGTGCCGTCTGTGTGGCCGCGGATCGACAAGGTCGCCTTCGACAGCGGGCTGCGACTCGTCGTCGTCGAGGTGGATGTTCGTCGTGCGCCTCACCGCACGATAGACGGCCGCTTCTTCGTCCGCGTCGGTTCCGCGAAACGCGAGGCGACAGCAGACGAGATCGCCGAGCTCTTCCGGGGACGTACAGGAGCGCGAGGATTCGAGGATACGCCAATCGCGACCTCGGACGCCGGCGACGACATCGACGAGGGGTCGCTATGGGGTTACGTGCGAGAACTTGGCGTCGACCCTGGAATTCGCGAGGGCTACAAGACCGATGCGCTGTTGCGCGACATGCGGCTCGCCGTGCCGTACGGGGAAGGTAATCGTCGAGCGCCTTGCCGGGCCACGAGACGCGGCCGAAGTGGTCGAAGAGCTCGAGATTCGCGGCAACCTCTCGATACTTCACGAGCGAGCCGTCGGGTTCCTCGAGCGTTACGCCGACCTCTGGGATCATCGGCCCAAGCGGCGCGATGCGTCACCGGTCGCGGCGCGTCCGTTCCTCCCGAGGGCGGCGGTTGGTGAAGCCATCGCGAATGCGCTGGTGCATCGCGACGTCTCCCAACACTTGCCGACCCGGATGTCGCTCTACGACGACCGACTCGTCGTAACGAATCCGGCGCCCGCGAGCGGACTCACGCGTCGATCGTTTCGGCTGGGAGTGAAGGAAGCGACGAATCCGCGAATCAAGGGACTCTTCGAGAGCCCGGCTTACGGGATTCGGCGGTTCGAGGGTGGGATACCAATGATGACGAGAGTGGTGCAGGACTTCACGCGACGTGAAGCACTGCGCCTCGTTATGTCGGCCGAGGGATTCCGGGTCGAGATTCCCTCCGTTTAGAGGTAGAAGTCGTCCTGGCCGGGTCGCACGAGCTCGGGGTGACCTTCTTCGCCGTGTTCCGTCGCCTCGTCGATGTCGCGGAGGATATCGAGCACGAGACCGGTGTTGTTCCGCTCCTCGAACTCGTCAGCCGGAACGACATCGGTCACGACGACCCGGAATGGTCCGGGCTCAGCGGTGAAGACCTCCTTCAGGGCCACATAGCCCCGCTGCGATCCCGAGATGGCAGCGACGATATGGCCGTCGCGGAAGAAGATCGCACCGGGTTTCTGGGGATTCTGGAAATCCAGCCGGCCGGTGAGCGAGTTGCTTTCAACGATCTGGACGACATCGAAGGGTGTGATCCGCCCCATGTGGCCGGCAAGAAAGACTCCGTCGTCCAATGATGGATCGGGCGCGGAGAGCGGGCTCGTCGCATATGAGGATGCGGGGCGGTAGCTCGGAGAGCCTGTCGCGTGCGGCGATGAAAGTCCCGACGTGGGTCTGTGTATCGCCCCCCTGGACGTAGGAGCACCGTCCATGAGCTTGAGAAGCTCCGCCCGGACCTGCTCCGTACGACTGCCAATCGCCGGCAACTGCCGGATGTAACCGGTTGCCGCCTTGGTCTGGCCTTCATCGAGATAAAGCTCGACGACGCGGCGTGCCGCACTGGCGGCATCCTCGTAGCGGCTCAATTCAGAGTAGAGAATCGCCATCTCTCGATAACATCTAGCTGCGTCAGGGTTTCCCACGCTGTCGAGCTTTCTGCAATAGACGGCGGCCTTGTCGGCCTCACGCTGTCTTCGGCAGATGGTGACGAGTCGGCCGTAGACAGCCGCCGCCTCCGGCCGCATCGCCTGGGATTCAAGATAGTTCGCGTATTGGTTGAGGATCGAGACGCTATCTGGCGCTTCTTCAATGGATTTTCGGAATTGCCTGAGCTTCTGGTGGTGAAGGAATGTCCTGTACGCCGACGCGCAGAGACTTACGGCACGCGAAAAGATGCCCGGCGTGTCGCCGGCGTTTTGCGTCCCGACCATCGCTTCACCAGCGGGCGGGAAGGGCGCAACTTTTTCACCGCCGATCGTGAAGTGATCGGTGCTCATTCGTGTTGACGTGGACATTTCGCGTTCATCGGCCATAAGGCCTCACCCACGAATACTCCTCTCCTCGACGATTCAGATCGGCCGATGGTCAGAAATCTTTAGCGAATTCATGGACTTAGACAAAGCAGCCCCCAGGGTGTGGTCAGACCTCCCCAGAACTGAGCTTGAACGGATTTGCAGCGGACAGGGTCCCGTCGCGTCCCGTCCCCTGGCTGAGGGCGACAGTGCAGGTCCGAGGGGCGTTTGGAGACGATGCCGGCCAGCCGGCAACGGGCAATCCACCGCTGGCGGAGGCGTCACAGAACCAACATCGAGCACTACCAGGCAGGGCGTTCCGCCGGGTCCCCGTTCCTCGGTCCCCCGTTCCCGTTCCTTGGTCCCCGTTCCTCGAGCCGCGAGCGGTAGCGAGCGTCCCACGGACGGTGCCTTAAACCGCGGATTCGTCGTTGCGGAAGGACGGAAGTGATCGGAACCGTTAGACCGTCCGTGGGACGCTCGCTACCGCTCGCGGCTCAAAAAACGGGGACCTCCGGCATCGTGCACGCCCAAGCAGGATGCTCTGGCCGGGTCCCTGTTCCACAGTCCCCGGAAACCGCTTGTACCTCGTGGCGACCAACAGGTGCACGGGCGGACGTGACTCGCGGTAGGGAATGTGACGAACCCACGATCGTCGCTGTCCTTCCTGTCAGGCTACTCGCGGTGGATCTTGAATCTCTTGCTCGAGAGCAGTTCACGCGCCCGGTCGGCATCGCCTTCGCTGACATAGAAGAACGCACCGACTCGCTGGGTTCGGAACAGCAAGCCACCAACATAGCTGTCGGTCTCGACTGCGTACGGGACTTCGTGGTCCGTGAGCAATCGTTCGACCTTCAGCGCTCCGCGAAGCGTTCCGGCGATGTGAATCAGAGCGACCTCCACATCATCGAAATACTCTGCCGGGCGCCTCATTGAGGTCTCGGAGCCTGCGGGCTCCGGGCTGGTTGCGTCGTTCGACATTGGCGGCCACTATACATCGACGGGCGCCACCAGTGACCCACGTTTGACCCGCTGCCCGCCGCTCTGCCATCATGCCGCGCATGAGCGAACGTACCGGGAACCCGCTCGTCGAGGCCGGCTCGCTCGGCGGCGAGGAACAGGAATACGAACTCAGCCTGCGACCTCGTCGCCTTCGTGAGTACATCGGGCAGCACAAGGTCACCGACAATCTGGATATCTTCATTCGCGCCGCCCTTCGACGCGAGGAGGCGCTCGACCACGTCCTTCTGTACGGCCCTCCCGGACTTGGGAAGACGACTCTTGCGACGATCGTCGCCAACGAGATGGGCGCCGACCTGAAATCGACGTCGGGCCCGGTCATCGAGAAGTCCGGCGACCTCGCCGCGATCCTCACGAACCTCAAGGAAAACGATGTCCTCTTTATCGACGAGATCCATCGGCTGAACCCGGCGGTCGAAGAAGTCCTCTACCCGGCAATGGAAGACTTCCAGCTCGACATCATCATCGGTCAGGGGCCGGCCGCCCGCTCGATCAAGCTAGAGCTGCCTCGCTTCACGCTCGTCGGAGCCACGACCCGAGCCGGACTGATCACGGCCCCGTTGCGCGGGCGCTTCGGCATCCGCATGCACCTCGACTTCTATCCTCCGTCGGAACTGCAGACAATCGTCAAACGCTCGTCCGGCATCCTCGGCGTCGAGGTCGACGAGGAAGGCTCTGCCGAGATTGCCCGCCGGTCTCGCGGTACGCCGCGAATCGCCAACAGGCTTTTGCGCCGTGTGCGCGACATTGCAGAGGTGCTCTTCGACGGAAGGGTGACGGCCGACGTCGCGCGAAACGCGCTAGACCGGCTCGAGATCGACACTTTCGGCCTCGATGAGTCGGACGTGAAACTGCTCAGAACCCTCATCGAAAAGTTCGAGGGGGGCCCCGTCGGCCTCGGGACTCTCTCGGCAGCGATCAACGAGGAGAAGGATTCGATCGAGGAGATGATCGAGCCGTATCTCATCCAGATCGGTTTTCTGAACCGGACCCCTCGCGGGCGCGTTGCAACGCGTGCGGCATACGAGCATTTCGGGCTGACGACGTTCACGCCGCAAGGTGGGCTGTTCGAGCGCGGCTAGACGGTCGAGGGGGCGCATGTTCGAGACTGATGGAATGATGGTGCGCGCGAGTCGCGGGCTCGCGGCGGGGGTTGTCGCATTGGCCCTGGCGTCGGGCGCAGGTGCGCACCAGGCGCCCGTCGAGTCGGCTAATGCGTCGCAGGACTCCGCAGCGCCCGAGGTCGCAAGTCCGAAGCCCGCTCCGAAGAAGAGTCCGCGGCCTGCCACGGCCCCGCGAGCCAGCAAGACTGCGCCACGCGAATTGACGATCGAACAGCAGGATGCTTCGTCGGTGCTCGATGCGCTTGTTGAGCAGGCCCGCGCCATCGACGACCAGGCGACGCGCATTCGAGTGGAGGGCCGCGTCGCCGAGCTCCTGTACGAACGGGATCCCGAACGCGCACGTAAGCTGTTCCGACGGGCGTTCGACGATGTCGAATCGCTCAATGAATCGTCCGTCGATCCGTCGTTCGCGCCGGTTGGTGCTCGTCTGACGTTGAGAGTCGAACTGCTGTCGACGCTCTACTCCGTCGATCCCGTCCTCGCTGCCCAGCTTGCCGCTACGCTCGACGAGGATCCGGAGAACTACGATGGCGGCGGGCTCCCTTACGAGAATCAGTCGGACCAGTCGGCAACGCTTCTGCGTGTCGCTCAGTCACTCGCATCAAGCGATCCGCGATTGGCCGCGGATCTCGCCAGGCAGGGAATCGCCGGCGGAGTACCCGTCGAGTTCGCAATCCTGTTGCCCGCGATTGGCCGTGTCGATCGCGCCATCGCCGATGACCTGGCCGGTGAGGCGCTGAGGGTCGCGACGTCTGGCGGCCTGAGCCTGGTTGACGTGGCCGGTGCGCTTCCATACGTCTTTCCGGAAGCAGAGACCTACGGTTCCGTGCAGGCGGGTCCTTCGACGAGATCGTCGGACCTGCGCCGCGCGTTTCTGACGACCGCCATCAACGTCGCGGCGCGCTACGCGGGCGGTCTCAATGCGCGACTCACCCAGAGTGCGGGCGATTCGGCCGATCCGTGGTCGATCTTCGAGGGCGAAGGTCTCGCCGTGAACTATGAAATCGCCGAGCAGATCGTGCCGTTGTTCGATGCGGTCGATCCGGAACGATCGGCGGCGTTTCGTGGGCTCACGGCGCAGATAGCGAATGCGATGCCCGTCGACATGCGCTCATCGATTTCGACGAGCGTGGCAAGGACCGGGGAAGAGACGGCCGAGTCCGTCGCCGCAAAAGCCGAGACCGTCCTCGATGTTCGATCACGAGAGGAACTACTGGGACGTGCCGCGACTATTGCAGCCGATCGCGGCGACGTCGACCTTGCCAAGACCTATGCGGGGCGGATCGAAGACCCGGCGCGTCGCACGTCGGTCCGATCCACGGTGGCGTTGCAGGCAATTCGCGCGGCGCTCGCGGAGCGTCGATACGACGATGCGCGGCGATACGCGGCGGACATCGCCGATATTCGGATGCGGGCATCGGCCTACACCCAGATTGCCGCGGAAATGTCGTCCTCCGGAAAAAGAGCATTGGCTGCCGAGTGCCTCGACGATGCGCAGGTTGCACTGATCAAGGACGACGCGGTAATGACGCGCGAGAAGGCTGAAGCGCTAATCCGAGTGGCGAACGCCTACGCGGCACTCGACCCGATACGCGGGTTCGACGTTATGAGGGCGGCGCTCGATGCCGTCAACACCGGACTGAGGCGAGTTGACGGCACGTCTCAGAGTGCGCAGTCCGCCGCGCGGCGCAACCCCGGGCTCGTGTTTCAGCTTGGCGCGCTCGACCCGTCCAGAGGCCTCGAGATCCTCGCGCGGACCGATTATTTTCGGTCGCTCGGACTGGCGCAACGGCTCGAAAGCCGAGCTCTCTCAGTACTCGCGCAGATCGGCGCCGTCAGGGGAGCGCTGAGGACGCGTGCGCCGGCGCCGCCCGCTCCGCGCGCGCCGGTTCATTCGGCAAGCCCTGCGCGGGCTCCGGAACCAGTCACCAAGCCCGACTTGGCCGCTCCAGAAGCCGCGCCGGGCGCTCCGTCGAAGCCCGAGCTGGCGCCCCTCGAGCCTGAGGCTGAGCCCTGAACCGGCCATTCGGCTCCGCACTTTGCGTGTCTGTCGTCGAGGCATCGGCCGAGGCAGCGTTGCGAGCCATCGAAGAGACCGAGCAGGCCGGTGGATTCGCCGAGCTTCGCATCGACGCACTGAACCCCTCGTTGCGCTCGGATCCCGCTGCCATTGCATCCCTGGTTCGAGGCCGCGCGGCGATCCTGACGCATCGGCGTGTTTCGGACGGCGGCCTTTCGGAAACGCCCGAGGCAGAGCGAATCTCTTTGCTTGCCGAGGCGGCGATCCGGTCGCGAGTCTGGTGCGATATCGAGATGGATGCAGCCGATGCCATTCACCGCTTCGGTCTCGACGCGTCTCGCGTGATCGTCTCGCATCACGACACGAAGTCGACGCCAGACGACTTGCCGAAGATAGTCGACCGGCTGCTCGCGGTGCCGGCGGCCGTGGCCAAGATCGCGACCACTGCCGTGCTTACCACCGATCTCTTCGCGCTTGTCGAACAACTCGAGCGCGCCCGGAGTCTCGGTCGGCCGCTTGTCGCGATCGCGATGGGCGAGAAGGGTGCGGCGACGCGGATTCTCGGACCGGCGTGGGGCGCGCCGTTCACCTTCTGCTCCCGCGCCGCCGGGCGCGAAGGTGCGGCGGGTCAGATAGCGCTTTACGTCATGCGCGATCGCTACCGGGCAGATCAACTGACCGAGCAGTCATTCGTGATCGGGTTGATTGCCGGAAACACGGCGTACTCGCGGTCTCCGGCAATGCACAACCGCGTGCTCTTCGATACCGGGACCGACGGCGTGTATTTGCCTTTTACTGTCGACGACCTACCAGCGTTTCTGGATGCAATGGTCCGCCCGGCCTCGCGACGCGTGCCTTGGACGGTTCGCGGGTTCAGCGTAACGAATCCTCACAAAACCCGCGCCGTCGATCTTGTCGACGAGCTCGATCCGCTCGCAGCGCGCGTTGGCGCCATCAACACCATCGTTGTCGGCGAGAACGGTCGGCTGAGTGGCTTCAACACCGATGTCGAGGGCGCGATGGCGCCGCTCGAAGAGGCCTTTGGCGAGCTTGCGGGAACACGGATCGGTGTTCTCGGCGCAGGCGGTGCAGCCCGCGCGGTCGTCGCCGGGCTCGCCGATCGCGGCGCACTGACGACGGTTTTCGCACGTGATATCGGCCGCGCGCGACTCGTCGCCGATGCATTAGGGACGGCGGCTGGCTGCCTGGACGACGTTGCCGGAGCGGGGCTCGACGTGCTCGTGAATGCGACGCCGGTCGGGACGCTTGGGGATAGCGAGGGCCAATCGCCGGTGCCCGCCTCGGCGCTTGCCGGCGTTCGGCTCGTTTTCGACCTCGTCTACGCGCCGGAACGCACCCAGTTGCTCATCGACGCCGAGTCACGCGGGTGCATCGCGCTTGGAGGCAGGCCGATGCTCGCTGCGCAGGCCGCGATGCAGTTCGAGCTTTGGACGGGGAAACGGGTGAGCTGCGAGCAGATGGCCGCGGCGTGGTCTTCGACCTAGGTCCACAAGGCTCGGCCGTCACCGGACGGTGCCTTATGGAGACGATCATAGGTTTGTCATGAACGTGTCTCAAGGACGCGCGCTCAACGCAACAGTACCGTGCGCGGTAGCGCACGGGTCACACTTCCGGATGGCCCGTCGAAGAGCGGTCGCATGAATTCGGGAATGACACGTGTGCTACCGCGCACGGTACTGATGCGTGAGGGGAGCAATGTCAGTGTCGTCGTGGATCGCGTGACATGAGCGTCCCCGTGGACACGGCGAGAGAGACTTGGGCCTGCCTGATCGACGTCGGGTCCCGGCTACTTCCAGGTGGATCCGTCCCACGAGCGGATTCGGACGTTTCCGGCGCTCGTGACGACCACCGACTTGGTCCCGGCCGTGTTCGTCAGGAAGACCGCGTATACCGTCCCCGGATCGACATCCGGAAGTCCCTTGCCCGTGAATGCAGCCGCGCGCAGACCGGTCTCGGTATCGATGGACGGAAACGTCACCGGCTCGCCCATCTGTATGGCCGGATCCGGCGGCACGGATACGCCGCCCGTGTCGAAGGCGACACCTGCCGGGAGTTCGACAAGCGTCGCCCCTTCGATACCGAGCCGGTTTCCCGCCACGTCGAAAAGCAATTCTCGTCTTCGAGTCTTCGATACCGCCTGCATCTTCGCCGACTGAAGACTGTCGGCGACCTGCTGCGCTCCAATGCCGAGTCGATACTGCGCGACCCAGTTCATTATCGATGGCACGCTTATCGCCACGAGCACGATGACGACGGCCAGGACGATCAGGATCTCGATGACCGAGAACCCCCGATCGGGTTGCCGACGCCCGAATCTGCCGCGAACCATCAGCGTACTGATCACAGGTCCTTTAGCGTAGCTCCCGGCAATGCGAGGCGCTCGCCAAGCTCCGACGTGCGGTAGTAGCGCCGATGATCCTCACACGCCGACGTCATCACCCGTCCTGCAGCGTAGAACCCGTTCAGGAGCTCGAGTCGCTCGAGCCGGTCGAGGATCGGTGCGACAGATGCGGTATCCGCGCCAAGTCCGACCTCTTCTGCAATGGTCACCGTCGACTTCGAGTGAGCTCGCGTCACGCGCAGAATCTCGAGCTCGCGATCCGTGAGTTCGAATCGTGACGAGCGTTCCGTCGATTCGGGCACTCCTCGAGGAGCTTCCAGAGTCGCCATGGCGGCCTCAGCGAGTGAAGGTCGTGAATTGAGGGCAGCGGAGAAACGACTCCGCATTGGCATTGTCCCCGCTCGAACGCACGATCGTCAAGCGCATGTCTGAAGCCCGAATCCCGACCCCGGAGCCACGCCCTTTCGTGTATACTCGCGCCGTTACCGGCGAGGGATGCGCCGGCCTTGGGAACCATAGATTCATGGGAAATCGAACCACGCCGGTCCAGTTCAAGTCTGACAAGATCTCCGAACTGACGATCAATCGACTGTCGGTCTACCTCCGTTGTCTGACACTGCTTTCCGACGAAGGTCTCCAGACAGTGTCATCTCAGACGCTCGCCGAGCGCTTCAATCTGAACTCCGCTCAGATTCGAAAGGACCTGGCCTATTTCGGGGAGTTTGGCGTGCGCGGCGTCGGATATTACGTCGATGAGCTTCGAAAGCAGATCCGCTCGATTCTCGGGCTCGACACTCAGCACCGCCTCGTCGTCGTCGGTGCCGGAAATCTCGGCCTGGCGCTCGCGAACTACGACGGGTTCTCGGCCGACGCCTTCCGGATGGTTGCGATGTTCGATACCGACGCCGAAAAACTCGGGACTACGACAAAGGCCGGCATTCCGATCTTTCCAGTCTCCAGGCTCGCCGAGATCGTCGACTCCGAAGCCATTGATATCGCTGCGCTTGCGGTGCCAGCGCATGCCGCGCAGGCTGCGCTTGACGATATAGTTGCCGCAGGCATCCGGGCGGTGCTGAACTTTGCACCCGCACGACTCTCGGGCCCGCCTGACGTGAAAATCAAAACCGTCGATCTCTCAATCTCACTCGAGAGTCTCTCGTACGCGCTGGCTCGCCCGGCCGCTGGTAGCGACAGTGTCGGTGAGACGCCCGATACAATCGTCGACGAGCTTCGAGAACACGAGACCGTCTAGCCGGCGTTAAGCCCATGTTCAAGGACACGTCAGAAAAGGGACTTCGCCAGGCGATCTGCGAGATCGGCCGAATGCTTTACGAGCGCGGCTTCGTCGCTGGCGGGGACGGGAATATTTCGGCCAGGCTGCCGGATGGCACGCTGCTGGCGACGCCGACGATGGTCTGCAAGGGCCGGATGGCGCCGTCGATGATCGTCCACACCGATTCGGGCGGTAGGGCGCTTCCGGGCGAGGGGCGTCCGAGCTCTGAGCTGGCCATGCACCTCGAGATCTACCGGCTTCGCTCCGATATACAGGCGATCGTGCACGCTCATCCGCCGAATGCAACTGGATTTGCGGTGGCCGGGCTTGCGCTCGACAAGGCGCTGCTCAGCGAAGTGGTCTTGACCCTCGGGTGCATACCGCTGACGCAATATGGCACGCCCTCTACGAATGAGCTCGTGGATGCCCTGACTGAGTTCATACCCGCGCACGACGCACTCCTGCTTGCCAATCACGGCGCCGTGGCTTATGGGCCGAACATGGAGACGGCGCTCTCGAACATGGAGACGATCGAGCATTTTGCGAAGATAAGTCTCGTTGCGCACCTGCTTGGCGGGGCACGGCTGCTTCCGGCCGAGGCCGTCGCGAAACTCATCGACGTGCGCGATCGAGCCGGCTACATGGGCGCGACGCCGCGTTCGGGACAGGCGTGTTCGTTCACGCCTCGTGACATCTCGGCGCCATCGGCCTCGACGAACGGTGACGAAACAATTACGCTGACGCGCTCCGAGCTGATCCGCCTGATCGAAGAGTCGACAGCCCGCGCGATTGGCCGATAGCACTCACACTCGAGACCTCAGAAGGAGTATGCATGATGGAAGCCCTTGGAATGATCGAGACGCGCGGCATGGTCGCGATGGTCGAGGCCTCGGACGCGATGGTCAAGGCTGCGAACGTTACGCTCATCGGTTACGAGAAGATTGGCGCCGGTTTTGTGACGGCGATCGTTCGCGGTGACGTCGCTGCAGTGAAGGCCGCGACCGACGCCGGGGCGGCAGCCGCCCGGCGGGTTGGAGAGCTCATCAGTGTCCACGTGATCCCGCGTCCGCACAACACGGTCGACGACATCCTTCCCATCGGTCTGCCCCAGTAACTCGTCCCGGTGCTGCTTGGTCTCATCGTCGGGACGGTTGTCGCGACGCGAAAGGACCCGCGTCTCGAGGGGCGAAAGCTTCTTGTCGTGATGCCGTTTGATGCCGCCGACCCGGCCGCGAAACGCGGCTCGGCCGTCATAGCTGTCGATACAGTCGGAGCGGGCGTGCGCGAGACGGTGCTCGTCGTACAGGGGTCTTCGGCGCGAATGGCTCAAGGTTGCAGCGAGTGTCCGGTCGACGCCGCAATCGTCGGCATTGTCGATACAGTCGACATAGAGTCATCCGCCGATTGACGAGTCGGGGTCGATGGCTACGAACCGGGCTCCGACCCAGCCACTGTCCGGCTGCTCTTCCGGCACGGCGTCGCCGAGTTGGAGGACCTCGACGCGTAGCCATTGTCCGTCGGCTGCCTTCTCGAGGATCCTTACCCTCGTGCCCTGGGGAAGCCGGCCAACGTCGTTCGCCGACGTCGACGGTCCGTCGCGCAGCGTGAGCTGTAGCGCAGTCACCGAGCCCTGCTTGAGCTGACGGCTCGAGACCGCACGGTAGACCTCGAAGAAGACTGCGGAAACGGCGCCGAGCAGAACGAGCGTCAACAGGAAAACTGCGATTCGCTTCTTCCATCCCGTCCAGACGAGATCGCGCAGGTCTTCGCGGTACGAATACACCTCGTCGTTGCCACCGGCCGTCGTCATGGTATGTGGCGCCGGACGCATCAGCGGCGCAGGGCCGACGGTCCGAGTCGCAACCGCGACCGGCGCTGGAGCGACGGCAACCGGCGCCGACGCCTTCGACGCGCCGATATCGACGACAATTCGTGGCGGCGACGCACCACCTGATTCCGTCGGCGAATGAAGCTCGGGCAGTTGCACGACTGCCGGTGGGCGAGGCGAGCCGCCGACGCGCGTCGCGGTTGCAGCGAGCGTCGGGGCGAACTCGGGCCGCGCCGTCGGTACGAGCGGTCCGGTCGACGCCGCGGCGCCGCCGCGAGGGCGAACCCGCGTCTGTTCGTCGGCTTCCGTCGCCAATGCCTCGAGAGAAACGAGATCATCGCGGAACGCCATCACGTTCGGATAGCGATCCGCCACGGCTGTCGCGGTGGCGCGCCGGAGTATCTCGAGAAGTCTTGCCCCCCAGGGTTTCGTCGCGAGCTCGGCGGGCAGTTCCGAGATCGGTAGGCGAGCGAACATTCTCGGCGCCTTGCCGGTCATCGCAGCGTAGATAGTCTTCGCAAGCGAATAGACGTCGGCCGAGCAGGTCAGCTGCTCCCTCGAGATCGCCTCATCGGAGTTCGGGTTGTGCTCGGGCGGCGCGTAGAGGTCTGTGCCGACGCGGGTATGGTCAGCCTTCGGATCTGCGTGGCCAACTTTCGCCACGCCAAAGTCAGTGACCTTGATTGTGGCGCCGTCCGCGCTCAGCAGCAGGTTTTGAGGCTTGATGTCGCGATGAATCACTCCGCGTTCATGTGCAAGCGCAAGGGCCTCGCAGAGCTGACGAACGTAGTAGAGCATCTCCTCGAGCGTCAGCGGCCGCTGTCGGCAGAGCGCCATCAGGTCGCCGCCCGGCATGAACTCGAGCACGATGTAGTGGAACGGCGTTCCGGAGAGGTCCGCCGCCGTGCCGTGGCCGAGACGCCGCACGACGTTCGGGTGACCGACGGTATCGAGCGCGATGGCTTCGTTCTGGAAGTTCTCGACGAGGGTCCTTTCGAGGTCCTCCTCCGGAGTGCCCTGGAGCGACGTGTTGAGGGCCTTGATGATCACTGGCCGCCGCTGACGCGTCAGGTCGTAGGCCTCGTAGATCTCCGCATAGCTGCCGTGACTCAAGCGCCGGCGCACTTCGTATCGATCGTCGACGATGCTGTGTTCGAGGTGGAGCGAGGGCATGATGTCGCGCGGCGGGCGTCAGCGGTTGCCGCTGGCGCCCGTTCCGGATTGCGAACGGGCGCCAGCCGGAGACACCGCTCCCGCCGGCGTCGTCGAGGATTGGACGTAGCGCCGGAGCGCATCGGATGCCTCGCGCGACCGGCCTTCGGTTTCATAGGCCGCGGCGAGAAACAGGAGTGCTTCCGGCACAGCCGGATCGAGTCGAGCCGCCTCTTCGAGATGTGTGACCGCCTCACGAGAATCGCCGGTTTCGAGCAGGGAACGGCCAAGCCAGTAGTGATAGTCCGGACGCGTCGGCTCGTCCGAAGCGAGCTTCGCAAATCCAGCGCGTGCCACGGCGAATTCTCCTCTATCGAACGCCTCCCGCGCCGAAGCGGCGGGCAGCACGACCGATCCCGCCGGCGCAAACCATCGGGCCGATACTCGCCCAATTGCAAACCATCCCGCACTGAGGGCGACGACGATGGCAACGACGGCCACGGGACCGAGCGCGCCGGTCCGCGGCGTCGACGACATCGGAATCGAAGTCGGCGGCGGCAAAGGGGCATCTTTCGACTCCGGGGCGCTCCGTCGAGGGCTCGCGTCGACCGCTCCCGCCGCTCGCGAGCCGTTTGACGTCATCGGACGTGTCGAGCGACGCCGGCGCGTAGTGGACTCGCGCGTCTCGCCCGTTGCGACGACGATGGCTGTCAGGTTGTCTTCGGCTCCGCGCGCGTAGCAGCGCCTCTTGATCTCGGCGACGAGCTCCGTTGGAGAGAGACCGTCCTGAAAGAGCTCCTCGAGCTCATCGTCGGCGAGGTGCCGGTTCACGCCGTCAGAACAGAGCAAAAATGTGTCGCCCTCCACGAGCGGAATCGTCTTGAACTCGGCCTGGACCTCCGCTTCGATACCGAGCGCACGGTTGATGGTGTTCTGCTTGCCGCGCAGCAGAGCCTGATCGTGCGAGAGCCTGCCCGTGCGAAGCAGGTCTTCGACATCGGTGTGATCGTAGGTCTCGCGATGAAGGCTCGTTCCGTCGAAGCGATAGACGCGACTGTCGCCGGCGTGCCCGATTACGGCCTTCTCCGTCGCCACACTGGCGTGCAACAGGGCAACCGTAGTGCCCATGCCGAAGTACTCGTCCGTCGCGAACGAAGCCTCGAAGATGTCGCGGTTGGCATATCGAAGGGCATTCTCGAGGACGTTCTCCATGTCGTCCGTGTCGTCGCCGTTGGCGTGACCGAGCGCCTCCTCGATCGTGTCGACTGCAAGCTGGCTCGCCACTTCGCCGCTCGAATGACCGCCTATGCCGTCGCATACGACGAACAGACCGCGGTCGACAAGGGCGAGCGCGCGGTCTTCATTGATCGGCCGTTTCGGGCTGAGGCCTCGGTCGCAGACAAGTGCGGCGTCGAGCTTCATGAAAGCGATAATACCAAACGACGACCGAGACCCGGCTGTCGGCGCGTCACGCAGAAACCGGCACGAGCTCGCGGGCGAGCAGGTGCACGAAGAGACCGACGTCTGTAACGATGCCGATTGCCTGGGCCGACCCCCGATCCGAGAGCTTCGTCACGACGGCCGGATTGATGTCTACACAGATCGTTCGAACCCATGCCGGCAGCATGTTTCCCACGCCGATCGAATGAAGCATTGTCGAGAGCATGATGACGAGATCGGCGCTGCGGAGATGCTCCGCATACTTCGCCTGCGCCTCGATGAGGTCCATCAGCGTGTCCGGGAGAGGCCCGTCATCGCGAATCGACCCGGCCAGTACGAAAGGGACTCCGCATCTGACGCAGTCGGCCATCACGCCTGACGTCACGACGCCCGATTTGACGGCCTCGGCGATCGACCCGGCGCGATTGACGGCGTTGATGGCGCGCATATGGTTCTTGTGGCCTTCTTCGACAGGAACACCCGTCTCGTAGGACACTCCCAGGGACGTGCCGTACAGCGCCTGCTCGATATCGTGAACTGCGAGCGCATTCCCGGAGAGCAGCGCGTCGACGAAGCCTCCGCGCAGCAGCGCCGAGAAATCCGGGCCAGCTCCCGTGTGGACGATCACCGGCCCGGCGACCACCACGACGCGCCCGTTTCGGTCCTTTACCTCGCGAACGAGAGCGGCCGTCTTCTTTACCGCGGTCTCGACCCTGCGTTCCGAACTGACTTCGTTCGCCATGAACGAGAATGCCTTGCGATCGCGATCCTTGAAAACCGGGACGATGCGGACGCCCTCGGTGCCGCAGACCACCATTTCTCCCTTCCTGACGTCGCGCAGCTTGCGACACGAGGCGACGCCGCCCTCGAGCACGATCACCGCATCCATTCTCTGATCGGCTACCTCGATCCACGCGCCGCCGTAGCGAACGAGTGTTCGCATATTCGTCGTCGAGTAAAAGTCATCGGGGACGACACGGTCGGCCTCGGCGGGCCTGAGTCGGACGTCCTGCTCGGAGCGCGGATGGCAGCCGAGCGGGACGAGATGTTCCAGCAGCTCGGTGAGAAGCTCGGGCGTCGGCGCGGCAACACGCAGCTTCAGGCGCGAGACCTCGTCGTTGGTCCGGCCGATCGTGAAGTTCTCGACCTCGTACGAGCCGCCGTTCTCGATCACCCGGTCGAAGATCTGCGGGAGTATGTTCGAGTCGATGAGGTGGCCTTCCGCTTCGACGACCTGTTGGTTCGGGTGCAGTTTCGTCACTTCGTTGTCACCGTACCGGCATTAGCGAAAGAGGAGAGCTTCGCACGCAGAGACACGGAGGCACGGAGGCACAAAGTCGACCACATTGCTTGATCATCTCTGTGACTCTGTGCCTTCGCGTCTCTGCGTGCGCAGCTCTCTCAATCTTCAGTACAGGCTCTTTATGATGCCGCCGTCGATTGCGAGCGCCACGCCGGTGACGTAACTCGCTCGCTCCGACGCGAGGAACGCCACGACATCCGCAAACTCATCCGGATCTGCAATTCGCCGTGCCGGGATGTCACTTCGCCATCGATCGTAGATCTCTTCCGGTGTCACGCCACCGCGACTGGACTCGGCCTCCGCGAGCTCGAGCAGCCTCTCGGTCATAGTGAAACCCGGGCAGACCGAGTTGACCGTGATGTTCTCGCGTGCAAGCTCGGTCGCCAGAACCTTGGTGAACGCGAGCACTCCCGCGCGTGCGACTGATGAGAGCAGCAACGACGTAGACGGCTGCTTTGCCGCGAGCGACGTCACGGCGATGACGCGTCCCCAACCGTTCTTTCGCATCTCGGGCACGGCTGCCTGGGTAAGCGAAACGGTCGAGAGAAGGTTGAGCTCGAGGGCGTGTCGATACGGTTCGAGGCCGTCGGAGAATTCCGCGAAACCGCCAGATGGAGGTCCGCCGGCATTCGTCACGAGGACGTCGAGGCGGCCGAACCGCTCGACCGTTGCATCGACGACCCTTCGAACGTCGCTTTCGTTGGTGACGTCGCACAACACAGGCAGGACCTCTGAGCCAGAAGTGGCACGAATTTCTGCGGCAGCCGTCTCGAGTGTCTGCTGAGAGCGCGCGCAGATGGTCAGCTTGGCACCCTCCAGCGCCAATCGCTCCGCTGTCGCACGCCCCAGACCCGTGCTTGCCGCCGCGACGAGAGCCACCCGGTTTTTCAGTCCAAGATCCATCACAGCCCCCCTTCGAAATGCATCGTGCCGTCAGCGACCACAAAAACGCCGCCACCGACGTGAACGCTCGATATCCCGCCGTCATCTGCTCGCTCGACGTTCACCATTAATGTGCTCGGGCGGCCCATTTCGTATCCCTGCTCACTCACGATCTCTCCAGAGGTCACGCGGCCGTATCTGAGCAGATATGCCCCCAGCGGTCCGTTGGCCGAACCTGTGGCCGGATCCTCGTGCACGCCCGCGCCAGGCGCGTACACGCGGCAGTGCACGGACGAATCGGGGTGGACCGTTTCGGTTGTGAACGCGAGAATCGTCTTCACGGAGTGCGTCTCGGCGAGATGTCGCAATGAATGCTGATTGGGATTCAGTGCGCGCACGGAAGCCAGACCGTCGAGCGGCACGATCATCAGCGGAAGGCCGTTGTCGACAATCGCGATCGGCGACAGCTCGGACGCAATCTGGCCGCGCGAAACGCCAAGGGCGGACGCCACGTGGGCGGAATTCTCTCCGTCGACGAGCTCGCTCACGAACTCGGGAACCGGCTGCCGCATCGTGGCGCGCCCCGAGAGATTCGACTCGATCTCGATCGAAACGTCGATGACACCGACACCGGTCTCGAATCGGATGACCGATGGTGCACACGGGACCAGCCCCTTGACCGCGGCGACGAAGCCGGAGCCAACCAGAGGGTGACCGGCAAACGGAAGCTCGACGTGCGGCGTGAAGATCCTCAATCGAAGGTCCGCATCCGGAGTCTCCGGCGGCAGGACGAACGTGGTTTCCGAGAAGTTCATCTCGTTCGCCGCGCGCTGCATCTGCCCATCCGACAGCCCGCGCGCGTCGATGAAGACCGCGAGTTGATTGCCGGCGAACGGCGTCTCGGCAAAGACGTCGGCGATGACGAAGGCAAAGTCGTTCATGGTGATCAATTATCAGGAGTTCAAGGCACATTCCAACGCGAAGGACATTCGCTCTGAGGTCGGCGCGGTGACTTGGGGTTATAGTTAAGGCACTCGCCTTACCTGGCCGGCGAGTGGCGGACGCAATTGCGCCTCACCTGAGGCAATCGTCATCGTACGCAACTTCGGATTGCGGGGCGAGCAATTGCCCGCGAGGTGCTTTCCTCAAACTTACCGCGGATGCCGCTGAAAGAAGACGCACTTCTTATGACGAACCAGGGACCCGATGAATCGTCGACATTGGACGCCGACGCCGAAACTGAGGTCGAAAACGTGGAGTCGGTCGAGGGCGGCACCTCTCCGATAGTCGGAGTAGGCGCCTCGGCCGGCGGTCTCGAGGCGTTCACGCAGTTGCTCGAGGCGATGCAGACGGACACCGGCATGGCCTTTGTGCTGGTGCAGCACCTCGCGCCGACTCATCCGAGCGCACTGGCAGAGATCCTGTCGCGCGTGACGACGATGCCGGTCACGGAGGTTCACGAGGTTTCGACGGTCGAGCCGAATCACATCTACGTGATTCCTCCCGCGCAAAGCATGGTAATTGCCGGAGGCGCGCTGCACCTGATGCCGCGCGAGGGGCACCGAGTCCACCATCCGGTCGATCAGTTCTTCCGGGCGCTCGCTGAGGAACGCGGTCACCAGGCTATTGGAGTGGTGCTCTCTGGCAACGCCTCGGATGGAACGATTGGCCTCGAGGCGATCAAGGCGGCGGGCGGGATCACTTTTGCGCAGGACGCGTCGGCGCAATACGGGGGGATGCCCTTGAGCGCGATCGCTTCCGGCATCGTGGATTTCGTGATGTCGCCGGTCGCGATCGCGCAGGAGCTCTCGCGTATCGCGCGTCACTCATACGCGGAGCCCGAAGTCGGCTCGATTCCGCCGGGCGATGAACAGTGCCTTCCCCGTGTGATTCAGCAGATCTACAGTGCGACCGGCGTCGATTTCACCCATTACAAGGTCAACACGCTGTATCGGAGAATCACGCGCCGAATGGTCCTCCAGAAAATCGACGAGCTCGAAGAATACGTGCGGTTTCTCGAAGCAACCCCGGTCGAGGCCGAAGCGCTCTATCGCGACATCCTGATCAGCGTGACGAGCTTCTTTCGCGACCCAACGGCATTTGACGCGCTGAAGGCCGACGTGTTCCCGCGACTGATCGACGACCGGCCGGCGAACGAGCCGGTGCGGATCTGGACGATTGGGTGCTCGACCGGCCAGGAGGCTTACTCGATTGCGATCGCCTTTGCCGAAGTCGCTGAGGCGGCAAACAGCCAGGTCCAGGTCCAGCTCTTCGCCACAGACCTGAATGCGGCGAGCATCGACGTGGCGCGGACCGGCGTGTATTCGAAGGACATCGCGCTGGACGTCTCGCCCGAGCGATTGCGCCGGTTCTTCTGCGAGGTCGACGGTCATTATCGAATCAACAAGTCGATTCGGGACGCCTGCATTTTCTCTCGTCACAACATCCTCTCGGATCCGCCATTCTCGCGAATCGACCTGGTGAGTTGCCGCAACCTTCTGATCTACCTGGATCCCGTGCTGCAGCAGCGCACGATGAAGACACTTCACTATGCCTTGAAACCCGGCGGAGTCCTTTGGCTGGGCAGTTCCGAGACGAATGGCGCCCACCAGAAACTCTTCGAGGTCGAGGATGCCCGGCACAAAATTTATTCTCGAAAGCTCGGATCGAGTGCGCCGGCCGGGCACATTCCGCTCGAGTCCGGTACGGCGCCGCGCGTCCCGTTCACGCCGATTGCGATCCGGCCTTCGAACGCGCTGGGGGATCTCACGCGTGAAGCCGACCGCGCCGTGGTGACGAGGTTCGCTCCTCCGGGTGTCCTCGTTTCGGCCGACATGGAGATTCTGCAGTATCGTGGTGAGACCGGTGCTTTTCTGGCGCCAGCACCTGGAAGAGCCAGCCTCAACCTCCTCAAGATGCTGCGCGAAGGCTTGCTCGTCGCCGTGCGTGGCGCCTTGAAGCGCGCCGCAAGCGAGGGCAAGACGGTGCGGACTGAAGGCGTGCGTTTTGCGTCGGGGAATGGCCAGCGCGACGTCGCCGTCGAGGTGATTCCCGTAAGCGGAAGCGGGCCGGAAGATGCCGGGTTCCTGGTCCTGTTCGAAGAATCGGTTTCAGCGGAAATCGAGCCTCGAGTATCGGGAAGTCCGACTCCGGTCGAACCCCTTGCCGAAGGTACCCGAGTCGAACAGGAACTGTCGGCGATGAGGGAGTACCTCCAGTCGGTCATCGAGCAGCAGGATGCCGCAAACGAAGAACTGCAGTCGGCCAACGAGGAGGTTCAGTCTGCCAACGAGGAACTGCAGAGCGTCAACGAGGAACTCGAGACGTCGAAGGAGGAGATCCAGTCCAGTAACGAGGAACTGGCCACGGTCAACGATGAACTGAATGACCGCAACCTGGAGTTGCAGCGGCTCAACAACGATCTCGTGAATCTCTTCGGCAGCGTGCAGATGGCGATCGTCATCGTCGGGCCCGACCTGCGCATCAGGCGATTCACGCCGACAGCCGAGAGATTGCTGCATCTGATGTCCACGGACCTGGGAAGGCCGCTCGCCGACTTACGACTCAACTTCGACGGACTTCCGGACCTTGAGCTCGTCCTGACAGATGTGATCGACACGGTCAGCAACCGCGAGTATGACGTTCGCAACAAGAGCGGCCACTGGTATTCACTGCGACTGCGTCCGTACATGACTCTGGAAAACGAGGTGGACGGCGCAGTCGTGATGTTGGTCGATGTCGACGCACTGAAGCGCGCAAGCGAATACATCGAGAGCATCGTGAGGACGGTTCGGGAGCCCCTCCTCGTGCTGGATGCGGACCTGAAGGTGCGGACGGCGAGTCGCGCCTACTATGAGCGATTTGGTGTGTCGGCGGAAGAGACCGAGCATCGCCACTTCCACGAGCTCGGACGTGGAGAATGGGACATTCCGGAGTTGCGAGAGCTACTGGACAGAATACTGCGCAGTGACACGCAGTTCGACGACTTCGAAGTGGAGTGTGAGTTCGAGCGCCTAGGACGGAGGACCATGGTTCTCAACGCCCGCCGGCTTCTGCAGGCGGACGGGAGTACTACGTCGATTCTGCTTGCGATCCAGGACGTTTCGGACCGGAGGCAAGCCGAGCAGGAATTGAGCGCCTCGGAACTTCGGTACCGGCGGCTGTTCGAGTCGGCCAAGGATGGAATTCTCATCCTCGATGGCAACACCGCCAAGATCACCGACGCCAATCCCTTTCTCGCCGGGCTTCTGGGCTGTACACGCGCGGAGCTGATCGGCAAGGAGCTCTGGGAGATCGGGCTCTTCAAGGACATCGAGGCGAGCAAGGCGGCAGTGCGCGAGCTCCAGGAGAAGCAGTACCTACGTTATGACGACCTGCCGTTCGAGACTTCGAGCGGTCAACGGATAGACGTGGAGATGGTCAGCAGCGTGTATGGCGAGGGCGACCACCGGGTCATTCAGTGCAACATCCGCGACATCAGCGTCCGTAAGCACCTTCAGGACATCGAGCGAGAAAGCGAGCGGCGACTGCGATTCGTCATGGACTCGATGCCCCAGAAGGTCGTCACGGCGAGGCCCAATGGTGACGTGGACTATTTCAACCCTCAGTGGTCGGCGTTCACGGGACGGTCGTTCGACCAGATCAAGGGTTGGGGATGGACGACGTTCATTCATCCGGATGATCTCGGGGAGACCGTGAGGCTCTGGCAACAGTCCATCGAGACGGGAAAAGTCTTCCTCTGCGAGCACCGGTTCCGTAGGTCTGACGGCGAGTACCGATGGCATCTGAGCCAGACCCTTCCGCTGCGAAACGACGCGGGCGAGATCGTCATGTGGATCGGATCCAGTACCGATATTCATCAGCAGAGGCAGTCGGCGAACCGGTTGCAGCAGCTTGCCTCCGATCTCTCGGATTCCGACAGCCGCAAGAACGAGTTCCTTGCGATGCTGGCGCACGAGCTTCGCAATCCGCTGGCTCCGATTCTCAACGCGCTGCAAGTTCTGCGCATGACGACATGGGACGGGAACGCGGTGCGATCGGCGTCCGAGATGATGGAGCGCCAGGTTGGACAGATGGTGAGGCTGGTGGACGACCTTCTCGATGTAAGCCGCATCAGCCGAGGCAAGATCGAGCTTCGCCTGGGCCGAATCGATTTGCAGTCCGCGATTCGCCAGTCCATCGAGGCCGCGCGGCCGCTGTTCGAGAACATGGGTCACGAGGTGGAGGTGACGCTTCCGCCGCAGCCTCTTTACCTCAATGCCGACCCGACACGACTGGCGCAGGTGATCGGCAATCTTCTCAACAACGCCTTCAAATTCACCGACAGGGGCGGACGAATAGCAGTGACGGTCGAGCAGGAGGATGGGCAGGCCGTCATTTGCATCCGGGACAGCGGCATCGGGATCGCAAGCGACCAGCTCTTTCACATCTTCGACATCTTCGTTCAGGTCGACACGTCGCTGGAGCGCGCGACGAGCGGACTCGGAATCGGGTTGACGCTCGTGAAGAGTCTCGTCGAGATGCATCACGGTACCGTCGAGGCGTACAGCGGTGGCATCGGAAAGGGAAGTGAATTTGTCGTACGCCTGCCCCTGCATGCCGAGGTGGCTGCGTCAGCGCCGAAACAACCGGGCGCTGACATGTTGATGCCAACGACAGGGCGCCGCATTCTGGTCGTCGACGACAACCGTGATTCGGCGGATTCCATGGCGTTGCTGTTGAAACTGTACGGGAACGAATCGCATACGGCTGCGGACGGGCTCGAGGCAGTTGAGGCGGCGGAAAAGCTCAGGCCCGACGTTATGCTTCTCGACATTGGACTGCCCAGTTTGAATGGGTACGAGGTTTGTCGCAGGATTCGAGAGCAACCGTGGGGGAAGAAGATGGTGCTGGTGGCAGTGACGGGATGGGGACAGGACGACGACCGGAAGAAATCCAGTGAGGCCGGCTTCAACGCGCACGTGGTCAAACCTGTCGACTTTGACGACCTCACGAAGCTGCTTGCCGAGCTGCTCACGGTTAACAATCCGGACTGACCGAGGCGCTTCGCGCTAGCCTGAGCGCGTGCGCGACCGCGTGGGAGTGTCGTGACGGCAGGCCGCCGCTGTCAGCCGCCTGACTTTCCCAGACTGATGAGGTTAGCGAAGATCCGGTAGCCGCCCGGGACGTAACCGCGTAACTGCCGATACCAGACGATGCTCGTGTAGACGAAGTGTCCCTTTCCATACGGAGCCACAAGCAGGCCGCCCGTGAGATCCTTTTCACCGGGATCGTGCGTCTCGAGCAGCGCAACGTACTCGGGAGCCCACTCGCTCGGAAAGTAGAGCCCGCGCTCCTGCACCCAGCCCTCGAAGTCGCGCGCGTCGATCTGATTGGGCGTCGTGAAGACCGGATGCGTCGGCTCGAGAATCGTCACGGGCGCACGCTCATCCGTCACTCGGCCGTTTCCGATCGCGAACGGGAACGGCGCCAGTCCCGCCGGATACTCCTCGCGCCTGTGATACGAGACGATGAGCGTTCCGCCGTTGCGGACGAAGTCGAGCAGGCGCGAGTTCGACCGTGCGAGCTCCGGGAACTTCACATAAGCGCGGTTGTCGATCACGATCGTGTCGAACTTCGAGAGATCGGCATCCCGCACGTCATCCATCGACAACTCTCGATGCACGACGCCGAGCCGGTCCAGCGCCTTCGGCAGCGTGTACTCGAACGAGCGGACGAAGCCGACTCGGAGTCCCGGAGCCACTGCGACCGGAACCGTCAGGTCTCGAAGCTCGACCGAGGCGAGCGAACGAAGATCGGCAGTCGTACCCGCAGCTCGTCCGATGATCGCGGCTCGCCCGTCCGAAGGACTGCCGATGTCGAAGGTCGTTTCGGCGCCGGGCTCGAGAGTCCTGCGCTCGGAACCCATGGGCGAACCGCTGACGTCGAGACGTTTCGGCGACACGTTCGTCACGTGCACCGACCACCGGCCTGGGGCGCCCGTCACGGGCGTCGCCCGCAGGGAGAGGGGCGGTACGATGCGCAGGAACGCTGTCACCGGCACGGGCAGCGTGAGCCCGCCGGACCGGACCGTGACCGTGCCCGAGACCCGTTCGAAGGCATCGTCCTCGGAGCCTCGCGCTGTCGCGCTGTAGGCGTCGTACGCGCCCACGCGCGCGCGAAGCGGCTTCGTGTCGCCGTCGAGCAGCACGTCGGTCGAGAGCTCGAAGTCGAGGGCCGCCTGTGCGCCTGGAGCGACCGATCCTTCCGTCCCGATGTTCGTGTTCTCGACAGCCGCGACGTTGATTGACGAGAGAAAAACCTGCGACACGTTGATTGCGGATGAACCGGAGTTCGAAACCGTAAGGCGGGCGGCGGTCGATTCGCCGGCTCTCACCGACGGCTTCGAGAATCCGAGACGGATGGCGAGCCCGTCGAGAGCAAGCAGGCCGGCGATAAGTCGCGGACGATGCGCATCCGACACGACGTTTCCGGTAAGCGCCTGGGCGAGCAGGTTCCTGAGCTCGGTGGGAGGCGCTTCAAGGGCGGTCGCGCCGACGACGAACGCGCCTTTCGGCACCTCGAGGCCTCTCGTCAGCGGTGACCCGATGTTCTCGGATGACGGCTTCGGCCGGGTGAGCGGAACGTAATGCGTCCCGGACGGCATCCACTCGAACCGCCAGGGTCCCTGCGTAGCGTGGCGGAGTAGGGCTCGGAAAGCGATCTCGCGATAAGTGAAGCCGCGAATGACGTCGAAGCCCGATCCGTCGATCGAGATGGCCTCGGGTTTCGGCTCCCGCGACCGGACGAGGACCGACTGGGGTTGCCACGCAGCGCCGGCATCACGGAATCGCGCGGGGTCCGCCGCCGCGTCAATGGATTCGATGAGTAATCGGCCGGTCGCCTGATGCTGCCCGTGCCCGGTCGAAGTGTCGTGGTTCGTGATGATCACGTCCGGTCGCAGGTCGCGAATGGCAGCGACGAACATTCTGAGGAGCGGCTCGTGCCCGCCGGCCGCCTTCTCCCACACTGCCATGGCCTCGTCGCCGGTCTTCGAGAAACCGAAGTCCGGCAGGCGCAGAAAGTAGGGTTGTGAGCCCTGGATGTGCGACGCCTCGACGGTCTCACGCTCCCGGATTCGACCGAGCTCGTCGTAGAGCTCGGGGCCGACGGCGTTCTGGCCGCCTTCGCCGCTCGTCGCGAAAAGCGTCACCGTTCGCGCGCCGAACTTCCGCCGTTCGAGCGTCAACGTCAGGCCGTCCTCGTCGTCGGGGTGGCACGCGACGCACATCACCGTGAAAGGATTGGTCAGGTCGAGGAGCGCCTGACGTCGTGCGATGAGACCCCGATCCTCGAGCTCGACCGGGTCGTCCGCGTCCGCGCGCGACCAGGCAGGAGACGCCGTCAACAGCAATGCCACGACGACGGCGCTAGCTGTGGCACGCAAGGCAATCGTGAATCGAGCGGCGCGAGTTAGAAATCGCATCGGCAGGTCTCCTTCAGCGCACGCCGGTCGAGCCGAATCCGCCGCCGCGATCCGAACCGGAGAGCACGTCGACCTCGACGATCCGCGGCTCGGCAATGCGCTCGAACACGAGTTGTGCGATCCGGTCGCCTGTCTTGATCTCGAACGGTTCGGATCCGAAGTTGAACAGCACTACTCGAACTTCATCTCGATAGTCGGCGTCAACGACGCCGGCACCAACGTCGATACCATGTTTGACCGCCAGACCCGAGCGGGGAGCGACCCGACCGTATAGACCCGCGGGGATCGCGATGGCGAGACCGGTCGGAATCAGCGCACGGCCGATGGCCACACGTCCCTGGTCGTCAGTCCGGCTGCCCGGCACGATCGCGTCGGAGCTTGCACAGAGGTCGAATCCGGCAGACAGCGTCGAACCCCGCTTCGGAAGGCTTGCCGTATCGCTGAGTCGCTTTACTTCAACGGTTTCGGGGTTGGTCATGGCGTGCGCGAAACCTACCGTGAATGCACGGTGTCGTCAAACGAACCCCTTCACGGCGGCCGAGTTGACGCCGAAAGAGCCTTGCAGATAGTCTTGCCCGTTTCCACGAATCGTCCCAGAGGAGTCTTTTCGCTATGACGACTATTGAGAAGGTACTTGCACGCGAGATTCTCGATTCGCGAGGCAATCCTACGGTCGAAGTCGAGATCGAGCTCGTCAGCGGTGCCCGCGGACGGGCGGCGGTGCCGTCGGGCGCATCGACCGGCGAACACGAGGCCTGCGAGCTTCGCGATGGAGACAAGAAGCGTTACCTCGGCAAGGGCGTTCGCAAGGCCGTCGACAACGTCAACAAGATAATCGCTAAGACCGTCACTGGAATGAACGCGCTGCGTCAGACGGACATCGACAATGCGATGCTCGCCCTCGACGGGACGGCGACCAAGAAGAGACTCGGCGCGAACGCCATTCTCGCCGTCTCGATGGCTACGGCTCGCGCCGCGGCGGACCACTTGGATCTGCCGTTGTATCAGTACCTTGGGGGACCCGGCGCTCGCACGCTGCCGGTCCCGATGATGAACATCCTCAACGGCGGCGCGCACTCGGACAACAACGTGGACTTTCAGGAGTTCATGGTCATGCCGGTCGGCGCGACGAGCTTTCATCAGGGACTGCAGTGGGGCGCCGAGGTCTTTCACACACTCAAGGGAGTCCTGAAGCAACGAGGCTATTCGACGAGCGTCGGCGATGAAGGTGGTTTCGCGCCGAGCCTCAAGTCGAATGTCGAGGCCATCGAGGTCGTCCTCGAAGCCATCGAGAAGGCGGGGTTCAAGGCGGGGCGCGAGGTCGCGATCGCTCTCGACCCGGCTGCAAGCGAGATGTACCGGGACGGTCGGTATGTCTTCCACAAGTCCGACAACTCGTCGCTCTCGAGTGAGGAAATGGCTGCTTACTGGACGGATTGGGTCCGGCAGTTTCCGATCGTATCGCTCGAGGACGGAATGGCCGAGAACGACTGGGACGGATGGAAGACCCTGACGGAGTCGATCGGCGGCCGGTGTCAGATCGTCGGCGACGACCTCTTTGTCACGAACTCGGCGTTCCTTCAAAAGGGAATCGATCGAGGAGTTGCGAACTCGATTCTCGTGAAGGTCAATCAGATCGGCACGCTCACCGAGACGTTTGAAGCAATCGAGCTCGCGCGCACGCACCGGTACACGACCGTGATCTCGCACCGATCGGGCGAAACCGAGGACACCTTCATCGCGGATCTCGCGGTTGCGACGAACTCTGGTCAGATCAAGACGGGCTCAGCATCGCGGACGGATCGGACGGCGAAGTACAACCAGCTGCTTCGGATCGAGCAGCATCTCGGGGGTGCGGCCCTGTATCCGGGTGTCCGCGCCTTCTTCAATACCGACATCTCGTCGGTAGGCGCCGCTCCGAAGAAGCCCAGGAAGAAGAAATAGACGTCGTCACCGCGACCGTCACTGAAGTGGCTGTCGCGGTGATCGAGCCCGAACGCGCGTCTCGACCATCGACCACGACATGCCCAAACGTCCGCACACACCGATCGCCCTCGTGATCCTCGATGGCTGGGGGCACTCCGACTCTGCGGAGGCCAACGCCATCGAGCTTGCCAACACGCCAAACTGGGATCGGTGGATGGCCGAGTACCCGCACACGCTCATCGACGCCAGCGGGCAAAGCGTCGGACTTCCGAACGGACAGATGGGCAACAGCGAGGTCGGGCACCTCAACATCGGCGCCGGGAGAATTGTCCGTATGGACATCTCTCGCATCGATCACGCTATCGAGTCGGGTGACTTTTTCGAGAATCCTGTCCTCGTCGCGGCTGTGGAACACGCGAAGCGCCACGGCACGACCCTTCACTTGATGGGACTCGTTTCGCACGGCGGCGTGCACTCCTGGCACGAGCATCTCTACGCCCTGCTGAGGCTCGCAAGGCAGCGCGAGCTGACGCGCGTCGTCGTGCACTGCTTCCTCGATGGTCGCGACACGCCGCCGCAGTCCGCGGACGGATTCGTTCTGGAACTCGAGCGCGTGATGAAGGAGATCGGAGTCGGCCGCGTCGCCTCGGTCGTTGGTCGCTATTTCGCCATGGACCGCGACAAGCGGTGGGATCGCGTCGAGAAGGCCTGGAGGCTGCTTGTCCGGGGGGAGGGCACACACGCGACGGATGCCGTGACGGCCATCCGGAACTCGTACGCTGCCGACGTCGGGGACGAGTTTGTCGAACCGATCTGTATCGTCGACGGAACCGGAGCGCCCGTCGGTGTCATCGCGGACGACGACGCCGTGATCTTCTTCAACTTCCGTGCGGACCGGGCCCGTGAGATCACCCGCGCGCTGACGGACCACGCTTTTTCCGAGTTCGATCGCGGCGATGACGTCCCAGGACTGCATTTCGTCTGCCTCTCGCAGTACGACGCCACCTTCAACCTTCCTGTGGCGTACCCGCCCCATACGCACGAGGGAATCCTGGCCGATGTGATGGCCGAGCACGGCCTTCGGAACGTCCGTATTGCGGAAACGGAAAAATACGCTCACGTCACGTTCTTCTTCAACGGCGGCGTCGAACGCGAGTATCCCGGTGAGCGGCGCGTCCTCGTGCAATCGCCCAAAGTCGCCACGTACGATCTGCAGCCCGAAATGAGCGCACCAGAGGTCACTCGTCGCGTCCTGGAAACGGTGGGGTCTGGCGACGTCGATGTCCTGATCGTCAATTTTGCGAACGCCGACATGGTTGGCCACACTGGGATGATCGAGCCCGCGATCAAGGCGGTAGAAACCGTCGACGCGTGTCTTGGACAGATCGCGAATGCAATTCTCGCTTGCGACGGCGCCATGCTCGTGACGGCCGATCACGGCAATGCCGAGCGAATGGTTGATCCGGTGACCGGCGCTCCGCACACGGCACACACCACGAACCTCGTGCCGTTTGTCGTCGTGACGAACGACTGGCGTGGTCAGCTGCAGCCTGGTGGTTCACTCGAGGACATTGCTCCCACCCTTCTCGGACTTCTTGGCTTGCCACCATCGCCGCAGATGACGGGATCGGACCTCCGGCGCTGAGGTTATCGCGGACCGGCCGCCTCGCCCGGGCGGTGCGAACGAGATCCGACTCGGCCCTGGCGGCCAGTCGACTGGCAGCGCGAAACGAACTCCATGCAACTCGATCGTTACGCATCCCGAAGGCACGTGGGTTTCATCGACCCGCGATTCGACTGTGCGGATCTGCGTTTGCTGATCGAGCGGGCGGATGCCGTCGGGGACTTCGAGGGTGCGGAGCGCGTGCCGACACGCCCGGGACGGGTCGTGCACCATCTGACCATTTCGACCGTTCGCGGTCCGGCCGAGGTGTACACGCATTTCCTGCTGAACGACCGGCTGGTCGAGACCTTCAGGCCGCCGCAGGCATTCACGGTGCTGCGAACCGGGCGTCGAATGCTCGCGTGCGGACTGCCTACCGCCCGCGTGCTTGCAGCCGTCCGACCGGTGTGGATGCCGTTCAATCGTACGAGTTTCGTGGTGACGCTTGCGATACCTGACGCCGTGCCGCTGTCGTCGCTCGAGGAGACGGATTTTTCGGGACGCATCGGCGGATTCAAGAAACTGCAGCTCATCCGGCAGATCGCGACACAGACGGCGTGGATGCACGCCCACGGGTTCTTTCACAAGGACCTGATCGCCCCGAACATCCTCGTGGCGAACCGGCGCTCGACGCCGGTCGTCTGGTTCGTGGGTCTCGGCCGCGCCGGGTCGGCAAGATGGATGCCACCGTACTGGCGGCAGCGCCGCTGGGCATCGGACCTGCTTGCGTTGATGCAGAGCGAGATCGCCGCGATCTCGGACCGGGATCGCGCGGTGTTCCTGGAGACCTATCTGCGCGCACTCGGTCCCGTTCGTGGATCGCGACTCGTGCGCGCCTTTCTCCTCAGAATGATGTCGAAGTCGAAGGACGGGAGTGAAACATGAAAGTCGGAATCGTGGGTTTTGCGGGATCGGGGAAGACGACAGTCTTCAACACACTGACCGGCTTGCAGGCGGAGGTCGGTTACGGAAGCAAGGACAAGGCGAACCTCGGCATCATCAAGGTGCCCGATGACCGGATCGATCGGCTTGGAGAGCTCTACGAACCCAAGAAGCTAGTCTATGCGGAGATCTCGTTCATCGACATCGCTGGCCCGGAAGGTGAGCGGCACGGTGGCGAGCAAGGGCTCGATCCGCGCATCGTCCAGCACATGCGTGAAGCGGATGCGCTCGTACACGTCATTCGCGCCTTCGAGAGTCCGCTGCTGTCGTCGGCGCCGGACCCCGTCCGTGATCTGGGGGGATTCGAGGAGGAGCTGATCCTGACGGACCTCGTCCAGATAGAAAAGCGGATCGAGCGACTAAAGAAGGAGCGCGACAGTCAACGCGAGCGCGACCTCATGGAGCGTTGCCATGAGCATCTGCTCTCGGAACAGCCGCTGCGTACGCTCGAGTTCACACCAGAGGAACGTACTACGGTCGCCGGGTTCCGGTTTCTCAGCCTCAAGCCGCTGCTTCTGCTGCTCAACGTAAACGAGGACGGCATTGCCGGAGGAGTGCCGGCAGCGATCGCCGACGCAGCCGCGGCGCGATCGCTCGACATCATTGCGATGTGCGGCCGTGCCGAGATGGACATCTCGCAGTTGTCGGCCGAGGAGCAGGCGGAGTTCCTCTCCGATCTCGGAATCGCCGAACCGGCTCGCGATCGATTCGTCCAGGCCGCTTATCGCCTGCTGAACCTCATCAGCTTTCTCACGGCGGGCCCCGACGAATGCCGGGCGTGGCCGATCCCGGCGGGGACGACGGCCCACCGCGCGGCGGGCACGATCCACACTGACATCGAGAAGCGCTTCATAAAGGCAAACGTGGTCCGGTTCGAGGACCTCGTGGAGTTGGGCAGCATTCCGAAGGCGAAGGAAGCAGGAAAACTCCGGATCGAGGGCAAGGAGTACGTCGTACACGATGGCGACGTGATCGAGTTCCAGCACAACGCCTGATGTCCGAAGAGGTCAGAACGCCGACGATGTCCAATACGCTCATTCTCGCGCTCGCTCCGCTCGCCGAGTCCGCAATGCTGCTCGAGCCGCTTGCTGCGCGCCGGTCGACGAACCCGGGAGAGCGGATCACGCTTGCCGGATGTCCGGCCCTCTGTGAAATCGCAAAGTCGCTCGGTCTGGTTGCCGATGCCTGGGAGGTCGCGCCGGCGTCGGATTCGTCGCGAAGTGCGACGAGCGTCATCGGCGCGGTGTCGCTGCTTGCGAAGGCGCGCCGTGGGGCCTTCGACCTTGTCATAGACCTTTTTCCCCGTGTTGCGTCGGGGCTGGCGTCCATCGTGGCGGCGGGCCCGAGCGCTCCGAACGGGAATCCGCTGGAAGGCATGTTCCGCAGCCGGTCCCGTGCAATGGGTCTGGTCGATCCCGTGTCACGAATGACGCAGCAGCTCGGCGTCGTGGGCATCGATGTAGCAATCCCCGAGGCCGTCGATCCCGATGCCGACGTCTGGATCGAGCGAGCGCTTCGCGCCATTGGATACGGAGGCGGTGGCTCCGTTGTCGTGCTTCACACGTCCGGAGCTTGGCCGACAGAGCGATTTGCGGAAGTCGGTGAACGTATTCGCTCCGCGTTCGGAGCCTGGCTCGTCGCGCTCGACGCCCCGAAAGGGGACCGTCGGGCCAAGTTGCTGGCAGCCAGGCTCGGGGGCAGCGTTCTCGGAGTTGGCGCGCCGACTGGAGCGCGGTTTCTCGCCGCGATTTCGCGCGCAAGCCTTGTCGTGACGGATGATCAGGGAGTCGCGCATATTGCGGGCCTCACCCACGTGCCGGTCGTCCTCGTGGGGGGAGCGGAGACGTCGCTGCCTGGGGATCGCCCAGACCGCTCTATCGTGAGCGCAGCATCGGCGGATCGAGTCGATAGCTCGGCAGTGTTGGATGCGGCGTCCTACCTGCTGGGAAGGCCGCGAACCGGATCGCTGTTTTCCCGATAGGAATCCCGCTCCTGCAAGGCGAGTGACCCTACCGCGGAGCTGATGGCGCCGAGACCCGTCGAGCGACGTCGAGTTTCCTGAGCGTCGGGTTCTTCTTGCTCTGGTGGTCAGCCATTCGGCAGAGAATGTCGTCGAGCACCGCGACTGCACGAGCGATGTAGGGTCCCTTGTTGAGCATCACGCACTCGGCGCGATTGCTGAATGCTGCATCGGTGATTTCGGCGCGCGAAGGGGCGCCTTCCTTCGCGAGGGTCTCGAGTACCTGAGTCGCCCAGACCACCGGCACGTGAGCGGCCTCGCAAAGCCAGAGGATCTCCTCCTGTACTTCGGCCATCCGCTCGAAACCGCATTCAACTGCCAGGTCACCGCGGGCGATCATCACGCCGCGCCGGGGCGCCCTCATCGACGCGAGCAGCAATCCAGGGAGGTTCTCGAAGGCCCGTTTCGTCTCGATCTTGAGAATGACGCCCAGATGTCCTGCGCCGTGTGCCTCGAGCCAGTCGGTGAGCGCATCGACGTCTGAGGGCCGGTTCACGAACGAGAAATTGACGATGTCGGCGTGCGCGGCCACGAACTCCAGATCGGCGAAGTCCTTGGCGGTCAGGGCCGGAAGGTCGAGGTCGGTATCGGGCAGGTTTATGCCCTTGTCGGCTCCGAGTTTCTCTCCCACGATCCTCGCACGCGTGATTTCGAGAGTGAAAGCGCCAGGTTCTGCAGTCTTGACGACTCCTCCGATTCGGCCGTCATCGAGGAAGACACGAGCGCCGGGCCTTACGCACTCGAAAATGTTCGGAACGTTGCAGGATATGTATGCGGGTCGAATCACCGCACCGCTCGAATCGCGTTCCGCGCCTGCTCCCGGCTCGTTTCCCCTGTTAATGACAAGAGTGTCTCCAAGTGCGAGCAGAATTACGCCCGGCCGGCGTGGCAAGTCGCCGACCGAAGTACTTTCGCCGGAGTGCCGAAGCACCACTTCCGTCGTGAGATAGGCCGTCTTCTGGCACGTGACGATTCGCCCCTCCAGCAGCGAGTCGCCCACATCGAAAACGCGCCGCGCTCCGCGCGCGTCGTCGAATGCGATCCTGTCGCCGGAACTCAAGCTCAACAGGAAACTGGGGCGGACCGGTATGGCGAACTGGCATCCGGCAGGCGCGCTGCGAGGCACTCCGTCGTCCGGGACGAGCCACGCGACAGCCGGTTTGGCGATACGGCCGAGCTCGTCACGCTTCGGCGACAGCTTGGCGACGGCAGGCCCCGGAACGACCGTTCCAGTGCGCAACTTTGGACCTGCCAGGTCCATAGCGACCGGATGCACGACGCCGGTACCTCGCTCGGCGCTCCGCAGGTTCGCAATCATCCTGGACCATACCTCGGCGTCATCGTGCGCACAGTTGATTCGCACGCAGTCCATTCCCGCATCGATAAGAGAGCGCAATAGCTGTCGATCGTCAGCGGCCTCGGTCGGGAGGGTCACCATTATCCTGACGTCCCTGTCGTTACGAGGCTGTCCGAGCAGCTCGCGGGTATGGACGTCGAGCAGTGTCCGACCCTCGTGAAGCGAGATGGCGCGGAACTCAGGCGGCTTGTGAGGCGGCTGACCCGAGGCGAGCTCGAGCAGTCGGAGCACGGCGTTCACGTTTTCCAGTACGTGTGGCTCGGCCCGACCGAGGGACGACACGCCAATGGCGGCCAGCTCAGTCTGGAGGATGCGCAGATCCCGGCTCCTGAGCGCGAGGTAGTGAACGAGATTGCGAGCGCTCTCCGAAAACGACGGATGGATGTCGCAATCGGGCAAGGTTTCGCGCTCGAGCTCGATCATTTCCATTCGCAATGCATTTAGCTCGCGTATCAGGAATTCCAATCTGGTCGGAGTCGGCCTGACGTGATCCTACGACCCCCTTGTTGAGTCCATGTTAAGTAATGAACCCACTTCCATTCTCGGCTCATTTCTTCCGGCGCGCGAGTCCTTGACGACAGCAGTTGCCGGGAGTGAAGGTTGGGAGCGTGGTTCGCCGCGAGATCAATTGAGACGATTCTTGCCGGGCGTTGACGGCCGGGTGTACAGTTCTGTTTATTACCGATCAGACAAGCAAGGAGAACTGACGATGGCCGAGCCGTCATCTTCGCGGGATCAATTGGCTGCCAAGATCAGCTCCCTCTCGGATCTCGAAGTCACTGAGCTACTCGACTACATCAAGATAATGGAAACGATGAGGGCGCAGCTCTCGTCGCCTGGCCTCTTCGAGGATGAAGTGGCGTCGCTGCTCGTCTCAGCTGCGGGATTCCGTTCGGTCGAGATTGCGGCGGCGCAAAGAGCGCGCCGGCGGGCCTCGAGCGAGTCGTCCGCTTCAACGCTATCGACGACCTACCTGGCGTGATGCCGCCTTCGGTCGCCGTCGGAATATCTGTGCTCGCGACGGCGTGTCTCGTATGGACGCAGCAGGCGCAATCAGGACAGGCAACCACGCGTGCCGACTCAACGCGCACCGAGTTGGTCGCGGGACTGCGATCGACGGATCCTGAAGTCCGACGGGATTCGGCGATGCTTCTTGCTCGAGCTCCCGTGCCCGGTACGGCATCGCTGCTGCTTCCGCTGCTCGACGATCGCGTCGAAATCGTGCGCGCCACGGCCGCAGGGGAACTCGGGAGGCTGAGCGATCCGGTCGCCGTTCCGGCGCTGCTCAAAGCAGCGATCGGCGACCGCAAGCCATTCGTTCGAAGGTCCGCCGTCTCGGCGCTCGCGGAAATCGGCGATAGGTCCGTATCGAACACTCTTGCAGCTCGGCTGTCGAAGGAGCGTGAAAGCGAGGTCATCGCGGCGATCCTCGCAGCTTTGGGAGAGCTTGGTGACGGAACCGTCGTATCGGCCATCGTTCCGAGACTACGAAACAAGCGTCCGTTCATCCGCCGGGAGGCGGTACGCGCGCTCGGTGCACTGAGGGCTCGCTCCGCTGTTCGGGATATCGTGGCTCGGCTCGAGGACGAATCGGGCGACGTGCGGAGGCACGCTGCCGAGGCGCTTGGACGCATCGGAGATCGCTCTGCGGCGCCGGCGCTGGCTCGGGCGACGCACGACGCGGATCCGTACGTTGCCGACGAGGCCCTGCGAGCGCTCCGGATAATCGATGCCGTGGAGGTGAGGCCGTGAGCGATCCGAACGCTGGGCGACTCGAAATCACGTGCCCGTGTTGTGAGGCGAAAATCATCGTGGATCGGACCACCGGCACCATTCTTCGGCACGATGCAAAAGCTGACCCGAAGGGAAGCGGTTCAATTTCCGACATCATGCAGGGGCTTGCCGCCAAGAAGGCGTCGTCCGAACAGCTCTTTCAACGCGAGATGGACTCGATGAAGGATCGAGACCGGCTCCTGGATGAGAAGCTGCAGGAGGCGGTCAAGCGCGCGAAAGAGATGAAAGACGAGAAACTTATTCGACCGATCGACCTGGAGTGACGATGACGAGTGACGCGTATTCCCGCATTCAGCTTGCGGCTTCCGTTCTCCGCGAGCATTTCGACGGGCGCGAGCCGCGTGCGGCCCTTGTCCTTGGCTCGGCGCTTGGCCCGTTCGCCGAGGCCGTAATTGACGCAGTTTCAGTTCCGTTTGACGAGATCCCTCACGTCCGGTCGCCAACGGCACAGGGGCACGCCGGGCGCTTCGTGGCCGGCACGGTGCGGAATCTGCCAGTGCTCGTAATGTCCGGCCGTCTTCACGCTTACGAAGGCTGGAGCCTCGAGGACGTCACGTTTCCGATTCGCGTCATCGCCGCGCTCGGCATCGAGACCATCGTACTGACGAATGCGGCGGGCGGCGTCGATCTGTCGCTCGCAGCCGGCGACCTGATGGTCATCGAGGACCATCTGAACCTCACGGGAATCCATCCGCTGACCGGACCGAACGACGAGAGGCTCGGCCCCCGATTCCCGGACATGACGAACGCTTACGATCCCGAGCTTCGCGAAATGTTCTACGTCGCAGCGGCGAAGATCGGGCTCACTCTCCGTGGCGGCGTGTATGCGGGTCTTTCGGGCCCGAGCTACGAGACGCCTGCCGAGGTGCGAATGCTCCGTGCAGTTGGAGCGCATGCCGTGGGCATGTCTACCGTTCACGAAGCCATCGTTGCGCGACACAGTGGGCTGCGATTGGCGGGTATTTCGTGTATAACGAACGCAGCAGCTGGCGAATCCAGCAGCCCCCTCTCGCACACCGAAGTCATGAATACCGCGTTGCGCTCCGCTGAGGCCTTCCAGGCGCTCCTAGAGGGGTTCTGCGAAAAGCTCGCGTCCTGATGAGGTGGGACACTCCTTCACAGAGGTATGCCATGCAGTCACGCATTCGTGCTTTCGCGCTGGTAGCACTCGGTTGCGTCGCGGTGGCCGCATTTGCGCCAGCGTCCGCTTCGGGGCAGCGCAGCGACGTTCCGACGATGACGAACTCGTCGTTGGAGCAGCCGCTCGCGCCGCTTCCAGACGGATGGCCGTATAACGCCCGTGACATTCAGCTCCGCGGAGCGGTTTGCGACATGGGTTATGGCAAGGCAGGGGGGCGGAAGTTCGCGCTCGCCGGCGACGACGTCTTTCCGGTGCTCGGTACCGCGGAGGTCGACGGTTTTGACCTTTCCTATATCGGCGTGCGGCGGATTCCGTTCGTCAATCGGGGCGACGTTCTTGTGGCGACGATCCAGGCCATTCCTGAAGCGCCGTCGTCCTATGTCGTCCATCTAAAGCTGACGCCGGACGGCGCCACTAAAGCGGACGCCTCCGTTGCAGCCGATCCGACCGGCTGTGTCGCCCTCGTGTCGGGAGGAAAGGTGCTCTGGGCTGGCGGCGTTGAACCGTCGAACGAAGATGCCGTTCTCACGCTCGGAGGACCGTTCACGCTGGCGCAGGGGATTGCGATCGTCGATCTGTTCGATCGTCGGTAGGCGTCGTCCGAGTTTTTTGCGAATCGGAAAACGAAGAGAGGGCGCGGCTTCATCGAAGCCGCGCCCTCTCTTCCTGGATTGGAGGCTCGGTTAGGTTCCGGTCTCCCAGCTCGTCATGTACTCGAGCATCTCCGGCGTGAGCGTGTCGATGCCGACACCCATTGCCGCGAGCTTGAGATTGGCGATCTCGGTATCGACTTCCTCGGGAAGCACGTGAACGCCGTTCGAGAGCGTTCCCTTGTTCTTGACGAGGAACTCAGCCGACAGCGCCTGATTCGCAAAGCTCATGTCCATGACCGAAGCCGGGTGGCCTTCGGCCGCCGCGAGATTGATGAGCCGGCCTTCGCCGAGCACGATCACGCGATTGCCGTTGCTCTTGAGCTTGTACTCCTCGACGAACGGTCGCAGGTTCGCCACCGGCTCGGACATTTCGCCGAGCGCCGTGAGGTTCAGCTCGAGGTCGAAGTGGCCCGAGTTGCAGACGATCGCTCCGTCCTTCATCGAGGCGAAGTGCGCGCCGTCGATCACGTGCCGGTTACCCGTCACGGTGACGAAGATGTCGCCGACCTTCGCTGCTTCGGTCATCGGCATAACGCGGAAGCCGTCCATCGTGGCCTCGAGCGCGCGAATGGGGTTGACCTCGGTCACGATGACGTTCGCGCCAAGTCCACGTCCGCGCATGGCCACGCCCTTGCCGCACCAGCCGTAGCCAACGACGACCAGTGCTCGGCCGGCAAGCAGGACGTTCGTCGCGCGGATGACGCCATCGAGAGTCGACTGTCCAGTGCCGTATCGGTTGTCGAAGAAGTGCTTCGTCTGCGCGTCGTTTACGGCCATTGCCGGCCAGTCCAGCTTGCCGCTGCGCTCGAGCGCACGAAGCCGCACGATGCCGGTCGTCGTCTCTTCGGTTGATCCGATGAAGCCTTCGAGCAGATGACCGTATTCCTTCACGATCGTCGCAACCACGTCGGCACCGTCGTCGATGATCAGGTTCGGCGACGAATCGAGCGCGAACCGCACGTGCTGCATGTAGGTGTCGGTGTCCTCGCCCTTCTTCGCATATACAGGAATGCCGTAGTCGACAACGAGAGATGCGGCCACGTCGTCCTGGGTTGAGAGCGGGTTCGACGCGATGAGGATGGCATCCGCCCCGCCGGCCTGGAAGGCCCGTGCGAGGTTGGCGGTCTCGGTCGTCACGTGGCAACACGCGACCATCTTGACGCCCTCGAGAGGCCGCTCCTTTTCGAAGCGCTCGCGGATCATTCGCAGCACCGGCATCTCGCGCTCGGCCCACTCGATCCGCTTCTTGCCCTGCGGAGCAAGGGTGAGATCGGTCACATCACATTCGGGAATCTGTCGGCTCGTGCTCATATCACTCCTTGAAATTCGTGTGGCGCCTGCCGCGGCGAATGGGGTGAGAACTTCTCGATCTCACCCCATTCGCCGATCCGGCAGGCGCCGGATTGCACTCTAGAGTCCCGCGTCGGCGCGGAGCTGCTCGGCCCTGTCCGTGCGCTCCCACGAGAACTCGGCCCGGCCGAAGTGTCCGTAGGCAGCGGTCGACTTGTAGATCGGACGACGAAGATCGAGCGTCTCGATGATGTCGCGAGGCGTCAACTTGAAGTTCTGACGGACGATGTCCGCAATCTTGAAGTCGCCGATCTTGCCTGTGCCCTTCGTGTCGACGAAGACCGAAACCGGGTCCGCAACGCCGATCGCGTAGGCGAGCTGGATCTCGGCACGGTCGGCAAGGCCGGCCGCGACGATGTTCTTCGCGATGTAGCGCGCCATGTACGACGCCGAACGATCAACCTTCGTGGGATCCTTGCCCGAGAAGGCGCCGCCGCCGTGGGCGCCCATGCCCCCGTACGTGTCGACGATGATCTTCCGACCCGTGAGGCCGGTGTCGCCCTGCGGGCCACCGGTCACGAACCGACCGGTCGGATTGATGTGGTACTTCACGCCGTCCTGGGCAAGCTCCTCGGGTAGTACCGGCTTGATGACGTGCTCGACGATGTCGTGACGAATCTGGTCGTTCGAAACGTCTTCGCCATGCTGTGTCGAGATGACGACCGTCGGGATCCGGACCGGGTTGCGGTGCTCGTCGTATTCGACCGTCACCTGCGACTTGCCGTCCGGTCGCAGGTAGTCGACCGTGCCTTCCTTGCGAACCTCGGCCAAACGGCGCGAGAGGCGGTGCGCAAGATCGATCGGCATCGGCATGAGGCTCGGAGTCTCGTTGCAGGCATACCCGAACATCAGACCCTGGTCGCCGGCGCCGCCGACGTCCACGCCCATCGCGATATCTGGTGACTGGGAATCGATTGAGGACATGACCGCGCAGGTGTCGCAGTCGAAGCCGTACTTCGCACGGGTGTATCCGATCTCACGAACCGTTTCGCGCGCAACGCGCGGGAAATCGACATACGTGCTGGTTGTGATCTCGCCGGCGACAAAAATAAGTCCGGTCGTTACAAGCGTCTCGCAGGCGACACGTCCGTCCGGGTCGTCGGTGAGAACAGCGTCAAGAATCGCGTCAGAGATCTGATCGGCGATCTTGTCGGGGTGTCCCTCGGTGACCGACTCCGAGGTAAAAAGGAATCTTCGGTTACTCACTTCCAAATGGCCTCCATTCGTGCTGGATATCCCTATGCGCAGAGGCTTCCCGTAACTACAGAAAGCTATGGGCAACCCAAAAAAGCCCGCCAGCGTAGCACACGCCCCATGGACCGTCAAGGAACGCAATCCGACGGCTCCTTGCGCCCGATTTCCCGCATCGGTATTGTCTGCCGGATGGATTCCGAGCGGCCCTCTACGACCGATCAGGCCCTTTCCGTGGGCGATTCGGTCGAACTTGAACTCCTCGTTCGGCGGAGCGACGAGGACGTTGCCCTTTTCGATTCGAGCCGCATCATCGAAACGCTCATTCGCGAGGCGCACCTCGATCGCGATCGCGCTCAGCAGCTAAGCGTCGAGATTCGAAGTTTCATCGAGAGGGTGGGGCTGCGGACGCTTAGCTCGTCGGTGATCCGGGGTCTCGTCGACGCCAAGCTCCTCGAGTACGGGATGGAGGATGCCTATCGCGCGCACTCGAGGCTCGGTGTTCCGCTGTACGACGTGGATCGCCTCATGCACGGCTCGCGGCGCGATGACGTCGGACGTCCCCACGGTCCTGAGGGAACGAGCCTTCATCTCGCGGAGGCGATCAAGCGCGAGTTCGCCATCGTGTCGGTACTCTCCGAGGCCTCGGCCAATGCGCACCTCGTTGGCGACATTCACATACTGCACCTTGGCTCGATCGACCGGCCATACTCGCTGACGTGCTCGGTCGATCACGTGAAGCGGCACGGCGTCCTGCTTCCGAAGGGTTTTGCGAGCGCGGCGCCGGCTCGGCGACCGGAAGTCCTCATCTCGCACATCGTCAAATTCACGGCCGCGCTCCAGGGCTACGTGTCGGGGCCGATCGTGTGGGACAGCCTCAACTTCGGGCTCGCGCCGTTTATCGAAGACCTGTCGCATCGAGACCTGCTCCAGCTCGCGGAGATGCTGCTCCACGAGCTCTCGTCGCCGGCTGTCGCACGTGGCGGACAGGCGATCTCGTGCGACGTGCATCTCGACTGGCGCGCTCCGGAAGATCTGGCGTCCCGGCCGGCGATCGGACCCGGAGGCGAAAAGCTCAACCGTACGTACAGCGAGTACACCGAGACGGCGCACCGATTCCTTCGCGCGTATTTCGAGGCCTGTCTGGCCGGCGATGCGCGACGCAGACCTTTCGTCTCGCCGCGAGCCATCCTGCACGTCACGTCGAGGTTCACGGAACGAGCCGGATATCGTGCCGTCCTCGATCTCGCAAGCCGCGTGGCGACGGAGCGTGGCGGACTGACGATTGCCTTCGACCGCGACGGAGAGTCCGCGTTCTTTGAGCGATTCGGCGTCGCGGACGTCAACGCGATAGCGAAAACCGAGACTGACAACTGGCGTTCGGCGGCGCTTGCCACCGTGGCGATCAACCTGCCTCGAGTTGGCTACCTTGCCGGCGGCGACCAGGTCCGTGTCTTCGAGGAGTTGACTCGTGTCATGGAGGCGGCGGCCCAGGCGCATCTCGAGAAGCGGGTCTTCCTCGAAAAGCTTCTCGCGCGCGGCGAGCACGGGCCACTGTCGCTGCTCGCGATGACCGTTGGCGGCAAGCCTTTCCTCAGGCTCGGATGGACGTCGCACCCGATAGCTCCGGTAGGACTCAACGAACTGGCTCGCGCTGTCGTCGGCTCGCCGCTTCACGAGAGCACCGTATCGCTCGAATTCGGCCGGCGCGTGATGGGGCACCTGAGCCGTGAAATCGAGCGGCTGTCGGACAAGCATCGCGTTCGATTCCTTCTCAGCGAGACATCGGACCTGGCGGCGTCGAGTCGACGCGCGCGTCTGGATCTCCGCTTCTTCGGCAAATCGGCTGCCGACGCCATGCGAAGCAATGCCGACGCCTCCGACGCCAGCTACACGCCGGGATGCAAGCTCGCACCGACAGCGCCGCTGGCGCCGCTCGATCGACTGAAGGCCGAAGGGTCGCTGCACGTTCCCGGTCTATTGAATGCGAGTTCCGAGGTCTGGTTCGAATCGACAGCGCCGACCGCCGAGCAGGTAGCATTGCTCGTCTCTCAGGGCTTCTACCAAACCGGCGTCGGCGCCGTCGTCTTTGCGCCCGAGTTCACGTTCTGCAATTCGTGCGATGCTCCTGCTAACGGTGTTCTCTCCGCCTGTCCGAAATGTGGATCGAAACAGGTCGACGCTTATGTCCTCTCTGGCGATCGGTACAGCCTGACCGGATCGTGGGACGATTACCGGCTTGCGCAGCTGGCGCACCGGTTCCGAACCGAATTCTGACGATCGTCTCGCGAGGCTGCGCTACTTCGCTTCCATCCAGTTCGGACCGGAGCCCACATCGACGACGAGGGGGACCGCCAGCTCGTACGCGCCCTCCATGGCCTTCCGGAGCAGAGTCTCAGCCGCCTCGACGTCGTCCCGTGCTGCCTCGACGAGCAGTTCGTCGTGAACCTGCATGACGACGCGGGCCTTGAGATCGGATGACGCCAGCGTCTCCCTGGCGGCGATCATCGCGAGTTTCATCAGGTCCGCCGCGGTTCCCTGAATTGGCATGTTGATGGCTTCGCGTTCGGCGCGCGCGCGAAGGTTGTGGTTCTTGTTGTCGATGTCGGGAATCTGGCGAAGTCTCCCGAACAGCGTCCGCACGTCACCCGTGTCGCGGGCTCGCTCGGGGGTTTCGTCCATGTACTTCCGTACGCCGGTGAACGACGCGAAGTATCGCTCGATGGCCTCCTTCGCCTGCTTGCGCGAGAGGCCCGTCCGCTGCGCGAGACCGAACGCTCCGACGCCATAGGCGATTGCGAAGTTCACGATCTTTGCAAGACGGCGCTTTTCTTTCTCGTCGGCGAGGGTGGTCGCACCAAAAACCTCGCGGGCGGTTGCGGCGTGGATGTCCTCGCCCTCCCGGAACGCTTCCCGCATCCGCTCGTCTTCCGCGATGTGGGCCAGCACGCGAAGTTCGATCTGCGAATAGTCGACCGACACGAACTCGCAGCCATCGGGCGCGACGAATGCGCGGCGAATGGCTCTTCCGGCCTCGGTTCGAACAGGAATGTTCTGGAGATTCGGGTTCGACGACGAGAGACGCCCGGTCGCCGCCCCAGCCTGGTTGAGCGAGGTGTGAACCCGGCCCGTCGTCGCGTCAATGGCGAGCGGCAGCGCATCGACGTACGTGCCCTTGAGCTTTGCCAGCTCCCGGTACTCGATGACGAGGCGTGGCAGTTCGAACTCGTTCGCAAGCTCTTCGAGGATGTCCTTGCTCGTCGAGATCTTCCCGGTCGCCGTCCGCCGCTTCATCGGAAAGTTCAGTCGCTCGAGGACTTCTCCGAGTTGCGATGGACTGTTGATGTTGAACGTCTCGCCGGCGAGCTCATAGATCTTCTCCGCCAACCGGGCCATTTCGACGTCCATCAGCTTGCCGGTATCCTCGAGCGCCGCCGGGTCGAGGCGCAGCCCGATGCGCTCGATCTCGTATAGCAACTCAATGAGCGGCAATTCGAGTTTCTCGTAGACGTCGACGAGTTCCTTGGCTCTGATGCGCTGTCGGAGCTCTGCCGCAAGCTGCAGCGTCACGTCCGCTTCGGCGAGCGTCTGGGCGACGTCGGCATCGATCCCGTCGGCAGGAGTCCTCGTCTCGATGCCGAGCACATCGCGGGCAATGTCCGCGATCGGGTATTTGCCCCGGTTCGGGTCGAGCAGGTATGCGGCAAGCAACGTGTCCTCCGTGATCGGGCGAATTCGAACGCCGCCGTTCCACGGATACCGTGTGCCGCACGTCGTCACAGCGCGAATCACGTCGGCCTTTCGATCGGGATTCAGCTCCTCGTGAGCTCGATTGAGCGCGTGGAGCGCCACTTTGGCATCGTGGACGACTTTCTCGACGGCGTCGTTGTTGAGGACTTCCGCGAATGCAGCGAGTGATGCACCGGCGTCCGCAGCGTCATGAAAGTCCAGAAACACTCCCGATCCGGCTGCGAAACTGATTGCGATTCCCGGCACGCGACCGGGGACCGGCGGAGCCACCGCAAATCCGAAACGCCCCGCGGCGGCGGCGGCGGCGATTGCGCGTTCGATAGACGCGGCATCACGGGCCACCGAGTAGGCGCGCGACGGCGAAGGCGCGGCGGGAGCCGTTGGCGCCGTCGCTCCGCCTGCGGCCTTCGCGAACTCCTTGGCGAGCGAGTTGATCTCGAGCTCGGCAAAGAGCGCGTGCGCGGCGGCGGCATCCGGTTCCGAGAGCTCGAGCGCCTCGAGATCGAGATCGATTGGACAATCGATCTTTATCGTTGCCAGCTCACGCGAGAGGCGGATGATGTCGACGTTGTCGCGCAGCGACTCGCGATAGGACTTGCGAGTGACGGACTCCCAACCGGCCAGCGCGGCTTCGATCGAACCGAACTGCTCGAGGAGCTGGAGCGCACCTTTTTCGCCAATGCCGGGAGCGCCAGGAATATTGTCGGATGCGTCGCCCTGAAGGCCGAGAAGATCGACGATCTGCTCAGGCGGAACACCCATTCGCTGGATGACGCCGTTCCGGTCAACCCTCGTAACCGTCCGATCCCGCTCTTCGCGCATGATCGTGATTCGATCGGTCACGAGCTGACAGAGGTCTTTGTCCTGCGAAACGATGACCGAAGGAACGCCGGCCGCTTCGGCCATTCGGGCAAGAGTGCCGATCAGGTCGTCGGCCTCGAAACCGGGAACCCTGATCACCGGAAGTCGAAAAACCTCGCAGACCCTCAATATGTATGGAATCTGCGCGGCGAGATCATCCGGCATCAGTCCACGCGTGGCCTTGTATTCGGCATACGACTCGTGGCGAAAGGTCGGTTCGGCACTGTCGAGCACGATGCCAAGATACTTCGGCTTCTCCTGCGCGATAAGTTTTCGCAACATCATCGTGAAGCCGTAGACAGAGTTCGTTGCGAGTCCGGCCGAGGTCGAGAGTCCACGGATGGCGTAGTAGGCCCGGAAGATGTGCGACATTCCGTCGACCAGATAAAGCGCTTCGTTGGTGTCGGTCATGGCGGCGGTATTGTACACTCCGCCGACGGCCGGTCATCGCGCGGCAAGGGTCGCCGCTCCGGCCCATATCGAACCACCATGAATTGCCCTGCTTGCGGAGAAACTCGAGTTCATCGGTCACGGCGAAAGGGTCCGATCGAACTGGTCTTGCTGGGTTCCGTCGGTATCTATCCGTACCGCTGCAGCGCTTGCAAGAAGCGCTTCATGAAGCTGAAGGACCCGTCGCAGGCACGGAGGCGCAGCATCTGGTCTGATCCGCCAGTCTGGCTGTCGGCGATTCTCTGGGGCTTGGTCGCAATCTTCATTGCGCTCGTGATCGTTGCCGTTGTCGCATACCGCGCAGGAACCTCGTGATCGGGTCACCGGAGTCCTGCTGCGAAGCTACGACTTCGCCGGTTCGTCTTCGTCGTTCGGGTCGGCGAGACCGAGGATGAGCGAGAGGTCGTCGTTATCCTGGGTTGCGAGGTCGTCCATGAAAATTGCGAATTTCTCGGGAATCGAGCGGACGGGTTTCTTCGGGTCCTTCCCGGGAATTGAATCGTCCGGTGTTTCGTCATCTGGCATGTTCATGTCCATTCTCTAGTGGAGCGCCGTCCGGCGCGCCGACGAGCCACGCTGATGCGCGAGCGGCATCAAGCCTGATCGGTGCGAGAGTGCCTGGACCAGGTTCGTGCCATGTGAATGCACCTCGAGAGTACGTGTCCGGGCGAAAGTGGCCGTGCGGCTGAATCTCGTTCGCACGTGTCGAATCAGGCCGCTCGAAGCCTGGAATGCCCAAAACAGAAGGGCGATTCCCAGAACGAACAGAAAACTGAAGATCAGGAATGCTTCGACTAGAGCCATGATTTCGTGCTCCGCGTTCGTGACCCGTACTTGTCGGCGACGCCTGCATTTTGGCCTCGCGTCCTCCATCGCTCTAGAACGCAACGATCGTTCCAATAGCTCCCCACGACAGCGGAACAGGCGTAACTCCCTATTTTGTGGATAGTCCGGACGGTTCGGCACGAGGCCTCTATTTAAGCTCGTCGCGCAATTGACCGCCAACGAGTCTCCGTCGGGCGATAACACGTACGGATTCGATACATCGATTTCGGTCGTGAATCGGACCGTGCGTCCATTGCTCCGGGCGAGATCATCGAGGCGGGGGAACCACCACTTCCGGCGGTGCCGGGGTTGGCACCGGCTCCGTGTCGGGAACGGCCTGCGCGCGCTTCCGGGTTCGCGGAGTCCGGCCGGAAGGCCATCCGCTTTTCGGTGGCGCCTGGACAGGTGCCACTGGCATCACGATTTTGCCGGGTTCAGGTGGCTCGAGGTCCTCAGGGCCGACCGTCCGGTCTTCGGGATCGCGCTCCGGTTCGGGCTCGAGCAGGGGATCGAGGGGATTGCCGAACTCGTCGAACATCGGCACACCTTCCATACCATTGGTGTGGGTTTCGCACACGACAATTGGTTCCGTGCCCGCCAGGAAGACTTCTTCATAGGTTGAAAGGCAGTACTCACTCGGTCGGTATCCGGACTCGGCGCAGATTTCGATCGACGATACACCGGACGGGCGCTCGAATTGCGAACCGCCGAGCTCGGGTCGAAACGCGATGGCGTCCTTCATGAATTCCGTCCAGATCGGCAGTGCAGACTCGGCTCCGGTCAATCCGAGCTGCTGGTTGTCGTCGAATCCAACCCATACAACGCACACGAGGTTGGGGGTGTATCCCACGAACCATCCGTCGCGCGACGTGCCCGTCTTGCCCGCCACCGCTCCTCGGAACCCTCGGGCGCGGACACTTCGACCCGTACCCTTCGCGACGACGTCCTCCATCATGTTCGTCATCACGTACGCTACTTGCGGAGTGAAGACGATCGGATTCCCGAGTTGCCGAGGCGCGACCGTTGCGGCATCCGAGGCAATGGGTGTCGGTTCCACCGACGATCCTCCGTTCACGAAGGCAGTGTAGGCCTGCGCGATTTCGAGTGGAGTGGCCTCGGAGACGCCGAGCGCCATCGACGGGTAAAGTTCCGGCCTCGGCAGTCCCGCGCGTTCTGCAAGGCCGGCAATCTGGTCGAGCCCGGTATGTACGGCTACGTTGACGGTGGGGACGTTCTTCGAGTTTCGGAAGGCGACCCGGAGCGGAATATCCCTGTTCGCGTAGGACTGACCGTAGTTGTCTGGCTCATAGGTCTGCCCGTTGCCATACGTGAAGATTTGGGGAGCATCCATGACGAGCGTCGCTGGCGTGTATTTTCGACCGGTGAGTGCCGCCGAATAGACGAACGGTTTGAAGACCGAACCGGGCTGCCGCGATGCATCCGTGGCCCTGTTGAACTGGCTGGCGTTATAGTCGCGACCTCCAACCATCGCCACGACGGCTCCGGTCTTCGGGTTGATGGCAACGAGTGCGGCCTGAACCGTGCCGGGTGGAATGGCGCGGCGGCTCCGTGCAAAGACGGCGTCGAGCTTTTCAGCATGCGCTGCGACGGCGCGAGTCGCAGCGCGCTGCAGGTTCACGTCAACGGTTGTGTAGATCGACGTATGTTCGAGGCTCGCCCGCGAATCGCTGTAGACCTCCTCGAGGTATGCCTGCACGTAGTCACTGAAATACGGAGAATCGACCCACGACGCCTCCGTCGACAATGGCCGCAGCACGAGCGGCGCAGCCTTGGCGATGTCGACCTGCTCGGCCGTTATGGCACCCGACTCGAGCAGCATGTCGAGCACGAGGTCTCGACGGGCCTTCGCGCGATCGGGATGTCGATACGGCGAGTTGGTGCTTGGCGCATTGATGATTCCGGCCAGCAGGGCCGACTCGTCGAGCGTTAGATCCGAAAGCTCTTTGTCGAAGTACTCGCGAGACGCTTCGGCGAATCCGTGAATCGCGTAACGACCGCGCTGACCGAGATAGACCTCGTTGCAATAGAGCGCGAAAATCTGCGTCTTCGCGAGTTTCCACTCGAGCACGAACGAGAGCCACGCTTCCTTGATCTTGCGGGTATAGGTCCTTTCGGGCGTGAGAAAGACGTTCTTGACGACCTGCTGCGTGATCGTCGATCCGCCCTGCGAGATGTCGGGTTCGCCCCAGTTCTCTCGCATGGCGCGGGCAATTCCGCGGTAATCGACGCCTCGGTGGGTCCAGAACCGCCGATCTTCCGTCGTCAGGATCGCCGTCCGAAGGGTAGCCGGAATTGCGTCGTATTCGACCAACATCCGCTTCTCGCGCGTGTTGTACGTCGAGGCGATCACGAGCGGCTCGAGCGTGCATGCCTCGAGCGCGCGATCAGTCCGTGTGTCGCGGATTTCCGCGATGCCTGCATTACCCGAAAAGATCACGGTGACGGCGGGGAACTCGCCGGTCCCGGTTACCTCCGGATCGAGAGGCTCAACCGTAACGGTGTTTCCAGCGACCGAGAATCGGCCGGCCAGTCCGGCGGTATCGTCCGTGCTTCCAGAACCGTAACCGAGTTGTTCGAGGTATGTGACGAGATCGTCGCGTTCGAGCGGTTGTCCAGGCCGCAGGACCAGCGGCGCTGCAAAGACCCCGGAGCGTGCATCTCTGGAATCGACGGCCAGTCGCAAATCGATGTATCGCGAGGATAGAAACCAGAGGAGTCCGAACGAACCCATCAGGACGACGAACGCCACCAGCACGCCGATCCGTACGCGGCGATCCGCGGCAAAACGGACAAGACGGGTGCGGATTCGCTCGACGAAGAGCCACACTTGGCCAGGTGTCGATGCATCCTCCGGTAGCTCAGGCGCGGTCTCCGGAGAATCGTCGGGTGCCGAAGTGGTCATCGCTTCCGCCCCTCACGGTGGTCGCGGCTGCCGAAGGGCCTCGCAATCACGATCTGACGGTTCGGCTGGCTTCCCTTGGCGACACCGCACGAGAGAATTATGTCGCCCGAGGGACCAGGACTCAGGGCGAACACTTCGAACCATACCACGCCCGGGTCTTGCGGACCCCAGTTGTTTGCCGTCCCGGTAGTGGGTCAATCCTGACCTCGTCTCGCGTTGACTCGGTCCCTCACGTTTCAGTTGCTCTTTTGCGTCTTTGCGTCTTTCTCTGCGCCTTTTCGAGAAAATCTTCGACGGCTTCGAAGAATTTCTCGCAAAGGCGCAAAGGCGCAAAGGCGCACAGGAAGACGCAAAAACGCAAAATGAGCAGTGAGCCTGCCGCGCGTTTCGGATACTCGGGAAGCGATGACAGTGTCGCAGGAATGAGCCAATGGTGTCGCTCGATGGAGACGCAACGCGTCATAGTGCCCTTGCTCCATGGAAGAATTCCACGGGATTCGAAGGACCCAGGCCCGGCATTCGCGAGGCATGCCGATTGCAGGACTTCTCCGTGAGTCAGAACTCACGCCCGAGGCAGCACGGAGACAAGTGACAAAATTCCATCGGCAAACGACGTTGGGGAGAGCCGTGGAGGTCGCAGGCGTTGGACTGCACACTGGCAACCAGGTCGCGGTCCGGCTTACGCCCGCGCCGGCATTTACCGGATTTGTATTTCGACGAACCGACCTCGGCGACTTCGATGTTCCGGCAGCGCCGCACGCGGTGGCGCGCGTGAGTTATGCGACGACGCTCATGCGCCAGGGCGTGATGGTCTCGACGGTTGAACACCTTCTGGCGGCACTCGTTGGGAGCGGGGTCGACAACTGCATAATCGAGATTGACGGAATGGAGGTCCCGATTCTAGACGGCAGCGCGGAAGGATGGGTCGATCTCATCGAGTCTGCGGGTGTGCGAGAGCTCGAGGCGGCGCGCCAGTTCCTCCGGATCCGGCGGCCGGTCGACGTCGTCGAGTCGCATCGTTCAATCCGTATTGTGCCAGCAGACGAGTATCGAATCTCGTGCCACATCGACTTCGATCATCCGGTTGTCGGAAGTCAGCGTCGTTCGATTTCCATTACGAACGGGGAATTCGGTCCGGAGTTGGCGGCGGCCCGCACGTTCGGATTCGCTCACGAAGTCGAAGCCCTTCGCCAGGCCGGGCTCATTCAGGGTGGATCGACGGAGAATGCCATCGTCCTGACGCCACACGGCGGCATGCTCAACGAGGTGCCGCTTCGGTGGCCCGACGAGTTCGTCCGTCACAAGATGATCGACATCGTTGGCGATCTCGCGCTCTTCGGAATGCCGATCCTTGGTCATGTGATCGCAGATCGGGCTGGACACGCGCTGCACACGCAGCTCGTGGCGAAGGTCGTTCGCGACGAGTCTGCCTGGGAGATCGTGTCGCAACCGGTGACGGAAGCGGCGGCGCTGTTATCGTGAGCTCAAGGCGCCGTGCCCGATCTGCACGCGTCCTCGCGACAGGGCAATCAGCCAGACGAAGCCCGGCAACGCCATGAGCAATCCCGAGATCACGGGCACGACTCTCGGCTCGAGAACCGTGAAGAGCGCGCCGGCAATGAGGGCGGACAGACCGTAGATCGCAAGCTCGACCGAGCGATCGATCGTATGGACCTTGCCTCGAATTCCATCGGGAAGCGCGACCATGAGCACGGTGTCCTGAACGGCATATTCGGCGCTCAGAATCGCCCGATTCACGATGAACACGGCGGACATCACCCAGATATTCGGAGCGGCACCGGACAGGGCGAATATGAGTCCCGACGCGACGAGCATCCATCCGATGAAGGGTCCGACGACCTTGCGGGCCGAGACCAGGGCGCCAATCCTGTTGGCAACGATCATGCCGATCAACAGGCCGATTCCCGTCGCAGCGTTCAGGATGGCTACGCCACGATCACCCGTCTGTCCCGGTTCGGCAAATATGATGCCTCCGAACCGGTCGTTGATGACCTGGGACATTCCTCCGCCGAACGCCCAGCCGAAGTTCACGGCGGTTATCGCAAGGACGAGTGGAGTTCGCCAGATGAACACGATGGCTTCGCGAACATCAGCGGTCAGTGAGCGAGCCGACGATGCAGCACGGAAAGCGAGGGCCTGAAGGTCCGGTTCGAGCGCAGCGATCGCGATCCGTCCAATGAAAAACGCCGACACGACGAACGACGCGGCATTGATGACGAAGGCAGCGCGATAACCCAGCCATTCCGTCACGAGTCCGGCGATCATGGCGCCAATCGACAACTGGAGAAAGCGCATTGCGTGGATCAGGGCGTTCGCCGGGAGGAGCTGGTCGCCCTTCGCGAGGTTCGGCATCGAAGCGTTCTTGGCAGCCTCGAAGAACGCGCTGAGCGACGAGAGTCCGGCGGCGCACACGTAAGCGACCCACAGCCGATCCGGCGTCGTCGCGAACAGGAATCCCAGGGCAAGCACGGCTCTCCCGAGATCGGCTGCGATCATCACCATCCGGCGAGGGAATCGATCGGCGATCGCTCCGGCGAACGGACCGACGATGCAGTACGGGAGGAAGTGCGCGGCGACGATCAGGCTTGCCGAAAGGGCAGTTCCCGAAAGCGCCCGAACGAGTCCGAGCTCGGCAATGAACGCGAACCACGTGCCGAGCTCGCTGACGACCTGCCCTAGCCAGAGCCGCCGGAACGGTACGTTGGACCTGAGAAGGTGTGCGTAGGTGACTGTCGGCATTCTGCGGTCTACGCCTGAACCCCGAACGGTAACGAGGGGCCGGCCTTACGTCTGCGAACCGTTCGACAACCATGAGTCGTTCAGGTGCGCTCACAAGATGATTGCGACGACTCGGCGTCCGATTGGCACTCCGGCCCCTCGCTACCGCTCGGGGTTCCAGTCCGACCTTTGCCAATCCCTTTCGGGGTCGATCACGAGCCCGTGAATCGAGGCGTCCGCTTCTCGAGGAAAGCCGTGATGCCTTCGCGGAAGTCGTCCGTCTTGCCGCTCGCCATTTGCATTTCACGCTCGAAGCGAAGCTGTGACTTCAGGTCGGACGTCACGCTGTGCGCAAGCAACTGCTTGACGCGACCGACCGCCGCCGTCGGCGCCCCAGCGAGCTGCCGTGCCCATTGCTCGACGGTTGCCTCGAAATCCGTTTCGTCGACAACGGCCGTCACGAGGCCGAGGCGAAGCGCTTCTTCGGATGACACCGACCGGGCCGTGAGGATCAGCTCCATCGCACGCGACCACCCGATGATCCGCGGCAGCAGAAACGTGCCACCTCCGTCCGGGATGAGACCTATGCGCAGGAATGCCTGCGTGAACTCGGCCCCTCTCGCGGCGATCCGAAGGTCGCAGGCAAGCGCGAGATTGAATCCGAGTCCCGCGGCGATGCCGTTGACGGCCGCGATGACGGGTTTCGGCATCTCGGTCATAGCCACGATGACGCAATTCAACGTCGAGAGCAGCTCGTCGAAAAACGATTCGGGCAACTCGCCGGCGCGCGACATCTCCTTGATGTCGCCCCCAGCCGAAAACGCACGACCGGCACCCGTCAACACGATGACGCGAACGGCGGAGTCCGTGCGGAGCGAATCGAGCGCATCGAGAAGCTCCTCGCCGGTCGCCTTGTCGAGAGCATTGAGCGCCTCGGGCCGGGTAATAGTAAGCCGCCCGATGCCGTCTTTTCGTTCGACCGCGATATTCGCGTAATCCATGGTGTCCTTCGCTCCTCGAACTCTACTGGCGCCGTTTCAAACCGGCACGCCAGGTCGAGGCGGACGTTACCGCCCGCCTCGCGACCGTGTCAAATCCAGTGCCGGCGCGACTTTTCGTAGTGGGTCACCTTCGATCGAGGTCCCAGTTTGAACTTGAGCGGCGCGGAATCCGAAAAGCGCGGCAGGCAGCGGAATAGTCTGATCCCTGCCGCGGTTTGGTGCAGGCTCACTGCTCATTTTGCGTCTTTGCGTCTTCCTTGGCGCCTTTGCGAGAACTTCTTCGACGGCTTGAAGAGTTTCTCGCAAAGGCGCAAAGGAAGACGCAGCAAAGACGCAAAATGAGCAATCGAAGAGTGAAGGACCGAATCGACGCAAGGCGAAGTCAGATTGACCCACTACCCGACTTTTGCGTTCGTGGACATCGACGGAAGCGTCCGGTACACTCGTCCGTTCGAACGTAAGGATCGGTCGGATGAGTTGGAATCAGGAGGTCGGGATGGACTTCACGACGAAGGAACTGCTGAAGCGCTATGGGAAGCTCGCGATGGGCAAACCCTTCGCGCCCGTTGTTCTGAACATTCTGTGCACGTCGGTCTGCGATATGCGGTGCGTTCACTGCTTCTTTACGGAGGAGCTCGACGACGCGCCCCGGAAGAAGCTCCAGATGAAGACGCACGAGCTCGAGCGGATCTCGGAGACGCTCGGCGGCAACCTGTCGGTGCTCATCATCGCGGGCGGCGAGCCGTTCACTCGACGTGACCTGCCACAGATCGTCAAGGCCTTCTACGACAACAACCGCCTCGAGTCGGTCTATCTGATGTCGAACGGTCAGATCCAGAAGCGGATTCTTCCTGACGTCGAGAAGATCCTGCAGGAGTGCCCGAATCTCAATGTCGCCGTTGCGCTCGGGATCGACGGAGTCAAGGAAGACCACGACAAGATCCGGCAGAAGCCCGGTTCGTGGGACATCGCGATCGACACCGCGCGCAAGCTTCAGGAGCTCAAGAAATCCCATCCGCAGCTCGACATCCAGACCTGCACGTGTCTGATGAACAGCAATCAGGATCGGATCTTCGAGTGGTACGACTTCCTCAAGTTCGAGCTTCGTCCTGACAAGGTGAACGTCAACTACATCCGTCCGCCGTCGGCCGTCGCCAGCGAGCTCGAGATCGACCTCGAGCGATATCACCAGCTCGGCCGGATGATTGACGAGGATTCCAGATCCTCGGCAATCAAGAACAATTACTCGGGGGATGCCGGATTCTTCAAGGCAGCGATCGACATTCACATGCACGAGTTGATCGCTCGCACCGAGAAGGAGAAGAAGGCGCAACTCACGTGTTATGCCGGCACGGCCGGCGCGGTCATTTACGACGAAGGCACGCTCTCGAGCTGCGAGAACCTGGATGCAATCGGCAACTTGCGCGATGTGGACTGGGACTTCCAGAAGCTCTGGTTGTCGCCGGCAATGGACGCACGACGTAAGCACGCCGCGAACGGGTGTTTCTGCACGCACGAATCGAACTGCTATTACCCGTCGTTGGCGTTCAACCCGAAGCACCTCGTCGAGATCAAGAAGCTCGAGCGCCAGATGAAAGCGTCTCGCAAGGATCTCGAGGCCGCCGCGGAGGTTTCGCCGGAGCCGGTTGCGCTTCGCTCATGAGCGATCGGGCGCTTCGGCTCCGACATCTTGAATTGGCACGGCAGGAATTGGGGTCGCTTGTGGATTCTATGGACTCCATGGGCGACCTTGGCCGGTTCCTTCCAGATCTGCGCAGAGTTGCCGATCAACTGGATTCCCAGATTGACAGTCTGCGCCTGCAACTCGACGAGCACCGCCATCGCGCCGCCGCTCCCCCAACGGACGCCTAAGTCCGGCGCTGGGTGGTCCCTGGTTCACAATTCGTTCAAATGACAGGAGACAATCGATCATGAATCGAGCACTGCGATCCGTTCTCGTGATGGGAATGGTCCTGACGCTTGCCGTCGCCGCTGGCGCGTGCAAGAGCGGACCCGACGATGCGGCCTTGACGCAGTCCGTCAAGGCGAAGATCCAGGCCGCCGCGAATCTCGCGGGCGCCAAAGTGGACGTAGCGGTGAAGGAAGGCGTCGTGACGCTTTCTGGCACCGTCGACAACGATGCCGCGAAAGGCCGCGGCCGAGACGGTAGCGAAGGGTGTGGAAGGGGTTAAGTCCGTGACGAACAACATCACGGTCAAACCGCCTGCACCTCCCGCCGGTCCGGCAGCGTCCGGCAATGATGCGGCTATCAAGAAGGCGGTCACCGACAACCTGGCGAAGGCGACGATCACCGGCGTGACCGTTGACGTCGTTGACGGTGTCGTGACGCTCAAGGGTTCAGTAGCAAAGGGAGCGAAGGTCAAGGTCATGCAGGCCGCGAACGAAGCCAACCCCAAACCCACGAAGGTCGTCGCCACCGAACTGACCGAGAAGTAGGTCCAAGGAGTCCAAAATGGCACTTTCAGACAAGTATAAGTCGCTCATCGACATGGCTCGGTCCCACGGCAACGTCACGGTGGACGACCGCGGCGATGTCCTGGCCGTGTCGGGCACTGTCAACAGCGAAGCGGCGAAGCAGTCGGTATGGGAAGAGTACGGCCGGCTCGATCCTGACATGGGCTCGGGCGACCTCCTTCTCGACCTTCAGGTCGTCGAAGGCGGGGGCGCCGAGGTCTATGAGGTGAAGTCGGGAGACTCGCTCAGCAAGATCGCTTCGCACTATGACGGCGTTTCCTGGAAGGAGATCTTCGAAGCGAATCGCGATCAACTCGACGATCCTGACAAGATCTTCCCGGGACAGAAGCTCCGGATTCCGAAGGGCTAACGGCCCGGGAGGATTGGTGTCTTCACGAAGACAGGCGGCTCTGCGGGGAACCATCTCTCCGGATCGCTTCCCCGCAGAGCCGCCGCGGTCTCTCGATGACGTCGAAACTGCCGATTGACCGTGACATGCGGGCGCTGCTAGACTCGCCGATTCCAGAGATCCAGGAGGTTTGCTGCCAATGCCGATGACCGACAACAAGACGTTCGGGTGGAATATCTCCTTCAAGCAGGTGCTCGCGCTCGTTGGCGTCGCCGTGCTCGTCATTGTGACGATCTACTCGGGCAAGCTCGCGGTGGGATATGTCGTCATGACTCTCTCGCTCTGTGTGTTCTTCATCGTTGTAGCGTTCAACATTGGCCTCCCCTCGAAGGGTGACGGCCGGGACGCCTGACACGACCGGCCGGTCCGTCGATGTCCTCTAGTCCGAGTCCGGACGATGCGACCGATTCCGGCCGTGTCGAGCGTGGGTGGTTTCAGAAGCTGAGGGGCCGGGTCGGCCTCTGGATTCTTCGCGAGGCGTCTTCAGCGCACGGTGCCGCCGGGATCGTTGGACTGGCGTTTCTCGGGTCCGCTTTCGTACCGATCGCGCTCGAACCCTTCCTCATTGTCCTGGTGACGAATCTGCCGTCATTGTGGCGGAGATTCGCGCTCTGTTTTGCGGCCGGCTCGGTGCTGGGGGGCGTCTTCACGTACACCGTCGGGTATCTCTTCTTTCCGACGATCGGACTGCCGATCATTCAGTTCTGGGGTGAAGAGGAATCCTGGGCTCGCGTGCTTGAGCTGGCCCAGGGCCGCTGGTGGATCCTGCCGGTGGCTTTTGTGGCGGTTGGCCCCGGTTCGATGAAGCTGGTCTCGATGGCGGCAGGCGCCGCTCACGTTCCTTTCTGGGGATTCCTTCTGGTGTTCGTCGTTGGACGCATCGTGCGCTTCGTTGCCATCGCGTATACCGCCCGCGCTTTCGGACACCGGATGCACGTCTGGTACACGACCGGGCACAAGCGATACGTCTACCTTTCGTTGGCAGGCGTCGTCATCGCGATCGCTGCGGTCTACGCACTCCTGCGATCCCTGCTGTTCAGCTGAGATGGGAACCCGCTCGCTACAGGACCCGCTCCCCGGGCTCCCGTTCCTCGAGCCGCGAGCAGTAGCGAGCGTCCCACGGACCGTGGCCGAAACCGCAGACTCGTCGTTTCAGAAGGACGGAAGTAATCGGAAAGGGACGCTGGCTACTGCTCGCGGCTCAAAAGACGGGGACCGCCCGAATCGTGCACGACCAACGCTCCGCCGGGTCTCTCGTCTCCGTAACGGCGTCCGTTTATCGGCGACGAAGGATCTGACCTTCACCCGCGGCCCACACTTCCGACGGCGACCGCGCAAGCAGAGTGCGGAAAGCACGTGGCGTCGGAGCCCCCGGCCTTTTCGGCGGCCGCTTCAGATTCGCCACTCCCGTCGCGAGGAACTTGGTCTGCTGCTTCCACGTCGCGCCCCCATCCGTCGTGGCGTACACGGCGGCACGGTCGCCGACGGCCCAGCCACGGTTCGCATCGACGAAGGTAATGTCGAAGAAACTCCGTTCAGCAACGAGAGCAATCTTCCACGACGCACCGCCATCACTCGTTTCGAGCAGTTTGGACGGCCCAGGCAACTCGGTGACCGCATCGACGGTCATTCCGACGGCGAATCCCCGCGTCGCCGACACGAAATGCACGGCGCGCAGGAACTGCCCGCCCGTCGCGGGCTGCCGCGCCCAGGTTCTGCCGCCGTCGGTCGTGTGGAACAGGGCGTCCTCCTCACCGTTCTCGAGACTTCCGGTAGCTGCCCAGCCGTGCGTCGGACTGACGAATTGCAGATCGTTGATTGCCGGGGGAATAACCGGTCCGCCATCCGGCGTCTTAGATTCGGACCACGTGCGCCCTCCGTCCGTCGTGGCGAGGAGCATTCCACGGACGTTGACACTCTCGCCGGAGGGGACGTCGCCGCCGGCCCATCCCGTCTTTGCGTCGACGAAGTACATCGACGCAATACTCTCGCTGATCAACATCGGAGGACCGGACGTGTCGCCCGACTTGGGCTGAAAGGTGACTGGCTCGACGGATCGCTGCGAAGTCCAGTTCGTGCCGACCGGGTCCTCGGTCCAGGTCTGTCCGCCGTCCTTCGTCGCGTAAACGACGCCCTCGGCTCCGACAGCGAATCCGACTGCCTCGTCGACGAAATCGACGTCGAGAAGGGATTCGCCGACGATCTCGAGAACAGCCACCCAGGTTGCGCCTCCATTGACCGACCGGAGGATGACGCTGACGTTGTTGTCAGGGTCGTTTCCAACAATCCATCCACTCGCGACCGACACGAAGTCGACCGCGACGAGGTCGTATGGCATCGTCGCAGTCGTGTCGACGTGCGCCACCGCTCCGCGCGCCGTCGGGGCGTTCGAGTTCGACTGCGAGTTGGCATTTCCGGACTCTGGCGCTCGACTTCCGCACCCCGCCACGAAGGCCAGCACGATCACTCCTGCAAGACAACGGAATCGACGGATTTCCACGATCAGGCCTCCAAACCGCATAACCGGCGAATGTGCGGACACGTGTCCGCAACTCGCTGACAAAGAATGAGTTCTAGCCCCCGACGGTTCCGCGGCCTGCCGGATTGGCGCCGCATTCTCCGTCCCGTCACCGCGGAAGTCAACGTGTCGAGTCGATCCAGAGTTTCTCGTATGCGACGTACGGAAGCGACAGCGTGACCTCGAGACCGCGAACTTCGGGTCGGACGTATCGGTAGCTGCGTGAGTGCACGAGCGGGAGCAGCAGGGCACGGCGGGAAACGATTGCCTCGATCTCGCGGTACAGGTCGTGGCGCAGTTCGGGATCGACGGCGGTTCGGCTACGATCGATCAGACGATCGACATCGGGCGTGCCGCAGAACCGGCCGATCCACCCTCGTTCGGAGCGGAGCAGACCGTGAATGAACGAGTCGGCGTCCGGGTAGTCGGCAATCCACCCGAAGAGGAACATGTCGTCGACGGCCGCGGCCCGGGCGGCCTCCCATTCCTCTCGCGGCGGCGAATGGATCCTGGCTCGAATCCCGATGGCCTCCAGGGCCTCGAAGAGCTCGCGCCGCAGCGCCGCTTCCGAGCCCTCCGAGTAGAGCGGACGCATCAGGCAGCTCAGCTCGATGTCGCGAGCGAGCGGCGCCGGCCTGATCCCGCTTCCGGTCGTGCGGAGGTTGCCGCTGTGGCCGATGAGGCCAGGCGGGACGATACTGTTGGCGACCGTCGCGTATGGCCCTGAAGCCCGTCGCACGACGGCCTCGATGTCGAGCGATCCGACGATGTGGTGACGTATGGCCTCATCAGCGAGCGGCCCCCTGTGGACGTTGAAGGCCAGGATTACCGTCTGGAGACCCGGTGCTTCGCTGTAGCTCGCCGCGACCGCCGGATCGGTTCGAATGCTCGCTTCGTCCTCGGGAAGGAGGTTCCACGCAATGGACGCGCGTCCCGAGCGAAAAGCGTCGGCCGTCGCCTGCGGGGTGTATCCGAACGTGAAGACCAGACCGTCGGCTCGTGGCAGACCCTCGCGCCAATACGTCAGATTGGCGTCGAGCTCGAGCCGCACTCCCGGTTCGAACTGGACGACATGGAACGGACCTGTGCCCACCGCCGCCTCGCGCCAGACACCGGATTCGGGTGTCGATCCCTCGGGAACGATTGAAACCTGCGGGTCGGTGAGAACGGAGGGAAAAAACGCGACCGGGTCCTCGAGCTCGATCGTGAACTCGAGTCGCGACAGAATCCGGAAGCCCGCCAGCTCGGAAGTCGACCCGTTCAGCACGGCCGCCGCGCCGCGGATTGGCGAGAGATGCCAGCGGAACACGCTTTCCGGATTTCTCAGGAGCCGTTCGATCGAGTATCGAACGTCGCGCGACGTCAGCGAACGACCGTTGTGGAACGTCACATCGTCGCGAAGGGTGAAACGAAGGAGGCGTCCGCCGTCCTCGACGTCGAAGCTGCGGGCCAGCCAGGGAATCACGCGCGCTCCGTCGGGGTTCCGCAGCAGCGGCTCGAAGATCGTACCGAGAACTTCGGACTCGACGTCCATCCGAATGATGGATGGATCGAGCGATCGGAGGTCGCATCCGATCGGAACGGGTACGCTGATCCGCCCGCCGCGCCGGCCGCGCTTGTCCGCCGCGGCAGGCGCCGGAGTCTTGCCAACGGAATCGAAGTTCATATACGGCGGATCGCTTTGTAGGACGAGGCGACGCACGCGGTGCGAGGCCAGCCGATGCTCCGTCTCGTAGAAGAGCGGAATGACCGTGCAATTCTCCTGCAGCCGATCCTCGATTTGCCGATAGAGCATTTCTCGTAGATCGGATTGCTGCTCGAGTCGCGCGCTCTCGAGCAGACCGTCGAGCGAGTCCGAGTCGAGATACCGTCGCAATCGGCCGCTCGACGTGTGGAAGAGTGCGTGCGTAAAGGCGTCGGGGTCGGCGTAGTCGCCAGACCAGCCTCCGAAGTATACATCCGCGTCGTCGTCGACCGTTTCGGCGTCGTCAACCCGACTGTCCGAGTCGCGAAGCGTGACGTTGATTCCGTAATCGGACCAGAGCCCGACGATCGTGTCGACGAGTTTCTGGTGGCGGTGCCGGAACCCGAACGACACGAGGGCCTTCAGTTCTCGTTTGGGACCACATGTGGAGAGCCACGATTCGACCTGCTCGTGCGAAACGGCCGGCCGTCGCCGGTTCGGATCGTGGCCAAGGGTCCCTGGAGGGATCAACCCTTCGGCCGGAATCGCGAAGCGGCCGATCGACGTCCGCACCACGGTGTGGACCGCGAGAATTCCGCGCATCGCGGCGCGCAGTTGCGGACTCGCCGCGCCCGATCGATTTCGGTTGAATAGGAGAAACCAGACATTGGAACCCGGTGCTTCGACGAGCCGGTAACGTCGTCGACGATCGTGAAGCAGTTCCTCGAGCTCGATCGCCGGAACGCCACGCACGATGTCGGATTCACCCGATGCCGCGCGACCGGCCAGTTCCGAACCGGTGAGATTTCCGACTACTTCGATGGCCGCGACGTTGGCGGGCGCGCCGCGCCACGGCTGCGGATTCCGGGCGAGCGTCACGCGATCCTGACCAAAGGAACGGATGGAAAACGGACCCGTGCCGACCAGTTCGCCTCCGGCGTTTTCCGCCGGGATCGCAAGTGCAGTGCGTACGTCCGACAGGAGTGCCGGGAAGATCGGAAGTGGTTGTTCGAAACGACACGTCAGCTCGAGACCATCGGCTGACAGCGCGCGAAGGCGCTCGTCCTGCTCGCACCGATAATCTTCGACGCCGGCAAGGTGAGCAAACGCAAGGGGCAGGTCACGCTCGCACGCCCGGATTGCGAGCTCGAATGACTGGCGAGCTACCTCGGCGGTCACCGGTCGTCCGTCGTGCGTTCTGACGTCGTCGCGAAGCGCGAGGCGAAAAACTCGTCCGCCATCCACGCCGACCCATTTCTCGACGAGGTTCGGGCCGAGTACGCCGTTTGCGTCCGTCCTCAGCAGCGTTTCGAACGTCGCTGCGAGTGTCTCAACGTCGCCGCGAGTTCGGCAGTTGACCGGGTGCCGGGCGCGAATCGTCGGAGGCACGGCCATTCGCAGCGTCGCTCCGCGGTCGATGTCGATCCGCGAACCACCAGTCGCCGCGACGAGACGGTCGCGTTCCTCGATCCACTGCGAAGCGACGTCGAAATCGCCGCGCAGACTTGCTACGGTCGCGCCGAGTTTCAGCAGCCTTGCAAAGCACGCGCGATCGGCATCGCTCGTTGATGCGGCGGACGTGGGCTCGGAAAGCACTTCGCGTCCGAGTTCGAGTCCACGCTCGACCAGCTCGGCTGCCGTGTCCGCGAACCGACTTGCCCACGCGACTTCTGCGGCGGTCGCGAGCGTTGCCAACTCCCGCGACGCGTCGCCGGCGAGCCGAAATCCGGCGATCGCGCGATGGAACTCATCGAGCGCCGGCTGTCGAACGCCATCCATCCAGAGCGCCCGAGCGAGCAGGTCACGTGCCTCGGCCTCGATCGCAGGACTCTCGGGTGCCGAGGTCGCGAGGACGTCGAGCACCGTCTCGGCGGCTCGACGCGCCTCGGTCGGGCTGTAGGCGCCGAGCGAACGGCGTGCGAGCGAGGTGCCGTACGCGACGACTTTCTCGGGGACGTCGCCCTGGGTGAAGTGATGAACGAGCTCTGGCAGCACCCTCTCGATCTGGGCGGCGTTGCGCCGCTCGAGGCGCTGGCCGTACGTTCGGTGAAGCGATCGCTTGCGGCGACGCGCAAGACTCGCATAGAGGGCGTCTCGAACGATTCCGCTCGCGAAGGTCAGGCGGTCGCCGCGTGACTCGCGATCCTCGACGAGGAATCCTGCCTCGACGAGCCAGTCGATTGTTTGCTCCAGTTCCGAGATCTCTTCTGCGAGCAACTCGAGGTCACGAAACGCGAACGTACGGCCGAGGACCGCGGCAGTCGAAAGTACCTCTCGCTGCACATCGGTGAGACGCCGAATTCGCTGCTCGACGGCCTGCTGGATCGTAGCTGGAAGCGACTCGGGCGTGATACCCGCGGAGTTCGTGACGTGCCATCCCGTGTCGACCGACTCTGCCACGTCACCGGCCTCGAGCAGGGACCGGACGAGCTCTGACGTGAAGAACGGATTGCCTTCGGTTACCTCGAAGAGCCGATCGTAGAGAGATTCGACGACGTCGTCCGATCCGATGAGCGAAGCGACGAGCTGGCGGTGGGCGTCCGAGTCGAGTGGTCCGACGTGAACGAGCTCGAATCGGCGGTCGCCGCGCAGCGACTTCGAGCAGTGTGGTCAGCGAATGACCTGCACCGACGTCCTCCGAACGATAGGTTGCCACGAAGAGGGTCGGGGTCGCTGAGCAACGCCGGAAGACGTACTGCAACGCCTCGACGGACGTGTCGCTCGCGTGCAGATCCTCGAGGAGCAGAACGAGCGTTCGCCCTCCTCCGATCCGCGCGATCGTGCGGGCGAGAAGCTCATAGATTTCCGAGCGCTCGACGAAGGCTCGCGTGCCGCTAGGATGCGACGCCGACGGGTCGGACACGCCCGATGTCGTCGTCTTTGCCGAAGCGAGCTCGCCAAGGGCGGGGAACAGGTTGGTCAGTTCGGGAAGGAGGTCGGCAAGGTCGGTCGGCGCGCCTGCTGCCGTAAGCGCCTCTGAAACGAAGTACTCCTGGATGGCGTCGCAGAAGCCCTGGAATGGAAAGGATTGATCCCGGTCGAAGAACCGTCCGTGCAGAACGCGAATCCCCTTACCGTGTGCCGCGGCGTCGAGCTCGTCGAGGAGGCGCGTTTTGCCGATTCCGGCGGCGCCCCGAACGAGAACCAGTTGAGCTTCGCCGGCGTTCGTCTTCGCCAGTCGATCGACGAGCGCGGCGAACTCGTTTTCGCGGTTGACGAGCACGGTTCGACCAGGCGCCGAGCCGACAAAGCTTACTGTGGGCTGGGCGGAAGGTGCCGGCGTCCTGAGTCCATCCGCGGCGCCTGGCTGAAGGGCGCGCAGGGCCGTCGCGAGCTGTCGCGCTGATTCGGGCCGTCGATCCGGCGACTTCTCGAGGCACTTGAGGATGAGGGAGTCGAGCTCCGGCGGAACGTCAGCGTTAATGGTCCGCAGCGATTTCGGATTCGAGAAGGCGATCTTGTAATAGAGCGCCGCGCCACTTCCGGTGAACGGCAGCCCTCCGGCGAGCGCTTCGTAGAGGAGTACGCCAAGCGCAAAGAGGTCCGAACGCGCATCGACCGCGGACTCCGAGACCTGCTCGGGACTCAAGTACGAGCCGGTGCCGACGATCACGCCGGACTTCGTTACGCGTTCCTCGAACTCGGCTGCCGCGACACCAAAGTCGGCGACGCGCACACGCAGCGTGCCGTCCTCCTCGCGGTCCACCATGACGTTCTCGGGCTTGATATCGCGATGGATCACGCCGAGGCCGTGACTGTGCTCCAATGCCTCGGAGACCCGGATTCCGATCTCGATGGTGTCGATGACGGACACCGACCGTTCCAGAAGCAGCTTCCGGAGCGACGATCCCTGGACGAACGGCATCACGAGAAATACAGAATCGCCGTGCTTCGCGAAGTCGTGAAGTGGAACGATGGCCGGATGGTCCATGCGTCCGACGACTCGGGCTTCGCGCCGGAAGCGTTCTTCGGCCTCGGGGCTCAACATTGCCGGCGGAAGCAGTTTGACCGCGACGTCGCGCTCGAGAACGGTGTCCCGCGCAAGGTAAACGATCCCCATGCCGCCCCGCCCGACTTCGCGAATGACTTCGTAGCGGTTGGCGAGAAGCGTGCCGATCATTGTAGCCTTGCGTCGTTTGCCATCAGACCCAACGTATCGACACGAATATGAAAAAAGTTTACGCGGGATTGGTGTGTATCGCCCTTGCAGTGGGTGTTGCGGACGCTGGAGGACAGCGTCGTTCGAGACCGAAACCACCGCTAGGCGTGCTACTCGAAAACCTGACCTGGCTCGAGGCAGAGAAGCGGCTCAGGCCCGAAACCGTAGTGGTAATACCGCTCGGGGCCGCTGCGAAGGAGCACGGTCCGCACCTCACCCTAAAGAACGACCTCCTGATTGCCGAGTACCTGAAGGAGAGAGTTCGCAAGGAGGCGGACGTGGTGATCGCGCCTACCATCAATTACCACTTCTACCCGGCCTTCGTTGAGTATCCGGGTTCGACGTCGCTACGTATGGAGACGGCGAGGGACCTCGTTGTCGACATCTGTCGCGGTCTCGCCCGATTTGGTCCGAAGCGCTTCTATGTGCTGAATACGGGAGTGTCGACGAATCGCGCACTCGCTCCGGCGGTGGAGATTCTTTCCGCGGACGGCATAACCATGTCGTACACCGACCTGCTGACGACGCTCGGGCCAATCGAGAAGGAAGTCGCGCGACAGGAGGGAGGAACGCACGCGGATGAGATCGAGACGTCGATGATGCTCGTCATTGCGCCAGAGACGGTTGACATGCGGAAGGCCGTGAAGGACTACCACCCGGGGAAGGGACCGTTGACGCGGACTCCCGGAGGTACTGGCGTGTATTCCGCTTCGGGAATATTTGGTGACGCGACGCTCGCGACGCGAGCGAAGGGCCAGCGAGTGCTGGACTTCCTGGTGAGATCCATACTCGACGACATCGAGCGCTTGCGGCAGACGAAGGATGAGCGCACTATGCACGCGAAGTAGGCATGTTGGCTGAGCAATCATGAATGCCCGGAATGGCGACGAGACAAAATTGACAGGGTGCATGGCCGGGTCGGGCCGATTCTGACCGTCGAGGCCGGATCTCCTTTTGTCGGTTGAGTTTTGGAGCTAGCGTGGTAGCATCGGGCTACTTTGGTTTTGGGGTGATTCCATGATCACAGTCGCTGATAAGGCAAATCTTGGGTTCCTTGAGGATGCGCTTGCTGCGCTCGACCACGGGCGTTTCGCGGAAGCGATCGTAACGTTCGAGGTGGAGGGAGCGCCGGTCTCGGGCTTGCTTGGACAGCTCTGGCGAGCCGAAGTGGCTCTGTACCTCGACAGGCTGGACACGGCGGCGGAGCTTGTGGAGGCGCTCGGGCGCGAGCTCGATGAACTGGTCGCCGAGGAAGGAAGTCTCGGCACGCTTGCGCGGCGGAAGCTGCTGATACGGGCGGAGATCGCTCACTTCCGCGGTGACCTCGGCCTGGCTCGCGATCTCGCGACGCAGGCGGCGAAGTGTGCGCTTCTTGCAGACGATTCGGCGTCTCAGATTCGAGCGTTCATCGATCTTGGAAGGGTTGCGCGGAACCGCGGCGAATACTCCACCGCGCTCGCGCACCTTGCGACGATTTCCGAGCTTGCGAAGGAGCAGGGGACTGAGTTCTCGCTAGGTTTGGTGAAGTACTACGAAGGCACGACGCTCATGCACACGGGTCGCATCGAGGATGCGCGCGTGGCGCTCGAGCAGGCGCTTTCGCTGCTTCGGTCGTCCGAGAACCTGCGATATGCCGGGATGGCGTACGGTGTGCTTGGGTCATCGCTCTGCGATCTTGATAGATCCGAGGAAGGTGTGGCGATGCTCGAGGAGGCCGAACGAATTTCAGCGGACCTCGGCATTGCTCGCGACATGATGCCGGTGGCCAACAATATTGCACGGGCGATGCTTGTTCTCGGCCGGCCAGCGGAGGCCGAGCGACGGCTCGTCGATCTGATTGGTTGGGAGCGAGCGACATCGGACTCGATTACGGAGCTCGACACCCTCAACATGTTGGCAGTCGCGCAAATCGAACAACGAAAGTTCCAGGAGGCTCGGGCATCAGCTGAAGAACTCGTTCGTCTAGCTGCAACTCAGGGCTCGAAGTCTTCGGAACTCGATGGAGAAATTCAACTGGCGCGGATTTCGGCCAAGTGTCGAGAATCGGAAGCTGTCGAAAACTTGCGAGCGTTGGTTCGTCGTGTCGACCAATCAGGTAGTGAGTTTCAGCAACTCGAGGCGAGAATCTACCTGGCTGAGGCTCTGGTCGTGTCATCAACTGTTGAGGCAAAGTCTCTGTCCGCTGAGGTTGAAGGGTTGTCGGTTTTCAAGACAGCCGCTTGGTTGAAGCCAATTCTCGACCGAGTGAATTCAGATCTTGAGAGAGTTCCGATTCGAGTGGATGGAGATGCGCTCGTCATCGATTCGCGGCTCGGATTCCCGATTTTGAGGGACGCGCGAGAGGCCGTCGAACGATTCCTGTTCGAGAGGTCTATGCGCGAAACGAACGGAAACGCCTCGGCGGCCGGTCGGTTGATCGGAGCGAGTCCGTTTCAGATGCACTGCCTCGGAAGAGCACTGCAAGGCCTTCCGACGCGTCCTGGGCGTAACCCCGACCCGGACGCGCCGGTATCTCGACGTCGGCCTCGCAAGTTACATTGGCAGAAGTAGCTCGAGCGTCTCGAGAGCCTCGAAGATCAGGCTGAACCAGCTTTCGTCGGCAGGCTGAGGCTCCGTGGCAACCTTGCCCGGTGTCCCGTGGCCAGGGCCATCGTCCGCGCGTGCCACAAGCGCGTTTGCCGGGCTGAACAGGAACGCGAAGGTCATCGCGCCGCAGAGAACCGCTCGTCGAATCATCGTCGTCTTCATTTTTTATTCCCCTCAATTGCGAGTCGGCTGCTCAACGTCACCAGAGGCTGTTCGCATTGTTGCTTGAGCAAAAGCCAAGTCGTAGTGTGACCGCGACTCCTGTGTGAGCCCAAGGACGCTCAAGACATCTTTTCGAGTCATTACTGCCGCGGTTCTTCGGTGCCTAGGCTAACACAAACTGCCAAGGATAAAGAAAGTTAAGTTACCCGCGGGGGCTGGGTGGCGTGTGTGGGGACTCGCTGAAAGAAACGACTGGAGACGTTAGCGGGAGGGGGCAGAATTCCTGGCCTACGGTGCACTGCATTTGCACATGCAAAAGAACCGGAGTACGCTGCTGGTGGTCCGAGCGCTCACCAGAACGTGACGCACGCCGAGGGTACACCAATGTTCAATGATGTTTCAGTTACAAGCCGTCGAATCGAGGAACCTGGAAAGGGGCGCAGCGAGGCCGATCGAAAGGCGGGCGAGCTCGCTCCCAAGGCCGATCGAGTCGTCTGGTTCGACCGCGCCCGTGCCGGCCGGGCGATGGAAACCGCGCACGGGCTTGGCCTGCCGATTGTCGCGCACTGCCGACGGGCCGCTTAGCAGTCATGGCTTCTCCGACGAAGGTCATTCTCGCCTGTCCGCGCGTGCCCGAAGCCGTCGCGCTGGCAGCAGGGCGACTGAGCCCATCGGTTGCGGCGGACGTCGCGGCGCATTCGACGGGTTGCCGGGCGTGCAAGACGACGCTTCGACTTTGCGAGGATGCGGTACGCACCGGGCGGCTGCCGGCGTCGTTCCGGTCGGCAAGAGAGGTCAAATTGTCCGTGACGACACTGACAGTGCACGGCGATGGTCTGGTCTGACGGGCCCGTTCGGTCGCGCCCCGTTTGACCCAGCACCCAGAGCGCAGCGAGGGGCCGACTGGCCACCGCAAGTCTCTGGAGTCTACCGTCGGCCCGTCGGCGATGGTCTGGTCTGACGGGCCCGTTCAGTCGCACCCCGTTTGACCCACGGCCTCGAGCGCCTCAGGGTTCCCGCGAAAGCGTCATCTGAAGCGCTCCAGCCACATCAGCATCGAATTGCAGGCCGGCGAGACTCGTGATCTCGGCGACAGCCTGCGCCAGCGACTTGGGCTGACGGTAGCGGCGATTCACGGTCGTCATTGCCTCAAAGGCATCTGCCACGGCGATGATGGCACCCATCAGGCTGCTGTCGCGCTTTCCGGTCGGATAGCCGCTGCCGTCGGGTGATTCGTGGTGTTCGGCGACGACGGCGCCAATCTCCGGAAGGCCGACCTGGTCGAGAATCTGTTGTCCGTTTTCGGGGTGCTTCCTGAGGATCGACCTTTCGCCATCGTTGAGCGGGATCAGCTTGTTCAACAGGCTCCACGGGACCATGAGCTTTCCAATATCGTGCAGTGCGGCGGCGAGCCCAAGAGAGTGCCACTCGATCTCGCCTCTAGCGCGATTACCGGCCGGGCCGTCCTGCTCGGTCAACGATCGGGCCATTCTCATCGAGATCGTCTGGACCGCCCTCGAGTGGTTGTGCCCTGTATACCAGTCCTTTCGTTCGAGGAAGTCGATCAGTCGGTCGACCAGGCCCGAGGCCTCGAGCTCGATGCGCTCGGCCTTGCGGGCGAGCGGATCCGATGGATCGAACAGCATGCTCGATGAGAGCCGCATGACCGCGACGAACGTGTCGACGACACGAAGCTCCTGGAGCCGATCGGCCACCGCCAGACTGCTCTCGAGCGCCCGGTAGCAGTCGATGAGCGCCTTCGAGTGGTCGCCCTGCGCCGCGCATGCTTCCGCGGCGTATCGGTAGATCTCGGGCAACTGCACCATGAGGTCGCGGTCGGCGGCACATTGCCGGGCCAGCCGCCGAAGGTGACGTTCGGCGTCGTCGGGCCTGCCGCGCAGGATGAGCGCATGCGCGAAATTAGTTTGCGTCTGCATGTGCTCGTTGACGGTCAACGGAGACGTCAGCGCCCGTGAGAGGTATCGCTCCGCTATCTCGAGGTGAGGCCCGATGTCGATGCTGACACCGGATTCGTAGCGCGCCCACTCGGTGCGGTTCGTCCCGATGTTGTTGCAGAGCATTCCCCGCAGCCGCTCGGCTTCGAACGGAGCGTGCCGGAGGAACACGTCGGCAGGTATGGCATCGACTTGCTCGAGCAGATTCTCGTATACGCGCTCCGCCTCGTCGAATCGCTTGAGGTCGTGCAGCACGTTGCCCCAGTTCATCGTGATGATCGTGGAACGGACCTGCCCGTGTTCGTCGTCCTCGAGGAAGCTGAGAGCGTGCTCGAACGCCTCGATGGCAGGGTCGTATTGCCCGAGATGGTAGAGATTGATGCCGGCCAGGTTGAAGGCCATTGACGACATTCGCTCGGCGCCTCGCGCCTCCGCCAGCGACGCCGCACGCAGCAGGACCTCCGTGGCCGTCAGATCGTCGCCAGACCTTCGGAGCGTCGCGGCGATCTCGAACATCTGCTCGACACTCTCGAGCGGCGAACTGTCCGTTTCGGGATGTCGCGCGAGCTCGTCGGTGACACCGAGCAGTTCGATACAGACCGTTGCGAACTCTGCGAGGTCCTCGGCGGGCAGCAGGGAAATGCTACCCATGGCATCGAGATCCCCGTGGAGCTCGCGCAGCTTGTGCGTGATCGACGACATGCAACTCCAACGATCGGCCGGCACGCCGCGATTCTGGCTGGCCCGCGCGGCGCGGACTCTACCATTCCGACAAGTCGAGCGCCACGAACACGGTGCCTACGCTTCGCGGCCGAGGTCGAGCAGCAGTCTGGTGAGCATCGCCGCCCGTCTCGGAAGATCGGATAACACAACCTGTTCGTGATCAGCGTGCGCGCCCATGCCGTCGGGCCCGAGTCCGTCGAGCGTGGGAACACCGAGCGCCGCAGTAAAGTTGCCATCGCTGACCCCGCCAACGTGGCCGTGGCCGAGGTCGAACCCGGACAATCGAGCTGCGCCGACCGCGCGATCGTAGAGTGCGAGCCCGGCGCGCGTCGACTCGAAGGGCGGCCGGTCGATGCCTCCTGTAACCTGGATCGAGGCGTCAGGCATCGGCGATTCGAGTCCCATGATGGATGCGTGCACCCTGTCGGCTTGCGCCTGGGTTCGAAATCGCACATCGACGCCGATCGTCGCACTGGCCGCGATGACGTTTGGACGTGTTCCGCCTTCGAACACGCCGGCGTTCACCGACAAGCCGTTTGCGAGATCGTTGATAGCGTGCAGGTCGATCACGACGCGAGCGGCGGCCAGGATCGCGCTGACACCTTTTTCAGGGTCGACGCCCGCGTGCGCGGCCCGCCCTCGAACCACGATCCGATATCCCGCCATTCCCGATCTGGAGGTCTTCGCGAGTCCTCCCGGAATGGCCGGCTCGAAGACGAGTGCAGCGCGCGCCAGTCGCGCGTGATCGGCAATGAGCGCTCGCGACGACGAGCTCCCGATTTCCTCGTCACAGTTGAGGACGATCGTCAGCGGAGTCGTGCAGCCGTGTCGACTCAATCCGCGCAATGCTTCGATGACGACCAGTACGCCCGCCTTCATATCGAACACGCCGGGACCGAACGCCCGATCGCCATCGACGCGCCACGGCATCGTCTCGAGCGTTCCGCGCTTCCACACGGTGTCGAGGTGGCCAAGCAGCAGGATCGGGCGATTGCCCTCTCCGAATCGAGCGACCAGGTTTGGACCGTTCGCGTGACCTTCGACGAGGGACACCGATGCGCCTGTCTCACCGAGCGCTCTTTCCACGATTGTCGCCACGTCTCGGATGCCCTCGACGTCGCGAGACGGCGACTCGGTCGTGACGAGCCGCTCGAGCTCGGCGACCATGCCTGGGGCCCGGTCGGCGTATTCGGCATTCCAGTCGATCGATTCCATCCCCGTCGTCGTCATCATCGAATCCTCGCTGCCGAACGTACCACACGAATTCGTCGCTCGAATACGGATCAGCGAGGCCGGTGAGCGGCGCCCTGCATCAGAACCGCGAACGGTAGCGAAGCTAGCTCGTTGACCACCAGCCTATCCCGCCTCCAGATCGACCCGCTCGCTATCGCTCGCGGTACTGATCCTCCGTCAGCGGAACGCGCCCTTCAGGTCGCGTCCAGCAAGTTGCCAGGCATCTCGTGGCCGGATCACGCAGGCTCTGACCGGTGCAAGGCCAGAACTTTGCACGACGCCCGAATCGGCTATACTCTGCGCCGTCGGACACACCACGAATCGGAAAACGCAAGACATGAAACTCGTCATCTTCAGTCCAATGCTGACGCAACCGGCGTCTGACCACCGCACGCGCATCCTCTACACGTTGCTCGAAGGCATCGCAGACCGAGGTCACAGTCTCGTGTTCGTCCAGCCGGAAGGCGACAATGCCGTGGTGCTGCCATTCGCCGAGGATTTTCGGTATGGCATCTGGAACGAGGCGCGTGAACGCATCGAGATGGAACTGGCGGACTCGAGCGCCTACGTGGTCATCTCGGGTTTCGAGGCTGGAACCGATGCCGTCGAGTGGTTGTTCGACCAAACCGTCCCGGCGCGGGTCTTCTATGACCTCGATCCGTGGCAGACCCTCCATGGGCTCGATGCTTCGGGTTCTTCACCCTGGATTCGGAGCGACCAGATTCCATATTTCGACCTGGTCTTCTCGATCGCGGGCGGACCGGCGATCGAACCGTACTCGGCACGCTACGGCGCGAAGGAAGCCGTCACGCTTTACGAGTCGATCGACACGGCGAACTTCCATCCGCGCTCGCCCGAGGACGACTTCTCGTGCGATCTGGCGCTCGTCGCCGACCGCTACCCTGCATCCGAGGCCGTGTTCGAGAACTACCTGCTCGTGGCTGCTCGCGCCGTGCCGTCGCACCGGTTCATCGTTTTCGGCGAAGGATGGGAAGGCTTCGATGCCTGGCCGGACAACGTTGATCTGATGCCGGCTGGCGGCGCTCTGACCCGTGCGGCCATCTACTCGTCGGCTCGCATCGTTCTCGTTCCACCCGGGCCGCACCCCATCGACTATTCGCTCCCGTACGAAGTGCTCGAACCGGCCGCGTGCGGCGCGGCGTGCGCCGTCATCGACAGGCCTGGTCTCTCGGAAGTCTTCGTGCCGGGCGTGGAAATCATCGTGCCGGAAAGCGGCGCGGACCTCGTGCCTTTCCTGACGCACGTCGGTGACGAGCACCTTCACGACTTCGCGACGAACGCCGAGAAGCGCGTGCTCAACGACTACGTGAAGCTGCGGCAGTCGACGAAGTTCGAGCAGCGGGTTGCGCGGAAGTACTACGTTGGCCACAACGGATAAGGCCTGCTACGTCGTCACGTGGAAACCGGCTTACGCCGCCTTGATCGGCGCGCCGGAAGGCAGCGTCGAGCGTATCGTGGTTTTTCTCGCGCAAGGCGGCTTCGCCCAGGACGTGACCGATTTCGAGCGTCAGGTGAAAGAACGCTTCCTCGATGCGGAATTCGACTACCAGGGCGTCGAGCTCGATCGTACGGCTGACGTCTTCGACGCGTATTTCACGCTCGAGGAACCGGATCAGGTGATCGACCTGGATGAGTGACCAGAACCGCGCGCGTAGCAAGCGGCCGGCTGTGGCATTCACGTGACGTGATTATCTCGGCCGGCCGCTTGCTTCGCGCGCGGTTCTGGTCCTGGCCTCGATCCGCTGTAACTAGGCCTTCTTGTACTGCGTCAGTTTCTGCTTGAGCTCGCCGACGATCGAGGTGATGAGCTGGGTCATTCTCGCGATGCTCTCCTCGCCCTTGAGGATGTAGTCGTCGATGTCGATCATCACTCGCTTCGTCGCGAAGACCGAATTCATCTGGTGATCCAGCTTCACGTCGCCGAGCATCGGCATCTTGAAGATGTTCGCAATGTCCGTGCGATACATGGCCACGAGGTCATCCGGGTCCGAGAGGTAGTTCTTGACCTCGGCCTGGACCTGGATGGTGGCCTTCGAGCCGATGACCGCCTGCTGGATCATAGAGCCCCCGGTCTTCCGATCCACGATGATCACTATCGAGTTGAGGATCGGATCGCCTATCGGCTTGAAGTGAATCATCTGTGCGCCTGTGTTCGCGTTGAAGCCGATGGCAGGGGTCTTCAGCCGAGCCATGGCCCGCACGAGCTCGCCGACAAGGATCTCGTCCTTGCTCTCGCGCATCTCCTGACCGTGTTTGAACTGGTTCAGAAACGACAGCATGGTCTTCCTCCGTTCAGGCGCCGAGTCGGCCGCGCAGGTATTTGGACAACGAGTGAACGGTCGCTCCGATATGCTGCTGCAGCATCGGATAGTTCACTTCGTAGTTCGACGAAAAATACGTGTCGAGATCGATGATCAGCGGCACCTGGACGTAGATGTACCCGCTCGTGAGGTCAGCGTCGCACGTGATGACGCCCGGCTCAGCGGCATCGAGGAAGCCGCTCTTGAACTCGGACTTGAGAGCCTGCCAGATGGCTCCAGGATTCTGCACCATCTGGCCATAACCGATGACGACGCGTGCGAGCCGGCCCAGCACCTTCGCGGTGACCAGGTCCTCGCTCTGATTCGTGAGCTGAAATATCAAGCGCGTCTTCGACGGCAGGTGCTCGAACCGCAGGAAGTGGTTCACGCCGTCCGAGTTCAGGTCGATCAGGGAGTAGCCCTGCTCGACGGTCGACGCAATCACGGCGCCGAGCAGCAGCTCGTCCATGTGCGTGTTGTGCTGGCGCTCGTTGTACTTCTTCCAGCTGAAGTCGACGAGCGAGACGAAGACCTTCTCGAGTTCCTCGGCGGACATCTGGCCTCCTGATGCTTCGATGGTATGAAACTTTCGTCCTGCGGCGGGCGCTGCACACCCGTCGAGCTGATTCAATTCGTCACGCGAGGGCGCGCTCTATTCTAGCGAGAGCTCCGTCCAGGAGCTCGTCGGTGCGTGCTATGCAGAGCCGCATCCACTGATTCCACGACGGATCGTCGGCGAACGCGCTTCCGGGCACGCCCGCAACGCCTTCGCGTTCAAGAAGTTGAGCGTTCAGCTGCATGGCGTCGCCGAATCCCTGCGGGATTCGGGCCCAGAGATAGAAGGATGACGCGGACGGATAGATCCGGAAACCGATTCGCTCGAGGGCCGCCGTCGCCCGTGCCCGCTTAGCTCCGAATTCCTCGCGCTGCGCGTCGTAGTAGGCGGGCTCGGCCATGAGAACACGCGACAGCGCGTGTTGGAGCGGAGTCGGAGCGCAAACGTAGAAGACGTTTCCGGGACCGTGCAGCCTGCTGGCCAGCGGACCGTAGCCAAAAGCGTAGCCGAGGCGCCAGCCGGAGATTCGCCACGACTTCGAGAATGAGTTGCAGGTAACTGTGCGCTCGAACATTCCGGGCAGCGTCGCCATGGAAATGTGATCGCCCGGATTCACCACAAAGTGCTCGTAAACCTCGTCGCTGATGCAGAGAAGGTCGAGCTCCTGACAGACGCTCGCTATCAGCTCGAGCTCGGCCCGGGTCATCGACTTGCCAGTCGGATTCGACGGCGAGCAGACGACGATAGCCTTCAGGGGGTAGTCGGGCCGCCGAGCCGCAGTGCGACAACGCGCCCGGAATTCGTCCGGGTCGATCTCCAGACGGTCGCCTCGAAGCGGGAAAATCTCGGCTCGTCCTCCCGCGGATTCAATGATGCGCTGGTGGTACGGATAATAAGGCTCGAAGAGCAATGCGGAGGCGCCCTTGAGAAATGCATTCGCCGCGGCAACGAGCGCGCCAGTCGCTCCCGGCGTGATCATGACTTCGACCGGCGTGGCAGACGCGCTGACCGTGATGCCATTGTGCGCCAGGACCTTCTCGGCCAGGACCGCCCGCAGCTCCGGAATTCCTTCAAAAAACGTGTAGTGATTGTGTCCCTCGGCGATCGCGGCCGCAGCGGCGTTGGCGAGGGCCGGAGTCAACGGCAGCTCGGACTGCCCCTGGACCAGATTGCCCTCAGGGGCAACGAGGCGAGCTATCATCCGGATGTCGGGCTTGGCTGGAGCGGTCATTATTGGGTCCTCCAGGGGTCGATGTCGCAGGGTCGCGAGTCTACCAGACGGGTCCGGCGAGGCGCGAGTCCCTGCCGGTAACTCGTTCGGCAGATTGGGTTTATGTCCTTGAGAGTCGGACTGGACGATGACTCGTCGTTTGCCGCACTGAAGTGATCGGAAACGTACGACCGTCCGTGGGACGCTCGCTACCGCTCGCGGCTCAAAAAACGGGGATAGGCCGATCGAGCTTCGTTCCTTGAGCCGCGAGCGGTAGCGAGCGTCCCTCGGACGGTGCCTGAAACCGCAGACTCGTCTTCACGCGCGGGACGCTCGAGCGTCATCGATGGCGCCCGATTGTCCACGGCGCAACGGCGCCCCGGCGCGAACGCTCTTCCGGTCTGGGAAGAGCGTTCGCGACAGGGCGCGAATGCTATTCGCGACGTTCGGCCGTTAAGCTCCGTTCCAGTTCCCGCGAACTGGCAGCACACCCGACGCCGGACCGAACGAGAACGCATGGTCCGCCGGACCGTTCGTATTGCCGTTTCGAAGGAAAAACGTCCCCGAAGCCGGGACGTAGAGACCGACCGAATCCACGGCGTCCGCATTCCAGTCACCTGCAACCGGGGTCCAGCCGAGTCCACCCGGACCGAATGTGAACACGATGTCCGCCGCTCCCGGCGTCGTCGTGTTGCGTAGGAAGAAGGCGCCGCTCGAACCGACATATATGCCAATCGAATCTTCGCCGTCTCCGTTCCAGTCGCCGGCTACGGGGAAGGCTCCGGCCGGTCCGAATGTGAAGACAAGATCAGCGCCCCCTGGAACGTTCAGGTTTCGTAGGAAAAACGTTCCTGATGACGGCTGATAGATGCCGACCGTATCGCGACCATCGTTGTCCCAGTCACCGGTGATCGGAATGTAGCCCGCGTTTCCGGCGCCGAACGAGAAGACGATATCCGCCGGCCCAGGTGTCGAGGTATTCCGGAGAAAGAACGTACCGGTCGTCGGAGCATAGAAGCCGGGCGTGTCGTAGCCGTCACCGTCCCAGTCTCCCGAAAGCGGCGTCCATCCCGAATTGCCCGGCCCGAATCCGAAGGCCAGATCCGCTCCGCCACCGTTGTGGGCGTTTCGCAGGAAGAAGGTCGACGAACTCGGCACGAAGACGCCGACCGTGTCGCCCACCGTGCCGCCGGCTGAGTTGTCGCGCCACCAGCGCACGAGATCCCGGAACGCCTGTGGCGGATTCGTCGGCGGCGGCTGTCCGAGGACCGTGTCAGTCGAGTTGATGCCGTGGCAGTTGGCGCAGGACCGTATCTCGCCCGACGCGAACGTAAGCCAGTACCGCTCCCTGATCACGGATGCGCCCGCCGGCGAGGTCACCTGCCAAGAAAGGGCGCGCCTAGCCGGCACGATGGCTGCCATGCTTCCGTCGAGTCCGAGCTGCGTGCTGCCGGGCGGAGCACCGCTCAGTAACGGATGTCGACCCTCGTGTATGGCCTGGGGGATCGGTCTGCGCCCGCCGTCGTTGATGAGCGTGTAGCCTCGAACAAGGTCGGCCTGGAAGAACTGTGCGTAGAGCAGGTCGGTAACCGTTGCCCCCGGTAATGACGTCTGCGTCCCGCCACCAGCGATTCGAAGGTTGAAGGGCTGCTGGCGATCCGCGCGACGTGTCACGTTGCGCGCGGCGATTAGCGCTACGTTGTGCGCCGTCAACCAGGAACGCAGGCGGTCGACGCCTGGCTGACCGCCGAGCTCGTCGAGCAGGATCTGATTCTCGATGGACGGGAGTGGATTCTGGTGCGCCGACGGGCGCGTCCGCACGCGAACTTCGACGGGGTCGAGCTCCCACATCGGTCCGCTGTAGTTGAGCTGCTGATACGAGTAGTTGTCCCAGTAGCTGATCGTCTTAGAGATGGGCGTCGGGATCAGCCGCGTGCCCGGAGTGTAATACGGCGCTCCCGGCGTGAGCCGAACGAGGTGGAAGTCGTAGAGCGACGACAGCGGCGTTCCGGTTGGGTTGTCGTCGTAGGGCGACGTCGTGCGGACGGCGATAAGCGTGCCGTCCGACAGCGGCGTTGGATTGCGGAAATGGCCCGCGTAATTCGGCGGGGGCGTCTGACCGTCGGGAATCGGGTTCGCCGTGTTCGGGTCCGTGATGTATTCGAACTGCATGCTGTCGGGGTTCACAGACTCTCCACCTGAGAGCGCGACGATCTGGCCCGCTGCGTGCGTGGCGAACTCTGGAGCCCTGGTCGCGTAGAAGCGTCCCGGCACGAGCGGATCTTCCTTGTAGTGGAAGGTGTTCGTGGCAGTGCGTCGGTTCTCTGGCGCGATGAACTCCGGCAGATCGTCATTCGACGAGTCGAAGTAACTGATCAGCTCGTGGCGTCCGACGTGATTCAGCGTCTCGAGTGCGGTGCCGTCTTCGTTCACCTGCCACGGGAAAAACTGGTTGATCGTGTGGCCGTGTTCGTACGCCGAGCCCGGAAGGACGCGCGGCTCGGGATATATCTCGGTGGTGCCGCCGGTGTTGAGCGACGACGACTCGGACGCGTAGTTGAACGCACCGTAGTCGTTGGTTCCCTCGATGTTCTGCTGATCGCGCTGGAGGTGATCCCACCGTGTGAAGATCACTCGGCCGTCGCTGGCGATGATTGGCGTGAATGCTCCCGAGATCGCGTGATCTAGCAGCTTGAGGTCCGATCCGTCCGGATTCATCGACCAGATGCCGGTGTTCGTCGGCTGCGATTCGTATTCGTCGAGCTGCGGGTAGCTCGACCGCTTTCCGTTTCGGGGCCGATCCGACGTGAAGATGATCCGGTCGTTCGTGCCGTAGATCGGCGAGACGTTGTTGTAGTTGTCGGGTTGGGCGATCTTGCGGAACTGGACCGTCTGGCCTTGCACGATGCCGGTTACCTCATAGATCTGCCAGTAGACCGGTGTCAGGACGTCCTGAGTCGTGCCGCCGATGACCATCGAGACGAGTGCCTTGTTGCCGTCCCAGTGGACGGACGGTTCGCGCACGGCGATCTCCTGCAGCGGCGTCGTTCCGAGGCCAGCTTGCTGTGTCAGGTTGCGCAGCGTGCCGTCCATGTAGCGGATCCAGAGATCGCCTCCGCGCGGAGTGGAACCGGTATTGGCTTCGTGATTTCCAAACGTCGCGTTGGTGCTGGTGAAGTCGCCGCCGAACGGAGCCTGGGTGACGAACATGACGGCTGGCGTCATCATCGTCTCGGCGGAGCCTCTGGCCGACGGGAAGGCGACGAGGGAGAGGGATGCGAGTAACGCGGCAGTCGCGAGCTTGGTGACGGAATTCAGGCGCGCACGCCGGGGCGATGGGTGAATGCGCATTGTGTTCTCCAATCCGGGGGCGGTCGGATAGAAGTTGATGTGTGTGGGTACCGCTTGATCGAGGGCCTAACAGCGCGATTGTCAGGCATTCAGTGGTCGTCGTCAATCGCGTCCGACACGCGCACCGTTTGATCCAGAGCACTGAGCGCCGCGAGTGGCCGCCTGGGGACTCGCGTGCCGTGGCCTGCACGGGCCGTGTGCTGCACGGGCCGCGTGCTGCACGGGCCGTAAGCTTGACGTCGGCCCGTCGCTGCGCTCCGGGTTCTGGGTCGCCGATGGCCTGGTTTGGCGGCCCGTCCAATCGCGCCCCGGCAGCGCACACCGCAATGCCGCACTCGTGACGCATGCCGTCCGGGAGCGGATCGTCAACCTCCTGCCTTGAGATTCCGCGTCGAGACTCCTAGAATCGCCGGGCCTCCCCCAAAACTCGCCGCTCGAGGATGCCCAATGCTCCGGATTCGCCGCTCGGTCCTGACCGCCGTTGCTCTCTGTACTCTTCTCACTCACGTTGCATTTGCGGCTCCGTCGCTCTCTCGCAAGGAGCAGCCGTCGGGACCCGCGCTCGCCGTCGTTACCATCGACAAGATCGGTTTCGACCGGTGGAACGCGCTGACGTCGAGTCCCGCGCTGGCGTGGTGGGTCGAGGTCGACACGCACATGCTCGTCTCCGGAGACCGTGCAGCTCTCGACTCGTTTCTGGGTGGTCGGTTTGCGTATCGATACGTGGACGGGACCGCCTCGACCGAAGGGCTCTACTTCACTAATCGATTTCCCGCTCGAGAGATCGAGGCCGTCGGCGCCACGATCCTCATTTCGGACGGCGGTTCGAGCGTGATTCGAGCGACGCCGACGCAGATCTCGAGTCTGGACGGCATGCACGCCGGCGAGCACGAAGAGGGTTGCCGTGGCCACGCCACGATCCGCCCGTTCCAGCCGAACATGCAGTTGTCGCATCAGGCCGCGAACAGCCGAGTCCCGGCTACTGCCGAATTCAACATTGCCATCCAGGGAATGGTCGATTCGATCAATGGTCAGCGCTGGTACGCCGACAACCAGACATTGACCACTTACAACCGCTGGTCACGCGGGACGGACATTCTCAATGCCCGCGACTGGCTGGTAGCACAGTTCCAGACTATGCCCGGACTGAGCGTGACCACGCAGGCATTCACCGTGCCTGCAGGCGGTGGGAATCCGGCGGTGACTCGCTACAACGTCATCGCGACACTGCCGGGAACTACGCGCGTTAACGACTGGTATATCGTCGGCGCGCATTACGACGCCATCTCGAACGACAATGGACACGCTACGGCAACTGGTGCCGAGGACAACGGCTCTGGAACGACCGGCGTGCTCGAGCTCGCGCGGATCTTCACGGCCAACCCTCCCGACGCGACGATGATGTTCATCTGCTATGCAGGCGAAGAGCAGGGCCTGTACGGTTCGATCGCGCACGCGCAGTCGATCGTCTCCGCCGGAGACACGTCGAAGGTCAAGGGGATGTTCAACATCGACATGATCGGCTACACCGGCGACGCGGACCTGGACTGCCGGCTCGAAACGCGCGCGATCGGTCAGGGGCTCATGGACGCGTGCGTCGCAGCCGCCGCGCAGTACACGACCTTGCGGATCGTGACGTCGCTCAGCCCGTGCTGCTCCGACCACGCCCCGTACCTCGACCGTTCCATGCCGGCAATCCTTGCCATCGAGAACGACTACGGCACGTACCCGGGCTACCATCATTCGTCGGATCTGTCGATCAACCTCAACATCGACATGGCGGTCCAGATCCTCAAGATGTACGTCGCGACCATTGCGCAGATGGTCGGCACGACGCCCGCCGGTCTCGGAATGGAGACGGCAGGCGTCTATCTGCCGTCGACCGGGACGTTCTTCCTGCGGAACTCGAACTCGCCGGGTGGCGCTGACGTGGCATTCCAGTTCGGCGCGGGCGGAGCCGGATTCGTGCCGGTCTCGGGTGACTGGAACGGCGACGGCGTAGACACGATCGGCATCTACAACCCGGCGACGTCGACGTTCTTCCTCAGGAACACGAATTCACCGGGTGGCGCCGACGTGGTCCTTTCGTTCGGCGCTGGAGGCGCCGGATACGTTCCGCTCGTCGGAGACTGGGACGGAAACGGCAGCGACACTGTTGGCCTCTACCAGCCGACCAGCGGCGCGTTCTTCCTTCGCAACTCGAACACTCCGGGCGGAGCAGACCTCGTCTTCACGTTCGGACCTCCGAACGCAATGCCCGTAGTCGGCGACTGGGACGGTAGCGGGACGACGACGGTCGGTATCTTCATTTCCTCGAGCTCGACGTGGTTCCTGCGCAACTCGAATGCTCCGGGAGGCGCCGATATAACCCTCGGCTACGGTCCAGCTGGGGCCGGCTGGATGCCAATCGTCGGTGACTGGAACAACGACAATGCCCAGACGGTCGGCTTGTACGATTCAGCGACCGGGAACTGGTTCCTTCGCAACTCGAACAGTCCCGGTCCCGGCACGACGGTCTTCGGATTTGGTCCGACGGGCCTCGTACCTGTTCGCGGCGACTGGAACGGACTGTAAGCCGTGAATCGGAGGGCGTTTGTTGCTGCGTCGATCGCGGCGACGGGCGCCCTCTCCGTTTTGGGCTGTTCAGCTCCCACCACCCCTGACCCTTCCGTCGAGCGGCACGAGTTGACGGGGCGCGTGGTTGCCGTCGACGCTCCGTCAGGGCGCGTCACGTTGGCCCACAAGGCCATTCCGGGCTTCATGGACGCCATGACGATGGAGCTCGCGGCTGAGCCGCCATCGTCCATCGCATCTCTTACGCCCGGCGACCGGATCCGGGCAACGCTCGTCGTCGATCGCGGCCGCACGTGGATAGAAGGCGTCGAGCGACTATCGGGAGACAACGCGGGATTCGACGTCGACGATGCGAATGATCCCGAAATCGGCACAGTGATCCCGCGGCTCGAGCTTACGGACCAGAACGGGAAGCGATTCGACTGGGAGCGATTCCGCGGGCGATCCGTGCTGGTGTCGTTCATCTACACCCGTTGTCCGTTGCCCGACTACTGCGCGCGAATGACGTCCAACTTCGAGTCGGTGAGCTCGATGGTGGATTCGCTTCCAGCAGACCGGCGCGACCGGATGGCGCTGCTCAGCGTAACGATAGATCCCGAATTCGACACGCCGGTGATACTGCGGGCCTACGCGGCACAGCAGGCGCCTTTGGCCCGGAATTTCGAGCGCTGGACGTTCGCCACCGGATCGCCGGAAGAGGTTCGTGCCGTTGCCCGCTTCTTCGGCCTCAGCTACGAGAAGCAATCCGGGCAGATCATCCACTCGTTGCGGACCGTGGTCGTTGGGCCGGACAATCGCGTCGCCGCCATTTTCCGCGGAAACACCTGGACGCCCGAAGAAGCAGTGCAAGCACTGGCATTCGCGAATGAGCGTCATTGACAACGGATTCGTGCCTGCAGCCGAACCGAAGCGACCTCTACCGTTGAAATGCGAAGTCCGGTGAAGAGGCCCCATCCGGATTGAGTACGCGCACGGTAACAGTCTCGCCCGCCGGAATCATCGACGTCCACGCCGACTTCGAGAGCGCCCTCTGCCGCGATTTGACCTTCGTGTCCCGGACTACGACGCCGTCGATCACGATGAGGCTGCCCGGCAGGATCTCGGTGCCCTCGACGATGAGCTTCGAACCCAGGACGCGGACCGACGAGACCTCGGGGGTCGAGGGCTCGCGGTGCTCTGCGTCGATCGTGAGGCCAAGAAATGCGATGCACATTTCGTCCGTCGTCTTCTCGCCCCACGAAACGTCTACGGGTGGAAAAGTCGGCTGATTGTGGTTCAGCTCTGAGTTGTCGTATCTCGCCGTCAGTTCAACGACCGTCGCCCCGGGTATCGCCAATGGCTGCCGGTACTTGTATGAGCCCTGCCAGTGGAAATCCCAATTGTCGATGTAGACGAGGCAGGTCCGCTCACCGGTCACGAGGCTCTGCGACGTCACCTGCATCTCTCGTCCAAGCAGGTGCATGTGCGGCGAGATGTACTCGAGCTTCACGTTCACATGCGGCGGCAGCGTAAACGACGCCGTCACAGGATAGTCGCGCGCATTTGCGGGAATCGTGAATCCCTGGTTGATTACCGGGAGGATGATGACGTCCTGATAAACAGGCGTCCGGGCGAACTGGAGTGCTATCGAGGTCGTGTCGGCTTCGTCCTGTCCGTTGGGCTTGTAGTGGACCTGCGCGACGATACGCGCTCCCTTCGGCACCAGGTATCCCGTCCCGTCACGCAGGACCTGGGGAGGGGCACCGGGCGCCCAGCCGCCGAGCGTCCCGACGGTGGGGAAGCCCGGTCCGCCAAAACTCGTGTAACCCGGGCCCGGATCCTGCTGGTCGAGCGTGACCGAGATCCCCGTCGTGTCGATGTAAAGGATCACGTGATGGACGATCTTGCGATTGCTCGGGCTCACCTCGACACCGGTGATGAAGCGCGAGGCGTCGAAATTCGTCGGAATCGTGAAGCAACGATAGATGTCGTCCGTCGCCGAAGCCGGCACCCGGTATCCATTCCGTACGGTCTGAAACTCGACGTCAGGCACTCCGAGCTTCCACCCGTTGTCGAAGACGAGGGACTCGGGAAGATCTGCCGGGTTGCCCTCCGGCGCACCCGCTTCCACCCACTCGGCGATCGTCGCGATGTCCGCATCCGACAGGCCCCGCTTGTTCGCGAAATCGCCGCATCCGTCGACAGGCTTCCACGGCGGCATGGCCTTGGACTGTGTGTTCGCTCGAATCGATTCCGCCCACGGAGTCGCTTCTTCGTAAGTCATCAGCGAAAACGGCGCGATATCGCCTGGGTGGTGACACGTCTGACAGTTCTGCTGAAAGATGCGGACAACCTGATTCGAGAACGTCGCCGGTTCGGCCGGAGCCGCGGCGCGCGTCGTCGAACCATCGGAGACCGCGTACGCGCCTGCCCCAAGGGCGGCTGCGAGCGTGAGCAGACCGAGAGAGCGTTTCATAGGTGAAAGCCTTGTGTCGGAACGAGTTCGACGCGAAGCGGCGTCGCGCGCACTATACGCCGGTTGCGCCTGCCGACTCAATGAACAGGTCGGCCTGAGCTTCAGGCTTTTCGCGACGAACGGACGGCGACTATACTCGGAATCTCCAGGGTCATCGTATTCCAAATTCATCCCCACGACGCGATTGCGCCGCCGGTGATTCCGTCGAAGCAGTTCGCGGGTAATTCATCGCCGCCGGCAAGTCCGTTGAGGTTCCTCATGCAGCCAGAGCATCCATCGAGTTCGTCCGGAAAAGTGCCCGCGACGCTCCAGAAGGAGATCCGGGCGAAGCTGGCTTCGCTCAACATCAAGCTCACGCTCGTCGCAGAACAGCTCAAGGCGGAGTCGAATCCGGACCGCGTGAAGGAGCTGCGCGACCAGCTCTTCGAGCTCAAGGCCGAGGCGCAGGCTGCTGTCGAGAAGTACCGCTGGGCGCAGCAACTCTACGCCGCCGAGGCGGCGTCGTCGCCATCCGCTCCGTCTGAAGGAACCGACGAGCCTCTCGATGGAATGCTCATATTTGGCGATCTCGACCTGACGTCGCCGCCGCCCGCGGACATGGTGAAGGCTGCGGCCGGCAGGCCATTTGACGCAACTTATCGCGCGAGGCCCGAGATTGACGATGTGGCAGTGGTCTTCGATCTCGAGACAGTCGGGGCGCCCGTCGGCCCGTCGCCAATTGACACTGCCGGCGAAACACCCGATGTGTTTGGCGCCCTGACTTATTCACTCGATCTCGACGAGCCATCGAGCGATCCTGCCGTCGGGCGACCGACGGTGAACGCTCGTGGCGGACGGATCGGGCAGGCGCTCGCGTATGCCGTTGCAGCGTCTCAGGCCGCAGGCGTCGCGCTCGCGGCACCACTTGCGGCGGCGTCGCTTGCGATCGAGGGTGGTGCCGATGAGGACGCAACCATTGCGGCGGCACTTCACGACGTCTGCGAAGGTCCCGGCGGCGGTGACCGGCAGCAGGCCGTCAGCGACGAGTTTGGTCCATCGGTGGCCGGACTGCTCGAATGGTGCCAGTGGATGAAGCAGATCGATCCCTGGGAACAGCGCGACCGCGGCTGGCTGTCGCACCTTCAGACGGCACCGCCCGACGCATTTCTGGTGTCGATCTGTTACCGGATCGCGACGTTGTCGGCGATCGAAAGGGCTCGGCGAGCGTTGGGGATCGAAGCGCTGGGTGACTCGGACAAACATCGCGAGCGGTTCTTCTGGTGTCAGCGCTCGATGCTGAAGGCCTACAAGTCGAAGGCGCGAGGCCCGCTCGTGGATGAGTGGCAGCGACTTGTGGACGAGCTCGAGACGGGGTCGTCGGGCAAGGTGTCGGGATAGAGGAAAGTCTGCGGCGCTCGAGGCTTTTCGTCCTCGGCGCCGCCCGCCAGGGTGCAGAGCGCGAGAAGAAGTGCAGCGACCTCGCCGCACTGAGCCCGCTTCATATTCGGACATCCCGGTCACATGCCATATCCTCCCGGTTCGTGATCAACCGACCCCGTTCAAAGACAGCCATTTTCGTCGTCGCGTCCCTTGCATCCGTCTTCCCGGGCCTCACCGCGCGAGCGTCCGGGGACACGTGGCAGACCGTTGCCGAGAACACGGCTTATCGCAAGACGTCGACCTACGACGAGACCATTGCGTATTGCCGTCGCCTGGCAGGCACCTCGCTGTGGGTCTCGTTCTCGTTGTTCGGGACGTCGCCGCAGGGGCGCGGCATGCCACTGCTCGTCATCTCGCGCGATCGGGCGTTCACACCCTCGGCGGCGCGAAAGACGAACAAGCCGGTTGTCCTCATCCAGAACGGAATCCACGCCGGCGAGATCGACGGCAAGGAGGCGTCGCTGGCCCTCGTGCGCGACATTGTGGTGTCGAAGCGTCTGGAGCACCTCGCGCGTCACGCCACCGTGCTCGTCATTCCGATTCTCAACGTCGACGGACACGAGCGGACGAGTCCGTACAACCGGATCAACCAGAACGGACCGGACGAGATGGGCTGGCGCGCCACCGCGCAGGGATTGAATCTCAATCGCGACTACATGAAGGCCGATGCGCCGGAAATGCGAGCCCTTCTCGGACTCTTCAATAGCTGGAAACCGGATCTCTACGTTGACACGCACGTAACGGACGGCGCCGATTTTCAGTACGACGTGCTCTACACGATCGAGTCGACCGGATATGTCGCCGCACCAATTGCCGAGTATGTCGACCGGGTTCTGCAACCAATGATCCGGCCAGCGATCGAGCGAAAAGGCCACATAGTCGAGTCGTACTTCAATCTTCGAGATCCGGCGGACCTGGCGAAGGGAATCGAGCGGCAGGTCTTTCCGCCGCGGTTCTCGAACGGTTACGGCGCGCTCCGTGGGCGGCCCGTCGTACTCGTCGAGACCCACATGTTCAAGCCGTTCGGCGTTCGCGTCAGAGCGACTTACGACCTTCTGGTCGAGATCCTGAGCGCGGTCGAGGCTCGACCAGGCGACCTTCTCGCGGCGGTGCGCTCGGCCGATGCCGAGGCTATCGCGCGGGGCCGAGTGGTAGACCCGACTCGTCCCGTACCGCTCCGCCTCGAGCTCACGGACGCGAACCGAATCGTGCGGTTCCGGGAAAGGACTTTACAGTTCAGCAGAGTGAAGTCAGTGGAACGGGCTGGATCAGGTACGGCGAAGCGCCACAGGACGTCGAAATTCCGTTGTACGACGAGGTCCGTGTCTCGAGCTCGGTCACTGCTCCACTCGCGTACATCATTCCGCCCGAGTGGAATGACGTCATCAGCCGCGTCGAGGTCCACGGACTGAGGACGCATCGGCTGGCGCGGGCGATCACGGCCGAATTCGAGACCTATCGTCTGACGGAACCGGTGTGGCAGGCCGCGCCGTACGAGGGACGCCACCCGGTCCGATTTACGGTAAAGACCGTGACGGAAACTCGGACGCTGCCGGTCGGGTCGGTCGTCGTGCCACTCGACCAGCCAGGCGCCATGCTTGCGGTGCACCTGCTCGAACCCGGGGCTCCGGATGCGCTGGCTACGTGGGGACTGTTCGACGCGATCTTCGAACAGAAGGAGTACGCGGAAGGGTACGTGCTCGAGAAGCTCGCGCGCGAGATGCTGTCACGCGACCCGGAGCTCAAGCGAGCATTCGAAGAGCGGATGGCAAGCGACGCGGCGTTTCGTCAGAACCCGCGAGCCCGTCTGAACTTCTTCTACGAGCGATCGCCATATGTGGACTCGAGGATCGGGGCTTATCCGGTCGTCCGCGTGAGAAGTGCACTTCCAAAGAATTGACGAGTCCTCGGCCGGTCATCACACGCGAGAGCGCCGGAGGAGCAAAATTCCGATGAACCCTGCTCCCCCGGCGCGATGCACTCTCCAAAAGGCCGTTGTTCTGCGTTGGCGTACTGGCTCGAGCTACTTGAACCCGAGCTTCGTTCGCAGTTTGTCCTTCACGATGACACCCTTCGCGAATGCCGCATCCGCGGTCTCGCGAACGCCCACGAGCGTGAACGTGTGCCACTTCGCCTTCGAGTCCGCAAGCATCGTCTTCACCGCGGCGAGCTCTGCTTCTTCCGCGGCGACGTTGACCTTCCGTTCCTTCGCTGCATCCATCAACCCGTTTGCCCAGATCACGATTCCGTTGGCGCGATCGATCGCTTCCATGGCGGTCTGTGCCCCTGCCTGAATGTCGTCTCTCTTCGGGAGGACGTCGCGCTCGACGCCGTGGCATTGCGCACAGAGCTTCGCTGCGTCCGTCGGAAACGAAGCAACTGTTGACGCCATATTGCTGATGACACGTCGCGCACGTCGGTCCGATTCCGGCTGCCTTCAGCTTCTGAAAGTGCGTGCTGCCCGTGAATGCCGACGTGATTGACTCGTGGCAGCTGGCGCAGGTCTGCGGGAGGTTCAGAGCATGGGTTCTGCTCTTCACGTCATCAGACTTGAGCACGCCAATGTGCGACTTTTCCTTCTTGTCGGTCGTAGGGTCGCCGCCGTGACACTTGTCGCAGCTTACGACCATCTGCATGTGCCTCGAGAGATGCCACTCGAGGTAGCGATTGCTTTGTTCCGACGACTTGAGATCCTTCGAGTGGCAGCCTACGCAGGAATTGTCCTTGAATGCCTGAAGTTCGTCCTGCGGGGGACCGGCAACCGGACTCGCCACGGCCATGACTCCAAAAAACACCGCGGCGAAAGCGACAACGAGCAAAGTCTTGAGCATGGCAGTTCTCCAATCGTGGCGAATCGACTCTTGCACCGGAGCATCCCCAATCCGGCACCGGTCCGTGGCCTGACGGCACCTTCGAAGGTGCAACACTCGTGCCAGTTCAGCGCCGCGCGTTTTCGAAGCTCACTTCACCGGAAAGTGCAGCATTCGCGCACCTTGGCGAGCCAGAAGCCGGCCGTCTAAGTCGTGAGTCTGGGCGATTTGACGTGCCGGCTTGCGGAAATGCACCCGGCTCGGAGGCCTTCGATCCTCGGATTCGACTGCTCTGGCAGTCCCGCCACTGCTCTGTCGCAGAATGTTCTGAAATCGTTCGGCGAGCCGATCCGAATCTGCATATGTGAACGCCGGTGTATTTCTCCGGCTCATCGACTCTGCTTCCCAACAGTCGAGAATCCAGCAGCGCGACGAGGTCGGCTGGCTCACGTAATGAACAAAGTTGACTTGGATCGACGACACGACCGGCGCACTTGGCGACTGCCGGCTGTCGTGGGTATTTCATTCATTGCGCTCATCGCTCTTGCCGGGGTTCTGCCTCCTGGCGGCTCGCAGGCGCAGTCGGCGGCTGTGAAGTACGACGACCTCGCACCGATCCGTCAGAGCCGTTGCGAAATGTGCCACGACGGCTCGTCGCCGGCGGCCGGACCGCGGCTCGACAGCCTCGAGTGCCGTCACCGAGTAGTCGGTACCGAGCTCGACACGCGATGCGGTCCAGCGCCCATCTTCCTCAACGAGACGGTATGGTCCGCCGTTCGTTCCGCACCAAAGCGAACCGTCGCGCGTCTCGAGCAGACAGTTGATCTCGTTCGACGTCGACCCGTCGCCGAGCCTCTCGACAACGAATAGGGGTGCTCCGGCCTCTCGACGGGGGTTGAGGCGACACAGCCCGCCCGACGTCTGCCACGACGCGATAGACAGAATCCGACGCGAGTCCGTCGGCCGTGGTGTTGGTTCGGATCGGCAGTTGCTCCGCGACTGCGGAGGTCGATGCCGCGACCAGCAGTCCAAGGAGGAGCGCAAGCTTGAGCAGGCTGCGTGGCGGCATTGGCGAGGAAAATCCTTGCGCGCCCGCCGCGCGTGATTGCCAGTCGAATGAAGCCCCCGCGGGCGAAGGACGATTCAGGGAATCGTCGACACCACTGCTTCGGAATATGCCGGACCAGGATTCGCGATGCGCACCGCAACCTGGGTGCCTGTCGGCACGTCGACTCGGGCGATGCGGACTCGGAAAGTCTTCTTGCTGGTCCTTTCGACCGACATCAACGGCACCGGCGTGCCCGATCCGTCAGCCAGCGTCACGTCGACGGTCGCATTGTCGAGGACGAATTTCCCGCGCACGGTGAGCGAGACGTTTGCTCCCGCCTCGACCGTGACCTTCTTCACCAGCGGGCCGATAAGGAGAAGGGAAACGACGGCCACTGACGGGTCGGTACCAGGATTCCGCACCTGGACGACGAGGCTTCCCGGAGTGTTGCGGACTTCCGGAATGTCGTCGAGCGCGACGCGAAGAGTACGCATGTCGATGAACTGGGTCGGTGCGTCGATTCCATTTAGTATCGCCACCGAACCGGCGACGAACAGCCGCGATTGATCCGGCGATGCGTTGTTCAATGTCAGCACGATTCCCGGCTCTCCGGCATAGGTCTTCTTCTTGTCCGGAGTGACGGTGACCGATGTCAGGAGCGGCGAGTTCTGAGCACCGCGCCCGGCCCGCTGGCTGAACCAGCGACCGGAGATAACGTAGGACTCACCGGCGGCGTCCATTCGGTTGCCGGCACCGTCGCCGCCCATCGCATTCGGAATCAGGTCGATGAAGCCGTCTCCATCGACGTCTCCCGTTGCCAGCGAATACGTGAACATGTCGCCGGAATCGGGCGCGACGATCTGGAAGATCGGCACGGAAGCCGGATTGTTCGCCGTATCGACGATCGCCGGAAACGGCTGCTCGGTACCAAAGATGACCTTGAGATCGCCGGCCGATTCTCGTCCGGCCCCGGCATTGATCGGACTACCAAAGAGAATGTCGTCTAGTCCGTCGTCGTCGATGTCGGCGATCCGAAGGGAATCCGCCCCGATATCACCAGCATTCTCGCCATAAATCGTCAGGGCTCTGGCGCTGGCGGCGTTTCGCAGGTCGATCCGGTCGCCACGTCCGAATCTGTCTCCCCAGACGATGTAGCCCACGCCGGCAGCGTTTCGACCCCCGGGTGCGTCAGCTACGAGCGCGCCGATTGCGAGGTCGTCGCGTCCGTCGCCATCGATGTCGCCCGCATCGACGTCTTCGCCGAAATATCCGCCCGCCTGGTCGCCGTAGACGATCGTCGCGTCGTTCGGCGGGTTCGAAAGCTGAATAGTCGAAGCCCACGATGCACGGCCGTAGAGAACGGTCACCTCTCCGGCGTTCTGGCGATCGTTGTTCGGCCCATCGCCGCCGCCCTGGCCGATGCCGTTGTTCACCTGACCGTAGCCCGTGTATGCGGCGCCGGCGCGCGAAACGCCTGCCGAGCACGCCACGTCGCCGAAGCCGTCTCCGTCGAAGTCGCCCACCGAGATGCACGACCCGAAATGGTCCTGATCGTCGACGCCGTACACCTTCGTGACGTCGAGGCTGCTCAGATCGGAATCGCGGCTGAGATCGATCTTCGCAGGAAAGACCTGCCCGCCGGGGATCATGTAAAGGATGCCGCGTGCGCTGCCGGCTCCGCTACTGCTTTTCGCGAGGTCGGCCGAGACGAGAATGTCGGCAATGTCGTCGCCCGTCACGTCGTCGGCGTGCACCCAGAACCCCAATCGATCGCCGGCGTTGGCGCCGAGAATCTGAATGACGCCCGGTCCCGGACTGACGAGGTCGATCACAGCCGGAAATTCCGGCTGGCCGATCACGACGTAGGCCACACCGGCCTGCATCCGATTCGAGTCGTTGTCGAACCCGTCGCCGTTCTGCGCCCCAGTCAGGACATCGGCAATTCCGTCACCTGTGACGTCGCCGAGGGCGATTTCAGTGCCGAGAAAATCGTCCGGACGCGCTCCGTATATCGACGACGATCCTGCCGGCGCCTCCGCCATGTCGATGACAGTTCCGGTCAGGGCCGACTCAGATCCGAACGCGATGTTGATCTGGCCGGCTGCCCGTCGTCCCCCTGAAGGCCCGGACGGTCCGTAGAACGCCGCGAGCGCCACGTCGTCGAATCCGTCTCCGTTCACATCGCCCGAGCCGACCGGCATTCCGAGCAGGGAACCTTCCGGATATCCGTTGTAGACGGTCATCTGTCCCATCTGGCCCGTATCGCGGGCGTCCCAGATCCGCGTGTAGTCCGCAGCCGCCTGAGGGACCGGCAGGCCAACGAGTACGAGAAGCGGAAGGCAGAGGCGTGAAATGATGCTGCGTGTCACGTGGCGCGGTGCTCCCTTGAAAGTTGTATCCGGGATGATACCAGCTTGCCCAACCCGGGCTTTGCCGTCCTATCCGACAGAGCCGAAAGGGGCTCCGGCCGGCTTGGTTGACAAAGTCCGCAATGACCGTATACTTCTCGCTTTTTGGCAGGAAGATGGAAATCGATCTTATTCACCTTGAACCGGAAGGCGAACGAATTCGACGGTCGTTCGAAGCTTCCGATTTCGGCACGCCACGGAAGCGAGACCAGCTTCGTCTGCTCCGGGTCGATTTGACGGCGTGGGTGAGAACCGAAGGTGGAGTGGTACGCGTTTCCGGCGAGATCGATGCCACCGTCAGTGCCGAGTGCGACCGTTGTTTGAAACCGCTTGAACTTGCCTTGGTCGGATCATTCGACCAGAGGTACGTGCACGAAGCCGCTCCGAGCGGCGTGGATGTCGACGAGACGGAGCTCGATGCTTCGGAGCTCGACATAGAGGAACTGCCTTCCGGCGTCCTAGACATCCGTGACGTTACGCGTGAACAGGTCGATCTTCTCGCGCCGATGCATGTGTTGTGCTCGGAGGCGTGCCTGGGGCTGTGTCCGACCTGCGGCGTCGACCTCAACAACGGCGCGTGCAGATGTGACAACGAAGAGATTGATCCTAGATGGGAAGCGCTCAAGCGGTTGCAGAATTCCTGAAAATACAGAATCCGACGAGAAGGTGACTCACAATGCCGAATCCGAAACGACGCCATTCCAAGTCGCGACGCAACATGCGCCGCGCACACGATGCCATCGACGCACCGCAAACGGTTGCATGCAAAAACTGCGGTCAGCCGTCGATGCCGCACCGCATGTGCCCGAGCTGCGGGTACTACGACGGCCGGCAGATCAAGAAAATCGAAGACGAGGCATAGCCTCCGTTTCCGCACGCGCGCGCGCCTGATGATCAGAATTGCCGTCGACGCGATGGGGGGCGATCACGCCCCGGGTCCCGAGGTCGAAGGATCCATCCAGGCCGCCAACGAACTCGGCGTTGAAGTCGTGCTCGTCGGCGCGGAGGCGCGTCTGCGCGAGGAGCTTCGGCGCAAGGGCTGGCACGGTGGCCGCGGCATCGACGTCCTCGACGCGACGGAAGTAATCACGATGTCCGATCCGGTGGCCCAGGCGATTCGACGCAAGCGCAACAGCTCGCTTCACGTCGCGGCCCAGGAAGTGGCGGAGGGTCGAGCCGACGGGCTCGTGTCGGCCGGCAACACGGGAGCGGTAATGGGCGTCGCGATGATCAAACTCGGGACGCTGCAGACTGTGGACCGTCCTGCGCTCGCGACCGTCCTGCCGACGGTGACGGGACGAGGGGCGCTTCTGCTCGACGTCGGCGCCAACGCCGAGTGCAAGCCCGAACAGCTCATGCAATTCGGTGTGATGGGCTCGATCTACGCGCGAGCCATTTTCCACATCGACGACCCTAAGGTTGCCATTCTGTCGATTGGCGAAGAAGAGATGAAGGGCAACGACCTCACCAAGGAAGCCCATCAGTTGCTCAAGACGGCGCCGATCCGGTTCGTCGGCAACATCGAAGGTCGCGCCATTTTCAGCGGAGACGTCGACGTCATCGTCTGCGACGGGTTCACCGGAAACGTCACCCTGAAAGTCAGCGAGGGCATTATCGAGACGGTCATCCGGATGCTGCGTGAGGAGCTCCAGCGGTCGTTCCAGGGAATGGCCGGCGCGTTCCTGTCACGACCCGCGTTCCAGGCATTCAAGAAGCGGCTCGACTATGCCGAGTACGGTGGTGCACCGCTGCTTGGCGTCACGCGGCCAACCGTCATCTGTCACGGCCGTTCGAACAGCCGCGCGATCCGCAACGCCATTCGCGTCGCCAAGGAATTCAGCGAGAGCGGACTCAACCACCGCATCGACACGGACCTGGCGCGAACCAAGGAGCACGCGAGCGCCTGAGCGCGCGGATCACCCACATGACAACGGCATACATCTTTCCCGGACAGGGCTCGCAGGCGGTCGGAATGGGTCGCGCCCTCTATGACGCCAGTCCCGCCGCGCGCGAGGTCTTTGGCATTGCGGACGAGGCGCTGGGTTTTTCGATCTCGCAGCTCTGCTTCGAGGGACCCGAGGATCAGCTCAAGCTGACGGCGAATACGCAGCCGGCCATCCTGACGGTGTCGGTAGCTGTCTACCGCGCTGCGCGGGAAGCCGGAGCGCCGGAGCCCTCCTTCGCGGCGGGACATTCGCTTGGAGAGTATTCAGCGCTCGTGGCCGCAGGCGTTCTCGACGTGGCAGACGCCGTTCGCCTCGTGCGCGCGCGCGGGACCTTCATGCAGGAGGCCGTGCCGGTTGGCGTCGGAGCAATGGAGGTCGTTCTCGGACTCGACGACGACAAGGTCGAAGAGGCCTGCCGTGAGGCCGCGCAGGGCGAGGTTTGTGCGCCGGCGAACTACAACGGCGCGGGTCAGGTCGTGATTGCCGGCACCGCGGCTGCAGTTGCGCGCGCCGGCGAGATCGCCAAGCGACTCGGCGCCAAGCGCGTCATCGCCATTCCCGTGAGCGCACCGTTCCACACCTCCCTCATGCAGCCCGCGGCCGACCGCATGGTCGAATTGCTGGAGGCCACCGTGTTCCGGGATCCGAAGTTCCCGGTCGTCGCGAACTCGACGGCCGAACTGGACTACACGGGTGAGAAGGCCCGCGAATTGCTCGAGCGCCAGATTGCGTCGCCTGTATTGTGGGAGCAGTCGGTCATCAAGCTCGACGCGCTTGGCGTCAAGAATTGGATTGAAATGGGACCCGGCCGCGTATTGGCCGGTCTCGTTCGGAAGACGGTGAAGGGGGCGACGTGCCATTCGGTCGAGCGCCCGGACGAGATTGCAGCTGCATTCGCGGCCCCGGAGGCGGGCAGCGCGCCCGCGACCGTGTAAGGTAATTCAAACGACTTCAGGAGGATCCCATGGCGGACATGAGTGTTGAGGAGAAGGTCAAGCAGATCATTGTGGAAGAGCTTGGCGTCGATGAGCCCGAAGTGACGGCCAACGCGCGGTTCATTGAGGACCTGGGCGCCGATTCGCTCGATACTGTCGAGCTGGTCATGCGCTTCGAGGAAGAGTTCGACATCGAGATCCCCGACGAGGACGCCGAGAAGATCCAGAGCGTTCGCGACGCGATCTCGTACATCGAGCAGTACAAGAAGGACAAGTAGTCCTCGCCGCCGTCCGGCCCCCTGGCCGGAAACGATGAACTTCTGGGTTCTTCCCGAAGGAGTGTGGTCGTGAATCGACGTGTCGTCGTGACGGGGATTGGCCTCGTCAGCTGCGTCGGCCTGACGGCTGAAGAGACGTGGGCGTCGCTCGTGGCGGGACGCGGTGGAATCGGTCCCATCACGCGCTTTGACGCCTCTGCGTTTCGGTGCCGTTTTGCCGGAGAGGTGAAGGGGTTCGAACCCGACAAGTTCATCCCGAAGAAGGAGATCAAGAAGTTCGATACGTTCATCCATTACGCGGTCGCGGCCGCTAAGGAAGCGATCGAGGCTTCAGGACTCCAGGTCACCGATGACAATGCCGAGCGGTTCGGAACCTATATCGGGTCCGGCATCGGCGGCTTCGCGATCATCGAGCGAGAACACGAAGCGTTTCTCAAGGGAGGACCGAACCGCATTTCTCCCTTCTTCATTCCGGCGGCGATCATCAATCTCGCAAGCGGGTACGTCTCGATCACGTTCGGTCTCAAGGGACCGAACTCAGCCACGGCGACCGCGTGTTCGTCCGGGGCCCACGCCGTCGGCGACAGCTTCAAGATCGTGCAGCGCGGCGATGCCGACGTCATGGTCTGTGGTGGCGCAGAGGCGGCGATCACGCCTATGGGCGTCGGTGGTTTTGCGGCCATGCGGGCGTTGTCGTTTCGCAACGACGAACCGGGACTCGCGAGCCGTCCGTTCGACAAGAACCGGGACGGTTTCGTGATCGGCGAAGGCGCCGGCGTACTGGTGCTCGAGGAGCTCGAGCATGCGAAAGCCCGCGGGGCGAAGATTCTTGCCGAGGTCGTCGGCTACGGCATGACGGGCGACGCATTCCACATCACGCAACCTTCCGAAAACGCGGACGGTGCTCGTCGCGTGATGGAAGCGGCTATCCGGGATGCCGGTATCCAGCCCGAAGACGTCGATTACATCAATGCGCATGGCACGTCGACGCCATACAACGATAAGCTCGAAACGCTTGCCATCAAGCGAGTCTTCGGCGAGCACGCGAAGAGCATTCCGGTGAGCTCGACGAAGTCGATGACCGGGCACCTGCTCGGAGCGGCCGGCGGCGTTGAAGCCGGCATTCTCGCGCTTGCGATCGAACGCGGAATTCTTCCGCCGACGATCAATTACACGACGCCCGACGAGGACTGTGATCTCGATTACGTCCCGAACGAGGCGCGGCACCAAGCCATCACGTACGGCCTCTCGAACAGTTTCGGCTTCGGTGGCACCAATGCGGCGCTGCTCATGAAGCGTTACGAGGAGTAGCCGGACGAAGGAAGCGCACTGGATGTAAGGTCGGGTGTTGTGACCCGGCGACCCTGTCCGCTTCGTTCGACGGCGTCGATCAAGGAGTGAACCAGTGAAGATCGTCGTCTGTATCAAGCAGGTACCCCGACGGGACGACCTGCTCCGCATCAATGCGGACAAGACGTGGGTCGACGAAGCGAGTCTCAGCTTTGAGGCCAATGAGTCGGACACGTACGCACTCGAGGAGGCGCTGCGCCTCAAGGAAAAACACGGTGGTGAAGTCGTCGTCGCTACGCTCGGCGCGGCCGATGCGAGCAAGACGATCAAGGAGGCCCTGGCGAAGGGTGCCGATCGAGCTATTCACATGTGCGACGCGCCGCTCGTGGGTCTCGACGCGGTTGCGACGGCCCGGTCGCTTGCGGCGGCGATCGGTCCGGAGTCGCCGGATCTGATTTTCACCGGCCTGCAGTCGGACGACCTCGGCTACGGCCAGACGGGCGTGCTCCTGGCAGAGATGCTCGGGTTGCCGCACGCGTCTATCGTCATCGCACTCGAAACGAGCGAAGACGGTGCGACGGTCCGGGCCAAGCGCGAGCTCGAGAATGGATGGTTCCAGTGGGTGTCGATGAAGACGCCGGCGCTTCTGACGATTCAGTCGGGCATCAACAAGCCTCGTTACGCGAGCCTCAAGGGCATCATGGGTGCGAAGAAGAAGCCGGTAGACATGAAAACGGCTTCGGATCTCGGGCTCGGTGCCGACGCCCTGACGTCGCGTGAAGCCATCGGCACGCTCTACATCCCGGTCCGCGAGAAGCAGACCGAGATGCTCGAGGGCGATGCCGACACGGTTGCCGCGGCGCTCGTGTCGCGACTTCGGGACAACGGAATCATCTAGTGGCGTCGATCGCGCGAGGCGCGGTCGGCTGGAGGCACTATGGCGAACGGAGTATTGATTTATGCGGAAATCCGCGGCGGTGAACTGACCAACGCGACCTGGGAGTCGATCGCGGCTGGGCAGGCACTTGCAGCGGCTCTTGGAACAACGGCAAAGGCCGTGATGATCGGCAACGGCTTGGCCGATCACGCTGCGAAGGTGGCGACGAAGGACCTGGCAGAGGTGCTCACAATCGAGCACGAGAAGCTCGCGATGTACACGCCAGACGGATTCGCTGCGGCGATGGTTGAGGCGATTCGGGATGCGGACCCGGAGTGGGTGGTGTTCAGCCACTCCTATCAGGTTCGCGATTTCGCTCCGCGGGTGGCGGCGAGACTCGACCGGGCGCTCATCGGCGACGTGATCAAGTTGAAGGTGGAAAACGGCCAGGTCACGCTGGTCCGCCAGATCTTCCAGGGCAAGATCAACGCGGACGTGACGTGTCGGACCGACGCTCCCCGGATGATCAGCTTTCAGTCGGGTGCGTATCGGACGGATGCCGCCAAGGACGGCTCTGCGTCAGTCCGGTCGATTGCGACGGAAGTCGGGTCGGTAGACATTCGGTGGACGGCCGAGGAGCGGTTCAAGGAAGTGAAGGGCGCGATCGATCTCTCTGCGGCACCGCGAATCGTGTCGGTCGGCCGCGGAATCAAGAGCGACGAGAACCTTGGACTCGTGCGTGATCTCGCGGAGGCCCTCGATGCCGAGGTCGCGGCATCACGACCGATCTGCGACAACGGCTGGTTGCCGATGGACCGGCAAATCGGCAGCTCCGGCCAGACGGTTACGCCGCAGTTGTACGTTGCGGTCGGCATCTCGGGTGCGATCCAGCACGTCGTGGGAATGAAGAACTCGGGAACGATTGTCGCAATAAACAAGGACAAGGAAGCGCCGATCTTCGATCTGGCGGACTTCGGGGTCGTTGGTGATCTGTTCGAGGTCGTGCCAGCGATCATCAAGAAGCTGAAGGAGTAAGGCGGCGCCTGCCGCGCCGCCCTGTCTCTGTGACTCTGTGTCTCCGTGCCTCTGTGTGCGAAGCTCTTCGGACGCTTCGCACACGGAGGCACGGGGACACAGAGCCACAGAGGTTGCACTCCTGCCGGACTTGAGCGAGAACCTTCGCGTGCGCATCGTTCTCGTTCGTCCTCGCGACCCAAACAACATCGGTGCTGCCGCCCGCGCGATGGCGAACTTCGGACTCGAGGACCTTGCGGTCGTCGATGTCTGGGACCCGTCGTGGCGCGAAGCAAAAGCCGCCGTTGGTGCTTCGCACGTTCTCGAAGAGGCGCGCGCGTTCGCAACTCTCGACGAGGCGATCGGAGATTGCCAGTTCGTCGTGGCCACGACGGCCGCGACACGGCGCCGCTTCGTCCGCGGGATGGATCCGGATGCGGCATTCGCGTCGATGGTAGAGAAGGGAATCGAGCCTTCGCGGACGGCGATACTCTTCGGCAACGAGAAGCACGGACTTACTTCGGAAGAACTGGATCGAGCGCACGCAATCGTGGTCATTCCGACGAGTTTCCGGCAGCCGTCGCTGAATCTCTCGCAGGCCGTGGCGCTGATGGCATGGGAGGCGTGGAGGATTCTTGGCGTTCGTGCCGACGATGCGCAGCCGTCGGTCCCGATGAAAGGCGAAGAGCGCGCCACTGTCGGCGAGATCGAGCGACTCGTCGCCGTTGCGATAGGCTCGGAATCGGGTCGCCGCGAATTGCCGAGACCCGAAGCCGCTGCCACCCGACTCAGACGACTGCTGATGCGATCGAACCCGAGTGCCGCCGACATCCAGCTCCTTTTCGCCCTGTTCAATAGTGCATCTGATAACGATTTGCACGAGTAGCTTTCGGGCCTGCCTTATCTGCGTGTCTTCGTGAAATCTGTAGTCCGTCTTGACAAGTCCGCGCGCTGACAGTGATGCTGACCGGTCCGCGGCAGCGGCAATCTGATCGGAGAAATTGACACCACATGTCTCGAATCGAGCGCGAGGAACTCCCCTTCGACATCGTTTTTGTCGGCGCCGGACCCGCAAGTCTCGCGGGCGCCCTCCATCTGGCCAATCTCGTCAAGGCACACAACGCCTCCGGCGGAAAGCTCGGCGAGATCGAGATCGCCGTCATCGAGAAGGGCGCCGAGGTCGGTGCGCATGGATTGTCGGGTGCGGTGATGGATCCGAAGGCCCTGGCTGAGCTCATGCCCGACTTCCTCGAGCGCGGATGTCCGGTCGAAGCGCCTGTCGGCGAAGACGCCGTGATGTACCTGACCGGGTCTTCGAAGTTCACGCTGCCGATCACTCCGCCGCCGCTCAACAACCACGGCTACTACGTGGTGAGCCTTGCGCGATTGCTGCGCTGGATGGCGCCGATCTGCGAGGAAGCCGGCGTGAACGTCTTTCCAGAGTTTCCGGGGCAGTCACTCCTCTACGACGGCGATCAGGTGGTTGGGGTGCGAACTGGCGACAAGGGAATCGACAAGCACGGACAGCCGAAAGAGAACTTCGAACCGGGCGTCGACCTCCTCGCGAAGGTCGTCGTGCTCGGTGAGGGGCCCCGCGGTACGCTCACCAAAGAGCTGACGTCGCGCATGAATCTCGACCGGCGGAGCGATCCCCAGGTTTACGCCCTGGGCGTGAAGGAGATTTGGGAACTGCCGGACGACCGTCTGGCGGCCGGCACGGTCTACCACACGCTAGGCTTCCCGCACTCCAGTGAGACTTTCGGCGGCGGTTTCCTCTACATGATGAATGATCGATTGCTCGACATCGGCCTCGTGACGGGACTGGACTGCCAGGATCCCCAGATCGATCCGCATCACGAGTTCCAGCGATTCAAGACGCATCCGTGGATCGCCGGACTCCTCGATGGCGGCAAGATGATCGGGTACGGGGCGAAGGCGATTCCGGAGGGCGGTTACTACAGCATCCCGAGACTCCACACCGGCGGGGCGCTGATCGTGGGCGACTCGGGAAGCCTTCTAAACGGCCAGCGGCTCAAAGGGCTGCACCTTGCGATGAAGTCCGGGATGTTGGCTGCCGAGACGATCTTTGACGCTCTCGTCGCCGACGACTACTCGATGGACGCGATGCTCCGGTACTCGCAGAAGGTGAAGTCGAGCTGGATCGAAACGGAGCTCCACGAAGTGCGGAATTTCCACCAGGGCTTCGAAAAGGGTCGGATGGCTGGCGTCGTGACGACCGGAATCTCGTTTATGACGCGCGGCGTCTTTCCCCAACGGCTGCCGATTCATGCTGGCCACCTTCGAATGAAGACTCTGACGGAATACTACGGCCGCACGGACGTCAAGAAGTACGACATGAAGTTCGACGGCAAGCTGACGTTCGACAAGGTGACGGACGTGTATCACTCCGGTGCCTCGCACGACGAGGATCAGCCGTGCCATCTAAAGGTTGTCGATACGACGATCTGCACGGACCGCTGCACGAAGGAATTCGGAAATCCGTGCGAGCGATTCTGTCCCGCCGCGGTGTACGAGATGGTCGGGGCAGCCGAGGAGCGTCGATTGCAGATCAATTTCTCGAACTGCGTGCACTGCAAGACCTGCGACATTCTGGACCCGTACCAGATCATCAACTGGACGCCTCCGGAAGGTGGCGGGGGACCGAACTACAAGCGAATGTAGGACTTCCGGTGGACCGGCCGGCAAGAGGTGATCGCAATGCGCGGGTTTGAGCGCGCCGATGCCGGCTCGGTCGCGTCCGTCGAGAAGTTCCTGCGCGCGTCCACCGGCGAGCCGGTGGTTCTCGGTACGGTATATCTGGCATCCGGCCGTCTCGGTCGCGCGGTAGCGACCATCGCACGAGCTCGAGCGATCACGCTGGGCCCTTGCGTCTTTTTCGCAAAGACGGATACGAGACCTCATTTATCGTCTCAGGTTCACAAAGCACTTGAACGATATCGAGCGCTTTTCGTCCACGAATGCGTCCACATTTGGCAATATCGGCGGGAAGGTCAGGTCTCTTTCCTAAGACAATAGCCTTGAAAGCCTATTTCTCAGGTATTAGCAAACACGGATCAGTTCGCAGGAAGGCCCGACATTCGGCGTATGCCTCGATTCCGTTCGAAAGAGAGGCCTTTCGCCTGGAGAAGGAGTGGTTGGAGATGCAGCGACGTCAGCGCTCATCCTGATTGCTCAGCGTTGGCTCCGTGCGTCTGAACGAGGCTGGGAACTGTGCGGTCATCGTGGCCGACACGCTGTATTTGCGTGGATGCCGTCGAGCCATCGCTGCGCTCTGGACTACCGCTGATCGGCGTCAGTCGAGGCTGGACAGATGTCTTATTTATCTATGAATTTCAGTCATGCTCTTGGCTTGATTGCGGACCGGGAGGCGGGATAATACTGACCCGTGGTCTGATCGGGCCGCGATCACTGCATCGCGAGCCTCGTGATTTCAGCCGGAAGCAGAGGAAAATCCGACATGACCGCGAGTCAGTCGGCGCGCCGACAAAGCAGTGACCATCGGTCATCTCCGGCTTCGGGTCTCATGGAACGCGACCGAACGTCCCGTCAAATCAGTCCATCGCCGACCCCCCCGCGCCCCCCCCCCCCGCGCCTCGGCGCCCGGGGCCCGGGGGCGCCCGGGGGGGCGCGGGGTGGGGGGGGGGGGGGGGGCGGGGGGGGGGCGGCCGGGGGGCCCGGCGAGTCTGGGGGGGGGGCGCCGGGGGGGGGGGGGGCGGCGGGCGCCGGGAACAGCTGGGCTTAGCGTTCTTTTCCAGACGCAATACTTCTGAACAAGGGCGGCCCGGCGGCCCCGGGGCCCCCCGCCCCCCCGAAAAAAGCTCTTGGGGGGGGGCGGGGGGGGGGGGGCGCGCGCCCCCCCCGGGCGGCGGCGGCGGGGTTTGGGGAGGGCCCGGGAGGCGGCGCCGCGGGCCCGTCCCCCCCGCCCGCGGCCGGGGCCCACCCCGCCGGGCGGGCCGCCGGGGGGGGCGGCGGGCGGACAACAGGCCCCCGCCGGCGCGGCGGCGCGGCGGGGCCCCGCGGGGCAAGACCCGCCGCGACCCCCCCCCCCCAAAAATTTCTCCCCAGCGCGGGCGCCCCAAAGCAAAAGCTTCCCCCCCGGGGGGCCCCCGAAGACCCCCACCCCCAAAAAGGGCTGGGGGGGGGGGCGCCCCCCGGCGGAACCCCGCCGGGCGGGGGGCCCCCGGGTTTCCCCGCCGGGCCCCCCCCCCCCCCCCCCCGGCCCCCCCCGGGGCGGGGGGGCGGGAGCCCCCCCCCCCCAGGCCGCCGGCCCCGCCGCCCCCCCCACCAACCGGGCGGGGATTCCCCCGGGAGTCCCCCAAGGCGGCGCCCGCCCCCCCCTTTCCCCCCTTTTGTTTTTTTGTTTCCTTTTTTTGTTTTTTTTGTTTTTGTTTTGTTTTTGGCCTTTTTCGGCCCCGGTTTTTGCCTGGGTGTTTCGTTCCTCCCCCCGTTTTTTTGCCGGTGTGGGTGGCGCTGGTTTTTTTGTTTGTGTGTGTGTTGTTGGCCCGTGCGGCCGGGAGCGGGGGCGGGCGGGGGGCAAGGGCCCCCCCCCCCCCGGGGGGGGCGGGCGGGGGGGCCGGGGCAGGCGGCGGCGGCCGGGCGGGGGGGAGGGGGGGGGGGGGCGGCGCCCCCGAAAGCCCGGGGGGGGGGCGGGGAGCGCCCCCGGGGCGGCCAGCGGCCCCGGCCCCCGCGGGGGGACTGGGGCAGCGGCGGCCAGCCCCCCCCCGGCCCGGGCGTTGTCTTTCCCGTCCCGTGTGTGTTCGCCCGCTTGGTGTCGCCGTTGGTTTTTGTAGGGCGGGCGGCGGCCGGCGGCCGGGGGCGGGGGCGGCGGGCGCCCCGGCCCAAGCCCGGGCCCCGGCTGGCCGGTGGTGTTTTGTTTGTGGTCCCCGTTGGGCCCCGGGTTTTTGGTTGGCCCCGCCCGGCGCGTCCCGCCGGCCGCCGGCCGCGGCGGCGGCGGCGGGGGGGCGGGGGGGGGGGCCGGGGCCGGGCCGGACAAAAGGGGTGGGGGGGGGGCGGCCCCGGAGGGGGCGGGGGCGGGCCCCCCCCGGGGGGGGGGCCCCGGGGGCCCGGGGGGCCCCGGCGGCCCGGCGCAGGGGCGGGGGGGGCGGGGGGGACACCGCGGGGGGCCGGGGGGGGGGGGGGGGCGGCCCGCAGCGCCCCCGGGGGGCGGCCCGGGGGGGGGGGGCGGGGGGGGGCGGGCCCCCGGGCGCCGGCCGGGCGGGCGCCCACCCCCGGGGGGGCGCGGGCGCGGGCCCCCCCCCGGGGCGGGCGGGGGGGCCGGCGCCGCCGGCCCCCGAAACCCCCCCCCCCAAAGCCCCGCCCCCCGCGCCGTCGCAGAACCCCGGCGCCAGCGGCGCGGCCGACTTACCCCGGCGGCCCCCCGCCGGCGGCCGCGCCGCCCCCCCCCCGACTCCCCACGCCGGGGCCCTGGGGTTTGCCGGCCCCCAGGGAGACGTGCTCTCAAATAACCTCCCGGGGGGGGGGGGGGGGGGGGGCCCCCTAAACATGACAACCTCCCATCGACAATTCCGAGGGGGGGCGGGGGTCTCGGCCCCTCGCTGGAGGCTCGGGAACCGCAACCGGTCTCGCCCCCGTCAATCACGGGGGGGCCCCGCGGGGGGGGGGGGGGGGGCCCGGGGGGGGGGGGCGGCGCTGGCCCCCCCCGCCCGCCCGACCAAACCGGCCCGTCGCGCGAATCGTATTCTGACGCTTGCGGCGGCCGCCCGCGCGGGGGGCGGGGCCACGCCGGCGGCAAACCGTCCGCGGGCCGGCAGCCAAACGGGAGTCACCACGCTCTTCGACACAGCAAAGGCTACTGTCTTGCCAACGGGGGCTGCGATACCCGGCTGATTCAGGACTACCTCGGCCACGTCAACATCAGTACCGTCAGATACGAGGACGGCCGCGTTCCGGTTTGGGGGCTCTGCAAATAGCGTCGGCGTCGGGTGGGGGGAAGGGGGTGGCTCTCGGGGCGGCCAAGCCTGGGCAAGGCCGCGCCCCATTACCATCTACCGCCTTGGCGACGATTTCGTTTCCGGGGACCCCTCGACGCCATACCGTCTGCAAGCAGCGGCACCCTCGTGCGCTCGGTAACAACTGTGCCCTCGCCCCGTAACGTTCATTATCCCCGACCCGCAACGCTTCGGAAGGCCCCCGCGCTGTCGGCCCCTCGGCCTCGTGTCCGTTCACCCGCACCCGCCCTCCCCCCCCCCGCGCCGCACCGTGCCCGCGCCGTCCCGGGCGCCCCCCGCGGGTCCCGCCGGGCCCGGCGGCGGGCCCGCCCCGGGGTCGGGCGGCAGCCCGGCCATTCGCTCCTCCCCCCCTCGGCTCGCGCCTCCCCCCAAGACGAGTGATTCGACGGGCCGCCCTGCAGAATTCTCTGCGTGATACTCCGGCGAGACGTGCGTCTTCAGCATGACATCGACATCCGACGAGGAGCCACTTCTGCATGCACGACGTAACGCCGGCCATCGAGGCCATCGATCTCTTCCGGTCTCTACCGCTTGGCAGCGAGACCATCTCGATACTTCGCGGGTTGACGTTCCGCATCGAGCGCGGCGAGTGGGTCGCCTTGACTGGGCCGTCCGGTTCGGGAAAGTCGACGCTACTCGGTATTCTCGCAGGACTCGACACGCCAACATCCGGCTCGATCCTCATAGAAGGGGTCGACATCGCAAAACTTCCCGAGCGTCACCTGGCGCGGCTTCGGAACTCGAAAATCGGCGTCGTCTTCCAATCCTTCAATCTCATCGGCGCGCTCACTGCGCTCGAGAACGTCGAGGCACCGCTCCACATCCACTCCGGCCGCGCGAGCGCTCGAGCCGCCGCGCGCGAAATTCTCGATCGCGTTGGCCTTTCCGACCGGCTCCACCATCGTCCGCACCAACTCTCGGGCGGACAGCAGCAGCGCGTGGCGATCGCGCGCGCTCTCGTCACCAAACCGGCACTCCTTGTCGCCGACGAACCAACCGGGAACCTTGATTCGACCACAGGCGCGCACGTGCTCGATCTCATCGCGGACCTTCGCCGAGAGCTAAACGTCACCGTCATCGTCGCGACGCACGATCCGGACGTCGCGGGTCGAGCCGACCGTGTGCTGCACATCGTCGACGGACGCCTGACGGACGCGAATGTTTTTTCGGAGTCGATCTCGCTCGTGGGGGCACGATGACCCCGGGCTTCGTCTTTCGCCACGCTGCCCTGAACCTCGTCCGAGGCGGCCAACGCAGCCTGCTCGCCGTCATCTGTGTTGCGACCGGCGTTGCATCGCTCGTCTCGCTCCAGCTGCTCTCGGCAATGATCGGGACGTCGATCGGTGTCGACAGCCGTTCCGTTCTCGGCGGCGACGCTTCCCTCTCGCCGCGAGGCGGCCGATTCGACCACGAATCCCGCGATGCTCTGAATCGGCTCGAGGCGGACGGCACGATCGCGGCGGTCTCGCTGACTGCCGAAAGGCCTCCCGCGGTTCTCACACGCAACGGGGGCGGACGGGTGACATTCCTCAACCGGCTCATCGGCGTGGATCCGACGACTTATCCGCTCGTCGGTGAAATCGTCCTTTGCGATTTCGACGGAGCGCGTCCTGCCGCCCTTCTCGAGTCGCCTGGTTGCGCCATCGTCTCGCGCGACGTGGCCGACAGACTAGGACTGGCTACTGGCGACGAAGTGACCGTCGGCGGAGGTCCAGACGGTCCGCCGGCTGTGCTGCGCATCGCCGCGGTCGCGGACATGACCCCGGACCGGCAAGGTGGCACGCTCTACGTCAGCCTCGACACCGCCGCCCGTCTTGCCGGCACGGAGGACGCCGCGACCTCGGCCGCAGTTTTGTGGGCGAAAGGACCTCCGCCGCCCGAGCGCCTTGCCGAGGGCGGATGGGATGTTACGACGCCGGCAGCCATCGACGAGGAGCGACGTGACGTCGTCAAACTCTTCGGCACTATGCTCAAAGGCGCGGGCATGCTCGGGCTCCTTCTGGCCGGCATCGGAGTCACGAACACCATGAACGTCCTGCTCGCCCGCCGGCGCAGCGAGATCGCGACCTTCAAGGCCATCGGGTACGAGCGTTGGCACCTTCTGGTGCTCTTTGGGCTCGAAGCGGGACTGCTCGGACTCGCCGGCGGCGTGGCCGGCGCCGTGGTCGGAATCGGACTCTCCCTATGGTTGCGAGAATTGCTCGGCCGTACAGGTCCGATCCTCCTCGAGCTCTCCGTGAGTCCCGCCATCGTCGCAGGCGGCGTCCTCGTTGGTATCGCGACGGCCGTCATCTTCGGCCTGCACGCGATTGTCCGGGCAAGCAGCGTCCGGCCGTCCACGCTCTTTCGAGACTTGCCGACGCAGACCCGCTGGTTCGAGACCCTGGCGCTTGCTGCAGCCCTTGGAGTCACCTTCTCTGGCCTCGCGGCAGTTGTGCTCGGTTCTCTGCTGCTAGGTGCCGGCGTCGTGGCGATCGGCTTCGCCGGACTCGGTCTACTCGTCGGCGTGCTCGGGGCCGTTTTCCTCGGAGTGCTCGCCATTCCAGTTCCCCTTCCGGGCCTCCTGGCCATGGCCCACGCCAACATGCGTCGGGCTCCCGGACGCGCGCTCGTCGCGCTCGTCGCCCTATTCTGCGGCGTCTTCACGATCGGGTTCGCCGCCGGCACACTTCAGAATGCGGCGGACCGGTTCGCCAGCCGCGCGTTGCCCGACGATGGCGTGAACCTCGTTGCCTACGCGTCGTCAGCGCACGCACCTGCCGTGGCCGCGTCGATGAATGCCTCGAATGCGATGGAGATAGAGAGGATGGCGACGACGGGGGTTTCCCTCGACGACGCCGGCCGCCGGGTTGACGGCATTCGCACACTGACCGGCGTTGAAGTGACGCTTCCGTCGGCCGTGCGCATAACCGAGGGCGAGTGGAGCCCTGGAGCGAACCGTGCGTTGGTTCCCGACCGGCATCGCCGCGAACCGTTCAACGTCAAGCTCGGAGAGGCCATTGCCGTGAAAGGAGCGTCCGGCCACTCGGAAGCGTTCGTCGTCTCCGGTTTCTATTCCACCAAGCCGTCATCGCCCGTCGAACCGCGAACGAGCGGACTCATCGTCGATCTCGCCTCTGTCGAGCGGATCGCAGGCACTGGCATCCAGCACGTCTTCGCGGCAAGGGTGCCAGTGGACGACCTCGATCGAGCGGTCATTGATGTGAGCGCCTCGGCTCCGGGAGCGCTTGTGCTCAGCCGCCGAGATTTCAACAATATGCTGATCGGGGCGCTCAGAAGCCTCTTCGGTTTCGTCGTCGGCGTTGCCGGGTTCGCGCTTGCGGCAGGCGCCGTCTTGATCGCGAATGCTGCGGGTCTCGTGATGGTCGAGCGTCGACGCGAGATCGGCGTACTGAAGGCCATCGGCTTCTCTACTCGTCGCGTCCTTGCAACGGTCGGCGTCGAGTTCGTGACGCTCGGTCTCGTCGCCGGAGCAATGGGCATCGCAGCCGTTGCCGGTTCGTTCGCAATTCTCAACCACTTCGAGCCGGATGCCCGTCTGTCGTTGGGACCTGGGATGTCATTGGCGATGGTGGGGATTTCGGCGGTGATCGCCCTCGTCAGCGCATTGGCGGCGAGTTGGTCGCCGGCTCGCTGCAGACCGCTCGATGTACTGAGGCAGGAGTAGAACTCGCGGCACCGCATCCGATGGACGAGTGCATCGATCGCCTCGGGCGATCAGCTGCGCAGGCGGGATCGCCGCCAACCGGACCGATTGGAACCCGGCTCGTACGGTGTACGACCCGTTCCGGGCGTCGAATGGCTTCGGCAATAAGTGAGGCGCCGCCCAGGATCGATTCTGACTCTCTGGCGACTTCTGATAGAAGGCTCTCGATTGTCCGGACCGGGCTCGCTCGAGCCTCCCAATCCGGATCTTGCGGCGAGCATATGCCGCCAGACGGCACCACCGCCGTATTCAGACTTCTACTCGAACGCAGGAGGAACCGACATGCAACGCGCCCTGATTTCCGCGCTCGTGATTGCGCTGGCCGTACTCAGTGTGAACGCCCAGGAGGCTGTAAAGCCATCGCAGGAAAGCCGGCCCGCGGACCCGCGACCGGCCGTCACCGAACTGAATCTGAACGTCAATCCGGACTCGCAGTTCTACAAGCTGGCTTCGGGTACGCGAATGGAGAATAACGGCATGAATGCCTGGAAACTCAACACGCTCGGCTTCCGCGAGTTGCGCATCGTGGTGTCGATGGGCGCTGACTCGAAGAAGGAGAATCGAGCGACCGGCTCGTCTGTCGTGGTGACGATGCACACCAACGATGGAGACCACGAGGTTGAAATCGGGGAGATGGACGTGCCGATTTCTGCCGGCAAGGCTAGTGGAAAGGCCTTCGTGTTCAACGTCTTCAACAGCTCCACGACGATTCGCGCGACTACGAAGAACATCAGCGGCAACGTGTGGGTCACGGCTTACGTCGTCAGGTAGCCGGTCGAGTGTGGGCAGCTGGAAACGGGGGCGAATAACCGTCGCCCCCGCGGACCAGAGCAGAGGCGCCGGACGTCGAAACGACGATACCGCAATCCGTGCCTACGCTTGCCGCAGGTCGTTTAACACCGTAGAGTTGCCGGACCTGATGCCCATCGAGGATGTCCATCCGGGCCCGTCGACGCGGAGCTCGTCGAGCGCCTGCGCAGCCACCCGAAGCGCAGTAGTCTAGCGACCGAACTTCCACTACTGTGGCAGCACGGCCACGCGGATGATCGCACCAAAGCACGCTGCTCGACCGTTCTCTTCCGGCCGGAATCAGGCGCAGTCATCGTTTCCTTCTGGAATGCGGACACGCCGCCGGTTTCGACAACGGTTCGGCTCGGCATCCTCGCGCTCGATGAGCGAGGTGCGCCGGGTCCAGCTCGTTCTGCCGTTATCCGCACCGCAGTTGCCTTCATTTTTCGAACGACGGCTGCGTGCAGAATCGAGCGCATCGTCGCCGCGGACGATCAGGAAGCCGTTCGCGCTTGCCGGCGCGCCGGTCTGACGGACGAGGGTCGTCGTCGGCAGGCGATCCTGGTCAATGGCCGACCGAGCGACGCGCGGGCCTTTTCGACTACGCGCGCGACATTCGTCACAGGACCGCCGCCCGAGATCCGGCGAGTGGCGATCGTGACGGGAGGTGGCGATGCCCCGGGCCTCAATGCGGTCATTCGAGCTATCGTCAAGACCGCGAACATCAATCGGACGTGGGAAGTCATCGGCGTGGAGGGTGGGTTCGACGGACTGCTCGGCGAGCCGCGTATCGGATATTGACTCCAAACGACGTCGGAGGCCTGCTTCCTCGCGGCGGGACCATCCTGGGAACGTCGAATCGTGGGAAATTCAACCGTAAGCACATGCCGGACGGGACGGCGATCGTCCCGGACGCTCCGGTCGACGAGGCGGCGGCGGCGCTTCGCCGGCTCGATGCCGATGCGTTAATTGTTATCGGTGGCGACGGCTCACAGGCGATCGCCGACGCGTTCGCCCGGCGCGGAATCCGAGTCGTCGGCGTCCCGAAGACGATCGACAACGACCTCGGCGGGACCGACGGAACGTTCGGGTTCAGTTCGGCCGTCGCCGTCGCTACAGATGCCATCGATCGATTGCACACGACCGCCGAGAGCCACGGTCGGGTGATGGTGCTCGAAGTGATGGGCCGGACGGCCGGTTGGATCGCAATTCACGCTGCGATCGCAGGTGGAGCCGATGCGTGCCTGATCCCCGAGATCCCATTCGACATCAATCGCGTCGCGGCTGCGGTCGAACGACGCGATAGGCTCGGCCACCACTTCTCAATCGTCGTCGTGGCGGAAGGCGCATCGCCAGTTGGAGGCCAGCCGTCGTATCAGGGACGCGAGGTGGCAGGCCGACGCCGGCGGCTCGGAGGAATCGGCGAAGTCGTTGCATCCCAGCTCGAATCCGCCACCGGCAAGGATGCAGAACGGTCGTGCTCGGACATCTTCAGCGAGGTGGAACGCCTTCGCCGTTCGATCGACTCCTCGCCACGGCGTTCGGTACGGCTGCCGTCGCTGCCTTGCCGAGGGTCGGTCGGGCTGCGTCGTCGCGCTAAGTGGAAACGACGTAGTGACGGTACCAATCGTGGAAGTTGCGGGACGGGTGCGTCGAGTTTCGCTCGACGCACCACTGCTGGCGCTGGCGCGCGCCCTCGGCATCGAGCTCGGCGGCTGAGTTGTTCGACGCGGACCCCACAACAAACGACACCTCGCGGCTCCGGGGCGCCAGGCGCCGCCGAATCCGCGAGGTGTTACGGCCGAAGCTTCGGTCTGCGCCGGACTAGAAACGGACGCGCTCGATCGTCGCGCCCTCGTGCCAGGTGGGGCAATCTTCTGCCTTGGCGTACCGGGCGGCTTCAAAGTCGAAGAGACTGTAGACCGGCAGGCTGCTCGGCAGGTCGAGCTTCGCAGTCGAAAGCCGCACGAGCACGGCCACCGCCAGGACATCGCCTCCGGCGCTCGTAATAAGGTCGTGGACCTTCCGAACGGCAACACCCGAGCGCGCGATGTCGTCTACGATCACGCACTTCTGACCGGGCTTGATCTCGTTGTACTGACGGAAGCGGAACTCTCCGGATTCGCGTTCGGTCCAGAAGATCTGCTCGGCGCGCAGTGCCTGTCTAACCTCGAACGCGACGGGCACTCCTCCTGCTCCCGGAGCGACGATCGATACGCTCGGGAGCGACGAAACGAGCTCGCGCGATCGCCGAAGCAAACGGCTCAGACTGACGCCGAGGCGGCGCGCATTGTCGAAATACCTGAGCGCCAACGGAATCTGGAAATAGAACGGCGTGAAGTACCCAGCCGGATGTTCGAAGATACCTTCACGATAGGCTCCCGTTCTTGAGCACATCCATGACCTGGTCGTTATCGAGGATCAGAGACATCATCCGCCAGCCTCCCGAGCATGAATTCGTGTAGCCGAAGTCCGCTCGTTATACCACAAGGTGCGCGACAATCGAGCAGCGCTGCCTGCTGTTCTTGTCCCTCACTTGAGGAATTCTCGAGGCATACCGGTGGCAGCGTTGCCGTGCGTCCAAACGCAGAGCATCGAGAGGTCGGGGGAGATCTCGTTGCCAAACGGATCATCCTCGCAATGCGCCATCGGTGCCCCGCCGCCAAAGATGTGGGCGACCTTGGTTGGCTCGAACACGCATGGAGCTGACTCGGGCCGATTCGAGCCGATGCCCTGACAGTATCCGCGCCTTCAGGTATAAGGCTTCGCAATGGCGAAGAAAACTCGACGTGACGCATCGAGGCGACAGCGCCCGGCCGACGAGACATCGAGTCGGCTCCAACCGGTACCTGTGAATCCGTTGGAAGCGGGCGATGAACCAGTATCGGCGACGCCGTGGCGTCCGACGGCTTGGACGTGGATTGCGGTCGCAGTTGTGGTGGCGGCAACGTGTCTTCGATTCTGGGACCTCGGCGGCAAGAGCCTCTGGTTCGACGAGGCGCTTTCTATCGCCGACTCGAGGTCGTTCCAGTCGGGTTTCGGCTCCGGGTTCCACCCCCCGGTCTTCTATTACCTGCTTCACGCGTGGCTTCCATTCGCGGAATCGTCGGACGCGCTCGTACGCCTCATCGCGGCCGTTCCCGGATCACTGACGGTCGCCTTGGTCTACGTTGCGGGCTGGCGGCTCTTCAACGAACGAGCCGGCGTCCTGTCGGCCGCCGTGCTCGCACTTGCATCGCTCCACGTCGAATACTCGCAGGAAGTCAGAATGTATGCGCTGACGGCACTCTTCGTGACCGTCGCAACGGTGGTCCTCGCGGAGTTACTGCGCCGCTGGCCTCTGGCATCGACCGGGGCGAAATGGGGCCTTGCCGTGGCGTACACGGCAGCGGCGTACCTGGCGATCGCGACACACTACCTGGCCGTACTTCCGATCGCCGGGCAGGCACTCGCGCTCGTGATCTGCTGGCGCGAGACACGCGAGATCGTTATCAGACTCGCTGCACTCCAGATTCCTGCCGTGATCGGTCTTGCCACGGCTGTGTTTGCGCTCGGTTACGGCCGCCGGATCGGTGTCGCCACCGATTTTCTCGTCAATATGGGTGGCGTCAACCAGACGATCTTCTCGGAGCCTGCAGCTCGAATTCTGGCATTCCCAAGAGATTTCTTTTTTCAGGTGTTACCTGGCCCATCGCTCAAATGGCTGGTCATCGCCTGGTACCGAATCCCGGCAGTGATCGGTTTCGACATTGTTGCGGCCGGCGCCGTCTATGCCCTTTCAAGAGCGTCAACTAGTACCAGACCCAACCGATGGATTGTGCTTCTCTCCGCGTTGCTCCCGCTACCCGTTCTCATACTGATGGTAGGAGCAGAACAGCTCAGGTTCTACATCAGCTGTGCCCCGATGATCGCACTGCTCGTTGGCGCCGGACTTGAGGCTATGCCAATTAAGTGGTTGACTGCATTGGGGTTGATCATTGTCCTTGTTCCCTCGTCGCTGGCTTCGTGGTGGTACTTCGACCCTGGAATGGACAAGCAGCCGTGGCGTCGGGTGGGGACACTCGTCAGCGAGCAGTGTCGAGATGGCGACACCATTCTCGTGAACGAATCCCACCAGACAATTGCATTCAAGCGCTATTTCATTGCAAAAGAAGGGGTTGATCTAGAGCCATACCCGGAGGTGGGCGGGGTCCGCATCACTGTCGACAACATGAACAAGTGGTTCCTGCCATTGGTCCGGACGAGCCGCCGAGTCTGGTTTGTGCGAATGGCGGCCACCGCAAGCACTTCGGATCCACAAGGACTTGGACTCTCGTGGCTCAAAGAGAACATGAAGCTGCAGTCCAGAATCAAGGAGCCGGGGTACAACGGCGACGTGGAAGTCTATCTTTTCGAACGCTGAAGGCGACCAGGTGGGGTTTCGGGTCATGAAGCCTGTCGTTGGAGTGGACGGCGATGGTTCTGTTTGACGGGCCGTTCGGTCGAACCCAGTTTGACCCAGCACCGCGCGTGGCGCGCGTGGCGGGCGCCCCGGAAAGGCCGCCTCCGCAACCCCGAGTGAGCGACCAGGCCGGCCGCTCATCCGTCGGCCTGCGGCAGGGCCACCGTCGGCCGTCCCTGCCCCCCCCCCCCCCCCCCGCTCGCCGGTTCTGGGTCGGCGATGGTTCTGTCTGACGGGCCGTTCGGTCGAACCCCGTCGCTGCGCTCCGGGCACTTGGTCGGCGATGGTCCGATTTGAGTGGGCGCTATTTACTAGCGTCTCGAGAGCGACTCTGGCCTTCGGCCGCCTGGAACTGACATCAGCGTTGACCTGCCGACGTGCGGGCAAAAAAAGAGCCGTAGCCCGGCGTGAATTCCTGAGGAGTTCGTGGAGTGCGCCGGGCTACGGCATTCGCCCCTGTAAGTTCGCTCACTTCCAGTGCAACTGCGGTGCCACAGCGAGGGAACCCGTCGCAATCTCCCGCAACTTCAACGCAGCCAGCAGATTCAATTGCAAGGGCGGAGCCGGCGGAGACTCGGTCCGTCCCCAGTCTGCCTGAAATGTCCGGTTAGAATGGGGCTGGATCGGTCATTTTGACTTCCCGAACTCGCGCAGTTTTCGATAGAGCGTCTTCGTAGCTATCCCAAGTGCTTGTGCCGTACGTTCGCGATGTCCCTCGAATTGCTGCAGCGTTGCCTCGATGTGGCGCCGCTCCACTTCGGCAAGCGTCTGGGCTCCTGGCTGGACTGCCGACGCTGCGGCTGCACCCGCCGACACGCCTGCTCCCCGCGCCATGAGCAGAACCCGCGCTGGAAGATCCCGGAGCCTCAGGACGTGACCGTCTGACAGAATGACGGCGCTCTCGACGGCATTTCGAAGCTCCCGCACGTTTCCGGGCCAGTCGTAGCCTCGCAGGGCGGCAAGAGCCTCGGCCTCGATCGTGGTGACCCGGCACCCTGTTTCGAGTGCGGCACGGCGCATGAAGTGCTCCGCGAGAAGCGGCACGTCGTCGCGGCGGTCGCGCAATGATGGCACTTCAATCGTGACGACCGCGAGTCGAAAGAAGAGGTCTCGCCGAAACGCGCCCCCCTCGATCAGCGCCTCGAGCGGACGGTTCGATGCGGCAACAACTCTCACGTTCGCTGTAAGTTGCGAGACTCCGCCGAGACGGCGAAACCTCCCTGTCTCGAGGAATCTGAGGAGTTTCACCTGCGAAGCCGGCGGCATTTCGGACACCTCGTCGAGGAAGAGTGTTCCGCGGTCCGCAGCCTCCACGAGTCCCGTTTTTCGGGCTGCAGCACCCGTAAATGCGCCCTTCTCGTGTCCAAAGAATTCGCTTTCGAAGAGTGTCTCCGGCAGTGCCCCGCAATTGACGTCGACGAAAGCCTTGTCGGCGCGCCGACTTTTCCGATGAACGAGTTGCGCGGCCAATTCCTTCCCGGTTCCCGATTCACCCAGAAGCAGCACGTTCGCATCCGTGGGCGCGATGCGGGCGACGCGGACCTCGAGGTCATGCATCAGCCGGCTTCGGCCTATCAACTCGACCTCGCCGTCGCGGCGCCTCAGGATTGTCCGGAGAGCTTCGTTTTCACGTTGCAGTTCGCGCCGCTCGAGCGCTCGCTCAATGACCGCGCGCATCTCGTCGATGTCGCACGGCTTGGTCAGGTAGTCGTATGCACCGAGCTTCATTGCCTCGATCGCCGTGTCGATCGTCCCGTGCCCGGTGAGCATTACGACCTGTGGACCTCCGGCACCGCTCGTGGCCAGCTTGCGCAACACGTCGATTCCGCCGAGGCCGGGCAGGCGGATATCGAGCAGTACGACTGCCGGCGACGTGGCCTCGACGGCCAGGAGAGCAGCGTGTCCGTCACCAACTCCATCGACCGGAAATCCGTAATCGCCGAGCTCGGCGACGAGAAGCCGCCGATATGCCTCGTCGTCCTCGACGACGAGGACTCGGCCGTATTCGGTTCGCTCTGCAGCCGTAGTCATTTCAGTCGCTCGCCTCGGCCGTTCGCTTTCGCGGAAGCGTCACCGTGAACGTTGCCCCCCGTCCCTGCCGGCTCGTTGCAGCCAGGCGGCCTCCAAGCCGGGCCACGATGCTGCGAGAGATCGACAATCCGAGTCCCGTACCGCGTCCGGGCGGCTTCGTCGTGTAGAACGGATCGAATATCCGCTCGAGGTCGTCCGGCGCTATACCTGGTCCCGAGTCCTTGACCGCGATTCGAGCTTCGCGCGCGAGGTGCCGGATCTCGAGCGAGAGCCTCCCGGCTGGCTTCAACTCGATCGCATCGAGTCCATTTGAAACGAGATTGATGAGGATCTGCCCAACCAGTTCCGGATCGGTGAGAATCGGCGCCTTCGTCCCCGATTCGCGAATGCGGATTCGTTCCGTCGCACGGTCGCGCGCAAGCGATTCTATCGCGCCAGACACGACGCTCCCGAGATCACACTCCTGGATCTTCGGACGCGTCGGTGCGGCGAAGTCCAGCAGGTCGCGCGTAATTCGCTTGCATCGAAACGACTGTTCGACGATGGCGTCTAGTCGCTCACGGATCGCCGGCCACCGCTCGGAATCTCGCAGCTCGCCGATGGATGACAATTGCCGTTCGAGCGATTGCGCCGATCCTGCGATCGTCGCAAGGGGCGTGTTGATCTCGTGAGCTACGCCCGTCGCCAGTTGCCCGATGGATGCCATCTTCGAGGATTGTGCGAGGTGCTCGGCGATCGTGCGTTCGCGGGTGATGTCACGAATCGTGACGATGAAGGACGGGCTCGGCGATGTCTCTAGACGCGACACCGAGACCGCGAGCCAACGAGCGAGGTTCGAATCTTCGATCTCGATCTGCGCGGACCTGTGGCCGGACTCGACGAGCGCAACCGCATCGCGAATTGCGGATCCAGTTGCGTCGGAGAGGAGCCGGGTCAACGGCACACCGACCAGTCCCGCGTTCTGAGTCTTCAACAGACGTGCAAAAGCGTGATTCGACCGTACGATGGCGAATCCGGAATCGATGACGACAACGCCGTCGGGCAGCGAGTCGAACGTCCCCTCCCAGACCTGCTTGGCGCTCGTCACGGCCTTGAGCAAAGTCGAAGCACCCACGGCGATACCAACGTGCACGGAAACGGCCTCAACGAGAGCCCTGGCGTCGGAATCCGCCTCGGGAGAACGGAACCTGATGGCAAGGACCCCGTCGATGCCATCGCGAGCCCTGAAGGTAGACAGAATAAAGGACGCATCGTCCACGTCTGTTCCCTTTTCGAGCGCTTCCCGGGCCCGAGACACAAGCGCGCAAGCCGCCACATCAACCGGAGCAACTGTGCCGTCGTTCGACCGCTCCCAGCACCACGCTCGCTCCTCGTCGTCCTGAAGGCTGCGACAGAGCACCGAAACTCCGTCTGCATCGAGCGTGCCAAGAAGTGTGTGGGCCGCGCGAGAGAGAGCATCGTCAAGCGACGCCGCCGCGTGGATGGTTACGGCGAGACGTCCAACGATGGCTTCCCGTTCCGCCTGACGGCGCACTCGTTCGTGGATCTCCGAATGACCAATGGCGAGGCCTACTTGCGATGCGACCGACATCGCGAGCTCGACGTCTCCTGTCGTCCACGATCGCGTCCGGTCCGCCTGGAGAATCGTCATTACTCCCCGTGGCTCACGGCGGATGGCGATCGGCGCTACGATCGCGGACGCGGCTCCCGACCGGCCGAGGATGTCCGAGGCCGAGAGCGTTGATGACGCGCGCGAATCCTCGACGATCACTGGTTGAAGGGTCCGGATGGCCTCGGCGGTTGCGGGCAGGAGGTCGAAGGTTGCGACGAGTCCCTGACCGGAATCGAGCGGCGTCCGCACGTATTCGTGCGCGATCGTCACTCCGCCGGTTGCGTCGACGAACGCGATCTGGCAGTTGCTGGCGCCGAGGAGACGACCGGTCTCGGCAACGGCCGTCTCGAGCACGTCGTTGAGATCGAGCGTCTGGTGCAGCAGGTTCGAGGTCTGGTAGACCAGACGGGATCGTCGTGCCTCGTCCTCGGCCCGCAGGGTTTGACGGCGCAGCTCGGCTTCGGCTTCGCGCCGGGCCGTGACGTTCGAGAGTCGAACTATCGCATCGCACGTCGAAAACCCGCCGGCAAGCAGTTCCGCCTCGACGACGTGGCGGCCAAGCTCGAATTCAAAGGCCTCGCGAAACGGCGCGTCGATGATTACATTCGTCCAGGCCTGATATCGCTGGAAGACCTCGCGCGCGTGCGGGCCCACCGCAATGTCGAGAAAGAAGTTGCGACCGGTGATTCCACCCGGAAACAGCACCTCGACGGGCCCGAAACGGTTGTGCTCGAGAATGCGACCGCTCGTATCGAGCTCGGCCACGCCGAGACCGAGAGCATCGAGCAGGGTTCGGCGCTCCGTGCCCGCCGTCGCGAGGCTACGGGCGAGCAATCGCGCGTGCGAGACGTCCTCGAGGACGATGAGCGATGCCGTGCAACCCCCGAGCTCGAGTCGATGTGCTCTGGCACGAACTTCGGCAAGAGTACCGTCTCGGCGTTCGAAGAAGAGGTCGACTGGCTCATCCGACGTCTGGGCGCGCCACACGGCTCGCTCGACCGCGCGCTCGCCGTCGAGTGTGAGGAGGGACTCGAGCGCAACGCCGACGAGCGAACCTCCGTAGAGCTCCTCGGCCCTTTCGTTCGCCGCGACGACCCGCCAGCTTACGTCATCGGCGACCAGATACGGCAGCGGAGCGATCGAGGCGAGCGCTTCGGCGATCGAGGCCATCACGGAGACGCCGAGTGCACTCATCCGGATTCACGCTCGGGGATGGAACTTGCGGTACGCCTCGCGCAGCCGTTCGTTCGTGACGTGCGTGTAGATCTGCGTGGTGGAGATGTCGCTGTGCCCGAGCATCATCTGAACAGACCTCAAGTCGGCGCCGTGCTCGAGCAGGTGGGTTGCGAACGTATGGCGGAGCATGTGAGGCGTCACCCGTCCGAGTTTCGCACGTTCGCCGTATTCGACGAGTCGCCTCCAGTAGATCTGGCGAGTCATTGGCGCTCCGCGCGACGTTACAAACAGTCGATCGTCGGGCCGATCACCGGACATGCGACGCCGGGCCGGCAGGTAACGCCGAATTGCCTCTATGGCGGCGCTTCCAACCGGCACGCGGCGCTCCTTCGACCCCTTTCCGAGGCACGTCACGAGTCCGGCGTCGATGTCGACGTCCGATAGTCTGAGTGTCACCATCTCCGAGACCCGAAGGCCCGATGAATAGAGGAGCTCGGTCATTGCCCGGTCGCGAAGCCCGTCGTCTGTCGTGACGTCCGGTTCCTCCATCAATCGATCCACCTCCTCCCGCGTGAGGAACTTCGGCAGTGTCTGCCAGCTTCGCGGTGTCTCGATGTTGACCGTCGGATCGTGGTGGATGTGCCCGTCGAGGATGAGAAACTTGTAGAGGTTACGGACGGTAACCATTGTGCGAGCACAGGATTGGGGTTCGAGGCCCGATTCCCTCAGGTGACGGATGAAGGACAGTAGGTCCGCTCGCTCTATCGTCAGGATTTCTCGACCGGCCGAGGTGGCATAGCTCACGAGTTTTCGAAGGTCTCGCTCGTAAGCCTCCATCGTATTTGGAGAAAGTCCCTTCTCGACACGAAGGTACCGCAGGAATTCCTGGCACAGATCGCGCGGCATGGAATCTGACGGCTCCTTGTCTGGTTGCTGAAACGGCGTTAGTCTTCCGGGTCGCTGCGGCGGTCGAGCGGACCCACGCCAACCCATAGCGTTATCAGACGATATGTTCGATCCTGGGAGACGTCAAGAATGAAATTGCGAGAAGTCGCCGCAGCTCTCGGGCTCGAGCTGGGCGGTGCCGAGGGTGTAGAGCTCGAGATTATGGGACTTGGCAGTCTCAAGGACGCGTCCGTTGGACAATTGACCTACATCGCCGAGGCTCGGCACGCCCCGGGACTCGCGTCGACGGGTGCCTCTGCCGCCATCTGCCGCGCCGTACACGCGGTCGGCGCGCGAATTCCCTGCCTCATCAGTTCGCATCCCGGTGCCGATTTCGCGCGTGCAACCAGGCTTTTCCGTCCGCGACCTCGAAAATCAGCGGGCGTCCACCCGCCCGCGGTCGTTGCCGGCACCGCCAAGTTGGGAGACGACGTTTACGTCGGGCCGTTTGTCGTTGTCGGTGATGACGTCACGATTGGCAATGGGACGGAGATTCACGCCCATACCGTCCTTTACGATCGGGTTGCGATCGGAAGCGACACGCTCGTCCACAGCGGATGCGTTGTTCGTGAAGACACCGCGATTGGCGATCGCTGCGTACTGCAGCCCGGAGTCGTTCTCGGGAGCGATGGTTTCGGATACGCGCGCGCCGGCGACGGGCACTACGAACGAATCGAGCAGATGGGCGTCGTCGTCGTCGAGGATGACGTCGAGATTGGCGCCGGCACCACCGTCGACCGGGCAACTTTCGGTGAGACAAGGATTTGCCGTGGGGCGAAAGTCGACAACCTCGTCCAGATCGGTCACAACGTACTGATCGGCGAAGATACGATTCTCTGCGCCCAGGTCGGACTGGCCGGATCGACGACGGTCGGCCGCGGAGTCACGCTTGCGGGCCAGGTGGGTGTCGCCGGGCACTGTGAAATTGGCGATGGAGTCGTTGCAACGGCACAGACCGGGATTCCGAACTCGGTCGAGGCAGGCAAGGTCGTTTCTGGGTACCCTGCGATAGACAACAGGGCCTGGCTCAAATCTTCTGCCGTATTCAACCGGCTTCCCGAGCTCCAGAAAACTGTTCGCAGGCTCGAGAAGGAAGTTATCAGGCTTCCAAACTGTGACGACGGTTCCACGACGGACTGATCTCTGAATCGACGCGACCTGCTGCACCGGCATGTTTGGACTGCGCAGTGGCCGAAGGGTAAGCCGCCGCGAGCCAGCCATCATGCCGTTTGCAAGTGCGCTTTGATCAACCGACACGTGCTCTTGGCCTGTGCATCAGTACCGGGCGCGGTAGCGCTCGGGCGGACGCCCTGGAAACCGGAGACCGACCCGAGCGCTACCGCGCCCGGTACTGATGCTTAAGGCTGGCGAGGTTAAAGACAACTTCAAGGGTGCACCCAATGACCCACGCAACCTACAGTGCACTGGGTGCGCTGGTCGCTCACCCGCCGCTTTACCGAACGATGACAGGTGATGTGAAGACGCCCGCAGCAAATACTCTGATGGCAACCGGTTTCGTTTGAAGGAGTTGCGTCAGTCGCGCATCTTTGCCGACGAGACGCGTACTCGTTCCGTCGGTACCGACGAACCGTGGCGGAGCTTTCACGCCGGTCAGCGCAACCTCTCCCACGAGAATGCGGCCACCCGATGCCGGCAGTCGCAACCCGTCGAGCGTGATTTTCTTGCCGGTTGCGGAGAGCTTCGCGGAGACGAGCACTGGCGCAAACGGGTCGAGGAGATCCGTCGCGTTCGCTGCGGCTGCCACGGAGGTCTCGATTCCCTCGCCGTCGATGAAGTCGGCTCTGACGCTTGCACCATCCGCGACGAGTCCGTTAACGAGCACGTGTGCCCCGGACTGGACTACCACGATTGCGGTCCTGGAGCCCGTCGCCCAATCCCCATCGCCATCGAGGTCGATCCGGACAACCGATCCGATTGCATCCCGATCCGGCTGCGCGTCCGCGACGTGGGCGTCTGCATCGGCGTCCGTTCGAGCGCGAAGTCGCAGCGCACCCGCTCCCGAACGAGCATTCGACATCACGCGCAGTTCTTCACCCACGGTTATTCCTGCATCGATGGCACCAGATCCGTCACGGTCAACCCAAACAATCGACGTTATGTCTGTCCCAAAAGCGAATCGTGCCGTCACGTCATCGAATCCGCTAGCACCTCGGTTGCGCAACACCCGTGGACCGCCTGTTCCACCGTCGACGAGAAGATCGACGTCTCCATCCGCATCGTAATCTGCTGGCAACAGACGGGTTCCGCCAACGATCCCCGCGATTCCCAACTCACTTGTCGCGTCGCGAAACCGTAACTCGCCTCCGTCCCCGGCAACAACCCGGTGCCCCGACGTGCCCGACATCACGACGTCGAGCCAGCCGTCACCGGTCAGATCCGCCCACGCGACGGCCGAGGCCGCAAAAGTCGCTGACTGGCCGAGTAAGCTCAACTCTTTGACGAACACACCATTACTAAATGAATGGGCACTCACGCCGCTTCCGGTTGCAACGAGCAACTTCGGACCCACTGCAATTGCGGTCACGGATCCATCCGGAACGTTCCACAGTGCAGACGCATCCTCGAATCCATCCCCCGTGTTCCTCAGCGCCAGCATTCCGGTGGCTCCGCCTGCGACGACGTCGAGTCGTCCATCACGGTCCACGTCCATCCAGACGATCGCCCGTGGATCCGCGAACCTCGGGAGCGATGTCGGCGCGCCGACACTCGAGAACGTCCCGTCTCCTTCATTCCGCCAGATGCTCGTGGCGTTGACCGACAGGACGGCCAGATCCGGACGGCCGTCGCCGTCAGCATCGCCCCAGGCCAGGGCCCGGACATCCCCGGGAACGTAAGTCCTGACTCCTCAGTCGCTTCCAGGAATGTACCGTCCGTTGATTGACGATAGAAAAGCACGCCGCCGGCGTTGCGTCCGACGACGACGTCCTGACGCCCGTCTCCGTCAACATCCGCCCAGGCCTGCCGCGTGAAGTCGCCGCCGAGCGGCGCCTCAGCGAGCAAGAGGGCCTGGGAAAGTCCCAGCGGGCCAATCGTGAGATTGGAACGCGACTGGTCGACCCGTTCGACACCCTCTGAGTCGACAACAACCACTCGAATGCGGGCGTCGGTCGTCACCAGGCCGTCCGGAATCGCCCAGACGAATGATCTCGCAGTTGCCGGCAAACTGTCGGCCAGGACTGACGGGTAGTTTTCTCCGCCGTCGGTAGACAGTAGTACCCGAAACGACGCGGGCACCGCGCTGTCGCCGTCGGTCGCGGTCCATCGGATCACTACACGTTCGCCCGAACCGAGTGCGGCCGAAGGCGCCGGCGCTTCCAGCCTTACTCGTACAAATCGCCTTAATCCATCGATAGTTACATTAGTAGTGTAAATGTAATCGTAGAAGTCAGTATGGTCCCCGTTTGCGGCATTTCCAGCGGCATAAAACGTCACGGGACCGAGGTCCTGGGACGGCGCCTTCCAGAAAAGGGCCCACGACACCTCTCCACGAATGCCGTCGTAGGTGCCGTTCAGTGTGTGCTGCGCATAAAACCGCCCGAGGCGCATCGACGGTCCAAGTGCCGCGATAGCAATGGTGTTCGACTGAAAGAACCCGGCGGCCTGCCCCTCTTCGGTGATTGCCGTGATCTGGAATCCCCAGTCCTTCGCCAGCGGATCGGCGACGCGAACGGTCACCGGGTAGGTCTGTCCCGGCGTGTACTGCGTCGGTAGTCCTTCGATGGCGACGCGTCCCGGGCCTGAATCGAGGGGATAAGTCCGATGGCACGTGTTGCAGGTCTGCTCGTCGGGAGCGCCGGTACGCTCGAGGAATGGTCCGGTCGACAGTGCGTGCGCTGACTCGAGAGAAACAAGAGCGATCAGGCCGACGGCGGCGAAGAGAACAAGCGTGAGTGACTTCAGAAGTTTCATAGACGCCGCGAATGGTACCACGATGACGGACCCGGTGAGACTCCGTGTGCCGCGTGACTTTCGCATCGCAGAAAGGAGACCGAACAGTTCTATCGATCCTGAAGGGTGGACTCGACGAGCGTAAGGAGGCCCCATTTGACGCCCTGCGCTGCGAGCCTGTACCCTTCGCCACCTTATGGCGATCAAGGTTGAATATCAGTCTTCCATTGAAGTGAAGGACCTCGAAGCGCAGGTTCAGGCGGCCATCGAGTGCGTACCGATTGAACACCTGCGCGGCTTCAGTCGAATTCGATTCGTCGACCGGATCGAGGACTCGCGGCTGCCACAGGAACTGCTCAAAGGACTTCCGGCGCTCTACCGCCCGAAGCAACCGGGACTCTCCTCGGCATTCGGTGACGTCGCGCTCATGGTTCTCCAGCCGCAGGGTCTGAATTGGTTCAAACGGCTTGCGGCGAAGGCACAGCTCAAGGCTCTTATCGCACAGTCGGTGATGTCGCTCGTGGCCCAGCACTACCTCGTGACGGTCTCGAGCAAGAAAAAGAAGGGTCCCGAGATCGAACGCGCCGTGCGCGAATACGTCGAGAGATACTTCAAGGTGTGGCGCGAGCGACAGTCCGGTTGGCGCGCCCGGCTGTTCCGTCCGCTCGTGCCCTATCTCGAGAAGTGGCAGAAGTCAGCTCGAAAGTACCAACTCGAACAGGCACGCAAGAAAGCCGGTAAGTGATAGAGGAAGAGCAGACAGGATTTCAAATCCTGAAATCCTGTCTACTCTCCATCTCACACCGGCACGTACTTCGACCCGGTTCGCTGCAGCCGCAGGATGGTCTCTGATCCATCGGGATGCGTGACCCGAAGAAACCTGACAGCACCGGAAGGCCAGAACTGGTTGAGCTTTAGGCCTCCGATCTTCCCTTTCTGGGTGAGCTTCTGGCCTGAGCCTGCAACCTTTGCCAGCGCGTCGAACGGCACCCAGACTCCAGTCGGATCTGTCACCGCGAGCTGCGCTCCCTGGGCGAACAATCGCAGGGATCCGGTGACGATTCGAAGCCGCAGCCCCTCCGAATTGACGACCTTGTCGCGATTGACCTCTGGACCCGGAATGGCCACGTCGTGTGCATCCGCGGCCATCACCACTCCGAAGTTCGGCCCGATCAGATCCGGATTCGGACGCCCATGCCCCGTTGTCACCCAGCCCTTGAGGTCGACGAGCTCGCGAGGAGCACGGCGATAGATCAGTTTCGCCGTGATCGATGCCGGTTCGAAGCCGTCGGGAAGCGCGAAGGCATAGTCGCTCCAGTCCGTGAATCCGGCAGGAATACGGTTGTCCGAGACAATTCGCGTCGCTTCAGTGAAGAACACACCAGTCTCGTCCGCATTTCCGAAGACCTTGGCGAATGCCTTTCCGGGCTGCCCGGCGTAGTAGCCCTGCCCGGGATCACCCGTTCCGCCGATCTCCGAGACGGTTTCCGATTCGCCCGCGACAAACTCGAGAGCACCACCGTTTCCGTCTCGCGCAGTCACGATCAGGATTGCGTGTCGAATGGCCTGGCCGCCCGGAAGATCGTGGCCTGTCCGATCATTCGTCACTGCTACCGAGATCCGAAGAGTTGATTCATCACGTCGTGCAATAGCTCGTAAAGTGGCGGCATTCTGGACGAATTCGTCCGTCGTACCCTCGAAGTCGTGCGAGTAGACCTGAGAGGGATCCCGCGTGACCGGTTGATATTGCTCGCACATCGCCCGGTCGCCCCTCGGCGTCATGTGGCAGTCCATGCACGTTCGCAATCCGGGACCCGGTGTCGCATACGGACTGGCAAGCCACTCCGTCCACGTCTCCTCGCTCACGACGCTGCCTTCGTCGAGATAATCCAGGTCGAAGTCGTGATCGTTGTTGTCCTCGTGGCACGAGGCACACAACAGACCAGTCGTGTGGATCTTGCTGTACGACGCACGCATGACACCGGGGAAGTTCGGCGCGGAGTCCGGCAACGGACCGAAAATCGTTTCGCGCGACGATCGGGCCATCAGCATGCCCTGAACTCCGGGCAGCTTGATGTTCGAGATGTCGTAGGTCTTGTGACAGACGTCGCACGATACTCCGAACTCGCGGGCAAATGGCGTTATGGTCGAGAAATCCGTGTTGTCACCGGGGTTCTTCGCCGAATCCATCGGAGCATGACATTCGGCGCAATCACCCTTGAATCCGGGATGCATGTCCTTGTAAACAAAGCCGTTCCCGCCCGTACCAGGTGTTCCCTGGCCGTCGTACATGTCGCGGACCCACGTGTTCTTCGCCGCGTTCCGATGCGCCGAGTCCTGCCAGTAATCGTAGAGCGTTCCGTGACACAAACGGCAGTCCTGGGGATTCGCGAACTCATAGGCCTGGTCATCACCCATTGCCGCCGGCACCAGCTGGATCTCGATCCCCGAATCGCCAACGAGAACCGAGAGTTTCGAATTGTAGAAGTTCGCCCTCGTTCCTTCGGCATCGAGCGCCCCGGCCCCGATAGTTACCACCTCGCCGGCAGCGCGCGTCGTTCGGAGCGTGAAGGCACCATCCGTTCCGGTCGTCGCCTGTTCCGTCAGACTCGCCTGAATGCGGACGTCAGCGTTTGGTATCGGCGCGCGCGTCACGGAATCGATGACGCGGCCCGTAATGGTTTGCTGCGGCGCAGCGAATTCGACTGCCCACGGCCCGAACATGAGGCCGAGCCAGAAGATGGCGAACGATGCGAGAGATATTCTCTTCATACCGGATGTTTAAGGCGCAAAGACGTTTGCCGGACTCGAGTACGCTGGCCCGGGATTCACAGCCCGCACCACGAGGAGGTTCCCGCTCGTCTGGCCGATGATTGTGGCGCGGAGCTTTGTGCCGCTCTTCCGAATGACCGAAATCGGGGCAATCTGGGTTCCGTTGCCATCGGAGACCTCGACTGTCGCGCCTGTGAGGAAATCCGATCCCTTGAGAGTCAGTCGCAGGTTGCCTCCCTTTCGCTTTGCCTTGACGGAGGAAATCGACGGTCCGACAAGCGTGATGGCGGAAACGCCGAGCGACGCATCCGAGCCCGGGTTCTTCACGCGCGCGGTTACGAGTCCAGGCGTGTTGCGAACCTCGAGCACATCATCGAGATTGACGCGCAGTTCCTTTCCGGAGACGAACGTCGCCTGAACCTCAACGCCGTTGAGGATCGCCCTGGCGCCGGGAACGTACATCCCGTCGGCCTGGTCGGTATCACAAAGCAGAGTGAGCTGAATACCCGACTGTCCGGCGTAGTAGACGGACGACACCGGTGTTACGTTGACGCTGGTCAGGCACGGGGTTCCTGACGGACCTCTTCCGGCGCGAAGACTGAATTCCTTTCCTGACAGAACGTAGAGCTCACCCGCGTCGCGGCAGCAGTTGTTGAGTCCGTCGCCACCCATGCCGTTCGGCATGAGGTCGGTAAAGCCATCGCCGTCGAAGTCGCCGACCGTGAACGAATAAGCGAACATGTCGCCGGGATCTGCGGCAATGACCTGGTAGACGGAGACGGACGCCGGAGGATTGGCGAGGTCGACGACGGGCGGCAATCGCCCGGCATCACCAAAGATGACCTTGAGATCGCCGGCCTCGGCACGCGACATCGGGTCGTAGGTCGGACTCGCGAAGACCATCTCGGCAAGGCCGTCGGCGTTGACGTCGGCGAGCGCGATCGTATCCGCTCCGATGTCGCCGGCCGCCTCACCGTAGATTCGCGTCATTCGTGGCTCGGTGGTTCCGAGCGCCCGGGTGTCGACACGTTCGCCTCTCGTGATGAACGAGCCCCAGAAGATGTAGCCGATGCCGCTGTCATTTCGCGGCGGTACACCCGCCATACCGGACGGGGCGCTCGCCGTTAGCGCGCCGACAGCCAGCTCGATCTTGCCATCGCCGTCAAAGTCGCCGACCCGAACGTCCTCCCCGAAGTGATCGCCGGAGTTCTGACCGTAATAGATCGCGACGTCGGCCGTCGGGTTCGAGAGCTCCATTGACGCGGGCCAGTTCGTGCGTCCATAGATAATGTAGACCTCGCCGGCCTCATTGCGATCGTTGTTCGGTCCGCCGCCGCCGCCGAGTCCGTTCGAACAAAAGGCGCCCGTCGGTTCCTCGAGCTTCGCAGTCGGGAATGCTCCCGACCGCGCTAGTCCGGCCGAACAGACGATGTCGTCGATGCCGTCCTTGTCGAAGTCTCCTGACGTGATGCACGAGCCAAAGTGATCGCAGTCGTCGATGCCATAGATGATCGAGATGTCGAGACTCGACAGCTGCGATGAGTTCCCCAGATCGATCTGGGCGGGGAGCGACGGACCGCCGGGAATGATGTAGAGCTTTCCACGTGCGGAACCGGCTCCGCTCGAGCTCTTCGCGAGATCGGACGAAACGAGAATGTCGTTAGTCCCGTCGCCATTCACGTCACCGAAGGACGGCCAGAACCCGCAGCGCTCGCCTGCGACGGCGCCGAGTATTTCGGTTACGCCATCCATCGGCGTCGCAGCCAGGTCGATCGTTGCAGGCCACGTCGCGCGCCCGCTGATGACGTAGAGCTTTCCGGCAAGTGGACGGCTGGAATCCGTTCCGAGTCCGTCGGCGTTTTGCGCGCCTACTAGAATGTCCTCGAACTCGTCGCCGGTCACGTCACCAGCTTCAACCTCGTTTCCAAGAAAGTCGCCGGACCGGGCTCCAAATATTGTCGTGATCGTTCCAGCGGCCGCTGTCTGATCAGTAACGGTGCCCGAGATGGAATCGGGAGCGCCGAAATGAACGTGGAGCTCGCCAGCCCTCGGTCGGGTGTTGCCCGGTCCGGATGGCGCCAGAAACGGAGCGAGTATCGCCTCGTCATCGCCATCACCGTCCAGGTCGCCTGAGGCGCAAGGCATTCCGAGCGTGGTGCCGTCGGAGTCCGTGTTGTAGATCGACCTCTGACCGGACTGAGCGGTCGTCTTGATGTCCCAGATCATTGTCGTCGTGCGCTCGCCCGCGCGTGACGCGGTCGGAGGGACAACGACGGCCATGGCAAGGCACATGACCACCGCAAAACCCGTAAGTCTGTTCATTTGTTTCGCATCCCCTGTGGTGTGACGGGCCGAATTGTACCAGTCAGGCTCAAGAGGCGGCCACTTTCACAGAAGATACGCACTTGCACGGCGCGTTGGACGTTCGAGATAGCGAGGCAGGGCCCGGGTCTGTTGCGAGATGGACCTGTCGTGCAGCGGTTACGTGCGAGCAAGGCTGAAACCCTGGATCGACCCGAGGGCTACCGCAAACGGTATTGATGCGTGAGGCGTGTAATGACAGTGTCGTCACGGATCCTGTGACAAGTCCGTGAGCGACTCAGTGAGTCAGGACGCCGGTTTCAGGGAGCCCTGATCGAGACTGCCCCGCCTGCTCCACGGGCCCGTGAGACTCCGGGCCGCCCAAACGCCTCCTGCGCCGTCAAGCACTACAACGTCGCTGCTGCCGTATCGAACTGGTCGAGACAACGGTGCGGGAGCCTGCAGGGCGATGGTCCACTCTGGTCTTCCCTGACGATTTACCGACAGATTCCCCCGAGTTCCGGACCGACCGACGACCCACGTGAATCCCCCGTCACCGGGCCCGATAGCGTCGAGATCCTGGCCTGCGAGAACGGGGCGAGGCAGCCAAGTCCGTCCACCGTCGCGCGACTCGATGACGAGTCCCGAGTCTGCCGCAATCCATGCCTGCATCGGCGATACGAAAACGATGTCATTCAGACTTGCGCCCGACAGCGTCGCCCCGCGCGCGTGGTCCTCGCCATTCGAACTGCCGAGGATAACCGTCGATCCAACGATTGCCGCAAAGATCCAGTCTGATCGCCAGGCGGCAACCGCAGCTCCCGCAATTCTCGTCCCGAGTCTCCATCCACTGGCATCGCCGACGAGAAGCGCTGACGACGGCAGCGGCTCGCTCCATCCGCGCACCACGGCCCACGAACCCGTGAGGCCTACTCCGGCGACTTCAACGGCACGTAGCCCCGAGACCTCGGAAAGCGACGCCAGTTCAGCCGTCGTCATCCAGGTCTGCCCGCCATCACGTGACTCCGCCACTCTCCCTGATCGAAGTACGCAGGTCCAGACCCCGCCTGCCGTGATGCCGACGGCGACTGCCTCGTCACCTTGACTGGCAACCGGCCCACGGCCGTGCCATGTCGCGCCTCCGTCGGCGCTTGAGAATGCCGATCCTCGAACGACGGCCACGAGTAGTCTGTCGCTTGCGCCGATTATCGGCCGTGGCGCCCACGCGCGCCGTCGTGCGGGTCCACTCTGGGCGATTATGTCGTCGTAAGACCGCCCGTTCACGGGAGCATTTTGAGGAGCAGCGGAAGCCTTGGGCCCGCCACCCTTCTTGCCGCCGGAGTCGGACTTCTTCGTTTTTGGCTTCTGATCGCTATCGCGGTACGCCAATGCCGGCGTCCAGTGGACACATCCTGTCACGGTGAACAGCACGAATCCACACAGAACTCGCCGCCAGACAGTCTGGTCGCCACGCTCGAGCGAGCGCAGTCCCGGGTGGCCCGTGCGATGGAGAATCGACACCTTCATCTCGTTGGGACTGCGGCCGTGACCGTCACGTTGGCCGTGCCGGACTCCTGCTTTCCTATCGGCAGACCTCAGGAAGTACTTCAACACTCGTCGAATTGCTGTTGTAGCAATGTTTTCCGACTCGCAGCAGCAAGGCTACCAGAGGTAACTGCCAGTAAACATCTGTCAGAGCTGACAGTTATTCTCATGATCTAGTGCGTTTTGATCCAAGCCGGGCTTCGACTTCTCCAAGGGCCGTGCGTAGAGCCGCGGCGAGGTCCGAATCCGTGACTTGGGAACGCTTGAACCTCAACTGAATTGAGAACTCCTTGGACACGGGCTGGAATCGGTACTCATAGGGCCTCGGACGGGTCGAAGCCTCCGGTTTTCGAGCTGCACGAGCCTCGTCGCGCGTCATCCCCTGATTTCGGATTCGCTCGACGAAGGCCCGCTGTTGGGTGGCATCCTTCAGTCGGACGACCTGAAGCAAAAGCGACTTCGAGGAGATGTCGGCGCGCCGACAGAGGTCTTTGACGTCAGCCGGGAGCGTCGCGATCGAGAGCGCCTCGGTAATCGTCGAGCGAGACTTCCCGATGCGTTGCGCGATCAGCTCGTGAGTGTATCCATACCGCGTAGCGAGCGCCTCGAGGCCTTCGGCCTCTTCAAAGGGCGTCAGATCCTTTCGCTGGAGGTTCTCGATCAGCGCAATCTCGGCGACAGTGCGGTCGTCGACATGCATCTCGATGCACGGGAGTTCGGCGAGCCCCGCAGCCAGACTGGCTCTGTATCGCCGCTCGCCCGATATGATCATGAACCGTCCACCGATCTCGGCCGGGCGAACGAGAAGCGGTTCCAGCACGCCGACGGACTTGATCGAAGCGATCAGGTCCGTGAGGTCGCCAATCTCGACACGCGGTTGGCCCGGATTCGGCTCGAGCCGATCGATCGGAATTAGTCGGCCGATCGGAGCACCGGCCGATCGCGTCGCGAGCTGCTCGACGTAGTGCTGGTCGTGGCGGAGCTTGAAATCCGTCGGGAGACCTCGCTTAGACACGGGCAATCACCTCCTGGCAGAGCTTGGCGTACTCGGTCGCTCCCGTTGAAGAGGGCGCGAACGTGAAGATGGGTTCCTTGTAGGCCGGGCTCTCTTCGAGCCGTACCGATTTCGAAATGACAGTATCAAAGACCTTGTCGCCAAAGACACCGCAGATCTGGCGGTAGATGTCGCGTGCGAGCGTCGTGCGCTTGTCATGCAGCGTGATGACGACGCCAAGCACCTGCAGATTGGGATTCGGCCGCTGCTTGACCTTCTCGACGGTCTCGAGGAGGTCTTCCGTTCCCTCGAGTGCGAAGTAGCTCGACTGGATCGGGATGATGAGGTGCGAAGACGCAACGAGCGCATTAACCGTTATGAGACCGAGCGTCGGTGGCGTGTCGACGATCACAAAATCATAGGTGTGTCGAACCGGGTCGATTCTGTCCTTCAACCGGAACGGGGCGTCGAATTCACCAATGAGCTTCGCTTCGACCTTGGCGAGCGAAATTCTGGACGGCAGGACGCTCAGTCCCACAACGGATGTCGGGAGAACGCAATCGCCAACCGAGACAGATGAGTCGGTGAGAAGATCGTAGATCGAAAGACCGATCTGGCTTGCTTCGATGAACGAGATTGACGAATTGGCTTGCGGGTCGAGGTCGACGAGCAGCACTCGCTTGCCGAGCAACGCGAGGCCCGCGGCGAGGTTAATCGCCGTCGTCGTCTTTCCGACGCCACCCTTCTGGTTTGCAACGGCTATGACAGGAGTCACGAGAATCGGACCTCCACGCTACATCTTGTAATCGCTGCTGACGTCATCATCGAAATCGTCCGGCCACTCGGACTCATCGTCATCACCAAACAGATCATCGTCCGCATCCGGAGCTTCGTCGTCGGACTCGTCGTCATCCGATTCGTCGTCACCCTCATCCATGTCGCCGGCGGCGATGGTGTTCCTGGATGAGTTGATGACCTCTTCGTTCACGAAGATTGGACAGTCGACGCGAAGCGCGAGTGCGATCGCATCGGACGGTCTCGAGTCGAGCATCATTCGCTTGCCGTCGATCGTCATCTCGATGACAGCGAAAAAGGTATTTTCGATCAGATCGGTCACGACAATCCGATCCACGGTTGCACCGATCTGCGTGATGAGATTTCGGAGCAGGTCGTGTGTCATCGGTCGCTGTGGGGCACTCTTCTCGATCTCGAGTGCGATCGCATTCGCCTCGTACGGACCAACCCAGATCGGGAGCATTCGATCGCTGACGACGTCCTTCAGAATCACGATCGGCGTGTTTGCAGTTGGATCCATCATGAGCCCGCGGATCTTCATTTCAACTTCGATCATGATTAAATCCTCCGAGGTCAGCTATTTACGACCGGTGAGCTCAGAAGCTTTACGAACTCGCCGTAAAGACTGTGCGCCTTCACCGACGTGATTCGAACCGCGACAACAGCGCCCGGAACGACACCATCGGCGGCCGGAAAATTCACGACGGCATTGCCAGTCGAATGGCCGGTGAGATCGGTATCACTTCGAGCGGAGCGACCATCAACCAATACCTCGCAAACCACCCCTAAATACCTGCCAGCCCTGCGAATTTGAATCTCACCCTGAAGCTCGAGAAGTTGGTCGAAACGCTCACGTTTCACCTGAGGAGGCACGTCATCGCCCCAGTCGGCGGCCGGCGTATGCGGCCGCGGCGAGTAATTGAATGTGTATAGGGCGTCGAACTCGACCTCACGAACGAGATCGAGCGTTTCTTCGAAGTCATCATCCGATTCGCCAGGAAATCCGACGATGACGTCAGAGGTCAGCGAGTAATCGCGCCGAGCTCCGCGGATGGCCCCGACAAGCTCGAGATACCGCTCGCGTGTATAACCACGGAACATGCGCTTCAGCGTGCGATTCGACCCTGACTGAACCGGAAGGTGGATCCAGTCGCAAAGCTCCGGGTTGTCGTCCATGACCTGGACGATCTTTTCACTGAAATCGCGAGGGTGCGACGTCGTGTACTTGATGCGGGAAACACCAGACTCGCGGGCGACGCGTGCGAGCAACTCCGGAAAGGCATTTTCTTCGAATCGTCGACCCGAGGCTCGCTCGACCCATGAGGCATACGAGTTAACGTTCTGGCCGAGGAGATGGACTTCCCTGTAGCCGGCTTCGCCCAACCTCCGGACCTCTTCGACTACGGAGTCAATTGGCCGGCTCCGCTCGCGACCGCGCGTGTACGGAACAATGCAATAGGAGCAATTCTTGTTGCAGCCTTCGATGATGGTGACGAACGCGACGAGGCCGGCGCGTCGCGACCGGTCGTCGACCGCGACAAAATCTGGACGGTTGTCCTGACGCAAATCGATTGCGCGATCGAATCCCCGGTCGAGTTGACTTACGAGATCCGGAAGTCCATCGAGTGCCTGAGGCCCGACGACGAGTCGAACACTCGGCGCTCGTTCGAATATCTGCTCGGCCTCGGATTGCGCAACGCAACCGAGGACTCCGACAACCGGATCGCGTTGCTCGGTCAGTAGCCGAAGCGCCCGAACGCGATGAAAGACCTTTTCAGATGCTTTCTCCCGAACGCTGCAGGTGTTCAGAAGAATGAGGTCTGCCGTGCTCGGATCGTCCGTTTCGGCAAACCCCATCGGCCTCAGCAGCGACAATGCCTTCTCGGAATCGTGAACGTTCATTTGACAGCCGTGCGTCTCGATGAACACTCGCCTCGTTGCTCCAGGATCCACGGATTCACGAGAGGGTCGCGCCAGCGGAACGCCCTCGATCGCCACTTGCGACTCGACGTTCGGCTCCGAGAGAACTGGAAGCGTGAGGACTGCCACGATTCTGGACGACTTTGGGGCTTGGCTACGAGATGATGTATGTTCCACGTGACACGGTCGCAAGCGGTGGTGGTCTACGCGAAACGGGGGGCAGTCTACCACGTGAACGACGAAGGCGCCAGCAGTGGCCGAATGAGGTCAATTGTCGGCGCGCCGACACGGCGACTATTCTGTTGATTTCGTTAGATTTCTGCTCGACGAACCGTCAATCTCTGCTGATACGGTCGCTGAAGGGAACCCGGAAATGGTTTGCAGCGCAGAACGATCGGGGTGAGCTCAATTGGTCGCAGCTGGAATTGATTCCGTGGAACATGTTGCCCTCTGGATTCTACCCTTTCAAAGTCGACAACTGCCTTTATTACAGGGTCGAACACGGGTTTGTTATGGACGCGTCTCAAGGAAGCGTGCTCAACGCATCAGTACCGTTCGCGATAGCGGGTCAGACTCCGGAGAGGGCGATTGGAGCCCTGTCACACTGCGGTTAAAGGCGAAGCCCCGCCTCCGAGGTAACCGGGCGGTGAACCTCGACGCGATCAGCGAGCGGGCTTGCGGAGTAACTCCCTGGCGTGACGGCGAGCGGTTTCAGCGGAACCGCCGATCATACGAGTGAGTTCATCGACCTGACCCTTTGCGTCGAGCCGCGTAACCGCGGTAACAGCTCGATCATCGACAGTCTCCTTGCGCGCCGAGAAATGTACGTCGGCGAACCTCGCAATCTGGACCTGATGGGTGACGCAGAGGACCTGATTCGAGCTGCTGAGCTTCTGAAGTCGCTGGCCGATGGCTTCAGCAACCCGTCCCCCTATCCCCACGTCGACCTCGTCAAAGACAAGCGTGCGTGGGATTTCCGGAGGAGCGGAGACGGTCTTGAGCGCGAGCATGAGGCGTGAGGTCTCGCCGCCGGAAGCAATCCTTGCCAGCGATCGCAACTCGTCACCGGGATTTGTCGCGACAAGAAACTCGACTCGGTCCATTCCCGCCGGTCCGAAGCGGTCGACTTCGTTCAATCCAGCGGTCTGGATGTCGGCTGCAAACCTGGTCTCTCCCATGGCCAACTCCCCAAGCTCCAGGAGGACAGCCGCCGAGAGCCTTTCGCCAGCCGCGATTCGCTGACGAGAAAGCTCAATTGCAGTCTCAAGGTAGTTATCGCATGTTACTGATAATCTTGATGTTAACTCTTCACGCCTTGAAGACGAATCGTCTATTTGCGTGTGTTCGAGCACCAGGGCGTTTCGAGTCTGCAAGACAGCGTCAACAGACCCGCCATATTTTCGCTTGAGTCGATCGAGCTCGACGAGTCTATCCTCAATCGTCTGGAGTCTTTCTGCTGAAAAATCAATATCTTGCAGGTAATCCCTCAAGTACTGCGCGAGGTCATCGAGGGCATACTTTGCGGTGCGAAGCTGCTCGAGAAAGGGCCCGAATCGGTCGTCGAACCGCACCAGCGTCTCGAGTCGACGGTCCACCTGCGAGAGACTGTCGAGCACCGAGCCTTCGGCGTCGTAGAGCCCGGCATATGCCTGGCCTGCCGCCTCCGTTATGCGCTCGGCGTGGGTCAGCAACTGCTTTTCGCGATCCAGTGTCTCGTCTTCACCAGCTGCGATGGAGGCGCGATCAATTTCAGAGAGCTGGAATGAAAGAACATCGATCCTCTGAAGGCGATCCGATTCGCTCTGGCGGAGAACCTCCAATTCCCTTCGCACGGAGCTCCAGTGCGCGTGCCGGACTCCAGCCTCCGTTCTAAGACTCGACAGCCCTGCAAACTCGTCGAGAAGCTCTCCGTGCGAAGTTGGGTCGAGCAGCGTCTGCTGGTCGCCCTGTCCGTGAATGTCGACGAGTGATGGACGAAGCTGACGCAGCAGCGATGTCGTGACGACGACGTCGTTGGCAAAAGCGCGACTTCGCCCCTTCTCACCGATCTCGCGCCTCAAGATCAGCTCCCCGTCGCCAGCATCTATACCGGCAGCCGCGAGCACCTCCTGCGCAGCCGCATTCCCGTCGATGTCGAAAATTCCCTGGACTGTTGCGGCCGATGCTCCCGCTCGAACGACGTCGGACGATGCACGCGCGCCCAGGAGCAGCCCCAAGGCTTCGACGAAAATCGACTTTCCGGATCCGGTCTCTCCCGTGAGCAGATTCAGGCCGGGACCGAGCTCGAGAGAGGCATCGGTGACGACCGCAAAGTTCCTGATCCGAATCAGTTTCAGCATATGCGCGACGGGCGGGCAGTCTACCACAGGCTGGCGTTGGACAGGCTGAGCGGCCGTCTGCTAGATTGGCCTCCGAGAGGCGCCACGAAAGACTTCGGAGGAAGAAATGGCTTCGTTTAACAAGATCATTATTGTCGGGCATCTCGGCCGCGATCCCGAGTTGCGGTACACGCCCTCGGGCACGGCCGTTTGTGATTTCTCTATGGCGACCTCTGAGCGAAAGGGTCGGCGAGACAGTGGCGAGGGTGAAGAGATCACGACGTGGTTTCGCGTGTCCCTCTGGGGCAAGCAGGCCGAGCTTGCAAACCAGTACCTCACGAAGGGAAAGCTGGTCTACATCGAGGGTCGGCTCAGCCAGCGTGAGTACACGGACCGCGACGGTAACAAGCGAACCAGTCTCGAGGTCAACGGGACCGACATGCAGTTCGTTGGTTCCAGGGGCGACGAGATGGCTGCCGGTGCGGGCGGCGGCAGGCCCTCGGCACCGTCCGGTTCCCGGGAGGCGCCGCCTGCTAGCGACGCCATCGGCGACGACGACATCCCGTTCTAGTTGGTTCGAATACGAGAGGGGCCCCAGTAACGGGTCCCTCTCGTTTCTGCTTCCGGTATCGGTCTGACCCTTCCCCAGCGATCCGGCTCAAGATTCAAGAGTCCCGGTACAGTATCTAATTCTGGAATGTCGGCGCGCCGACATTCGGCGAATCAAGAGACCGGGTAGACGTCCCTGACCCCCTCGAATTAAAGACGTCAGCGACAGACGGTGAGCGCCCATCAGATCGGCGTCCTGAACGGCTGCTCTCGAGTTCGAGCCTACGACGGAGTTCGTTTCAATGGAATTGGGGCTGAATGGGCGAACTGCACTCGTCACGGGCGCGAGCCGTGGAATCGGACGGTCCATTGCCGAGGTACTTTCACGCGAGGGAATGTCGCTCGTCCTTGTCGCGCGCTCCGAGCAGCTTCTATCGGAAGTCGCTGCGTCGCTTCCCGGGCCAGCATTCGTAATTCCCGCAGACCTCCGAGATTCTCGCGTCCCGGCGCTCGCGATTCAGACTGCCGTCGAGACATTCGGGCGGTTGGACCTCCTCGTCAATAATGCCGGGGACACCAAGCGTGGCGACTTCCTGGAGCTTACCGACGATGATTGGGATCTTGGATTCTCTCTGAAGTTCAGAAGCGCCGTTCGTTGTGCCCGATCGGCCTGGCCGCATTTGAAGGCTACGCGCGGCTCGATCGTCAACGTCATTGGCATCGGAGGTCGAACCGGTAGCGCGGAATTCACGATCGGTGGAGCGGTCAACGCGGCGCTGCAGAACCTGACAAAGGCGCTGGCGGACCGGGGGGTCCAGGACGGAGTTCGCGTGAATGCCGTGAACCCGAGCTCGATCGCCACGGATCGGCTCGTGAACCGTGTGCGACGCATCTCCGACGAACGAGGAATCGAGGAAGCCGCCGCTGCCAACGAAATTGCTCAGAAGCTGCGCGTTTCACGATTCGGGGAACCCGACGAGGTCGCTCGAGTCGTGGCTTTTCTTGCATCGGATGCCGCAGGGTATTGCAACGGGTCGATCGTTGACGTAGACGGAGGTCAGACTCGAACCCTTTAGGCAACAAAGCTTACGGTCGTATTGGACATGCTTCGGGTCGCGCAAGTGCCCAGGTCGAACACGAATGCTCGGTCTCGTCTTCAAGCGAGTCAAACCTGAAGAGCCCGGCGACAGGTGGATCGAATGAGTTTCCAAAATTCGACTCTGTCGACGGTCAGTTCAGGCCACGAATCCCCACTGTTCTTTCCGAATCACGTACTGGTCGACATTCTCGCATTCAGACGCTCCTATCAACTCGGACCAGTCCGACCAAATCACCTTTCTGCTGTTCAAGTATCTTCCAAGGAATCATCCTCTAAATACTCTTTAAAGTAGCTCAATGAGTATTAACAATTCACATGAGGTTCGATGGAACTCGAAGCGACTTGACTGGCTTGGTCTTGCCGTTGCCTGCACTGCAGTCCTGTTGACGATCGCGCACACCGTTTCGACAAGTTCGATCGTGCATTTTCGTGATCTCGCGCATTACAGCCTTCCTTTCTCACGCTGGATGCGCAGGACGATTGCCTCTGGACACCTTCCTCTCTGGAACGCCGAGTCGGGGCTCGGGTTCTCGGCCATTAGTGACCCTACGCTTCAGCTCCTCTTTCCTCCAACGGTACTTCTTCGTCTCCTTCTCCCTGAAACACTCGGACTGAACCTCAGTGTCTCGCTTGCGATACCCGTCGCGTTCGCGGGCGCGCTCCTTCTGTTCCGGCGGCGTTCGGAGTTCCTCGCGGCTCTGGGCGGCGCCACTTTTTATGCGCTTTGCGGGCCGATCCTTTCGGCGGCAAACATGTTGAACCTCGGTTGGAGTGCGGCGCTCGCACCGTGGGTCGTGCTCGCAGCTCTACGAACGGCTGACACTTCTGAGACGTCCCGAGTGAGCGTGCTCGCCCTCGCCGTCGCCCTCCAGGCACTCGCTGGAGAACCGATCACATTTGCGGCGACGGTCGTGACGGCCGCGGTGATTGCCGTGGCGACCGCGACATCTGACCGGCCAGGAATCCTGGGGAGAGTCGCCGTCGGAGTAGGCATTGGTGTTGCGCTCGCCTGCATACAACTCATTCCACTCGTCGAAGCGAGCGTCGCCTCTGCGCGCGGTGGTGGTCTTGTCCTCGACGCGTGGTCGCTGCATCCGGCCACGCTTCTCGAGGCGCTGATTGGCGGGCTCTATGGCTCGCCCCTGGGTCCGGCGTCGGAATCTCCGGCGTGGTACCGGGCGCTGAATGGGGGACGCGATCCTCTCGTCCTCTCCATCTTCGTCGGATTGCCTGCGCTCTCGATCGGGGCGGCTGCCCTGGGTGATCCCGATAGTTGTCGGCGAATAGTATCGCGCCTGTGGCTGAGCGCCCTGGTCGTGGCGATTGTTCTCGCACTCGGAGACTACACGCCGATTCTGCCTTTTCTTCGCGAACACGTCCCGGGGGGAACGATGGCGAGATTCCCTTCCAAGTTCGTCTGCCTCGCGGCTCTCGCAATTGCGGCACTTGTCTGCAACGGCGTCGAGACGCTTAGGTCTGGTCCGGCTTATCGAGCCTCAAGATTGCTCGCACTCGGAGTCTCCGCACTCGGGCTCGTCTTGTCCGCGGGTGCGATCAGTGTCGGAGTTGCAGGCTCGTCGAGTTCCACGATCGCTCTCTTTGCTTCAATGGCTGGGATCTCGCGATCCGAATCCGTGGTTGGGGAGTTGGCCGACCGACTCTTGACCGGAGGCGGCGTGCTTCTAGCCTATTCGGCAATCACCGCCCTTATCGTCTTCGCTATCTCGCGGTACGAAAGTCCAGACCGACTGCGGATGGCCGGTCTTGCGGCATTGGCAGTCGTGCCACTCCTGATTTCCGCGCCGCCGAGACTCATTCCGACCATCGACAGGTCCGCTCTCGCGGACCCCGAGTGGATCGGTTCCACCACTGGCAACGGTCGTGTCTTCGTGAGCGCCGAGGACAGCCTCGCGTATTCACCGGATGTCGCCAAGTCGTATCGAGGACCCGACGGCGTCTCCCGCGCGGCTGCGGGGTCGATCTACGGGGCCGCGTTTCCCGTGTACGCTACAGGCTTGGGTATCAGCGACGCTTTGACGACCGATCTGGCCTTGCTTCGACCGCAGGCCTACAGTCTGCTCATCGGCAGATACGAAGCTGCGTCGGTGACCGAACGCCGCCGTGCCCTTTCGCGGCTCGGAGTGTCGGACATCATAGTGCCGTTCGAACCGCAGCCGCCGGACGTCGCATTGATGCAGCGCCTCGAGCGACTCCCGGCAATGGCTCACTGGCGTATTGCCGATTCTGCTCCACGCTTCCGAATCGTCCATCACGCGGTGCGACGCGCGCTGTTCGATGACCAGCTATCTTCTTTCTTTTCACCGAGTAGCGATCCGGCTACTCAAGTACTGCTGGAACTATCGGCGGACGATCAACCGGACCCAGCCAGCGCACCATCCGCCGAAGCTGAGTCAGAGAGTCTCGTGGTGCAGTCAGAATCGACAGCCCCGGATTATGCGGATGATTCTATCGTCGTTGTTGGCGAGTCACCGTCGACACTTGTGCTTCAGGCTACGTGCGGCCGTGACGGTGGGTGGCTCGTTGTCAATGATGCATGGGCTAAAGGCTGGATAGCGACGGTTGACGGGCTTGAGGTGCCGGTCGAGCGAGCAAACGGCGTTGTGCGTGCGGTTCGGCTCAATTCAGGCAGTCAGGTCGTCAAAATGTCGTATCGTCCGCGCTCGTTGACCATCGGATCGGTCGTAACCTGCGTCGCGATTGCAATTACTATCGCGGGACTCTTCCTCGGTCGTGGCCGGCGTTCGAATCTGCAGGAACAGGTCACTTAACGCAGGACCACAACTCAAACAATGGTCCGATGGGCGGCGTCCGGCGAAGTTCCGCAGCATCAGCTGCGGCAACAAGTTCGCCCTTTACCTGAGCTTCCAGAAGACATCTGTAAGCGCTCGTTGAATAGCACTTGTGACCAGCTCATGGCCGGGAGCTGTTTCGCCGCGGCATTTCATGTCAGCTATTGACCGCGCCGTAAACCCGTCATAGTCGGTAAGTCCTTCTTTTCGAGTAATATCCATAGACCGGCTGTATAAGTCCGTTCGAACCGGCCCAGACTCCAGGATCTTCACGCGACGATTGAACTGTCGCAGCTCAAACTGCAGCGATTAAATGACTTCTTCGACTGTCCACTTCGTGGCTCGGTAGACACTGTAGAGCGGAAACGTCACCCTCCCCCCGACGGATCGACGGGAGGTCCGTCACGTAAAGTCGTGGACAGGCAAAACCGTCGCTCGACGGCACCCATTCCGCCCGGTCCCCGATCGCATCGGAAGCGACAACGTCCATCCCGCATCGTGCATGCGAAGGACCGTCGCTTTTCCAATTCGAGTGGACGACCCGGTAACGATAAGCGTTCTGGACCTCAGGTCGCTGCCCCGCCCGCCTCGTAGCCCCGCAAAAGGGTGCGCAGTCCATCCGTGAATTCTCTATCGAAGTCGAGTGCGAACATAGAGAGCGTCCGGTCGTCAGCGATGACCCGCTCGACTGCCGGGGACGGTGATGTCATCACGGCAAGTCCGAGCAGGAAGGCGCGCATCTGGACGAGGATTCGCACACCATCGCCAGGACGAAGAAAGGTAATTCGCCGCTCGAGGCGCTGCCCCGTTGCAGTCATTCGACCCGCGAGCCATCGCTTGAAGACGCGAAGCGTATCGACGTCGACGTTGTACTCAATGACGGCCTCGAGGGCGCTCAAAAGTCGCACGAGCGAACGACGGCCCTCGAAAGAGAGCGCAATCTCGCGCGCAGCGCGATCACTGCTCCACGAACCGAACGATGCATCGAGAGCTGCGTCGATCGCCGAGAACCAGGACTCGAGCTTCTCCCGGAGGATCTCGAGCAGCAACTGCTCCTTGGTGTCGAAATACAAGTACACGGTCGCCTTGGAAACGCCCGCGCGCTGGCCGATTCCGGCCATGGTAGTGGACTCGTAAGTCCCCATATCCCAGAGCTCCCGCGCAGCCGCAAGCAGCGCTTCACGCCGCTCCAGCTTGTGCTCGGTATTGCGGGCTCTGTCGGATCGATACTGCCACCGCACACCTCGCTTTTACTGACCGCTGGTCGGAAAATAACCGACCGGGGTCAGTCGTCAACGGAAAACTTCCGGCTGGACCGAACGGGGGGGGGCCCATTCGCTCGCTCGAGGCCACAACCTCGGCATAGGACGACAGATGAGGCTATCGCTGCAGACGCGATGGGCCTTCCACCTCCGCCTGGTAACGTGCGTGCTCGTTGGCCGCTCCAGGAACGAAAGACACGGGAACCGCTAGAGGGCACCAGCCGATCCAGTGGGTCGGATCGCAGCTTCCACGGCTTCGGCAATGGAGGCCGGGAAGGCTCCGGAAGCCTGAATCAGGCAGAGCGCGGTCGGTATCCCCGAAACACGCGGCATCCCCCGCTCGATGACGATGGCTTTTTCGTCGGCGAACTGATCCTCGGCGATCGCATCCGCAACGACGCGACGGATCGCACCGGCACCGGCGTAACCGGCAACTGCATCGGCAAGCTATGTTGCGACGCGTTCATCTCCAGCAACCACGAGCACAGAGCTTCCAGGTTCGATCTCGACCAACCTCGCGCAGGCTCCTTCGGTCCAGAAGTAACGCGACGTCCAATGTCGGCGCGCCGACGTTCGGCGGGACGGGATCGGCCGAGCCAAAGGTCGGACGGATCACGAGATCACATCCAACCGCCTCTTCCCAGGTCGAAATCGGTCGTACCCGTCCGATACCGACCGACCTTAACGCCTCGGCGTACACGTTCGCCCGCCACGGAATCGTCATCAACAGCGCGAGGAGCGGCCCAACCGGAGCACGTTTCCCAACGGCATCGAGCGCGCGCTGAGTCCGGGCCAGGATCATTGCCGGATCGAGCCCGGCCGATAGTGCGTGCTCGACCGACGCATAGATCATGGCGTCAACGCTGTCAGCCTGGCCCCGCTCCGAAAGCCGATTAATGTCAGCCGTAGCGGTCCCGGCCGGACGAACGACGGCTCCCTTGCCGCGCGTGCTCTGAATCAATCCGTCGCGCTGAAGCTCGGCATAGGCCCGAAGAATTGTATTTAGGTTCAGACCCAGTTCTTCAGCGACCTGCCGCATCGGCGGCAGGTAATCGCCCGGCCGATACCTTCCAGCTGTGATCAGATACCGGAGCTGGTCGACGACCTGAAGATAAACCGGCAGCCCGCTTCCCCTTCGCAGGACCAATCCGCTCGGTTCCGGTGGTTGAACCCGTCGCACCAGAGGTGATTACCACGAACGTGCCGACGTTTACAATAATTACTAAATAACTAGTGAATTACTCATTGAGGGCCCGGGAGGTTCAGGCAGGATGTTTTTGCCCGGGTTCCCAAGTCATTCGGCTTTGGTGCATAGCGGCGCGTCGGGTGCAGTGCCCCATCTGCAACTATCGCGACGTGACGACTTGACGGGTCTCGCCTCGACCGGTTCGCGCGGCCGCGATCCCTCGTCCCGGTGGGGCCACACCGTCAGTCAGTCACGACCGTGTGGACGAGTCTCCGCCCTGTCCGTCAATCTCGCCGCCGGAAAAGCGAAGCGCCCCGGCAGGCCAGGAGGAAGGCGGCCGGGGCGCTCTCTGTGCACAGGGGCGAGTTGTGCACGCAAGGGCATTTCTAAAGCCAGGTCTCAGGCGTTCTCGGCTTCGTCGATGTCGAGCGGCCACTCGCCGTCCTGAAACTCCAGGTGGATCCGGGCGATGTTGTCTTGACCGGTCCGGCACCTGAGTACGACGGCATTCGTTGCGAACTCACTCTGCTGCGACGTGACCCTCACCAGGCTGCCAGGCGTCGGCTTCATCGACGTATAGCAGCTTGCGCCGTGACGGCTGATGTTCTCGGTCACCGTCACCTCGGACCCGACCGACCGCCCCTTGTCGTCAAGCAGATCGAGCTGAACCATGAGGGCGGCGAGGATACGACCTTCGCGGCGCTCGTCGACGCCGTCACGCGTAGGCGGTTGGGGAATGCTGTCATCGTCGACCTTCGACGTGCCGTAGATCCTAGACGGGTCGTGTAACCAGCTGGCGGGCGGGTTCTTGCCGACAAAGGCGACGCCGACCGCATAGCCTCCGTCGTCGCGCGGCCGGACCCACCGTACGAGCGCATAGATCCGGTACAGCTCTTCGGAGTGATCGTACTGACGCAATCGCCAGGGCAGCGGGAGGCTCATGTGGATGATGCGGCCCTGATCGATCACTTTCTCAAGCGTGAACGAAGCGCCGATCTGCGTCACATCGAGGATGTGTGAGAGCTCGCCCCACTCGTGGCCGCCCGTTTCCTTGACTCGCACGCGGACTGGAATGTGCAACTCCAGCCGGCCGCGTTTGCGAAAATCGCCCGATCCGAGACTCATTCCACGCCTCACAAGTCAACAGGTGGTTTCTGCTCCCGAGGTACCCGCAGTGAACGACAACGCAATTCGCGAGCCGGAGTTGAGGCATTTCGACACAAATTCACATGGAATACCCAGAGGGCTACAAATGAAGAGCCATCAGGGTTTAGCGTCATCGAGCCCGTTCGGATACGGCAGAACTCATCGAATCGGGCGGTCAGAATGACAGTATTTGTCACGTGACCGGTCTCAGATTTTGTAAGAACGTACTTTGGGACTCCGAATCGGCACAGGCGGGAACCACGCCCCCGCCTTCGCGCGGGCACGGTTCCTGATTGCAGCGGGCACGCCGCTTCAGCGCCTTCCGTCGAACGCGCCGGGCAGCGTCGAATCGGGCCTACAGCTCGATGCGCCTCGCCGAGAGAATATTTGGAAGGGCCGCAATCTGGGCGATCTGCGCGTCATCAACGGGCCCGTCGACCTGGATCAGCGCGAGTGCCTCGTGGCCTTCCTGTTGCCGTCCAAGGTAGAAGCGGCCAATGTTGATGCCTGAGTCTCCAAGGCTCGTCGCGATTCTACCTATAACCCCGGGGACGTCGCGACTGCGCGTGAGCACGAGGTGACCATCAGGAATCGCCTCGATCGTGAAGCCGTCGACCCTGACGAGACGGACGTCACGACTCCCGAACACAGCTCCAACGGCCTCGTGCTCGACGTTTTCGGCCTTCGTCCGAACCGTGACCGTGCTCGCGTAGTCGCGCGCGTGGCGATCGGTCGTCTGTCGCACCCGGATTCCGCGTTCTGCGGCAATGACGGAAGCGTTCACAAAGTTGATGCGCTCGATCACCGGCGTGAGCATTCCGGTCAGCACGGCGTCCGCTATGGGTCGGACATCGTATTCGGCCACATCGCCACCGAACTCAATCTCGATCTCATTGAGGTCGTAGCCGAATGCCTGACCGAGGAAGCTGCCGAGCTTCTCGCCAAGTGACAGGTACGGCCGAATCTGCTCGAGCTGTTCGGGTCCGATCGCCGGGAAGTTGACCGCACCGCGGATCGTGCCTCGGACCAGGTACTCGGCCATTTCTTCGGCAATGAGCACCGCGACGCCAGCCTGGGCTTCACCGGTCGAGGCCCCAAGATGGGGGGTTGCGATCACGGCATCCAGCGAGAGCAGAGGGTGGTCGGCCGCGACAGGTTCCTTCTCATACACGTCGAGAGCCGCCCCGGCGACCTTTCCTTCGATGATCGCGTCGTATAGCGCGGCTTCGTCGACGAGGCCGCCACGGGCACAGTTCACGATCCTCACGCCCTTCTTCATCTTCGAGAAGGCGTCTCGACCGATGATGCCCTTGGTCTCGGATGTGAGTGGCGTATGGACCGTGATGAAATCGGAGCGCGCGAAGAGGTCGTCGAGCGTGGCGCGCTCGACGCCGGCCTTGGCCGCCTGTTCGGCCGTGAGGTACGGGTCATAACACACGACCTGCATGCCGAGCCCGATGGCGCGACTCGCGACGACCGATCCGATTTTTCCCATGCCCACGATGCCAAGTGTCTTGTGGCAGACCTCGACGCCCGTGAACTTCTTCTTCTCCCAGAGCCCCGACTTCGTAGTCGAAGAAGCAATGGGAATGTTGCGAGCCATCGCCATCATCAGCGCAATTGCGTGCTCAGCGGTCGTGACGGTATTGCCGGCAGCCGCGTTCATGACCACGATGCCGCGCCGGGTCGCAGCCGCGACGTCGATGTTGTCGACGCCGGTGCCGGCACGGCCGATCACCTTCAGATTCGTACCGGCCTCGATTACTGCGGCCGTGACCTTGGAGCGCGACCGCACGATGAGACCGTCATAGGCCCCGATCGTCTCGAGCAATGCGTCGGCCGAAATGTCGTTGATGACGTCGACCTCGATGGACTCCTCTTTTCGAAGAACCTCGGCGCCGATGGGATCCAGATTGTCCGTCACGAGTACGCGCATGATGATGAGTCCTCCCCCGACACGTGAAGCCGGCAATGTACGGACCGAACTCCGGGGTGTCAACCGGAGGGTCCGAATCCGCAACGGGTGACGAACCCCTCCGTGCCCCTCAGCCGATCCATCGTTCGAGACTCCAGAGAGCTATCCCCGGATCTCGGCGCTTACACGCGTTCCCCCGCCATCCGTTATCGGACTCTCGATGTGAATATTGCCGCCGAATTCCACGAGTCGCCGCTCAACGATCGCGAGTCCGAGTCCTGTCCCACGCTGGCGCGTCGTGAAAAACGGCTCGCGGACCTTTCGCTTCAGATCGTCGGGAATGCCCGGCCCGGTGTCCTCAACGGAAAGTGCGACTCTCTCATCAGCGCCATTCAGTGCGATCCCGACTCGACCTCCTGGCGGAGTGGCCTGAATCGCGTTGAGTCCAAGGTTGATGAGGACCTCGCGCAGCGCGTTCGCCACGGCGCCGCTCACGAGCCGATCGGCCAGCACCTCCATCGTGATCGTCACGCCACCGGATCGGGCGTCCGGTTCGAGCAGTCGGCTCACCGACGACGCGACATCGCCGAGCGGCAGAGGCGTCGCCTCCGAAACCGCCGGACGCGAGAAGCTGAGGAGTTGCGTGACCGTGCGATTCAGCCGATCCACCTCGCCGACAATCAATCGCAGGTCCTCCTCTTCCCCGTCGCCACGCGACTCTTCCCGCATGACCTGCACGATCGACTTGATGGCGCTTAGCGGATTCTTGATCTCGTGCGCCACCGTCGCCGCCATCTGACCGAGCGCGGCAAGTCGCTCCTTGTTCATGAGTGTCCGCTCGAGTCTTACCTTCTCTTCGACTAGCCGCGTGTTCTCGATGGCGATCGCGATCTGCCCGGAGAGTACGCCGAGCACGGCCGTCCGTTGGTCGTCCAGCGTGCCCGGGCTTGCCACGATTAGCATCACGCCGATCAGCTCGTCGTCGCGCCACAGCCCCAGGCCGCCTGGGCGCCAAGGGCGGCGAGCTTCGGGCCATCCTCTGCGAAGTCCAATCGATCGCGCACCATCTCGTGCCATAGGGCTGCGAATGCCCGAGACTCAGCCTCGTCGGTCTCGCCTTCACCGTCGCTTTGTGCCAGGCGGATCCGCACCGCATCGACTCCGAGCGCCTCGGTAACGATCGACTCGACGTACGGCAGCAGCTCTCGCAACTGGCTGAAGCTGTGCGACTCAGTCGAAATCTGCTCGACAACGGTCCGATAGTGTCCGATCTCGGTGACGAAGAGATGGCGTACGCTTCGATCCATCGCTCGTCGAACCGGCCACGCGACGAGCACCATGCAGACGACGCCGATCGCTTCGATCACGCCCGGTCTGACGTTGAACTGTGCGACTAGAAACTGGTCGAACGTGCGAACGACGAAGACGTAGACCACGGCGGCGATCCCGGCCAGCAGCGCATACGCCAGGCTTCGCTGAATGACGAGTTTGTAGAGGTTGTAGCGGAAGATGTAGTACGCGACGATCGTCGTCGGAGCTATCGACGCGAGTTGGACGAGGACCTCGAGCCAAGGCCCGAGCGACGGCATCTGTCGCAACCCGCCCGGATACACGGCAAGGTACGAAACGGCGATGACGACGAGCGCCATCGCCAGCCGGTCAAAGAAATCGCGCTCTCGAGGGTCCGTGAAGTACCGGCGCAGGAACTTGTCGACGATTGCCGCCTGAAAGAGCACCGCCACGTGCCAGATCGAGAACGCGATCAGCCACGCTCCCATTCTGTCCACCGGACTCTCGTACGAAGCCGTCCAAAGTCGTGACAGCGAGAAAGGCAGCAGGACGAGCGGTGAATACCCGATGAAGGTGAACACGCGAACCGCCGACCTTGAAAAGCGCTCGTAGTCGTCACGCCATCCTAGAAACGCTGCGTGTGCGTGTGTCAGGGTAGCCGGCAGAAACGCAAGTGACGCGAACACGAATGTATCGGACGCACGCAGCAGAACGTGACCGTCCGGTACCCCGAGGATTCGAAACAGCGCCGCAAGAAGACTTGCAGCGTGCCAGAGTCCGAGGGTGAGTCCGAGTGCGATGAACGCCGGCTCAGGACCCCAACGATCTTCGCGACGAGCGATGAGCCACGTGATATAGAGATGAAGGGCCGCGCCCGACGCGAACCCGACGAGCATCACGATCTCGAGGGCAGACATGTCGATGGCGATGATAGCAAAGCAGCTTCATGGTGCGATCCGGCCCGGTGAAAGACGACACCCCGTCCACCGACCTTACTCCACGGTCACGAGCTCGATGGCTGGCATCGTGGCGGGACTCGTGCTCTCCATGGTGGCTGTCGGCTGCGGTTCGGGCGCTGCCGTCGACCCGATCTGGGACGTGGAACTGCCTTTCAGTCAGGTGGATGTCGTCGCCGTCGTTGGCGATGCCGTGTTCTGTCTCGGAACCGACGCCGACCTGTCGTACGGCATGGCCCCGTGCCGAATGGTGATCTATACGGCGGCAACGGGCGCCGAACGTTTCCACAAGATTCTCGACTTGCGCGCCCTCCGCGGATCCGACTCGGGTCGGGCGTCCGGCAACTTCGTACTCATAGAGGGCACGACGGCGGTCGTAGTCTCGGACTCGGGACGCATTCGCGCATTCGATGCGACGTCGGGCCACGAGCTCTGGTCCTCGGACGAGATCGACGATATCTACGGAAGCGGGGACGGCTACGTGTTCGCCTCGGATCGCTCGTCGCGGCTGGCGGCGTTCGATTCGAGGACGGGAACACGGTCGGCCGCCGATGCCCACCTCGCGTGGAAGAACCGGATCGCCTCTGACGCTTGTGCCGTAGCTGTAGACGGACGGTTGTATGTGGCGTCCGGAGAGTCGATCCACTCGCTCGACGTGCCAACGTGGCGTGAGCGCTGGTCACATCCGCTGAAATCGAACCGAACCGATGTCGCCGTCGCAAACGGATGCGTCATCGCCACGAGTCGGAATGGCTGGGAAGTGATCGACGCCGAGAAGGGCGCATTGCTCTGGAGTTTCGTGGCCTACGAGACTCGCCGTCCGATGGCGCCGGCCATCGATGGCGACCGGTTGCTGACCACGCGCGGACGCGCGAGCAATTCCGAGATCGAGGAAGGTTACCTCCGGATATACGACCTTCGCACCGGCGACTTGCAGACCAGATACCCGATGGCGACCCTTCCCGAGCCCGATGCAGTCGTCGCCGTGGCCGGACGGCTCTACCTGACGGCTACGGAACCTCACTACGGCCTCCTGCGGAAGCCGCTCGTTGAATCGACAAGCGGCGACGAACTCGCGAAGACGGTCGATTGTCGGCCAGCGGCGATGGAAATCTCCACTGGAAAGACGATGTGGATCGGCGAACCGGCATCGTGGGGGTCTCTGACGCGTCCGGCCGTGTCGGCGGACGGGTTCGTCGCGGTGGCGGCGATGACTCCGAAACGAAACAAACCAGCGAGGTTGCGGTCATACCGACCGGTATTCGGAACCTGAGGGCCGTCGGCGACTCACACGGTGACCTGCGATCGTGCAATCGGGTGCACGGTACTGATGCGTGAGGCGTGCATTGTCAGTGTCGTCGTGGTTCCCGTGACAAGTCCATGAGCGTTTCAGGAGTGCCTCGGCCAATTCACGTGCGTCCCATCCTCTCGCCACGCATAGGGCGCCGCCGGACACAAAGGTACCGACGTTGCGAAAACTTCCGGAACTCCAAGCGTCTGAAGCCGTTCGAGCGTCAGGTATACTCGCAAAGGTAGTGCTATGTATCAGGCAAACGTCCTCCAGGCGCAGGTGGCCGTGAAATCGGCAGTAAATGTCGAAGCACTCAGCGACCACGAGCTCGTGGCCGCAGCCCGTGATGGTGACGAACTGGCCTTTCAGGAGGTCGTCCGCCGCTATCGCACCCCGATCACAAACTTCGTCTACCGGATGCTGAACGACTACGAGATGGCGGTCGATCTCGCGCAGGAGACGTTTGTTCGGGTCTACACCTCCATTGGCCGTTACGAAGCGAATTTCAGCTTCTCGACTTACATCTACCGGATCGCGTCGAACCTCGCGATCTCGGAGATCCGGAAACGGAAGCGCCGCCGCGTGGTCTCGTTCTTCAGTGTTTTTCAGAGCGACGACGGCGAGATGCTCGAGCACGATCCGGCGGATACGCGACAGCTGGCGGAGGACGCATTGCTCGAAGACGAGCGCCGACTTGCGGTGACCAAGGCAATCGCCACGCTGCCCGAGAAGTACCGATCCGCCCTCGTACTTCGCGACATCGAGGACCACAGTTACGAACAGATAGCGCAGATCCTCGATCTCTCGGAAGGAACCGTGAAGTCGCGCATCAATCGGGCACGCAACCTCCTTCGGGAGAAGCTCGAGAAGTTCATGGCCGAAGCGCCACACCGGGATTGAGTTTTCAGAGAGTTCTTATGAAGTGTGCACAGTGCCAGCTGCTCATTGACGACATCGGTGACATGGATCGTTTGCCGAGCGATGCCGCTCGTCACGTCGCGACGTGTCCGGCGTGCGAACGGTTTGGCGTCGACCTGATCTCGCTTCGTCGCCTTCTTCGCGAACCGGCGCGCGTAACGGCGCCTGATTCGTTCGACATCGCCCTGGCCCGCAGGTTGCGCGCCGCCAGGACCGCCCCTCCGTCGCGCCTCGCGATCCTGTGGGCTTTGCGTCCACAGACGAGTCTGGCCGCGGCGGCAGCCTTTCTCCTCGTGTGTTCGGGTGCCCTGATCGTGTCGCGATACGCCGTTTCGCCGGACACGGCATCCGGCCCGGAATTGGTTGTTGCTTCGAATCGTCCGGTCAGTCCCGAGGTGGTGCGTCCGGGAGAGGCGACGATCTCGACTCCGGTGGTTGAACCCGGCATGGTAGCTGGTCTCGAGTCGGTGTCCTCGACATCGAACGGCGATCTGCGGGCGAATCGTGCCGTTGTTCGGACGCGGACGGCAGGCCGTCGCGTCGATTCGACCGACGCGATGTTACTGGTCAGCGACGAGCGTGGGTCGCGACTCGTCAACGTTCCGGGTGTGCTTATCGGTTCCGAGATGATCGTGCCTGTCGCATCGGGCGACGGCGGCGATTCGCCGGAAACGGTGTCGTTCTGAGAACTACCGTGCGACCCGCAATGTCGATGACGATCGCTCCGCTCGGTGTTCGCAGGAATCTGTGGCTGCTGGCCGCGGCGATTCTCCTGCTGACGCCGCTGACTCCGGAGGTGCACGCCCAGGGCGTTCAGCACAAATCGGAGCCGTGGATCGTCTCGGTGAATCACCGGATCGATCTCAACGCCCACGCCCGCCAGATCGGCGTAGACGCTCCTGGACAGGACGTGAAGGTACTCAGGCCGGCGTCGCGCCGTGTCATCAATCTTGCGTCGGGCGTCCTCGTGGACACTGACGGCCACGTCGTCACGCGTCTCGTGAATCTTGATCCACGCGAGTCCGAACAGGACATCCAGGTGACGACGTCGGCCGGCAAGATCCTGAATGCGAGATTCATCGGCTTTGACGGGCCAACGGGTCTGTCGTTGCTCTCGGTGCCCGAGCTCCGCGGCACACGACCCGCCCCGACCGTACATATTGCGCCGCTGTCGGACGGTGACGCGCTGCGACTCATCAGCACGGAATACAAGCTTTCGCAGATCTCCGTTCCGGTCGAGCGCGTCGCGCTTTATCCGGCGCTCCTCGACTTCCCTGCGCGAGCTGCAACTGCGCCGCTGACTCCGGCGCTCGTGCGCGCGGGAGTGGTCGCCGTCGTCGAAAGTGCGGCGCTGACATCGTCAAAGGACCTCAGCACGGTCGAAACGGCCGACGGTCGCCTCGTCGGCATTGCGAAATACGTGTCTCCGGGAAAGGCGCACATTCTCACCGTGGCATTTCTCCGCGACGTGGTGTCGCGACGGCTCGTAGCATCGAACGGCAACGTTGCCGCCGGCTGGCTTGGCGCCGACGGCACGACGCTGGCAAGCGTTCCGGCGGAACGCCGTCCCGCCGGCGTCCCGGCGTCTGGCGTGTTGTTGCAGCAGATTTCACCTCGCGGCCCGGCGGAGCTGGCGGGTCTGCGACGGAATGACCTCATCGTCAGGTTCGACAAGGTGCCCGTGACGGGCACCGGTGACCTTGCGACAGCCGTGCTTGCGACACCGGCGGGAACTACGGTCCAAGTCGATGTGCTTCGTGATGGACAGGAACTGAACATCTCGACCGTACTTGGCGGACGGCCCCTGTTGCCCGGAGTCCCGGCCGTCGCCCTGCCTTCCCCGATGCGGTCGGCGGAACTGCGGCTTGGAATGCTGCGGCAGCAACTGGCGCGATCGAAGGACGCTGCGGTACGAGAGAAACTCGAGGCCGAAATCCGCACGGTCGAGGCTGAACTGGCCGCTGCACGGGGCGAGAGCGATCGAAACGAAGCGCAGTTCGATGCGCTCTTCGACGACAAGGTTCTCGCGGACCTCGGACTCGAGGGATATCCACTCAGCGCGCAACTCGCGAAGCACTTCGGTGTTTCGGGAGGACTACTGATAAGCGAAGTGACTCCCGGCGGCATCGGTGCACAGGCAGGACTGCTCGCGGCTGACGTCATCGTGAAGGCAGGTGGCACGGACGTCTTGGCGGAAGACGAACTGGCTGAGGCCCTCATCGGTGCCGCGAGCGCCGGGAAGACCGTGTTCGAGCTCACGATACGTCGCGATGGAAAAGACGTGATGCTCCCGCTGCCGATCGGGACATTCCGACGGCCGTAGGTACATCCTTGACGGGCCGTCTGGACACACCCCGTTTGACCCAGAGCCCGATGCGCAGCGACGGGCCGACTGTTGCCTCCACGGGATCTGGGTGGAAAGTCGGCCCGTCGCTTCGCCCCGGGTTCTGGGCCAAACGTAACTCGTCGACACGGCCTGTACGATGCCAGACTCCGACTCGACTATGATCTCGACTCGACGGACCACCGCATGAACCCTGAGGAATTTCGCAGCCTCGCACTCGGCCTTCCCGCTGCCGTGGAAAGCGCGCACATGGACCACCCCGATTTCCGCGTCGGCGGCAAGATCTTCGCGTCGCTCGGACCGAACGGCGACTGGGGGATGGTGAAGCTGACGCCCGACCAGCAGGCCCCGTTCGTTCGAGGCGAACCGGACGTCTACAAGCCGGCCGCCGGCGCGTGGGGAGCGAAGGGCGCCACGATTGTCACGCTCGAGACGGCGGACTGGGAAGGCGTGCGGACGGTCCTTCGGATCGCCTGGCGCAACACGGCGCCGAAGCGACTCGTCAGGCAGCTCGACGAATCGCTGTAGCTGCGGCCGACAACGTCGGTCCGAATCGAGAGCCTGGAGTCCGAGCTGTATCTGACGACGCGCAAGTCTCCCTTACTCCGGCTCCCGCAGAAGGTTGTCGCGGAAGGCCTCCACGAGTCGCTCCAGCACCGCTATTTCGCCGCGGATGTTCGTGCCGGCCTCGGTGTCTCCCACCGTGCGCAAAGTCTCCCAACTCCGTATCTCCTCGATCGTCGGAACGATGTCCGCGCCGGTCGTGATGGCGTCCGATACCGATTCGAAGTGATGGTGCTGTGCGAGGTAGATCCGCCCCGCCCGAATGACGAGCGTGTACCCGCGATCGCCATATGCTTCCGAGAACGCGCCGTCGATCGTCACAGCGCGTCCACTCTCTTTCACCGGAGACTCGCCCTTCTCGATCTTCACCGGAACGTGTCCGTTGATGATTAGACCGCCGTCGGGATCCGCCCCGAAGTCGCTCAAGATCCGATCGCAGAAGGCCTTGGTGTGGATGAGCTTGAAGTACGGGTTCTTCGTCTCCTTGTGCGTCGACGTATCCTCGACGAGGTAGGTTTCGAAGGTCGCCATGCGGTCCTTCCCGAAGAGCGGGGACGCCGGTCCCGTCCACAGGTACCACATCATGTCGAGCGTGTCCGCGTCGCGGTCGCGGAATGCGCGCTGCACCGCCCGATCGATCGCCTCGAAGAGCGCGCGGCCCGCAATCTGCCGCCCGCCGATCGGCATCGGGATGAACTCGCCGGCGTCGTCGACCGGAACGCAGCCGTGGAAGATGAGGTTGTTGTCACGAAGTGCAAAAGTGGATCCGTTTCGCGCAATGAACCGCATCTGCTGCCAAAGCACAGGGCTCGACAGGAACGCTTCCCGAAGATGCTGCAGGCACGATTCCTCAGCATCGGAGAGCGCGTAGGGGTCGGACCAGTCGATCGTCGGAAAATGCGTGTCGCGCAGTGGCCATCGCTTTCCGTCGATCTCGACCGTTCCGTCCTTCGGGTCGATCCGGTGCAGCAGGGACCGATCGTCCATGCCGTATTCGGGATGCCGTGCGACGGCCTGGCCCTCGACCTTGAACTGAAGGATCGCTGCGGCTTTCTGCATGCGCGACATCGTCAGCGCATCGCGCAAGCCTTCCCCTCGACACCGGAACCGCTCGGCCGGATCGTCTGCGTAAGCTTCGCGAGCGAGCTTCTCGAGCGGAGCGAGCGCGATCCCGTATCCTTCCTCGAGCTGCGCGGTCCGGTTGTAGCGCAGCGAAATCCGCAGCACCGTCGCGATCGACGGATCGTGTCCGAGGCACGCCGCCATCCACGTTACGTCGTGGTTGCCCCACGTCACGGCAACCCTTGGCTGACGCATGATCGTGTCGATTACGCGGTCGATACGAGGGCCCCGATCACCAAGGTCGCCGGCCACGATGAGCTCGTAGATCAACAGATTGCGGACGACGTGCGAAACCGTTCGGAGGAGTTCGCCATCAGCGCCCTGGTCCACGTATCCGTCGAGCATCGCGTCGATGTATTCCGGCTCGCGATCGAGTCCGGCCTCCAGCAGCAGCTCGCGGAGCAGGAGCCGATTCGACTCCGGAAAAACCCGCTCGATATCGCGGGCGCTGTACCGGACCGCCAGCTCGCGAACCAGGGCGAAAAGCCGCCGCACGGCCGTCCTGAGAAATGCCTTGCGATCGACCTCGCCCGCGAGCCGCGGAGCGAGGTGCGCCAGCATTTCGCGCGGATAGTAGATCAGGTTGAGCAGATCCAGTTTCTCGGAATCCGCAAGGGCGTCACCGAACACTCGATCCACGAGAGGCCGCAGGGTCCCGGATGCGTTGTTGATGATGTGCTTGAGCTTGCGGTCTTCGCCGTGCACGTCGCTGACGATGTGGATCGTGCCCTTCGGAAGCGTCAACACGCCCCGCAGGTGGGCGATCTCGGCGAGCGCTGACTGCGACGTCGGAAACCGGAGCGCGAGCGCGCGCAGATACACGATCGACGACGAGTCAGTGACGGAGCGTTCGGGAACGGATGCGGCCATGGTCGATGTTCTCCAGCGCGCCGGGGCGCGTACGTCTCGTGATTGCCGTAAGAGGAGGGATGACTTCCGTCGCAGCACACGCTCAGGCCGGCGACAGACGGGTGAGGCGGTCGGTGGAGCGCGCGACGGTGCCGTTTTTGACACGCTGCGATCGTTGCGTGTAGCGTTCGCGCGCCCGATTCTCGGCTCCGCCGGGGAGCATGTCAACGTCGAGGACGCTTCGCGTGCAACGAGACCTCAAGTTACCCAACGATCTCTGGTTCGAGACGCCCCTTCGGGTGCGGTATGCCGAGACCGACAAGATGGGCGTCGTGTACTACGGCAACTACTTCACGTGGTTCGAGATTGGACGAACCGACGTTTGCCGTCAGTGCGGATTCTCGTACCGCGACATGGAGATCGAGGATGACGCCTTCCTGATGGTCGTCGAGACGCAATGCCGATACCGTCGCCCGGCGCGTTACGAAGATGACCTCGTCGTCCGAACACGACTCGAAGCCTGGTCGAAGCGCACGATGCGATTCAACTACGAGATCCTCGATGAATCTACGCGCGAGCTTCTCGCGGAAGGGACGACCGTACACGTCGTCACTACGAGTCTCGGTCGTCCACGCAGCTTCCCCTCCCGCCAAGCCGAGCTCATCACGGCCCGCTTGATGGCTGCCGAGGAGCGCTGATAGGCTCCGTGGTGATCCACGTTCAAGCCGGGTGAGGGATTCCGCCGTGTTCAAGTTCTTCGCGATCGTGTCGTGCATGGTCCTGTCGATGTCGGTTGTCGCCTCGGCTCAGCTCGAATGGGACAAGAAGAAACCGCTCAAGCCGGTAGAAAATCCGTCTCCGGTCGGTGCGTCGCGAGTCGACATCATTTCCGAGGCGAAGGCGCTGCTGGCGAAGAACGAGATTCCGGTCCTCAGCGAAACCGCGGACGAGGAAGGCGGCAAGCACACGATCGTGACCGAACAGGTCGTTTTTGCTCGCGGCATCGTGGCGAAGACGCAGCTCGGCCACTTTGCGGAGATCGGCGCCTCGAGCGTGCAGGACATCTCGCGGGCCCGCGTGCAGATTCGGATCGAGATCGCGCCGTCAACGCCGACCAACTCGCTTGTCGGCGTCTCGGCGAAATTCGAGGGTCTGCGTCAGGGGATGGGTCAGCAGTGGATCGAAACGCCGTCGCTCGGCCTGCTCGAAGACAAGATCCTGAAGTCGCTCATCACGAATCTGACAGGACGGACGTTTGAGGACGTGAAGCCGGACGACGGAATCCTCACGGTGAACTGACTCCTGGGAGATGCGTCGACTCGGTGCCTCAGTGACTCCGTGCCTCAGTGTGCGCAGCGTCTGAAGAGCTTCGCACACAGAGCCGCGGAGTCACAGAGGCACAAAGTCTCAGGGCCCGCTCCCGCATCGTCCACCCGTCCTACGACCTTCGATCGACGAGGAAGCTGCTTCCCGTGGCTGGCCCGGACTTCTTGAGGTAGTTCTTGATCTCGGCCGCCGTCTGCCCGATCTGCGCCGGGTGCTCGTATGCCCCCGGATTGACGGTTACGACCGCGATCGAGATCCCCATTAACGGAACGAAGAGGTTGTTCCCCTGACGATCGCTGGCTTCGACCCCGCCCCGCTCGCGGTCTTCGACCGAATAGAAGCGGACCACCTCGGTGTCGAAACGCGTGGTGATCGCCTCGCAGATTCTCTCGACACGCGAGGGAACCGTCACGATCACGAAGTCGTCGCCGCCGACGTGTCCGACGAAATCGTTGTCGGCGTCCCCGGCGTCGGTAACAGTTCGCGTCAGGAGCTGCGCCGCGAACCCGAGCATCTCGTCGCCTGAAGCGAAACCGTAGGTATCGTTGAACACCTTGAAGTTGTTCAGGTCCGCATAACAGACCGAGAAGGCTTCCCCCGCAAGGATGTTCGCCCGAATCACCTGGTCGATCTGCCGGTTGCCGGGCAGTCCCGTAAGCGGATTCGCCTGCAACTCCCGCCACTGACGGCGCAGATGGCTCTCGATGCGGGCCTTCAACTCCGAGATCTTGAACGGCTTGACGATGTAGTCGTCAGCACCGGACTGCAGTCCGCTGACGACGTCCTCTTCCCTATCGCGCGCGGTCAGCATGACGACCGTCATGTGGCACGTCAGTGGATTGCGCCGCAGTCGAAGGCAGACCTCGTGTCCGCTCATGCCAGGCATCATCAGGTCGAGCAGGACGAGACGAAAATCACCCGTCTTCGAGAGCCGCAGGGCCTCTTCGCCATTGTCCGCTTCGCCGATCTCGTACGTCTTATGGAGCGCCGTGCGGAGCAGATGCCGCACCTGAGGTTCGTCGTCCACGATGAGGATCTTGTCGGGCATCGGTCGTTTCGCCAGCTTACCGCAAGTTCGTTCCGATCATTTCGGCTTTTCGAAGACGAGCACTCCGCGCTTGCCGAGAAACTCGCTGCGCAGGTGCTTCATCGCGAATGTCTTGCGGTCGATTAGTCCGGCGGCGCGAAGGTAGGCGCCCAGATCGATGTCGTGGTCGAAATGCATCGGATGCGACTTCGTGGCGCCGAAGTAGGCCGTCACTATCATCCGGCCGCCGGGTGCGACCTTCTCGATCAAACCGTCGACGACCGGAAGCGGCTCGGCGAGGTGCTCGAAGACATCGAGCGACACAATCGTGTCGAATGGACCTTCGACTTCGTCGAGCTCGCTAGCGAACGTAACGGGCAGCCAGTCGCGTTCAGCCCGCCATCTCGCAAACGCCTTCGTCCGGCCATCGACGTCGAGGTACGTGACGTCGTGCCCACGCCGGGAAAGCTCGAGCGAGAGGTCGCCGATGCCGGCGCCATAATCAAGCACCCGTCCGCCGGAGAGTTCAATGATGTCGAGCATGAATCGGATGTGCTTGTAGGCGAGGTGGAACTGCGCGAGGTCGTAGAGGTAGTACTCAGAGTTTGCCTCATACCAGTGACCGACGGCCTCCGGCTCGACCGGCGGGTCAATGGTCCAGTTGCGCGCGAGGATGCCCGTTGCCGTTTCGAGCATTTCTTCGGCGTATTCGGGGGTGACTGCGGCGAAGGACGTCAGCTCATCGACCGTGGCCGACACATTGGACTGGTGTTGCGTTTCAGCCAGAAACACCAGGCGGATCGTCCCTGCAGCTGCCACGACACCCGCGCCAGCGGCCTCCGCCACGATCAACAGGGACATCGCGCCGATTCCCGGCAGGCAGGCAAAAGCCAGCGCAGCAACGACAAGGCCAATCCACCGCGTGCGACCTTCGGCCGATACGAGAAAAAGCACAATCGCGAGCGACAGACCGACGGCGCAACCTGCGAAGGCTCCGGAGCCTTGCGAGCTTGCGATCAACACGATCGCGAGGTCGCCGACGAGCAGTTCGAGCGGCAGAAGCGGGATCGCATCCGCGTCCGGCATCCGCTTCAGCGCCCGACGGGCCGCGAGCACTCCGACCACGGCGATGACGAGACAGCCGCCCCACGCAAGCCATCGCGCCGGCGTCGTCAGCAGCGGGATCGCGGCGAAAGCGAGCACAGGCGATGCGACTGTCCGGAACTTGATCGGCCACGAGTACTTCTTCCGCCTTTCGACCGTCAGTCGAAGGTAGAGAGGCAGGTACGCCATCGCGCAGACGACACCGATTGCAATCAACAGCCCCATCGTCAATCCGTACCATCCGGAGCGGCCAAGGGCGTTGCCGACCGTCCAGAACGCGGCCGCCTGGTAAGTCACCTGGGCAATCACCTGGTTCAGGCTGAACTTGCTCAGGAACCCGGTTTGATCAGCGTAGTTCACGCGACGCCTCCTCGGTCCGGTCGATGCGCGCGATCGCGAACGCAATTCCGGCGACTGCCCATGCCATCTGCATCGGTTCGCTGTCGCCCCAGTTGAAGTGCACAAGTGAGCTGGCGAAGAAGCCCACAAGCGCGCCCCAGGCACCGAGCACGGTGGCCGTCACGCGCCAGTCGCCGCCGCCCGTCGATTCCCGCGACGCCTGCTGCCTCGCGAGCCGTCCGATGCTCACGAGCAGCATCGCGACGAAGGCGATCCAGGCGATGAGGGCCGGAATACCGCGATCGACGGCGATTTGAAGCGGTGTGGAATGAAAGTGCCCCGGCGGCAGCTTTCCCCCATCAAAGAGCTGGAGTTCGCCGGCCCGGTACTTGGCGGCGTCAGGGCCGATTCCGAAGAGCGGATGCGCAGCGAGAATCGGCAGCGCCTCGCGCCACACGGTCAATCGCCACTGTGTGCTCTCGTCGGTCGGATGGACTAGCGCCACCTCTCGTCCGCGGAGGATGAACCAGCCACCGGCGAGGAACAGGACGATTGTGGCTATCCCTGCTCCCACAAGCACCCGCCGACCTGCGCCGCGCAATAGAACCATTGCCGGAAGCGCAAGTCCGAAAGCCACGATCGGTGCGCGCGTCTGCGTCTGAACGAGGGCGCCGACCGTCATCGCAAGGAGAAAAGCCAGCCAGAGGGCCCATTTCCGGTTTTGAAGCGCGCCGCAAATGACCCATGCCGCAATCATCGACGCGATGATCTGAAGTGTCTCGGCGTAGGTCGCCGCATGCGAGAAATAGGCCCTGGCGCGGAAATCGCGGCCCGGTGCAATCGTGACCGCCAGTCGATCGGAGCCGGTTCCCTCTCGCAGCACCCGTCCGCGACGATAGACCCGGGTTTCGTCCGACTCGCCGTGCGTGAATCGAACCGGGATCAACTCGCGACTGCGGTCGCCCTCGAATGCGGCGTTGAGACTCTCGAGGTCGTGTACCGCCTTGCCGTCAACCTCGAGGATCGTGTCGCCGGGGATGACGCCCCACTTCTTCAGTGGACTTGCGCCCATCGTGACGACCTTGACGCCTCGGCCCTGGGCTCGCTCGAGATACGTCCACCACAGGTTTCCCGCGACTGACAGCATCAGGGCGAGCGCCAGCATCCACGCGACGCGACGAGTCGGGACGTTCGCCGCGAACAGATACATGATGAGGACGAGCGAGACACCGCGCATCCGGCTCAGGCTCCACATCGGATCCAGACTCGTCGCGACCGAAATGGCGGTCCATCCGACGAATACCAGCAACGGCAGATCCACTGCCGTCCGTACGAAGAGCGGCCGGCGAGCGACGATCATCCGGGTAATCCACATCAAGAGCCCGAGGACGAACGCCGCCTGCGTCACGGCGATGGAATGCGGAGCCGCGATTACGAACAGCGCCAGCGCACCAACCGTCCCGCGTTCGAGCAGGCGCTCGAAGCGGCCGTCCGATTCGAGCGTCAGCACTTCCGCGGCAAGGGCTCCCGGTGCATTCATTCCGAATTCACCGCTGGGTCAGACCGCGACGGCTCGCGTTCGCGGCGGACTTGAAGCTGGCTTTTCGGACGCCGGCGGCGTGCCCCCGCCATCGGGCTTGGCCGGCGCCGACGGATCCGCCGGCTTCGGAACGGGCGGCTTGACAGGCGGTGGCTGACCGGTCGTATCCGCAGGATCCGCCGGTTTGGCTGGATCGGTTCCCGGGTTGGTCGGCGGAGTCGTCGCGGGATCCGTCGTCGGGTCCGTTGGGTCTACCGTCGGAGACGACGGCGGCGGCGATGAAGCCGAATTGCCGTTCGAAGGCATAGCCGGCACGACCGACGGTGGAGTGGCCGGGACGATAGCGCCTGCGATTCGGGCTTCCTCTCCGACACGCCGGGCGGCTTCCCCGACGTCTCGCGCCCTCTGCGCAATCTCGCGTGTTCGGTCGCGTCCCAGCTCGAGGTCCTGGAGCTCGCGATCCCAGTTCTGGAGCTGCAAGAGCTTTCCGCGCAATGGATTGTCGGCAGGGAGTGACTCGAGGCGCGCCTTCGCGTCGGCAACCGAGACGCGGGCCTGCGAAATCTGCGTGCTCACTTCAGCCGCAAAGTCCGACTGCTGCGACATCCAGACATAGATGAAAAGCGCCGACGCGATAACGACCACGAAGCTGAGCGACGCCACTATCGGCCATATCGGCTTCTCTCGATACACGCGGTCCGGAATGCCCGTCGGTTCGACAATCCGTTGTGGAGTGTTGAGCGAGCCCGACGGGCGCCCGCTCTCTGGAATGTCTACGCGTACCTGCGTGAATCGAGGGGATTCGAGTCGTTGGTCCGCGCCGATGGGCTGGGCGCGGCGGGGACGGACGACCGTCTCGGGATCGACATCGGCTCCGGCCTCGGACGCCGTCACCACGGTAACCGCTGCGAGCGACGCTCCGTCGATCTCACAGAAATCGATCTCGACCGGGTACCGTCGACCGCACGCGGGACACGTTCTCATTCGCCGCACTGCCTCCACTGCCAGAATCAGCGTCGCGGAACGTCCGGACGCGCTCGTCGGAGTGTAACTGGTGCTTCCGGGACGCGCCAAGCAGCAGGCGATTGGCGCCGGGACCGCCGCTTCAGTCCCGGGCCGATCCGTTAGCCGTGTCGTCCCGTCCACCGAATCGAAAAGTGGCATCGCAGCACTCGAAGCGCGCCAAACGGCGGGTTTGACACTCCCGAAAACCGGGGGCTATAGTCCGACCCACGATGCCAAGCGATCAAGCGAACGCCGGCCGATGGCGCAGCACGACGGTCATCGCAGTCCGGCGCGACGGGAAGGTCGCGGTGGCAGGCGACGGCCAGGTGACCCTCGGCGATACGGTCATGAAATCTGGCGCCCGAAAGGTGCGCCGCCTCTACAACGACCGCATCATCGCGGGGTTTGCCGGCTCGACGGCCGACGCGTTTGCGCTGTTTTCGCGCTTCGAGTCGAAACTCGAGCAGTACCACGGACAGCTCCAGCGTGCCGCAGTTGAGATGAGCAAGGAGTGGCGCACCGACAAATACCTGCGCAACCTCGAGGCGCTGCTCATCGTCGCTGACGACAAGACGTCCCTCGTCCTGTCCGGAAACGGCGACGTCATAGAACCGGACGACGGCATCGTGGCGATCGGATCCGGTGGACCGTACGCCCTGTCTGCCGCGCGCGCGCTCATCCGCCACACGCCGCTAACCGCGCGGCAGGTTGCCGAAGAGGCACTGAGCATCGCGGGAGAGGTGTGCATCTACACGAACCAGAACGTCGTGGTGGAAGAGCTGTAATGGTCATCTATCTCGCCGGCGAGGTCGATAAGGAGAGTCCCGTCCGGCTCGACGACCTGACGCCTCGACAGATCGTCGCCGAGCTCGACAAACACGTCGTCGGGCAGTCGGCCGCGAAGCGCGCCGTCGCCGTGGCGCTGCGCAATCGCGTCCGGCGGCAGAAACTGCCGGCCGATCTCGCGCAGGACGTGATGCCCAAGAACATCATCATGATCGGCTCTACGGGCGTCGGAAAAACCGAGATCGCGCGGCGGCTCGCGCGGCTCTCGAACTCGCCGTTCCTCAAGGTCGAGGCCTCGAAGTTCACCGAGGTCGGCTACGTCGGGCGCGACGTCGAGTCGATGATCCGCGACCTCGTCGAGATTGCAATCGACCTCGTTCGCGAAGAACGCATCGCCGAGATCGCCGACAAGGCCGAGCTCAACGCGGAGGAGCGGCTGCTGGATCTGCTCCTTCCCCCGTCGAAGCAGGTTGTCGCAGGCGAGGAGGACGAAGCCACGTCGCTCGAGCAGTTCCAGCGCACGCGGGAGAAACTCCGCCAGCAACTGCGGGAAGGCCGGCTCGACAGCCGCGTCGTTGAGATCGAAGTCCACGAGCGCGCCAATCCTGGCCATTTCGAGATCTTCACGCCCCAGGGCGTCGAGGAGATGGACATCAATCTCAAGGACATGTTCCCGAACCTCTTCAATCAGAAGCCTCGCAAACGGGGCATGCCGGTCAGCGAGGCCATCGACTACCTTGTCGCGGAGGAGGAGAACAAGCTCATCGACATGGATCAGGTCGCGCGCGTCGCGATTGAAAGAGCGGAGAGCGCCGGGATCATCTTCCTCGATGAGCTCGACAAGATAGCTGGACGCGAGTCGGGCCACGGCCCTGACGTCTCACGCGAAGGCGTGCAGCGCGACATCCTTCCGATTGTCGAGGGCACGACCGTCAATACGCGATACGGGATGATCCGCACCGATCACATTCTATTCATCGCCGCGGGTGCATTTCACGTCGCCAAGCCATCCGACCTCATTCCGGAGCTGCAGGGGCGATTCCCGATCCGCGTCGAGCTGAGTCCACTCACGGTGGAGGACTTCAAGCGGATCCTCGTCGAGCCGAAGAACTCGCTCGTCCGTCAATACGTCGCTTTGCTCGAGACGGAAGGAATCAAGCTCGAGGTCGAGACCGATGCCGTCGACGCCATAGCGTCATTTGCGTTCGCCGTCAACGAGAATACCGAGGATATCGGCGCCCGACGGCTGCATACAATCATGGAGACGTTGCTCGAGGAGGTCTCGTTCGAGGGTCCGGACCTTGTCGACAAGGATGTCGTCGTCGATCGAGCATACGTCGAGCACCAACTGGCGGGGATCGTGAAGGACCACGACCTGAGCCGGTACATTCTCTAGTCCGACGTGCCCGTTCGAATGCTCCGAGCACTCCTGACTTCCCTGGGCATTGCGATCGTGTGTATCGCAGTGTCGGCGTGCGGCAAGGTCGGCGCCCCACAGCCTCCGCTTGGACGCGCTCCCGTTCGACCTAACCAGGTCACCGCTATGCAGGTGGGGAGCACGATTCGCGTGTCGTGGCTCGCGCCTCGTCTGGACCTTCGTGAAGACGTAGCGACCTCGGTCAGGCGGGCCGACGTCTACAGGCTTCGTCAAGCGCGGGACGCGACGCCAGTGGCCTTCCCCGTCGAGTTCGAGGACTCCGCTGATCTCATTGGGTTTGTCGACTATGAGGGCCTGAAAGCCCAACTCTCGACGGGTGACTCGGTTGCCTTTGACGATCCGCTCGATCCAAAGCAGTCAGCCCTGCTCTCGAATACCAGGTTTCAATACGCGGTGCGCTACGTCGACGGACGCGGCCGACCTCAGATCCTTTCGAACATCGTGTCGATCGAGCCAGTGCCTGGAATCGCACGTCCTCCGACCTCTCTCGCGGTAACGCAGGCGCAGGACGAAGTGACGCTGACGTGGGCGCCGCCGACGGAGAATGTTGACGGAAGCGTCCCGGCCCAGGTCGTCGGTTACAACGTTTATCGCGCAAAGCCGAACGCAGAGCGCCTCGGGCGACCGATCAACGACCGGCTGGTGACGGACCCTCGGTTCGTCGACAGAAACTTCAACTATCTGACGGCTTATGTGTACGTGGTTCGCAGCGTGTCGCAGGCTCCGGACGCATCGGTTGAATCGGGCGACAGCGAGCGTCTCGCGGTGACGCCGAGGGACACGTTCGCTCCGGTTGCGCCGACGAACGTGACCGTCGCATCGGCGGGTGGCGTGGTCAGCCTGTTCTGGCCGACGAATACGGAAGGCGACGTCGTCGGTTACTTTCTGACCCGTACGGACGGCGATCCGGCTGAAACGTCGACGTGGGTGAAGTTGACCGACAAGCCGGTCAATCGGACGACCTATCGAGACGATCGGGTGCGGGTCGGATCGCGATATTCGTACCGCGTTGTCGCCGTGGATCGCTACGGGAACGAGAGTCTGCCAAGCGCACCGGTGAGTGAGACCGCAAGCCCGTAGATTCGCCGGGTTGCTCCAGGTCACATTGTCCGCACCGTGTAGCCCCTTCCGGGGATTTGCGCGGGACTTCTTGTGTGGCGCGATGGACCTTGGGTACCCATTGCGCCACAGTCGGTTCTGCAAAATCGCTGATCTCAATTCGCCTGCAACCAGCTCATTACAAGTCGGTTAGGGACTATTGCGCAGGAGCTGGCACGAGCGGCACGGTCGTTGCACTAGCCCCTGTCGACGAGTTCGAACCGGATCGGCCCCGCACGACGTGGCGTACCCGGCTCCAGGGAGGAGGGTTCCCCGCAAGCCGCTTCTCCCCGATCTCCAGTGGCGTCGGCGCTCCAGCAAGCCCGGCGCCACATTGCGTTTGCTGCGCTCAGGTCTTTACCCAGAATCGAGTCGGCTGGACACGGGCAGTTGTGTCGTGGCCGTGCGTTTCCCGTCCAGTGGTGGGTCCGCAAGGCCGGCCGCTCACTGCGTTCGCGGTTCCGGGTCGGCCTGCGGCCGACGGAGACCCCTCTCCCCACCGCACGTCCCAGAACCGCGAACGCAGTGAGCGGCCGGCCTTGCATCTCCCGCCAAGTGCGTTGTACCGCACGCCCGATCCGCCTGCATCCGCCTCCACCAACATGCGAGCAACATGCGAGCTCAGCACGTCCGCCCGCTCGCTGGTCTTCTGACCGTGACCAGCACCAGCTGTGGGACACGCCCCTCGCTTCGCTCGGGGTTCTGGGTCGGCGAGGGTTTGATTTGACGAGCCGTTCGATCGCACGCCGTTTCACCCACAACCGCGTGCACCTCCGAACCACGGAAAACCGTCAACCTGCGAGCCAGTGCACGATCCCTGCAATCCCGCCGAAGAAGATCAGGAGCGTGACGTCCACCTTCAGACGCTCCAGGGCCAGAAATGCCGCAACCGCGAGTGCGACGGCGGTCCAGTCCGGTGATCGTCCCCAACCGTCCGGCAACATCACGGCCGCTCCAAAGACCAGGGCCAGATTCAGAATGACACCGACGACCGCCGCGGTGACACCAGACAGCGCGTCACCGATCCGTCGGTTCCCTCGAAGCGTCTCGATGTACGGCGCACCTGCAAGAATGAAGACGAAGCAAGGCAGGAACGTCGCCCAGGTCGTGAGCAGCGCCCCGAGCAATCCGCTTGCAAGCGGCGTCATATCCCCGGGGTTGTTCCATCCGGCCATGAACCCTATGAACTGCAGGACCATGATCAGCGGACCCGGAGTCGTTTCCGCGAGCGCCAGTCCGTCGATTGCCTGGGCCTTCGTGATCCAGCCCAGATCGCCGACGACTATCTGCGTCACATACGCGAGCACAGCGTAGGCGCCGCCGAACGTCACGAACGCGGCCTTCGTGAAGAACAGATACTCGTGAACGTGAAGGTCGGCCCATCCTTTCCAGGCCGCCACGGCAACGAGCGGAGCCACCCACAACCCGGCTCCCGCGATGAGTACTCTTGCCAAGTGCATACGCGACGGCCGCGTATGCTCCGGCGGCGAGTCGTCATCCCGGATGACAAGCGGCAACGCGTCGGCTTCGGGCACGCTGGTCGCCACCACGGCTTCGCCAGACTGCTCGGTCGCCCGTCTCGACGCCGAGAACAGCCCCGGAAGCAATCTTGGACCCGCAAGCCCCGCAACAGCCGCCAGAAGCACGATGAATGGGAACGGTATGTGAAGAACATAAACCGACACGAAGGCGGCGGCGGCAATCGCAATGTGACCACGGACCTTCAATGCGCGACGGCTGATGCGCACGACCGCTTCGACGACGACCGCGACGACGACCGGCTTGAAACCCCAAAGCACCGCGGCGACCGCCGGCTGGTTGCCGTACGCCGCGTAGACGTACGACAACACGGCGAGGATGAACACGGACGGCAGCACGAAGAGGACTCCTGCGACGATTCCTCCCCGCGTCCGATGCATGAGCCAGCCGATGTAGGTCACGAGCTGCATCGCTTCGGGCCCGGGCAGCAACATGCAGAAGTTCAACGCGTGGAGGAAGCGCTCCTCTCCGATCCAGCGACGCCGCTCGACGAGCTCGCGGTGCACGATGGCGATCTGCCCGGCTGGCCCTCCGAAAGAGACAAACCCGAGCCTGAGCCAGAAGCGGACGGCCTCGCCGAACGTCACCGTTCGCGGTTCGCCCGGGATTCCCGCCGCAGCCGTTCCCGCCGGCAATTGACTGTGATCCATCGCCAAGTCGCCCGACTCTACCGGAGCCGTTCGACGGGTGTCGACATCCGATGACTCCGATAGAACAGTGCCGTCCGTTGCAATGGAGTCGGATTGCCGTCGCATCCATCCTCCGACGCATGACGCTGTGAATTGAACTGGTGGTTCAGTGCCTTGACATGCCTGAACAATCTCGCGAGGCTGGGGGCAGTCTCGAGGTCCGGTCCAACATTCCGTTCGAATCAGGGAGGCCCCTTCGATGCACTCCGCACGAATTCACAAATCATCTCGCCGTCGCTGTTTCGTCCACTTGATTGCTGTCGTATCGATGGCCGTCCCGCTGAATCCCGTTCAGGTTGGCGCCGCCGAGTCGAGTCGCCCGCCAATCGAGGTTCGTTCGGAACAATCGGCTTCCAGCGTTCCTGATCCTTCGATCGTGTTCGAGCGCAATGCCGGCCAGTTCGACCCTCGCGCCGAATTCGCGGCGAGAACAGGCGACTCGGCGCTTTTCCTTACCTCAGCGGGCTCCGTGCTCGTGCGAGGAAATGAAAGTGCCTCCACGGCCATTTGCACAACATTCGTCGGCGGCAACCCCAGTCCGCGGCTCTCCGGAGGCGGAATCCTGACGGGACGGAGCCATCACTTGAACGGCTCGAATCCCGACGGCTGGTCGCGATACGTGGACAGGTTTGCGTCCGTTCGATCGTCCGACGTCTATCCGGGCATTGACGTGATCTACCACTCGGCGAGCGGCGGTCTCGAGTACGACGTTCTCGTGGCGCCTGGAGCCGATCCGATGGCCTTCGTCATGGAGTTCGATTGCACGGAGCGGATGGCGATCACGAAGGACGGCGACCTCAAATTCACCACGGCCCTCGGCAACGTATATCAACAGCGTCCGGTCGCGTATCAGGAGGTCGACGGAACGCGCAGGCTGGTCCCGAGCTCGTTCGCGCGCCTGAGTGCAAACACGGTCGGATTCGAGCTCGGTGCATTCGACCGAAGCCTGCCACTCGTGATCGATCCCAAGCTCTCATACTCATCGTTCCTCGGCGGGTCGAGCCCGGATCGAGCCTTTGGCATCGGACTCGACGCAGCTGGAAACACGTATGTTGCCGGACGCACGTTTTCGCTCAATTTTCCGTCAGTCGGGGGCGTCCAGCCGGTGCGCGCCGGCGACTATGACGCATACGTCACGAAGTTCGACGTGACGGGCGCGACCATTGTCTATTCGACCTACTTCGGCGGCATCGGATTCGATGAGGCGCTTGCGATCGCCGTGACGCCGGGCGGCGAAGTCATCTTTGGCGGAGACACGGATTCTGCCAACTTCCCGACCGTTGCGCCGTTCCAGGCGACGTTGGGTGGCGGCATTGATGGATTCGTCGCGCGCCTGGGCACCACGGGCGCCACTGTCAATTATTCGAGTTTCTGTGGCGGATTCGAGACCGAGACAATCGAGGCCGTCGCCGTCGATCTTGCCGGAATCGTCACTTTCGGTGGTCGCACGACGTCTGGCACCACTTATCCGCTGTTGCTCCCGATTCAGGGTACCTACGGCGGCGGCTCGAGCGACGGCATCTACGGCCGGGTGAGCGCTGGCGGAGGCCTGATGAACTCGTCGTTCATTGGCGGACTGGGATCGGAACTCGTTGACGCGCTTGCCGTAGACAGCGCCGGCAATCTCTACATGACCGGGCTTACACAGGGCAACGGATTCCCTGTCGTCAATCCGTTCCAGATGGCCGGCGGCGGAAACGACGCCTTCGTCACAAAGGTCGCCGCTGATTTTCTGTCGCTCGTCTATTCATCGCCGCTCGGGGGCGCAGGCGAAGACGCTGGCACCGGCATTGCCGTCGACGCAGCCGGCAACGCCTATGTCACCGGATACACAAGGTCGGTGAACTTCCCGACGACGAACCCATTTCAGCCGGCGCTCGACAACAACTTCGACGCATTCGTGACGAAGGTGAATGCAACGGGCTCCGGAAAGGTCTATTCGTCGTACCTTGGGGGCGACCTCGAGGACCGCGGTCGCGCAATTGCGGTTGATGCGACGGGAAGCGCGGTTCTTGTTGGCCAGACGCGGTCCGTCGATTTCCGCACCGTGTCGCCGTCGCAGCCCGCCAACGGCGGGAACCTGCTCAACGACGCTTTCGTGACGCGCGTCGGTGCGACGGGTCGCCAACTGGTCTACTCGACGTATCTTGGCGGATCACAAACGGATATCGGACTCGCGGTGGCGATCGACGGCGCTCGCACCGCCTATGTCGCCGGATACACGGACTCGGGCAACTTCCCGGTGCTCGGTGCCGAACAGCCGACGATCGGTGGCGTCGACGACGCGTTCATCACACGAATCGTCGAGCCGGGCGACACACCCGGTCTCGTGTACCAGGGAGGGACGCCTCCTGCGTGGTTCCTGCGAAACTCGCAGAGCGCCGGTCCTGCGGACATCACTCTCTCGTACGGTCCATCGGACGTGACTTGGGTCCCGCTCTCGGGTGACTGGGATGGAAACGGCACCGACACGCCCGGGCTCTACAATCCTGCCAATGGGACGTTTTTCCTTCGAAACTCGAACACGAACGGACCGGCCAACGTCGTCTTCTCGTTTGGATCGCCGTTGATCTACAGGCCCATTGCAGGCGACTGGAATGGCGACGGCGTTGACTCCATCGGGATCTTCAATCCGACGACCGGCCTGTACTTCCTCAAGAACGTCAATGGTCCGGGTCCGGCGGAGCACGGATTCACGTTCGGCGTTGGCGGAGGAACCTTTCCGGTGGCAGGCGACTGGGATGGAAACGGAAGCGATTCAGTGGGGTTCTACGACGCCGGGACTGGAACGTGGTTTCTTCGCAACAGCCTCTCGAACGGCCCGGCTGATTTTGCATTCAGTTACGGACCTGCCGGCTTCGTCGCCATCACTGGTGACTGGAACGCGGATGGCATCGACACTCCCGGAGTCTACGACCCGTCGACCGGTGCGTGGTTCCTGGTCAACATGAACGGTTCGGGGCCGGCGGATGTCGTGTTCGGCTTCGGCGCGGGAGGCGGATCACCGATTGTCGGAGACTGGAACGGCTGAGGGTTCCCGCAGTGTCAGCGGAACCGGGACCGGTGGCAGCCTTGTTCGTCGTCGAGTCGCGCACGTCGCGAGCTCGCGTCCTCAGGGTCGCCTTCGTGCCCGGTTCCGGTCATTCCCTCACTGGACGGGCAGAAGTGAGGTGAGGAACGACAGGTTGCCGACGGCCGATCGCGTCTCGACCACGAGCGCTCCGTCCCGCAGGTCCCAGCGGCTCGTCGCACGCGGCATTTCGGCTCGGGCCGTCGCAACATCCGCGCGCTCGAGCGTCTCCGGCGCCCCGTCCGACGTCCGAAGTGCAACCGAGAGAGCGAAGAGCAACTCGGCCGCATCACGGTCGTCGCGACGCTCCGTGCCGATGATGGCCGGTGTAGGAACAGAAATCGCTCGCGCCAGTTCCCCTCCGGTGCGCCCTCCCGCCGCGCGCGCGTCGATCATTCGGACGAGCTGGTCGCGCGAGCCGTACACACCGAATCGACCTATAAACGCGAACGCACGGCCGTCTTCGTGCGAAGACCGCAAGAGCTCGAATCCGCCATAAAGCTCGCTCGTTGAACGGTTCCCGTCCTCGGAGAGATATCGCGCCACGATCGGCAGCGCCTTCGCCGAATCCAGAATCTCGAAAGCCACTGCAAAAGGCTCACCGTTTCCGAAATCGATGAAAGCGATCTCGTCGCCGACGATTTGCGCAACAGTGTCGGTGGCCTCGGCACCAAACGCTCGCCTCGACCCGATCGCCATCTGCGTGACAGTGGCGCTCACGCTGACGTCGACATTTCCGGAGAGCGTAGTCAGCAATGTATCGACCGTCTCACCAGGACGCTGGATGCGGACGACGTTCACTTCTTCGATTCCATCGGGCACGAGCGACAGAGACTGCGGCTCGGCCACCGCCGCCGTCACGGACGTCGTCATCGTCTCGGCGATACGCGGAGTGAGAATCGTGGCAGTTCGCTCGACGAATCGCCCTCGCTCGAAACGACCTGCGTAACCCACCGCGTGCGCCGCCCCATTCGCCAGGCCGGAAAGCAATCCTCCGACCTGCATTGTGCCGGAATCCGAGTCCATCCCGGATTCCGCATCGCTGCCGCCTTCCGATGTCAACCCTCCGAGTGACAGGCCGACGATGTCTCCGCCCGTCTTTGCCGCCGCGTATGCAAACACAATCGCGCCTGGCGCCTCGACGAGCGCCCGAGCTCGTTCGAGATAGAAGGACCCCGCAAGCGACGGCGCACGACCTGCAGCCGTGTCGAGCACGGCGCGGACCGTCTCCACGTCGTTCCCGAGAATTACGACGTCGTCACGGACCGCCCAGACCATGCGTCGGACCTCGGTGGGTCCCTGCGCAACGGTCATTTTCTCGCCGGGCCCGGGGATATCAGAGATCGGAACTTCGGAGCCGTAGGCTTTTCGCGCGAGCAACGGCAATCGGTCTGACGCGATTCGCTGGGCCGCGCCCGCGCCTGAGTGCGTCTTCACTACGAGCGCGAATCGTGGACGTACCACCAGCGCGCCGGACTCTTCTCCGGCCTCGACACCCGTCGTGAGGTGTGAGACGACGACCGCAAACTGCGAACGGCCGAACACGACGGCGTCGTCCGGACCCATCTCGAGCCGGCCGAGCATCTCGGACACCGGACCGGCGTAGTCGAGCTGGCTCGACAGTCCAAGCGGCTTCGCCAGTCTGGCCCAGGCATCCGACTCCGTCAGCCCCTCGGCCAGGTCGGGCAGGCTGTCGATCTGGACGTAGAGCGCCGTCGACTCAGGCGCGAGCGTGGCCATGTCGATCGACGGCCTCGGCCGTGTCAGCCACCACGCCAGCGCGGCAAGGAGGACAGCCCCGGCGACACCGGCGAAAACCAACCGATTCCTCCGCGCGCGCATCGAGGCGGATCGTAGCATAGCGTCCGCGAGAGCCCGGGGCGGGCCGTTTGACAGCCCCCGATCAACGGGGCTATTAGCTCAGCTCTCAATTCACTGAAGAAGGGGCGACGATCCGATGCCGAATTACGTTCCCATGCCGTTTCGCGAGCTCAAGCCGCTGCCCGAGGCAGAGCGCGTCTTCGACCGATTCCTGCTCGAGCTCGAGGAGCGGCTCAACAACGACGCAATTGATCGCAACGAGCTGGTTCGGACGACGCTCTGCGACCTGTACTTCGGCACACCCGGCGAGTTCGAGCGAATCAACGACGACAGTCTGTCGTTCTCCGCGCGCACCATGCTGGCATGTTTCGACCCGCGCAATACGACGCTCGAGCCGGAGTACTACGCCAATTGCGACCCGGCGCGGTATTACCCTCGCAAGCCGATTACCTGGCTCTGGCAGATGTTCGACCGGTCGCCTGTCGGACTGCACGCCGGTCTTGGCCATCGGTTTCGCCGCGTCCTGGCCCCATACATTTTCGAGAGGGTCGGCGCGAATTTCAAATCGTGGCAGTTCGTCGAGTGGTCGTTCGGCTACAACCTGTCGTTTGGCGACAATGTCGTGGTGCACAAGAACGTCCTGATCGACGACCGTGGCAAGGTGACGATTGGCAGTGACGTCTCGATATCGGACTTCGCGAACATTTACTCGCATTCCCACGACATCGTCGAGATCGACAGTGTCCGGACGGATCTCACGTCGATCGGCGACCGCGCGCGAATCACGTACCACGCGACGGTTCTGTCGGGAACGAGCGTCGGCGACGATGCCATGGTCGGCAGCTTCGGTGTCGTGACGAAGGCAATCCCGGACTTCAACATCCGCGAAGATAACCTCACCGGGCGCATGCGCGGCGACGCGCTTCCCTAGTCACCGCGGCAAACGAAAACCGTGGACGCTTCCAATGCGGCTCGGAAGCGTCCACGAACGACGATCGTCGTCGACTACTTCGACGCCTTCGTCGATGCCCTCGCCGAGTCCGGTGCCGCCTTGGGCTTGCGCACCGAAGGCTTGCGAGGAGTCGCCTTGCGCGGCGGAGTTGCCGCCGCGATGCCGAGGGCCTTCCCTGCCGCCTTGTGCGACACGAGCAGATCCTTCGCGACCAGATAGAGATCGGTCACCGCGTCGGCGACAACCTTTCGATCGGGTGAGTCGGCCTTCAGCGTCTCGTCAAGCTGTGTCGCGAGGCGCACCATCGCTGACTCGCCTGCCTGCTGAGCACCGCTCTGCGCCGTCACAAGGACGCGCTGATCGCTTCCGAGCGCCGCAAGGTACCCTTTGACGTGCCGCGACGCCGAATCGGCGCTGCGCGTGATCTCCGCCGCGTGCTCGCGCGCGAGGTCGGCCTTGAAGGCCCCCTTTCCCCGGGCAAGGCGGTTCACGGCCTTGCAGTGCTCCATGAGCACCATCGTGTATCCGGTGGCGCTTCGGAAGTCGTCCTCGCCCTGCACCACCGCGCCAGCCGTCTTTTTTGCCGCGGCGCTTGCGCTCGCAGCCACCAGAACGGCCACCAGGACCGCCCCCGAAATCATCCGTACCCGATTCAACATGATGGAAATCTCCTCTTGCTAGGTATGACCGGCGGGCGATGGCTCGCTCCGACCGGCGCCCCATGATCGAGAGAAGTGCCTCGAGAGTTGCGTCGCAGGTGCGTCATGTCGAGCGTTGAACCGATGAACGGGCCCTGATATTGTATCGCGGCCAATAACTCAGAAAGAGAAGACTTCCAATGAGTACAGAGACGCTCACCAGCATCCATTTCAAACCACTCAACGACGCCGGAGTCAAAGTTGACATCGAAACCCAGAAGACGTGGTACCGCCTGATCCATCAGGCCCGCCTCGTCGATGATCGCGCCCGCAAGTATCTGCGCCAGGCCAAGGGCTGGTCCTACCACGCGTCGCACGCCGGCCACGACGGCATCCAGGTGGCTCTCGGACTCGCGTTCCGCCCGAATCGTGACTGGCTGTTTCCGTACTACCGCGACATGCTCACGTGTCTGGCAGCTGGCATAACGCCCTACGAGATCATCCTGAACGGACTTTCGAAGGCAACCGATCTCGCTTCAGGGGGTCGCCACATGTCGAACCACTTCGCGAAACACGCGATCGGCATCTGGAATGTCTCGTCGGCGACAGGCAACCACACGCTTCACGCCGTTGGCATCGCCCGGGCGGCAAAGACGTACGGCGAGGACCGCATTGCCTTCTCGAGTCAGGGTGAATCTTCGACGTCTGAGGGCTACGTTTACGAAGCGCTGAACGGCGCGTCGCGCGAGAAACTCCCGGTCATCTTCGTCGTCCAGAACAATGGCTACGGCATCTCGGTGCCGGTGAGCGTCCAGTCGGCCAATCCGATCGTCTCGGAGAATTACCGCGGCCTGAAGAACCTCCTCATCGTCAATTGCGACGGCACCAATCCGTTCGATTCGCACCGCGCGATGCAGGAGGCCCTCGCCTACATCCGGTCCGGTGATGGCCCGGCGCTGGTGCACGCGCTCTGCCGTCGAATCCATGCCCACTCGAACTCGGACAGGCACGAATTGTATCGAACGGCGGACGAGATCGCTGAGTGCGAGACGATGGATCCGTTCCCGAGGCTCCGCACCTACATGCTCGAACAGTCTGGCGTCTCCGCCGACGAACTGGCCGCGATCGAAGCCGAGAACATGGCCATCGTCGACGATGCCGCCGATCGCGGCGAGGCCGCTCCGGATCCGGATCCCGAGACCGCGACGATGTTCGTCTTACCGGAACAGTCAGTGGTTGAGCCGTCGGAACTGGTCGAACAGGCTGGCGGCGAGCTCGTCACCCTCCGCGAGGCCATCAACCACACGCTCATCGGAGAATTCCAGCGCAACCCGCACACGTTTCTCTGGGGGCAGGACGTTGCGTCGCACGACAAGGGCGGCGTCTTCAACGTGACGAAGGGCATGCTGCAGGAGTTCGGCGAGAAGCGCGTCTTCAATGCGCCGATCGCCGAGGACTACATCAGCGGAACGGCGAACGGCATGTCGCGATATCGCGACGACCTGTGGGTCTGCATCGAGGGCGCGCAGTTCGCGGACTACTACTGGCCGGCTGCCGAACAGATCGTCGATACGTCGCACGACTATTATCGGTCGAACGGGCAGTTCTGCCCGAATCTGGTCATCCGACTTTCCTGCGGTGGCTACATCGGCGGCGGGCTATACCACTCGCAGACGCTGGAGGCCTTCTTCCAGACACTTCCCGGCCTTCGAGTCGTGATGCCGGCGTTTGCAGATGACGCGGCGGGGCTTCTGCGCCAGTCGTTCCGAAGCCGCGGGATCACGATCTTCCTCGAGCCGAAGTACCTCTACAACCAGATTTTCGCGAAAACCGCGGATCCTGGTCCGGAATTCCGAGTGCCATTCGGCAAGGCGAGGATTCGACGGCCCGGCACGGACCTGACGATCGTCACGTATGGCACCACGGTGCACTGGTCGCTGCGCGCGGCGAACCAGCTGAAGGAAGAGCACGGCGTGGAGGTTGAGGTCATCGATCTGCGATCGATCGTGCCGTTCGACATGGAGACGATCGTCGAGTCGGTGAAGAAGACGAACCGGGTGCTTATCGTCCACGAGGACAAGGTGCTCGGAGGCGTCGGCGGCGAGATCGCGGCGAGGATATCGGAAGAGTGCTTCGATTATCTTGATGCACCGATCGGCCGGGTAGGGTCGGCGTACGCGCCCGTTCCCTTCTCGCGCATCCTCGAGCGGGTCATCCTTCCACAGGTCGAGGACGTCTATGACAAGGCGCTCAAGCTGATCGAGTACTGAGACGTAGCGAATGCTCTGTCGACTCTCTGTACCTTTGCGCCATTGCGCCTTTGCGCGAGTTTTCACGCAAAGGCGCAATGGCGCAAAGCCTACCGATCCGGATCCACCGGGTCCACGTGTACAAAGACACGGGAGTTCGGCAGCTCTTCCTCGACCCGGCGTAGCACTTCGACCGCCGCGTCATGGCTATCGCGCAGCGACATACCACCATCCATTTCCAGGTGCATCTCAATGAAGGTCTCTGACCCGGCCATGCGTGACTTGATGTCGTGAACTCCGAGAACGTGGGCGTGCTCGGCCGCCATCCGCGCAACGTTCTCGATGAGATGATCGGGCATGGCGCGATCCATGAGATGGTCGATCGAGGATCGCAGGACCCCGATAGCCGCCCACACGATGTAGGCCGAAATCCCGAGCGACGCTATCGGATCGAGAATCGGCATTCCTGTGACCGCGACGACGGCCAACAGGAGCAACACTCCACCGTTAGCGAGCACGTCCGTCGAGTAGTGCAGGCTATCGGCTTCGAGCGCGAGCGATCCCGTCTCTTTCGCCACCTTACGCAAATGCCGCACGAGCAGGTAGCTCGCCAGCATTGACACCGCCATAACCGCAATGCCGACGACCTCGGCCTCGATTGGCTCGGGCTTCATCACTCGGAGAATCGACTTGTACCCGAGATATCCACCAGAGAGCCCGATCACGACTGCCTGAAAGAGCCCGGCCAGACCCTCGGCCTTTCCGTGTCCGTAAACGTGCTCACGATCCGCTGGCCGTGATGCGGCACGGATCGCGACGAAGTTCACTGCGGAAGCAAAGATGTCGGTCAGCGAGTCAACGGCAGACGCCAGAAGGCTGAGCGAGTTCGTCATCGAGCCAGCGACGACCTTGATCAACACGAGCGACACGGCGACCAGGACCGAAATGGCCGCGGCACGGGTTCGCCGCTGTCCCGCGGACCGGCTGTCGGAAGGTTTGGTGGTCATGATCGGGTTGCGATTCTAACACCCCGTGCTTGTTTAGCCGTGAAACGGTCGTGTAAGCTGCCAAGAATGGGATCACAGCCACCCGAGCAGCCGAATGCGGGTTCCGGTGAACGGATGCGAGTCATCGTTGTGGAAACGGACTCCAGCTTGCGTGAGAACCTGTCAACGGCGTTTTCCAGGCGCGGCCACACTGTGACGCCGGTCGACTCGACGGACGAGGCCGTTCGCTGGATCAAATCCGGTGTCGTCGATCTCGTAGTGGCGGATCTTCCAAATGCTTCCTTCGGAGACCGTGCCATCCTCAAGAGCATTCACGCCCAGCGCCGGCCCATTCCGCTCGTCATCACGACGAACGGGAAGCCAGTCGATCTGCGTGAATTGCTGGGCCCGATTCGCGCCGACACGCTCGCCTGTCCGTTCAGTGATGAGTCGATCGATGACGCAATCGAGCGCGTTCAGGCGCAGCAGCAGTTGCACGGCGACACGCTCAAGATTCTCCCGTACCTTACCGAGATCGTGCGCTTCGTGATACCGAGCCGCGTCGAGTTCCTGGACGGCGTGCTCAATCACCTCACCAATCGCCTCGTGCAGCTGGGCTTCCTTCGGCCCGAGTCGATCGACGTCGTCGTGGCGCTAGACGAAGCGATCGTGAACGCTATCAAGCACGGCAACGGCTATGACGCGGCGAAGCTCGTGACGATCGAAGCCGAATTCTCTGCCGCACGCGCCTTGTTCACGATATCGGACGAAGGCCCGGGATTCCGTGAACAGGACGTGCCCGATCCCTGCGCGCCGGAGAATCTCCTGCGCCCGAGCGGTCGAGGGCTGCTTCTCATCCGCAGCATCATGGATGAAGTCTCGTATAACTCCACTGGCAACGTCCTCACGATGGTGAAGTACTCCGAGACCCGACGGGACCACGGATCGTCATCGATCCAGTAGCCCTCATTCTGCCGGCCTGAGCAAGCCTAGGAGGAACTCCCGATTGCCGTCGGCCCCGGCAATTGGTGATTCGATCGCGCCCAATCGCTCCAGCCCGAGACCGGCCGCGCATTCCTCGATCGCGCGAAGCGCTTCGTGCCGCTTCGCATCGTTGCGCACCACGCCTCCTTTTCCGACGTCGGCCCGCCCGACCTCGAATTGCGGCTTGACCAGCGCCACGAGCAAGCCTCCCGGTCGCAGCAACGGCGCCACCGCCGGCAGGATCAGGCGAAGCGAGATGAATGAGACGTCGATGACCGCGCCGTCGAACGGAGCCTCGAAGTCCGAGACGGCCAGATGCCGTGCATTGACGCCCTCGCGCACCTCGACACGCGGATGGGTGCGGAGGCGATAGTCGATCTGATTGTGCCCGACGTCGAGCGCGACGACGCGCGCCGCGCCGCGCTGCAGCAGACAGTCCGTGAAGCCGCCGGTCGAGGCGCCCACATCGAGGAAAATGCCGCCGGCAGGATTCAATCCGAAAGCGTCGAGCGCTGCGGCGAGCTTTACTCCTCCTCGACCGACGTACGGATGGACGGCTCCTTTGACTCGGATCGTTGCGTCGCGTCGGACGGTCTGGCCGGGCTTGTCGATGCGCTGCTCGTCCGCGAGCACGAGTCCTGCGAGCACGAGCGCTTGCGCTCGCTCACGCGACTTGGCAAATGCTAGCTCCACGAGCAACTTGTCGATGCGCTCGCGATCAGGCGGTGCTTTCGGCACGTCTCGACCTCGCCGGACGGCGCCCCGGCGATACCGAAGCATCGCCGGAACGCACCGAATTATGCGTCGCGCACCGCTCGCCTATCGATGCACGCCGACGCGGCGGTCTGCGGCGATGAGGTCGCGCACGCGCTGAGCGATTCCGTCTGCATCCATGCCGAAGCGCGCTCGAAGCACCTCGGGCGGACCGTGCTGATGCACACCGACGGGAACGCCGATTCTAGCAACCTTGACGTCGGAGCGACCGTTGGCCTCGAGCGCCTCGAGCACCGCACTCCCGAAGCCCCCGTCGAGGTAGTGATCCTCGACCGTCACGAGACAACCGGTCGTGTCGGCGAGCGCAAGCACCATCTCGGTGTCGAGCGGACGCACGAATCTGGCATTCATTACGGCCACCTCGACGCCCTCGGACGACAGGCGTTCGGCCGCTTCGACCGCGGCTGCAACCATGTGCCCGATCGCAATGATGGCCCCGTCAGAGCCTTCGCGCAGCAATTCGCCCTTGCCGATCTCGACCGGCTCGAGCGTTTCGTCCATCGGCACGCCGAGACCATTCCCACGGGGGAATCGCACTGACGCGGGATGATTCGCCTCGACCGCCGTCTTGAGCATCCGCGCGAGCTCGTTCTCGTCCTTCGAGGCCATGACGATCATGTTCGGCAGTGCCCTGAGGTAAGTGAAGTCGAGCAGTCCGTGGTGCGTCGGTCCGTCGGCGCCCACGATGCCCCCACGATCGATCGCAAACGCAACCGGTATATCCATCAGGCAGACGTCGTGAACGACCTGATCGAACGCGCGCTGAAGGAACGTCGAGTAGATGGCGCAAATCGGCTTATGCCCTCGAGTGCCATGCCGGCCGCCAGCGTCACTGCATGCTGTTCGGCGATTCCGACATCGATAACCCGATCCGGGAACCTCGGCGAAACCTTGTTCAGGCCCGTGCCGTCCGGCATTGCTGCCGTAATCGCGACGACCCGGTCGTCCTGCTCCATCATCTTCGCAGTAGTTTCAGCAAAGACCTGAGTGTAGGTCGGCGCCGTGGCCTTCGCCTTTATGAACGAACCCGTGGCGATGTCAAACGGCGTCGTGCCGTGCCACGAATACGGATCGCGCTCTGCCGGCTCGTATCCCTTGCCCTTCATCGTGAGCGTGTGGATCAGCACCGGGTGGTCGAGATGCCTGGCCTCGTTGAAAACCTCGATGAGCGCGTCCGTATCGTGGCCATTGATCGGGCCGTAGTAACGGAAACCGAGCTCCTCGGCGAGAACACCTGGCACGAACGCACGCGAGATGGCGTCCTTCACCATCTTCGCGCTCTTGAACATCATCTCTCCGACCCCGGGGATCGACTTGAGCAGTTCCTCGATTTCGTCCTTGATCGTGTTGTAAGGCTGACCTCCGCGAATCCGGTTCAGGTAGCCGCTCACGGCGCCGACGTTAGGCGCAATCGACATTTCGTTGTCGTTTAGCACGACGATAAGGCGTCGCTTCTCGTGCCCCGCCTGATTGAAGGCCTCCATTGCCATGCCGGCCGTGAGTCCTCCATCCCCAATCACTGCGACAACGTGAAACTCCTCGCCCTTGAGGTCGCGCGCAATCGCCATTCCGAGCGCAGCCGAGATCGACGTCCCGGCGTGCCCGGCATTGAACACGTCGTACGGAGATTCCTCCCGACGAAGGAATCCCGAAAGTCCACCGTACTGCTTGACCGTCGGAAAACGGTCTCTCCGGCCTGTGATGATCTTGTGGGAATAGGCCTGATGGCCAACGTCCCAGATAAGGCGATCCCGAGGCGTGTCGAAGCAGTAATGGAGCGCCAGAGTCAGCTCGACGGGCCCGAGACTGGCGGCAGTGTGGCCGCCGATCTTCGAGAGCGTCTCGATCATGTACTCCCGGATCTCCTGTGCGACCTGGGGAAGCTTGGACGTTGGCAGTTTTCGAAGATCGGATGGATCGTCGATCGTTGGCAGCAGAGGCTTTTCTGTCACTTGGTGTTTCTTGCCTTTCGGAGCGCAACATCAGGTCGCCGGACTGGCAACCCGCCGATCCGGTCGATCCCGTCTGCCGCTCAGGCCATTATTTCCGACGATCGATGACGAAGCAAGCAATCTGCCGGAGACGCTCGACGCGCTCACCGAGCGGCGCAATGGACAAAAGTGCCGCCTGGACCGTCGCGCGCGCCCGCTCGCGCGATCCATCGAGCCCATAGAGGGCCGGATAGGTGGACTTACCCGACGCCTTGTCCTTGCCGGGCGTCTTCCCGAGCTCCTCCGAGGTGCCGGTCACGTCGAGGATGTCGTCAGCAATCTGGAAAGCAAGTCCGAGCGAAACGCCAAAGTCCCTCAATCGCCCCAGGTCCTCCTCGCCCACGTCACCGCAACGCGCGCCCGCCACAACCGATACCGTCAACAGCGCTCCGGTCTTCGCGGCGTGGAGTCGATCTAGTCCGGCGGCACCGACGGGATGCCTCTCACCTTCGAGGTCGAGCACCTGTCCTGCGACCATGCCGCCAGGAGTCCCGGCCGCGGCCGACACGTCGGCGATCGTCTGAAGGCGAGCCGACTCGCGTCCCTGCAGGATTCCCTCGACGGCGAGAATTCTAAAGGCAAGCGTCATCAGCGCATCCCCAGCGAGGATGGCGTTTGCCTCTCCGAATGCCTTGTGACAGGTCGGACGACCGCGTCGAAAATCGTCGTCATCCATCGACGGCAGATCATCGTGAATGAGCGAGTAGGTGTGGATCATCTCGAGCGCGCACGCGACGGGCAGCAGGCCGGCCTCTTCGGCGCCGAACGCCTCTCCGGCCGCAATGCAGAGTGCCGGGCGCAGGCGCTTTCCGCCCGCCAGCAGGCTATACCGCATGGCCTGATGAAGGACCGATGGCTCCGCGCTCTCGGGCGGAACGAGGCGTTCGAGCCAGTCCGATACGCGCTGGGACTGACGCGCGAGGTACTCGTCGAGGGATTCGTTCTCGTGCGAACTCGGGTGCGGCATTCGCCGTGCTGTATATCGCAGAACCGGGTTCGGGCGCACGGCGTTGACAGTCGGACCTCGTGGGGTACCATTGGCCATCACTCTCGACGACAGGACCACACCATGGCGCTCTTCACCAAGATCCTCGCTCCGACCGATTACTCGGAAAACGCAGCCTCGGCAATTCGACTGGCCGCCAGGATGGCAGCCGAGTGTCATGCGGAACTGCACGTCATTCACGTAGTCGGCAGCAACCTGCTCCGGTACGCCGTTCGCGAAGGAATTCTGTCGAGCGAAGACACGGACGACTCGGTGGCGAAGAAAGCACAGGACGAGGCCAACAAGAGTCTTTCCGATGAGATCGCCCGGGTTGCTGACGGCATCGTGCCGACGGCCACGGCCGCGCTCTTCGGGGAACCCTGGCGCGAGATCGTCGACTACGTTGACACGCACGGAGTCGACCTCATCGTCATGGGACGTCGCGGCCTGACGCTTGCCGACGTAATGCTCGGAAGCGTCGCTGAACGCGTCATCCGCCACGCGCCGTGCCCGGTGCTCATCGCGAGGACGAAGGGCGTCTGAGGGCGCCGGACTCCGTGCGTCCGATACCCGCCATCGTCGGTCCGACGGCGTCCGGGAAGAGCGATCTCGCCATCGCGCTGGCCCGCGAGCTCGACGGCGAAGTCGTCAACCTCGACTCGGTTCAGGTCTACCGCGATATCGAGGTCGCGACGGCCAAGGTGCCGCCGGACGAACGCGGGGGCGTTCCGCATCACCTGATTGACATCGTCGATCCAACCGTCAACTTCACTGCGGGAGACTGGGCACGCGCCGCTGCGATTTCGATCTCCGACATCGAGGAGCGGAATCGGACGGCAGTGCTTGCCGGCGGCACTGGCTTCTACCTGAGGGCGCTGACGACGGGTCTGTTCGAATCGCCGACCGTCGATCCGGCCATCCGTGCCCGGCTGATGCGGCGGATCGAGCGAAAGGGTCCGGAGCGGCTCCACGGTCTGCTTCGTCGCCTCGATCCGGCATCGGCCGCGCGCCTTGCCCCTCGCGATCGCTCAAGGGTCGTGCGCGCGCTCGAGTTGCGGCTCGCCACGGGTCGGTCCGCGACCGAGCTTCATTCCGCACTGCCTCGCGAAGTGCCTTCGCAGGACATCGCGGCGCGTGTTCGCATCATCGCCCTGTCGCCCCCTCGTGACGAGCTCTATCGGATCATCAACGAACGAACGGACCGTATGTTTGCGGCCGGACTCGTCGACGAGGTTCGGGGCCTGCTCGAAGCTGGACTGCCTCCGGATGCGAAGGCTCTCGGCGCTCACGGCTACCGCCGCGTCGTCGAATACCTCGCAGGGCGCCGAACGCTCGAGTCTGCGATAGAGCAGACAAAGCTCGATACGCGCCACTATGCAAAGCGACAGGGAACCTGGTGGAGGTCGACGCCCGGGGTCTTCTGGATCGAGCGGTTCGGGACAACAGCCGAGGCGCTGCGGGAAGCATTGCTTTACCTCGCCAGAGCGTTTGAGTAGACTCCCGCCGCGCCGAGTTGGCGCCACAACCTCCGTCTCCCCCTGGCGTCATGAGTGTCAATGCCGAAGACCCCGTCGCGGCGATGCGTGCCGATGTGAAATCGGCACCGGCCTTGACGCATTCACTCGCCTTTCGCCGGGAATACGTCCGATCTTATATCGAGAGCAGTTCGGGGGCGCCGCTCCTGCTCATCCAGGCGCCTCCCGGACACGGCAAGACGACCGTTCTGTCGTTCTTTGCGGCCCAGGAGGGTTCCTCGGTTCGCTGGATCGGGCTCGAGCCTTCGGATGCGTCGCTCGATGCGCTGGTCGCGTCGTTCGTGTCGGCCATCTATGGCTGGCCGATTCCGGCACCCGGCCCCGTGCCGGACGTTCGAGAGGCGGCGAAGTGGATCGTCGGCGCCATTCAGGAGCTCGCCGTCACGTCGATCATCCTCGACAACTACGAGAACGTCGCGGAGTCGGAGGGTGCGAACTCCCTGATCGAAGCAATCGCCGAGAAGCTGCCGGCTTACATCCGGCTCGTCGTAGGGTCAGAGATCGCGCCGCCATTCCTCAAGCGGGCCAGATTGCGTCAAGCCATTGTGGAGCTCGACGCGTCGGACTTGAGGTTCGACGCCGACGATGTGGCTCGCTACATCCGGGAGGTCCACAATTACGACGTTTCAGACGAGGCGGCTTCATCGATCGCTCGCCGATCCGGAGGATGCGCGACAGTGATCAACCTCGTCGGGCAGCTGTGCCACGACCTGCCTCGCTACCTTCGCATCGACTTCGAGGCGCTGCCCCTCGGACCGACCGAGGAGCATATGACACTGCTGCTACGCGAGGTGCTGGCACGCTCAGGACAACCTCCGGCACGTGCAGCTCGGGAGCTGCTTCGTGGTGAGATCGGCAGCCCTGGTGGTACCACGCCGTCGGATGCGCTCCTCGAACTGCTTTCGGACCGTCATTGCCTCGTGCACCGGCACGCTACCGACCCGGTGTCGCTCGTGCCTCACAAGCTGCTCCGGCGAATGGCCGAGCGGCTGTAGCCTGCGGAACGACCTGAAAGCTGCAAGGGAAAGCGTTGCCGTACTGAGAGCACTGAGGCCCAGAGATCACAGATGAGCCTGTGAACTCTGGGCCTCAGTGCTCTCTGTACGGCAACGCCTTCATCACACGGTCACAGCTTCCTCGTACTCGCCGAACACCCGGCGCAGGCGATCCGAGATCTCGCCCACAGATGCGTAGGCCTCGACGGCCGTCAGGATTAGAGGCATCAGGTTTTCGGACGAGCGTGCCGCCGCTTCGACCTCGTCCAGGGCCCGATCACACGCTGCCGCATCCCTCGACGCCCGCACGGCACGCAGTCGATCCACCTGTGCGGCCTCGATGGCCGGATCGATCGCCTGGGCGTGACGAGCCGGCTCGTGGTCGACCGTGAATCGATTTACGCCGACCACCACGGCCTCTTCCCTTTCCACAGCAAGCTGCGCCTTGTACGCGGCGTCCTGAATCTCGCGCTGGATGAAACCGCTCTCGATCGCGGCCAGCGTTCCGCCCATTTCATCGATCTTGCGGATGTATTCGGTTGCGCCCCGCTCGATCTGCTCAGTCAGTGATTCGACGGCGTACGATCCCGCGAGCGGGTCGACGGTGTCCGCGACGCCCGATTCATGGGCTATGACCTGCTGGGTGCGAAGCGCCAGCAGCACGGACGCTTCCGTCGGCAGTCCGATCGCCTCGTCGCGCGAGTTCGTGTGCAACGACTGCGTTCCGCCCAGCACGGCAGCAAGCGCCTGCAGGGTGACGCGCACGACGTTCACGTCCGGTTGCTGTGCCGTCAGCGTCGAACCGGCCGTCTGCGTGTGGAACCGGAGCATCTGCGACTTCGGGCTCTTTGAGCCGAACCGGTCGCACATGATTCGAGCCCACAACCGCCGCGCGGCGCGGTACTTGGCGATTTCCTCGAGGAAGTTGTTGTGCGCGTTGAAGAAGAACGACAGCTGCGGCCCGATCCGGTCGACATCGAGCCCCTTTTCCACGGCAGCCTGCACATACGCCACGGCGTCGGCGAGCGTGAATGCCACTTCCTGGATAGCGGTCGAGCCGGCCTCGCGGATGTGATAGCCGGAGATCGAGATCGTGTTCCACTTCGGCACTTCGCGAGCGCAGTAGTCGAAGATGTCCGTGACGATGCGCAGGCTCGGCCTCGGCGGATAAATGTACGTGCCTCGCGCGATGTACTCCTTCAGGATGTCGTTCTGAACCGTCCCCGATAGCAGATTCGACGCGACGCCCTGCTTTCGGCCGACCGCAATGTACATGCAGAGCAGGATCGCCGCCGTTGCATTGATCGTCATCGACGTCGAGACACGATCGAGCGGAATCTCGTCGAAGAGCGTTTCCATGTCTGCGAGCGAGTCGATCGCAACGCCGACCTTGCCGACCTCGCCGGCAGAGAGCGCACTGTCCGAATCCAACCCGATCTGCGTAGGAAGATCGAATGCGACCGAGAGGCCCGTCGTTCCCTGCTCGAGAAGATACCGGTAGCGTCGGTTGGATTCCGCGGCGGTCGCGAACCCGGCGTATTGTCGCATCGTCCAGAGCCGGCCGCGGTACATCGTCGGCTGCACGCCGCGCGTATACGGATACGACCCCGGATCGCCAAGATCTCGCTCGTACGAGGTCGCCTCGGCGTCCTCTGGCCGAAACACCCGCTTCACTTCGATACCGCTCGAAGTCTCGAAGCGTTCTTTCCGCTCCTTGCTGCCGGTCGTGGTGCTCATGATCGTGAACGTCCCCCGTGAGAATCGGATTCGGCAGTATGGCGAATCGTGACGGACGACGCCACGATCCAGTGCCTAATACTGTCTGAAGGTCAGATTGTAGCGGCCTGCGACGCCGAACTCCCTCGGACCCGTCCCGGCGACGATGCTGGCGATGCCGTGATGGTTCAGCCGCGACGAGCCCCCAAACACGAAGGCATCGCCGGACTCGAGCCTGATGCGCTGGACTGGATCTTTTCGTCGCGCGCCGCCGAACTCGAAGATCGCGGCGTCACCGATCGACAGCGACACGATCGGAACACCAGACGCGATGATCTCGGGCCGCTCGTCCTTGTCCTGATGGAGTCCCATGCGCCCCTCGGCGCCATACCAGTTCACAAGCAGGACGTCCGGTTCCAGGCTGAAACCAGCGCTTTCCGCCGCTTCGCACGCAAGTTGTCTCAGGACCTCGGGAATCGGCGGCGCCGGCAGACCGTCGACATCCGTACGAAGCAGGTCGTACCGATACGTCTTTGCGTCCCAATGGCGACCGCAACAGAGCATTCGGACGCGCATGCGAGCGCCGTTGCGCAGGATTGGCGTGTAGAAGCCCGCCTCTCCGTCCGCAAGCGCCCGGATCTCGTGGAGCGCCTTCTGCTGAGCCTCGACCGGCATCCAGGATGGAAGGTGCACGGCGCCCTCCGCGATGACGACCCGGGGCTGGGTCATGCGAATCATGGTCCGAGTGTAGCACCGGACGACCATCGGCCGTTCCTTGACGCTCCCCGGGGCGTCGACTAGACTCCGCCTCTTTTCCGGCCAATTCGCCGGTATTTCCGCTCCGAGGAGTCGGCATGAAGATCCACGAGTATCAGGCGAAGGCGCTGCTGTCGAAGTTCGGCGTAAAGATCCCGCGAGGCATCGTCGCGAGGTCCGTCGAGGAGGCCGTCGCAGCCGGCAAGTCGCTCGGAATGCCTGTCGTCGTCAAGGCGCAGATTCACGCCGGCGGCCGGGGCAAGGGCGGTGGAGTGAAGCTGGCTCGCACCGAAGCCGACCTCGAGCAGATCGCCGGTCAGATCCTCGGAATGCAGCTCGTGACGCATCAGACCGGTCCCGAGGGCCGGACGGTCAAGACGCTCTTCATCGAGGAGGGACTCGCCATCAAGCAGGAGTTCTATCTCGGAATCGTCCTCGACCGTGCGACCTCGAAACTCGTCTTCATGGCCTCGCGTGAAGGCGGAATGGACATCGAGGAAGTCGCCGCGACGCACCCCGAGAAGATCCTCAAGGAAACGATCGATCCGACGGTCGGAATGCAGGCGTTCCAGGCACGCAAGCTGGCATTTGGCCTTGGCCTCGCTCCGGAGCTCGTCGGCAAGGCCACGAAGTTCATGCTCTCGCTCGCGAGGGCCTTCGATGAGGCCGACGCGAATCTCCTCGAGATCAATCCATTCCTGCTCACGGAGGACGGCGAGCTCTATGCGCTCGACGCAAAGCTCGGTTTCGACGACAACGCGATGTTCAGGCACAAGGATTACGCCGAACTGCGCGACCTCAACGAAGAGGAGCCGCTCGAGATCGAAGCCTCGAAGCACGACCTCAACTACATCAAGCTTGACGGAACGATTGGTTGCATGGTCAACGGCGCCGGACTCGCGATGGCGACGATGGACATCATCAAGCTCGCTGGCGCTGAGCCTGCGAACTTTCTCGATGTCGGCGGCGGCGCCAGCCAGGAGCGTGTCGAGAACGCTTTCAAGATCATCCTCGCGGACCCACACGTGAAGGCGGTCCTCATCAACATCTTCGGAGGAATCGTGCGATGCGACATGGTCGCCTCCGGCGTCGTTGAAGCCGCACGAAAGGTCGGCGTGACGATCCCGATCGTCGTTCGGCTCGAAGGCACGAACGTCGAAAAGGGTCGCGAGGTGCTCGCGACGTCGGGACTCGACATCATCACGGCTGCCGGAATGAAGGATGCGGCCGAGAAAGTCGTTGCGGCGTCGGCGCGATAAGGCAGCGGATTCTTCGCGCGAATTCTGGTTCTGTCCTTAGCGCCTCTGCGTGTCCTTTGCGCCTCTGCGAGAAACGCGACCGCGAGGTTGTTTCTCGCAGAGACGCAAAGGTCACGCAAAGGCGCAGAGGCATCCGCAATGGCGACCGGTGGGAAGAACCCCGCCAATCCCGTTGATTCGGATGCGTTTGTTATACTGGTTGGAGGCGTTGCTTCGCCTGCAATCTGCTGAAGATGGAGTCCGTGATCATGATGTTTCGTCGACCTGCCGGGATTCGCTCTCTGCTTGGCGCCCTTGCGATCGTTGCAGTGCTGCTGGCTTCAGTCTCGTCTCCATCCTCCAAGTTGCTGGCGACTCCGGTCTCGAGCGCCAGCGACGCACGGATCATTCGGTACTCTCGCCACATCCCGGATCAACGGACTTCGACGGTTACTTACGGGCACCTCGGACGGATCGAGCCGCAGTCAGATACCTCCAAGTATTACCGGTCACTCAAGGAGATGGTCGCGGAACCGGCTGATGTCCTTGCGTTTCTCGAGTCTCGGCCTGAATTGACAGGTTCGATCGAAGTCGCACAGGCGCTTGTGCTTCAGCGCACCGTGACGTCGCGACTTGGGTCGCACGTCCGATTCGAACAGCGCATCGGCGAACGTCGGGTCTTCGGCGCAATGGTGACGGTCCACGTGAACGGTTCTGGCGACGTGTTCGGGATGACGAGCTCGCTTGCCGGTCCAATCGACAAGTCGCTCGGAACAGTTGGACCGAGCCTGGATGCCGGCACGGCATGGCTGGCTGCAATGGACGCGACCAACGTGGGAGCCGAGCGGATTCGAGACGATTCAGTAATCGAGCCTGAACTGGGCGTAACACCTTTCGATGGAGGTCGCCTTGCGTGGCGCGTGGTCGTGCCAGCACGCAATCCGTACGGCGAATGGGAAGTCCTGGTCGATGCGTTGACGGGTCGTGTGCTTGGCGAGCCCGAGCCACTCTTTGCGACCGCTCCACAGGCTCGCGTCTTCGTTCCGAATGCCGTCGTCGCAACGAACAACGTGAGTTTGACGGACGGCGGAAATTCAGGGGCGGCGGTTCCGGAGTCGGCATACACCCTCGTCGAATTGCAGGGTCTCGACAACAGCGGATTTCTGAACGGACCATTCGTGTCCACCGACCGTACGGACAATCGCGTGAACTCGGCAAACGGCGACTTCACGGCATTGCGACGAGACGACTCAGGCTTCGCCGAGGTCGAGGTCTACTGGGCCATCGACTACGCGCAGCGGTACATCCAGAACACGCTCGGTATCTTCAGTGCTGCTAACTACGTGATCAAGGCGGACTGCCATGCCTTCTCTGACGACAACTCGAACTACACGAGGACCAGTTCGAACACCGGCGTCCTGAACTTCGGAGACGGTGGCGTCGATGATGCGCAGGATGCCGAGATCATCTGGCACGAGTACGGCCACGCGATCCTCGACAACAGCGGTCCGATCAGTTTCGGCGGAGAGCCTGGCGCCATTCACGAAGGCTGGGGCGACTATGTTGCTGCGACCCTGTCGACGACGGTGCCCGGCGATTCGCGCTTCCATCCGGCGATCGGCGAGTGGGATGCCGTTTCCTACAATCCAGGCAATCCCCCGTTCCTCCGCCGCGTCGATACGAACAAGCAGTATCCGCGCGACCTCGTCCGCCAGGTGCACACGGACGGCGAGATCTACTCGTCCTGCCTGTGGGACATTCACGAGTCCGTCGGTCGCGATGTCGCCAACCGGATCGTCTTCAGCGCGAACTTCCTGCTGCCGTCGACGCCGACGATGCCGGACGCCGCTGCGGCGATCCTCGAAGCCGATCGACAGCTCAACGGTGGCGCCAACGCGGCGGCCATAGCAGCAGCATTCGGCGGGCACGGGATCGTGCTCGACGGTGTTCCGCCGGCCGTCACGTTCGTGAAACGGAAGAAGGGCAAACTGACCGTCGATGGATCGAACTTCACGACGGGATCCGCCGTGATCGAGATCGACGGCGTCGCGCTTGGATCGACGAAGTACCCGGCGGCGTTCCGACAGGACGGCTTGTCGACGCGAATGACGAGCAAGGACAATCCGCATCGCTGGATTGACGCAGGGAATCGCCGTCGCGGTGACGGTGCTCAATCCGTCGACCGGACTGCGGTCGGCGCCTTTTTCATTCGTGCCGTGATCGATTCGAAGCGCCTGCGGCCGTTGTCGCGGGCGCACTGTATGATTGACGCGTGATCGTCCGACTGATCGACCGGTACCTGGTTCGCGAGATCCTCCCGTACGTTCTGCTGACGCTCGTTCTGCTGACGTCCGTGATCTTCCTGCATCAGGCCAACAGGTTTTCGGAGCTCTTCATCGTCTTCACACGGTCCGGGTTGCCAACCGGGCCACTGCTCGGCCTGCTGGCCGCGATCCTCCCCACGATTCTCGTCTACACCGTGCCGATTGCCCTTCTCGTGGGCGTACTCATGGGGCTGGGCCGGATGTCGGCCGACAACGAGATCACGGCGATGCGCGCAAGCGGAATCAGTCGACGCCACCTCACGTTGCCGCTGCTCGCGATCGGAGTCGTCGCCGCGGCCGGGATGACGTGGGTGACCTTTTCGCTGGCGCCCGCGGCACAGCGGGTTCTCGGAGAGCTGAAGGAAACGCGCGGCGACCTGCTCTACAAAGGACTGGCCACTCAGGTCAAGCCGCGGGTTTTCGAAGAGTCGATTCCCGGCAAGGTGTTCTTCGTCTCTGACATCGATCGCCACACGAATGAGTGGCGCAATATCTTCATCGCGGACACCCCGGGCACGAACGATCCAAACGCCGTGACCATCTACACGGCGCGCTCCGGAAAACTGTCGTCGCCGGAACCTGGGCAGGACATTCCCGAGTTTCACCTTCTGAATGCCGAGGCGCACTCGGTATCGAACGTCGAGGAGCGGAAGAAGGTCGAGTACGAAATCGTCTCGGCCGAGCGTCTGTCGATCGTCTTCAGCACTCCGCCAGAGGTTGCCGCGGTCGACGACCGACCGAAGCCGCCCTCGTTCCCCGAGATGGATTTCTCGACGCTTGCGGCGTTCACTCCGTCACCGGAACAGTCCAACAGCTACCGGGTCGAGATCCATCGGCGCATCGCGACGCCGGTAACGTGCCTGATCTTCGCGGTAATCGGACTCGCGTTCGGCGTGTATAACGTGCGTGCCGGGCGGTCGTTCGGACTCGTCGTCGGGCTCGTGCTGACGACGCTCTTCTACGTCCTCATGCTCGGCGGCGACCAGAGCGCTCGCAGCGGAGCGCTTCCTGTCTGGATCGGCGTCTGGGGACCGAACATCCTGTTTGCCGTCGTTGGAGTCTGGGCCACGGCACGGCAGCAGTTGCCGGCCTGGCTGCAGATCGGCGCGTTCATACCACGATTCTCGTTTCGGCGATCGAGCGGCGGAGACGTGCCTGCGACCGGATCCGGTTCGGTCGGAAGCTCCGTCGGTCTCCGGCTCGGCTTTCCGCGCATCATCGATCGGATGCTCATGTCGGACCTCGGACGGCACATCGCCTTCGTGATCGTCGGCCTCACGTTCATCTTCATCGTCTTCACGGTCTTCGAGCTAGTTCGCGAAATCGTCGAGAACGACGTAGCGATGTCGGTGGTGCTCGGCTATGTCGTCTACCTGACGCCGCAGATCGTGACCTACATGACGCCGGTCGCCGTCCTGGTCGGAGTGATGGTCACGTTCGGACTGATGGCGAGCGGAAGCCAACTCGTAGCGCTGAAGGCCAGCGGACAGTCGATCTATCGAATGGCGCTGCCGGTGTTTTTCCTCGCGATCCTTCTCGGCGCGGGAATGTTCGGCCTTCAGAACTATGTATTGCCCTCGTCGAATCGACAGCAGGAGGACCTGCGCCAGCAGATCATGAGCGGGCAGGAGCCGGCGCGGACCATGTACCAGGTCGACCGGCAGTGGGTGTTCGGTCAGGACAACCGGATTTTCTATTTCCGGCACTTCGATCCGGCCGCGAATCGATTCGCTCAGCTCAATGTATTTGACCTCGATCCGGAAACGTTCGAGATCAAGCGGCGGATCTGGGCGTCGGACGCGACGTGGGACGCTGAGTCGAACTCGTGGCTGCTCGAGTTCGGCTGGTTGCGCACCTTCGACGGCTCAGAGATCACTTCGGCCGAAGCCTTTCGTCAGCAACGACTTACGCTCGCCGAGACACCCGAGTATTTCAAGCGTCCTATCAGTGATGCAGACAAGCTCAATATTGCGGAGATTCGTCACGAGATCGCGGAGCTCTCGCGAAGCGGGTTCGACGTGCTGGACCTGCGGATCGACTTTCAGCGCAAGCTCGCTTTTCCCTTTCACGTGTCTCGTCATGGCGTGCGTCGGACTTCCGTTTGCATTCACGGTCGGCAAGCGGGGAGCGCTGTACGGAGTGGCGCTCGGCGTCGTCATCGGCCTCGTGTTCTGGGGAGCCATCGGGTTCTTCGCGCAGATGGGCCGGTACGAGCTCTTGCCGCCTGTCCTGGCCGGCTGGGGACCAAATCTGCTGTTCGGCGCCGGGGGCACGTATCTCTTCCTGACGACTCGGACCTGAAATCGGATTTCTGAGTCTCAGTGGCACTGTGTCTCTGTGTGCGAAGCGTCTTGTCGCTCATGAAGACGCTTCGCACACAGAGACACAAAGCCACAGAGCCGCAGAGACTCAGAGGTGGGTGGGGTATTGCCGACTAGTTCAGCCCGTCGACTGCCTTCTCGAGCATTTCGGATGTCACCACACCGGCTCCCGCGATCTCTCGGGCTAGTGAATCGCAACGCTCCTGCTCGTCGTGCCCCGCGTGCCCGCGGGTCCAGGCCCACGTCACACGATGCCCCTCGACCGCGCGATCGAGCCGGTCCCAGAACTCGTGGTTCTTCTTTCGCTTGAAATTGCCCTTCTGCGTTTCGACCACGTACGTGCTGTCCGTCACGACTTTTGCGGCGCACGGGCGCCGGAGCGCCTCGAGGGCAATGCAGGCTGCCACGATCTCGGCCTGATTGTTCGTCGCCTTCCCGAGATATTCTCCAACGGCCCGCACGTGACGTACTCCCGAATCGTCGACGAACGACAGGATTGCCGCAGCCCCGGCGCGAGCCGCCGTGCCGCCGTTCCCGAGCGAGCTGCCGTCGCAGACGATGGAGACGTGTTTCATCCGATTCGAAGGGTCGGTACTATACCGGCCGTCATGAAGATCGTAAACGTACGCGACGCCAGCGTGATCCGGACGCGCCACGGTTCCGAGATCCGGCCGCTCATGGACCGGACGACATCGACGATCACCCAGTGCAGCATTGCGGAAGAGTTGCTGCCTCCGGGACACGCCGTCGTACCGCATTTCCACCGCGAGACCGAGGAGGTCTACTACGTTCTCGAGGGCGAGGGTCTCATGACCGTCGGCGACGAAACGTGCACGGTGGGGTCCGGAGACGCAATCCTCATCCCACGCAACAAGGTCCACTCGCTCGCGAATACCGGGTTGTCCGTGATGAAGATCGTCCTCGTCTGCGGCCCGGCATTCAGCCGCGCAGACGAGAATTTTCTCGATGGCGCGGAATCGACAGGCGCATGTGACGGCCCAAACGAGCCCTGAGTTGACATTGGATTCCGCGTCCGCCTACCATTGCCGAGGGTGCTCGCTGCATCCGTCCCAACCTCAACATTCGCAACGACCTAAGTTCACTCGTAATCCTGAACTCTCATGAGGAGTCCGTACAGATGTTGAAACGGCTCGCCCGCACCATGGCATTCCTGGTCGTCCTGACGGCTTTCCTTCCGCTCAGCCTTTCCGTCGACGCCCAGGAGTCGAAGGTCACCGAAGGACAGCGGCTGGCCATGCACACGAAGCCAGCCGTCGTCCGAATCTGGGACGGCTACACCGGGGTGTTTCAGCTCAACAACGGTAACCAGGTCCCGATCATTTATGGTGGCAGCGGTTCCGGCTCCATCATCCACCCGGACGGGTACATTCTCACGAATGCCCACGTGACGGACCTGTCGCATCAGGGCGAGGAGAAAGGACAGCAACTGCTTTTCCAGCTGCTCGTCGAGAAACTGGCCAAGGCCGCAAACGCGAACCCGAATGATCCGGACATCATCAACATCGTCCGACAGAATTCCCGGCTGATCGATTTCAAGCACATCCACCACGTCATCCTCCCGAACGGCGACGCATTCCCATTCGAGATCAAGGCCTTTGGTGCTCCTGTCGGCCAGGGCAAGGATGTCTCGATCATCAAGATCGAGGTAAAGAACGCCCCGACCTTGAAGATCGGCGACTCTGACAAGATTCAGTTGCAGGATCACGTCACGGTCGTTGGCTATCCCGGTGCGGCCGACACGTTCGACTCTGGCATCCTCGACCAGAAGTCCTCCCTCGAGGCCTCGATCACCGACGGCAAGCTCTCGGCAAAGAAGAACACGGCCGACGGAGCGCCGATCCTCCAGATTTCGGCCCCGGCGACGCACGGCAACTCGGGCGGGCCGGTGCTCAGCGACACGGGCGAAGTCATCGGGATGCTCACGTTCCGGGGTGACACGGTCAACGGGCAGGAAGTCTCCGGATTTGCATTCGTGGTCCCGATGAGCACGGCGCTCGAGTTCGTGAAAACGGCCGGAACGACGAACCAGCAGGGTCTCGTCGACACGCGATATCGCGAAGGGCTCGATCTTTATTGGGATGGCTACTACTCGAACGCGATCCTGAAGTTCGAGGAGGTAAAGAGGCTGTTCCCCCAGCATTCAGAGGTTGCGAAGCTCATCACCGACAGCCAGCAGAAGATCGCCGAAGGAAAGGAACGCGGCAGCATGTTGCCGTGGATCATCGGCGGAGGCGGGTTGCTGCTCGTGCTCGTGATCCTGCTCGGCGGCGGTCTGATCATCATCGTGGTCATGATGCGGAAGAAGAAGGCTGCGGCCGCGGCTGCGGCTCCGGAGGCTGGCGTGCCTGCACCGCACAGCTACGGGCAGGCACCGTCAGGTTTCGGGACGCCGCCGCCGTCACTGGCCGGGATCGGCACGGGGCAGGCGGCCTTCCCAGCACCGTCCGCCCCCCCGATGGCTGGTGGCGACAAGACGATGGTCGTCGGCGCACTTGGCGGCGGGATCGGCACGGTACCGGTCGGTTTCGGAGCCGTCGTGTGCACTTCGGGACCGATGTTGGGTCAGCGATTCGAGATCCGGCCGGAAGGGCTGTACATCGGGCGCGACGGAACGCTTTCGCAGATCGTCGTCAACGATAGCCGTGTCTCGAAACGGCACGTCTGGATTGGTCCGCGCGGCGGCCGGGTGGCCGTCGTGGACCAGGGGTCGACGAACGGGACGTTCCTGAACCAGCCGGGGTCGCAGCGAATCACCGAGGCGATTCTCAATCCGGGCGACGTCATCATCGTGTCGGAAGCCGACGTCGCGCGATTCCAGTTCCAGAAATGAGTAACCAGAACCCCGAGCGCAGCGAGGGGCCGACTGGCAACCCAAAGACCGTAGTAACTACCGTCGGCCCGTCGCTGCGCTCCGGGTTCTGGGTCGGCGATGGTCTGATTTGACGGACCGTATGGACGCACCCCGTTTGACCCAGAACCCCGAGCGCAGCGAGGGGCCGTCGTCCAACTCGCGTCCCGAGGAGATTACCGTCGGCCCGTCGCTGCGCTCGGGGTTCTGGGTCGGCGATGGTCTGATTTGACGGACCGTATGGACGCACGCTGTTTGGCCCAGAACCCCGAGCGTAGCGAGGGGCCGTCGTCCAACTCGCGTCCCGAGGAGACTACAGTCGGCCCGTCGCTGCGCTCCGGGTTCTGGGCCGGCGATGGTCTGATTTGACGGACCGTATGGACGCACGCCGTTTGGCCCAGAACCCCGAGCGTAGCGAGGGGCCGTCGTCCAACTCGCGTCCCGAGGAGACTACCGTCGGCCTCTCGATACCGCTCCGGGTTCTGGTCAATTTCGTTCGTCGCCGACCTCGACGAGCACCTTGAGCACACCGGGCTCGGCAGCGGCCGCGAGCACGGCGTCTCCATCGTCCAGCCGCATGCGACGCGAAATCATCGATTCGACGTCGACGACGCCATGCTCGAGCATCTCGAGTGCCCACTCGAAACGCCCGCACCTCGACCCGACAAGCGTCACTTCGTTGACGATCAGGCTCGTCGCGTCAAACGGCACATCGCCATGAATCGTGCTCTTGAGCACGATCGTGCCCCTCGGTCGGACGATTGCCTGCGCCATCGCGAATCCCGATGTCGAGCCGCTCGCCTCGACGACGACGTCAAATGCGCCTCGCACATCTTCGTGGCCGTCCGACGACAGTCGCACCGTCGCGCCCTTCGTCTCGAGCACCGCGAGCTTCGACCTGTGCCGACCGTATGCCGTGAGCCTCGCCCCGGTCGTTGCCAGAACCTGGCCAATCAACAGCCCGAGCTTGCCGTCACCTATGAGCGCAACTGTCGTCGAATCGTCGATCGCGACCTGATGCAGGATCTCGCACGCGGCTGCGAGCGGTTCGACGAAGATCGCCCGATCGTCTGACACGCAGTCGGGCACCCTGAGGAGGTTCCGCTCCGGCAGGCTCACGTACTCGGCCATCGCTCCATCCCGATTCACGATTCCGAGCACCGTTCGGTCCGAACAATGGCGGGGATCGCCCGCGGCGCAGCGCGCACACGAGCCGCATCCGCAGTTGATCTCGCCAACGACGCGGGCACCGATCCACGACGGATCGGGCGATGACTCGACAACGCCGACGAACTCGTGCCCGAGCGTTCCTCGAAATCCGGCATAACCGCGCACGATCTCGAGGTCAGTGTTGCACACGCCGACGGCTACGACCCGGACGAGTGACTCTCCCGCAATGACAGGTACCGGAATCTCTGCAAGAGCGACGTTATCCCCGTCGAACCGAATTGCCTTCATCAGCACATTTTCCCTGTTCCTTTCCGAGTTCACTTCGCGAGCAGCAATCGCCCCATCCACAGGTAGATGACGAGCCCGACGATCACCGTCAAGGTGATGACGAAGACGTTCGACGCTATCGCCGGGTCCACCCGCATTCGCTTCAGGGTGATGGGCACGAGGGCGCCCACGAGCCCGCCGACCATCGTGTTGAGGAGCAGGGCCACCGCAATGACGACACCGACGCGCAGGCTCGAGAACCAGAGCCATCCGGCCAGCCCTGCGAGCAAACCTATGACCGCGCCGTTGAGGGCCGCCACGGTGACCTCCTTGACGATCACCCGAACGCCGACGCTCCACACGAGGTTCTCGAGCCCGATGCTGCGCACGACGACCGTCATCGACTGTGTGGCCGCATTGCTGCCCATCGCGAGGACGACCGGCATCAACACGGCGAGCACGATGGCGCTGCCAATGACGTCCCGGTACGCATTGACGACCGCTGCCGCGAGCAGCGCGGTTCCGAGGCTGATCAACAACCAGGGCAGACGGCTTCGCACCGATTGCCACGAGCTGCCAGTGGCGCGATCGTCTGCCTCCACGCCCGCGAGTGCATAAATGTCCTCCGTCGCTTCCTCCTTGATCACGTCGATTATGTCGTCGACGGTGACGATCCCGACGAGGCGATTCTCGGCGTCCACCACGGGGAGTGCGATGAGGTTGTAATTCGCCACGAGCCTCGCGACCTCCTCCTGATCCGTGGCGGTCGTCACCTTGATGACATCCGTCGACATGAACTTCCGGAGCGGAGTCGAGGGCGAGTTCAACAGCAACTGGCGCATGTTCACGACGCCGAGAAGGTGGCTTCGTTCGTCGACAACGTACACGTAGAACGACATCTCGAAGTCCTCGCTGCGCTTCTGAAGCGCCGCGATTGCCTCCGACACCGTCACGTCTTCGCCGAGCGCGAAGAAGTCCGGTGTCATGATTCGGCCGGCCGTCTCCGTGTGGAAATTCAGGAGCTCCTGCACGTCCGATGCGTGCTCGTCCTGCAGTCGCTCGAGCAGCTCGGTCCGAAGGGGCTCAGGCAGCTCGTCGACGAGTCCCGCGGCGTCATCCTTCGAGAGCGCGGCGAGCAGCTGCAACGTTCTATCGACGGGAAGCGGCTCGAGCAGCTCGCGCACGAACTCCGGTCCGAGCTCGGACAGCGACTCGGCAGCCTTCTCCGGATCTCTCTCGGCAAGGCCCGCAAACGTGGCCTCGCGTGGTCGGCCTTGAAGAGCCTTCAGGACTGCGGCAACCTCGACCGGCCGCATTTTCTCGAGGATGTTGAGCGCGTGCGCCGTCGCACCGCGGCGAGCGAGCTTTCCGATCGAATCGATGAGGACGTCGAATCGTTCCTGGTTCATCGGAGAGCTCGGCGGCCAGGTGGCCGCGCCGCGCGCTAGTTCGCCATCGTCACGGAAAGCGTGTACGTGCCCTGTTTTGCGCCGGAGAGGCTCCGAACGTAGATGGTGTAGGTGCCGCCCGTCAGTGTGGTGAGGATCTCGGGCAGCGACGCCCCCTGCGGTTCGTCCTTGCCCTTGCCCTTGCCCTTCGGTTTCTTCTTCGGTTCGTCGCCCTTGCCGCTCGTCGCGACTACGCGACCATCCAGAAGCAGCGTCATTCCTGCAACGAAACCACCCGCCGTATCGACCGAGATCCGAACGCGGGATCCCACCTGGCCGGCGATCGTCCAGGCGTCATAATAATCGCCGGGACCGCTTTGCGAGTCGGTCACGTCGAGAGATCCCGTCACCGACGCCCCGATGGCAATCGGCTGCGGCACATGCGCTGACTTCTCGGAGACCACGAGCAGCGAAAACTCGCCCGCCGAATACGTGCTTTCGTCGAGCGGCGCGATGACCTGGAGGTAGTAGCTGCCGGCCTTCGGCAACGTCACTGTCTGGTAGACGCTCTCCGAAACAGACTGCACTGGATAGAGGATGTTCGAATCGTCGACGAGCTTGATCGACGGCCGGAACCCGACGGGCTTCAACACGATGATGAGGGCATCGGACTCGGCCAGCTTGATCCAGAATTCGAGTAGAAGCCCGTGCCGTCCGACAAGGCAATGCTCTCGCGGCTGACTTGACCCTTCACTTCCCGCCCGAGATCCAGGACGGGCACCTTGCCAAGGTCGCGGAGGTATTGAGAATTCTCTGCCTGCAGGAGGGGCTCGATCTCCTCTGTCTCGGTCGACGACCGCAGGATGACCGTCTGCGACCATTCCCGGTAACCGTCCTTCCTGAGAACGATGCGGTGCGACCCGAGCCGCATGTCACTCAACTCGAGCTCTCCGTCGTCTGCCGTCGTTCCGACAAGCTCGCCATCGATGAAGACCTCAGCGCCGGGCGGATACGACCGAATGATAACGGAGGACGACGGCACTTTCTCGACGTCGGACTTTGAGCGACCTCGGATGACTTTTCCGGGACGGCCGCGAGGCCTTTTCGGTTTGCCGGTCGGACCGGTCGGACGACCCGTCGAATCCTGCGCCGCCGCCGCTGCAGGCGCGACGACCGTCAACGCAAGGGCGAGTACCACGACCACGCATCGCGTCAGCGTTTTGACCGGAATCATGAAGCTCTCCTCAGAAACCGATGCGAACGAACCTCGCACCGTCCCACTCCCCAGGGGCCTTGATCACGGAGCGTCCTGCGCGCAGCGGAATCCGATTCGCGGCAGGGCCGCCTTTGCCGCAAAAAATCCACGGTACATTGCCGTGTTGTTGCCAGTGTTGTCGTAAGCCCCGCCGCGGATGACCTTGAATCCGTCATAACGGGCGGATGCCTCGGGGTCGACCGTAGCTCCCGGATAGACCGAGAAGCTGCTCGCGGTCCACTCCCTAGACATTGCCGACCATGTCGAGCGCGCCGAACGGGCTTGCACCCGCCGGAAACTGACCGACCGGCATGATCGAGGCCGTGAGCGGCTTGCCCAGATTTCCCTTCGATGCATCCCACGTCGGTCCCCACGGGTAGGCGCGGCCGTCTGTGCCGCGGGCCGCGAACTCCCATTCCATCTCTGTCGGCAGTCGCTTCTTCGCCCAAGTGGCGTACTCGGTCGCGTCACCCCAGGAAACGTGGACGACGGGCCAGTTTTCCGTGCCGGGTGTCGGCGCTCCACCGGTCCAACCCTTCGCCGGTGGCTTTCGACCGGTCGCGTCAACAAAGGCCTTGTACTGGGCGTTCGTAACCTCGGTCTTGTCGATGTAGAACGCCTTCACCTCGACGGAGTGCGCCGGTCGTGAGAACTCGTCGGCTGCTGCGTCATCCGTCCCCAGGGCGATACTCCCGCCGGGGACCAGCACCATTCCGTCCGGCACGCCGGACGACGCCGGAGTCGTAGGCGGAGTAGTCGGACCTGGCGAAGGTTCGGATACGATCGGCGGCGACGTGACCGCAACCTGCTGGTTGCGCCACCACTGAACGGCGAAGAAACCCGCGACACCCACGATCGAAAGCAGCACGAGCCCCGCGATCCCGAGGATGATGAATTTCATTCCCGAGCCCGACGACGGTTCAGCAGCGCTCACAGGCGGCGACGGAAACGGCTGCGGTTCTCGCTGAACCGATGGAGGAACGGAGGTCGAGGCGAGGTATTCCGAATAACTACCGGCCTGCCCCCGCTGTCCGGCCGCCGCGTGAAGATCACCCCAGGCCGGAGGCTGTTGTTGTGGTCCCGGAGTCGAATACGACGAGAAGGCTGGATCGGACGGCAGCGCCACGGTCGGACTATTCACCGTTGCCGGTTGCTGTTGCTCGAATGTCGGTACCGGTGCGCCTCCGCTCGTGGGATAAGCCTGAGAGGGATGAGCCTGAACGCCGAACGTGGATGGATGGACTACCTGGGTGGCATACGGATCGAAGGCCTCCGACTCGACCACATCCGGCAGCGACGCCGCGGCTTGCGCGTCGTAAAGCTGCGTCCCACCGCCGGAGACGTCGTAGATCTGCGTTGCGTCGGAACCAGGTGGCTGGAAAATGGGCGTCGCGTCCTGCCACGATCCGGCGCCCGGAGGAATCTCGTGTTGTACGACCGTCGCCGCGTTTCGATCCGATGGCGGCGGCGTGGGCGGCGCAAGCGGTGCACTCATCACGAGCGTCGAGTCGGCAGCCGGCGGCAGGGGCGCCCCGACTGGCGGCACGTCCCCAACCACCGCCGTGCCGTGAAGCGGCGAATCCGAGGCCGGCGGAGGATGGACCGCCGAATAGACCTCCGTTGACATCTGACCGAGCGGCAAAGACGGCCTGGCCTCCTCGCCTGCCAGCCGGCTGGTCGGTTCATCCGAGTCGGCGTCGAAGAGCTCGGAAGCCTCGAGCCGACCCTCGTTAGCCACGCCACTTGCCGAATGGTTCCGGAATTCTTGCTCGAGCGCGTCCGTGTCGAGATGACCGGTCGTTCGCGTCACGAGCAGCGGTTTGGTTCCCTGGTGCACGTCGTCCTGCGCCGGAGCGCGACTCGCCTGCCGGCTCTTCGACGCCGAGATCACGGCGTCGAGCGGCGGCAGTTCTCCGCTCTTCAGATTTGAGAACGGCTCGGCCTCGTCGTCCTCCGGTGGCAGCGCCGGCATGCCCGCAACCGTACGAAACGCCCCGCGGTCGTCGCCAGCGGCCGTCAGACCGACACCGCACTGCTTGCAGAACATCCATCCGTCACGAACTCCGGCGTTGCAGTTCGGACATCGGTTCGGAGCGCGGTCCGCAGTGACCTGCTCACCACACTGTTTGCAGAACATCCAGCCGCGTTTGACTGTCGCACTGCACGACAGGCAGATCTCATGCGTTGGCGGGGCACCGAGCGTTGCGAGATCGACCCCGCACTCGTTACAGAACGCCCACTCCCGCTCCACGGTAGAGCCGCACGCCGGGCAGTACTGAGTGCCGACGGACTCTCTCGCCACGAGTCCCTCACCGCAATACTTGCAGAACCTGAGACTGTTCGGGTACTCGATGTCGCACGTCCGACAGTACATTACGTCTCGCGCTCCACGATGAAGTTGGGGATCGAAAGGAGCGCCTGTCGATACTCGGAATCCTGGAAACACGAAAGGGCGTCCGTAGCCCTTGCCGCGTACGCGCGAGCCTGCGCGCGCGCCCGATCGAGCGTCCCGTGCTCGATAACGAGCCCGAGGATCTCTTCCCGTGTCACCGATTCGAACGCACCTTCGGTCACGACCGTTTCAACGAGCCGGCGATGTTCCGGATCGCCCATCTCGATGAGGTGAATGAGCGGCAACGTCAGCTTTCCTTCGCGCAGATCGTTGGCGACGGGTTTGCCGAGCTTGTCTTCCGTCGACACGAAGTCAAGGACGTCGTCGATGAGCTGAAATGCGATGCCCGCATTCAGTCCGTACTCGCGAAGCGCCGCGCGCTGTTCGACATTGGCGCCTCCAACGATTGCGCCGATTTCGGTGCACGCCCGGAACATGAACGCGGTCTTTCGCCGGACGATCTCGAGGTGCTGCGTCTCGGTAATGTCCACCGAACCGAGGACGTCGAGCTGGATAAGCTCGCCCTCCGTCATGCGACGCGTCATCTGCGTCAGCAGGTCGAGCACATCGAAGTTCCGCTGATCGAGCGTTACCTCGAAGGCCTTCATGTAGAGCCAGTCGCCCATGAGAACGCTGATCTCGTTGCCCCAGGTCACGTTGACCGATGGGCGGCCTCGCCGCACCTTCGCATCGTCGATGATGTCGTCGTGAACGAGAGTGGCCGCGTGAAGCATCTCCATCACCGCGGCCATGCGAACGACCGCGTGCGGCAACGCGATGCTCGCATCGCCAACGCAGGTTCGCGCCGCGAGAAGAAGGAGTGCAGGACGAATCCGCTTGCCGCCGGCCTCGAGCAGATGGCGGCCGATGGCGTCCACGATGCCGAGCTCCGATGCGAGAAGCGTACCAAGGTCGCGCTCAACGCAGGCCAGGTCGTCCCGAATCAGTGAGAACACTTGCGGTGCCGAAAGGCGCGAGCGCTCGTCGGCGGGCGATGTGCTGCTGGGAACTGTCGTTTGCATTGAAAGACGTCTTCTCGGGAACAGTGCCGCGAATACCCGGGAGCGAGTGAGGTAACGGCCGATCGACCGTTCCCCAGCAGGGTGACAGCCCGTCTCCGTCGCCGTGAAAGCGACGCGCCGTGCCGCCAAGGGACGACGCAATTCTAGCACAGGACATTGGAGGGCACGGAACCCTCTGAGGAAACGGCAGATCCGGGCGCAGTGGCTCGCGTCGGGCAAATCCCGACGACTCGCTACTCCTCCGCAGCCGGCACGTTGGCGCACTTCCGGAACAGCCGGTGAAAGTTCGCCGTCGATGCCGCGGCAACGTCCGACGGCGACAGCCCCCGCAACTCGGCGATCTTCGACGCGACCTCGACGACGAAGGCCGGCTCGTTGCGACGCCCTCGATGCGGAACCGGCGCAAGGAACGGGCAGTCGGTCTCGACGAGGATGCGATCGAGCGGAAGTTCCCTGGCCGCGGACTGGACGGCCGATGCGCCCGGAAACGTCACGATGCCGGAGAAGCTGACGTACATCCCGAGCTCAACCGCGGCCCGTCCAAAGTCGGCGTCGTAGCTGAAGCAGTGGAAGACGCCATCGGCGCTCCCGCAGCCCAGTTCGTCCGAAAGAATCCCGAGCGTCTCGTCCGCCGCGTCGCGTGAATGGACGATGACAGGCAGACCGGCGTTGCGCGCCAGCCGGAGTTGAGCGCGAAATGCGTCGCGCTGCGCTTCACGCGGCGAGTTGTCGTAATAGAAATCCAGCCCGCATTCACCCCAGGCCACGACTTTCGGATGTCGAGCCATCTCGACCATGTGCTCCGCGGTTCTGTCGTCAAAGAACCTTGCATCGTGCGGATGCAGACCGACCGAAGTGACGATGTCGTCGTTGGCCTCCGCAAGTGCGAGCGAAGCGGTCATCGAGTCCCACGACTCGCCGACCTGACCGACCGTGAGCATCAGGTGAACACTGGCCGCGCGGGCGCGCGCAATCGCTTCCTCGCGGTCTGCGTCGAACCGCTTTCCTTCGAGATGGGCGTGAGAGTCGATGAACACGTCGAGGCGACCCGAGACTACTTGAGGCGGACGCCGTTCGGGACGTCCTCGGTGAAGGTCGCGAGCACGGGCACGCCGTCCTCTCCCACCGAAGCCGCCAGGATCATTCCCTGCGACTCGAGCCCACGCATCTTCCGCGGCTTCAGGTTCGAGCAGACGACGATCTTGCGGCCAATGAGTGTCTCTGGCGCATAGTGCATCGCGATGCCTGCGAGCACCTGTCGAGGCTCGGCTTCGCCGAGGTCGACACTCAGCTTCAGGAGCTTGTCCGCTCCCTCGATGCGGTCCGCGGCGAGAACCTGGCCGACGCGCAGCTCCACCTTCGCGAAGTCGTCGATCGTGATGTAGTCGGGCTCGGTCTTCGCCGGTTCGGGCGCCGGCGCCGTGGCTGCCGGAGGTGTGCCCGCTTCCGGCGTGGGGGCGCCCTCGACGGCGGTCTCCTTCGTGATGTCGTCCATGATCTGCTCCTTGTTGAGTCTCGGAAAAACGGGTGCGATCTCGCCTATGCGATGACCGGCCGGCACAACACCGACCTGAAGTGTTCCCGGGTCGACGTCCGACGGACTTCCGTCCAGGTTCATGCTCCGCCAGATCGCCGCAGACCCTTCCGGCAACGCAGGAGCCAGAACGACCACGAACGCGCGAAGCGCCTCGAAGGCCGTCACGAGTACCACGGCAAGCTCGTCGCGCCGTCCCGCATCCTTCGCGATCGCCCACGGCTTAGTGTCCGATATGTATCGGTCCACTGCGGCCATGGCCGAGCGAATGGCCTCGATCCCGCGGCGGAACTCGAAGTTCTCGAACTCGCTGACGGCTGTCGCCGTCGCCTGCTCGACGGTCGTGCGCACTGCGGAATCAGGTCCGGCCTGCGGCAGGACTCCGTCGAAGTACTTCGCAAGCATCGTGAGTGTCCGGCTTGCGAGGTTGCCGATCCCGTTGGCCAGATCGGCATTCGCGCGGTCGACGAGGGCGCCGTACGTGAAGTCGCCATCCTGGCCGAAACCCATCTCGGCGAGGCAGTAATAACGCACCGCATCGTGCGTGAAGTGCCTATCCAGCAGCCCGATGTCGACGCCGTTGCCGAGCCGCTTCGACATCTTCCGTCCGCCCGACATCCACAGGCCGTGCACCATGACCTTCTGCGGAACCGGCAATCCGGCACCCATCAGGAATGCCGGCCAATACACTGTGTGAAAGCGAAGGATGTCCTTTCCAATCAGGTGAACGCCAGGCCAGAACCTCCACCGGTCGTCGTCGGGGGACGTGCCGAAACCAAGAGCCGTGATGTAGTTCGAAAGCGCGTCGAACCAGACGTACATCACGTGCGCCGGATCGTCCGGAACCTGAACTCCCCATGTCGTCGTCACCCGGCTGATCGAGAGGTCCTGCAGGCCGCCCTCGACGAAACTCACAATCTCGTTTCGGCGTGACTCGGGCTGGATGAATTCTGGATGCTCACGGTAATACGCCAGCAGCGGCTCCTGGAAGGCCGAGAGACGAAAAAAGTAACTCTCTTCCTCCACCCACTCCGCTGGTCCACCGCTGTCCGGGCACTCCGGCGGCGGACCTTCCTTCGGCCCGTCGATGAACGCGTTGTCCTGCACGCAGTACCATCCCGCGTAGACGCTCTTGTAGATCAGTCCGGCGTCGCGGCAACGCCGCCAGAGCTCCTGCGCGCCGGCCTTGTGGACGTCTGACGTCGTCCGGATGAACTGGTCGTATCCGATCTTCCAGTGATCAAAAACATCGCGGAATCGGCCGGCGAGTCCGTCGACGAACTCCCGGACCGGAATCCCCTTCGCCTGGGCGGCGCGCTCGATTTTCTGCGAATGCTCGTCCGTGCCGGTCAGGAAATACGTCTCGCGACCGCGCTGCTGGTTGAACCGGCACACCGTGTCGGCGAGCATCGTCGCGTAGAGATGCCCGAGATGCGGCTCGGCGTTGACGTAGTAGATCGGCGTGGTGATGTAAAAACGGTCCGTCATGGGCAGTGATGGTAACGGTGTTCGGCGTGCCTGTCGCGCGACGGCGCGCCGGGGCCCGAGATTCCGCCCTTCCCTATTTCTTCTCGATGATGGCCATGGCCTCGGCACGGGTGCGAGGATCGCGGCGGAAATTGCCGCGAACGGCCGACGTGACCGTCGTCGTTCCCGGCTTCTTGATGCCGCGCATCGACATGCACAGGTGCTCGGCCTCGATGACGACCATAACGCCCTTCGGCTGCAGTCCACTGTCCAGCAGCTCGGCGACCTGCGTCGTCAGTCGTTCCTGGATCTGCGGTCGTCGCGAGATTCGATCGACGATGCGGGCGAGCTTCGAAAGTCCGAGGATCCGACCATCGTCGGGGATGTACGCGATGTGTGCGACGCCGTGGAACGGCACGAGGTGGTGTTCGCAGATCGAGTACAGCGGGATGTTCTTAACGACGATCATCTCGTCGTGCGTCTCGTCGGGGACGAACTTGAGGAACTCCGCCGGGTCCAGATGCAGTCCCTCGCAGATCTCGGCGTACATCTTCGCCACGCGCCTGGGCGTGTCGGCAATTCCCGGGCGGTCGGCGTCCTCGCCGATTCCCTCGAGGATCAGCCTGACCCCTCGCTCGATCTTCTCGAGGTCGACTCGTCGTTCGCTCATACGTTTCTCCCTGCATACGCCGCAGCGGCCATGGCCTGTATCGCGCGGAGTGGAAGTCCCGTCCGCAGAGCCGCCTCGTGGCAATCATCGTATTCGGGCGCCGCGTTGACGACTTCCCCGTCGAGGCTCGCTACCTTCACATGAATCGGACCCACCGAAGTCTCCACCTGGACGAGCACTCGATCCAGGACCCGCCTCGATACTTCCCGATGGCGAAGGCCGATCGTGGTCGTCTCGCGAAACACGAGCCGCGAAATCCGATCGAGGTCGACGGGCTCGACGAGCACCGTCAAAGCGACTCCCGGACGGTTCTTTTTCATCTGAACTGGAGTGACGTACACGTCAATGGCGCCGTCCGCCAGCGCCTTCTCCATGAAGTAGCCAAGCGCCTCGGGCGACATGTCATCGATGGCGGCCTCGATGACCACGATCCGGTCCGAGCCCGTTCCAACTTCGACAACAGTGCCAAGCATCGCCCGCAGGACGTTCGGGTGACGCGGAACGTCGCGTGTCCCGGCGCCGTACCCGATCCGATCGACGACGAACGGCGGCAGCGGGCCGTAGGAATCGACAACCGTCGTGAGGATGGCTGCGCCGGTCGGAGTCACGAGCTCTTTCTGCACCGCGCCCGAGTAAATCGGCACGCCGCGAAGCAGATCCGCCGTTGCGGGTCCAGGCACGGGATAGTGCCCGTGCGAGAAGTCCACAGTCCCTCCGCCAACATTGATCGAAGAGCAGAAGAATTGCTCGATGCCCAGGAGCTCGAACGCCGCCATGCTACCGACGATGTCGACGATCGCGTCCACGGCGCCGACTTCGTGAAAGTGAACGGTCTCGGGAGTCGTGCCGTGCGCGCGCGCCTCAGCCTCGCCGAGGCGGCGAAATGCCGTGCTGGCGCGCTGCTTTGTCAGTTGCGAGAGCGTCGACGAGTCGATGACGTCAAGGATCTCCACGAGACTCTTCGAATTCGACTCGGTCGCGTGGTCGGTCGCATCTTCCTCCAGTTCCTCATCTTCGACTTCCTCGTGGTGCAAAGGGTCGAAGGAAAAACCGTGCGCGTGATCGTGTCCGTGGTCGTGCGGGTGCGCGTGCACCGTTCCGCCGCTGCCTTCGACCCGGTCCCCGACGATCACGTCAACCTTGAGCGCACTCAGTGCCGAGCGCTCGACGCGCCTGGTCTCGATTCGATATCCGTCGATCGGCAGCTTCAGCAGTTCCTCGCGCAGCCGGTCCAGGTCGAGCCCGAGGTCGATGAGCGCACCAAGCAGCATGTCGCCGCTCGCGCCCGAGAAACAGTCGAAGTAGATAGTCCGCATCGGTGTCACGCTCACAGTCGCGGTAGCACGTCGCCCGCGCGCCCTTCGATCATGATGGAGAGCGGCCCGCCGATGCCAGACGGCTCGGGATTCACCTCGATGATGCTTGCCCCGTTCCGGGCCGCGACGAGCGGAAGTTCAGCTGCCGGAAACACGAGCGCGGACGTTCCGACCACGATGCACACCTCCGCACGCTCGGCCGCGGCAGTCGCGCGCTTGAAGACGTCCTCCGGCAGGAACTCGCCGAAGAGGACAACGTCCGGCCGATGTTTCCCACCGCAGGTCGAGCAACTCGGCGGCACTTCCGGCAGCGGCGTGTCGTCCAGCCGCTCCAGGGCACCGCAAGCAAGGCAACGCCCCCGCCAGATGTTCCCGTGCAGCTCGAGCACGTCACGGCTGCCGGCCTTGTCGTGAAGTCCGTCGACGTTCTGCGTTACGAGCGTCATGTCACTGAAGCGATCTGCCCACTCCGCGATCGTCTGGTGCGCCGGGTTCGGACCGCAGGAGGCCAGCAGGCCGCGCCTGTATTCGAACCACTCCCACACGAGCTTGAGGTCACTGCCGACCATCCGGGCCGAGCTTAGCTCGGTGGCGTCCATCCCGCGCCAGACAGCCGAGCCGCCGCCGCCGCGGAACGTCGGGACGCCGCTCTCGGCCGAGACTCCAGCGCCGGTGAAGACAAGGATCCTCCTCGCGCCGTCCAGAACTGCTTTTGCACGTTCAATGCTCATTCGAGTCACACTCCGCCGCGGCGGGACCGGCGATCGTAGGTGGCGAGTCGGACGGGTGTCAAGAAAGCGTCCCCCTCGCGCACTCCCGCGAATCGGCCGTGGTAGACTCCGCGTTTTCGCACGCCGGATCCGCCGGCCCTGGAGATTTCCGTCCGATGCTCGACTCCCTGACCAGCGCGCTCAAATCGCAAATCGCCGCCGCCACCGAGGCGACGTCCGGACTCCGTGTCGACGATCCCGTTATCGACGTGCCGCGCGACCTCGCGCACGCCGACCTTGCGTGTCCGGTGGCCTTCGACCTCGCAAAGCGAATCAAGACCGCAACCGGCGAGAAACGCGCGCCTCGCGATCTCGCCACGGCGATCGTCGGCTGGCTGCAAGAACCCGGGCGGCTCCCGGCGGGAATCGCGCGTCTCGATGTAGCCGGCGCAGGGTACGTCAACGTCTTCCTGGACCGTGCCGCGATACTCGCGGCGCTCGTCGCCGGGTCGCCGATGACGACGACCGACGGAGCAGAGAAGGTCATCGTGGAGCACACGAGCGTGAACCCGAACAAGGCCGCACACATCGGGCATCTTCGCAATTCAGTGCTCGGTGACTCGATCGTCCGAATCCTGCGCGCAGCCGGTCACCGGGTCGAGATCCAGAATTACATCGACAACACCGGTGTCCAGGTTGCCGACGTCGTCGTTGGGTTCCTTCATCTCGAACCGCACACGCTGGACGAGATCAAGGCGATTCCCGATCCGTTCGACTACTACTGCTGGGATCTCTATTCCCGCGTCGGCGTCTGGTACCGGGACGGCAATGCCGAGGGACGCGAGAATCCCGAGAAACTCGCGCTCCGCGCCGAGGCACAGCATGCAATTGAGTCCGCCAGCGGCCCGATTGCCGAGATGGCCGAGTACGTAGCCATGCGTAACCTCGAGGCGCTACTTCGAACGATGTACCGGCTCGGCATCACCTATGACGTCATGCCCCGCGAAAGCGAAGTGCTGCAGAGCAACTTCTGGTCGGACGCGTTCGAGATGATGAAGGCGGCGGGATCGATTCACTACGAGGCCGACGGGAAACACGCCGGATGCTGGGTCATGCGGGCTGAAGAGGCCGACGCCTCGACCGACGACGATGACTTTGCCGCCGACAAGATCCTCGTCAAGAGCAACGGGCTGGTGACCTACGCCGGAAAGGACATTGCCTACCATCTCTGGAAGCTCAACCGGATCGACCGCGATTTCTCGTACCGCCGGTTCCACGAATATCCAGATGGCCACGTCGTGTGGATCACGACGCCTGATCCGTCCGCCGGCGAGACGGACCACGCGCGGTTCGGGCATGGTGACCGGTACATCAATGTCATCGACGTCGGACAGAGCTACGTTCAGGACTTCGTGAAGAAGGGAGTGATGTCCGTTGCGAACGATCCAAAGGTCGCCGCCAGCACGCATCTCGATTACGAGAAAGTCGGGTTGACGGTCGCCGCGTGCGACGACCTCGGACTGCCGCTCGCCGACGACGAGCGAAAACGCACTTTCATCGGCATGTCGGGGCGCAAGGGCCGCGGCGTGAAGGCCGACGACCTGCTCGACATGCTCGAGCAGAACGCGCTTGCCGAGGTGCGGTCACGGGTCGAGAAGATGAACTACCCGGAAGACGAGCAGGCCGCGATCGCGCACACGATTGCGATCGGCGCCGTGCGTTACTTCCTGCTCAAGTTCTCGCGCAATGCCGTCATCGCGTTCGACCTGAAGGAAGCGCTCTCGTTCCAGGGCGAGGCCGGTCCGTACATCCAGTACTCCGCGGTGCGCCTTAACTCGATCTTCGCGAAGTTGCGCGACGCCGGCGTCGATCTCGACGATCCGCTCGGACGACTCGGCCGCGACCGCGTGACCGAACTGCTTGCCGCGGAAGAGAATGCCGATTTCTGGCCGGTCGTCTACTTGTGCGCACAACTACCCGAGACGCTTGCGCGCACTGCTGCCGGACTCGAGCCGTCGATCATCGCGCGATACGCATTCCAGGCAGCGCAACTGACGAACGAGTTCTACCATCGGCATCAGGTTCGCAATGAGACGGATGCCGACCGTCAGGCGCTGATGATCGCCATAATCGGGCTGGTGCAGCGAACACTCGTCGATGCGCTTGCGACGCTCGGCATCGACGTTCCTGAGCGGATGTAGCTGCTTTGCGCCTTGGCGCCTTCGCGTGAACTTCTTCGTATCGACAAGAGGCTCGCGCAAAGGCGCAAAGGCGCAAAGCCGCTAAGACGCCAGAGTCACCCTCCGGTTCGATACTCGACAACTTCGCGAATCATCGTGCCCTCCTCCGACGTCGCGATCCGAACGACCGTCACCTGCTGGACGACGTCGAGCAGGCTCGCGAGGTTCTCGCTGAAGAACAGGACTGGCCGCCTCAGAGCATCCGCCTCGGCTTCCTCACCCGCGATCTCTTCGTCGAGCGCATTGGCGTCCTTCGCATCGAGCAACCCGGTGAGCCGCCTGAACGGACCTGCTGCCGATGCCAGTCGAACCTCCGCCAGTCGCGTGAGCCTCCCTCCGGCGACGTTCACCGATGCCGACGACGATCCGATGCGAGCCGCGACCGCGGCACATTGCTGAGCGTCACGCCCCACGATGAGGTACTTGCCGGCCACGCGATAGGCTCCGCCCTGCGAGATCAGCGCCCCGGCGAGCCCACGTGCGCCACCGGCATCCGTCCACGAGACGCGCGAGACCTGACCGCCTACAAGGAATCGCCGCGCGAACTCGTCGCGGGCGAGCGCCTCGAACGCAGCCGTATCGAATCGGTCGGGCGCTCCCATTTCTACAACGACAGCCCGTTCGAACGACGCAAAGAGTTTCCCCTCGGGGAGCTTCACGCTTCCGAATACGGCGTATCGCACCGGCGCCGCAGCTTGAAGCAGCACCCCAAGTCGGTCGCCCAACGGCGCGACCAGCGGGGTCGCGGCGGCAACGCGGCGCACCGGCGCCGCAGCCGGATCGTCAACATCGCGGTCGAAACGGTCATCGAGGTAGCGATATCGGCCTCCAGCCGGACGACGGCCGGTCGACTCTGAGTCCGACGCCTCGAACGGATTGTCGACGCGTGAGGCACGCACGTTCGACATCGAGCCAGCCGCCCGGTCCGGCCCGAACATCGTCTCTGCCAGCGCGGTCCCCAAGCCGGCGTCCGCCGATTTCGCCTCCACGAGCTGCGCATCGGCGGGCGCCAGTGCAGAAAGCGCCGCAATTCCAGCCCCGTCGTCACCGCCCGCCGGCTCGCTGCCCGTCTTTCGGACGAACCATCGCCGCTCGGTCACGCCAGTCGCCGCAATCTCGATGTCGAGCAGTCCCGTCTGCAGATCAGCGAGTTCCTTGGCATTCCGGTGAATCCAGTAGAGTCCGAAGTACTTGTTTCGCACCGCGCGGTCCACGTCCACCCAGACCACGAGGTCGTGTGCGACCGTGAAATCGGTCGCGGCGCGGACGGTCTCGTTGACGGCCACGCTCAGTCCCCCGCCACCAGGGCCGTCGATCGCCTCGGCGACCAGCGTCTCGCTGGTGCCGACCCAGAGCCGGTCGCCCGAATACCCGAAGGCAACGCGCTGCACGAGTCTCCCGCCATCCGAAACCACTTCCCTCGAGAAATAGGGCTGCCCCTTTGCAGTCTGGCGCTGCTCGAAGGACGCAGACTGGGCGAACAGCTTCGACGCCAGCGCTTTCTGACTTGCGACTTCGGTGACGAGCAACACCTCGAGCTTCGCGGGATCGTAGACGGCGAGCGCCGACGCCCCGCCCGCGATCTCCGCCAGCCGCGCGTCGTTGATCTCGACACCGAAGCCTCGCTCGAGATCCGCAAGCCGATCAGCCAGCTTCAGGTAGAGTCGAGACCGTCGAAACGACCGGTAACTCGCGCTCTTCACGTACCGATCCCGGATCGACGAGGCCATCCACGCGCTGAGCAACGACTGAAGGTCCTTGGCCTCGACATACGCCAATGCGCCAGCTGGCATTGATGCCGCGTGTCGCATCAGCGGAGCCGGTGACTGGGCGGTCGCGCCGCCGAGTGCAGCCAGTGAGACGCCAAGGGCGGCGATGAGCACCGCGGCAACAAGTCCGATTCGTCGTGATCGAGAGGTCATGATCAGCTTCTCCGTCGACCGTTCCCGGCCGACCTGCTTCAATCGAGCGTGAAATCGCGAATGGTGATCGATTCGGCCGCGACGGCCTCGCCGATGCGGAGGAATGCCGTAGGCGCGCCGCTCGGCATCGCGCTCGAGCGACAGTAGATCACCGATGCGCCGCTGTGCCTGCTCGCTCCGGGGTTGCCGGAGGCAGGAGACTCGCCTGCTGTCTGCCGAATGCCACGGCATCCGACCAGCGTTCGGAACGCGAGGCGGCGTCGATCAACGATGTCAACGTCGCAATGCGCTCCAGCTGCTCGGCCTCGACGTTTCGAGCGCCGAGACTTGGAAGACCGGTCGCGATGCGCGCCTCGACGACCTCGGGCTCGAACACTAGTCCCGCCGGCTCGTCCTCGCTATCGAGCTGATATGTGCCCGTTCGCGACTCGGCCAGCTTCAACGCCGCGTCCAGTCGGCCCATCGCGACGTAGGCACTTATCAGCCCATGAACCGGCGTCGCGCCTCCAAACGAAATGGAAGACCCGAGGTCTCCGTTGCTCTCCGCGGCAAGCGAGAGCTCGAATGCACGGGCGGCTTCGCCCGGACGATTCGCCGCAAGCTCCAGACGTCCGAGCTCAATTGCGGCAAACGGTGACGCCCCGACGGCGATCACGGCTTCGAGCCCGCGACGGGCTCCGTCGATGTCTCCGGCAACCCCCAACAGCCTGGCCGCGAGTACGCGCTCGGGCTCGGTTCGTCCCGACGCCACCTTCGCGCTTCCGGCCGTGCGGGCCGAGGAGTCCGCCGTTGCAACCTCGATGGCGAGATCCACGGCCTGCGCCCGGACGCGATTTGCAGCGCGTTCGTCCGCGACGATCTCCAGCAACGCCGACATGGCTGCCCCGCCATTCCCGGTCGCTGCCATGAGGCGAGCCAGCTCGAGTCGGTTCTCGATATCCGCCGGGACGTGGCGCAAAACCAGTTGCCGAAGTTCTATGGCGACCGGGTATTGTGCCGACCGGGCAGCGGCGTCCGCTGCTGCCGACAGCGCCGTCGTACTCGGATTGCGCCCTGCGGCAAGTCGCCGGAGAACGCCGTTGGCTTCGTCCGCGCGACCCCGCCGATAGAGCACCTCGGCGAGTCCGGTGAAGTTCGACGCGTCGTAGTTCCTGACTTCGAGAAGCTTTCGGTAGGTCGATTCGAGCAGATCCTCGGCCTCCGAATGCGCCCCGTTCGCACGAAGTACCGCCACGGCCGACTGGCACCGCGACATGTCGCCGGTTCCCGGCTCTCCGTCCTCGTCCGTATCCGCTTCGATGAAGCGGCCTAGCGCGGCGAGCCCCCGGACCTTGTCGCCCTGTTTGAGCGCAATCGTCGCGCGGGCGAGCTCGATCCACGTCTCGTCCGTCGACGACGCCTGATCGTGGAGCCTGCCGTGAGACTCGATCGTTGCCGACTCGACCGCCTTGAGCAATACCTCCGCTTCCGCGTAGTCCCCTCGAGTTATGAAGTAATCCACCGCGCGACGCTGCCACTTGCGCAGCTCGTCAGACGGCGTGACGGCTTCTCCGCCGATATAGACGTAGGCATCTTCGTCATCGTTCGCCGCAGCGATCGCGAGCGAGTCGAGCCGGTCCGTGATCAGCCGGTAGAACGGTCCCCTGCGCTCAGTCCCGACGAGGTCCTCGGTGAGCACAAGCTGCAGCAGCTCGACATCATCGACCGAGCCCACGGCCGCCCCGTAGAACATGTCGGCGATGGCGGGCCATTGCTGCGGGTGCTCGCGGCCGTAGTCCGCCATCGAACCGATGACGGCCCTGACCACTCCGAACTGGCCCACGTACATCCGCGCAGCAATGACGTCGCGAAGCCGTGTGACGGCCACGTCGAGCTTCCCGTGCGATGACATCAGCCTGAAGTAGAGATCGTAGCTCTCCGATCCGGCGTCATCTGACTCGATAAGTTGCGTCCAGAGCGCAATTGCCTCGCTGACCTTCCCGGTTGCCGCTAAAACTTCTCCACGGATTCCGATCACCGACGGTTGCCGCGGAGCGATCTCGCCCGCGAGCTCGGCGTGAACACCGGCCTGCGCCAGTTCGTCGCGGACGAGGTAGTACCGGGCGAGTTGCTCCTGCGGAGCCGCGTCGCGCGGACGCTGCTCGAGTCTGCCGACGATGAAGTTGCGCGCCTCGTTCCCGCGCGACGCCACGACGTCGAGCCACAGTCCGTAGTTTCGCGCGACGAGGAAATAGTCGGCTCCGGTCAGCATCATGTCGCCATTGAACGGTCGCCCGACACGCTCGCCGATCGGTTTCACGTCGAGCGCCTCGCGGAACGCGGTCTCCACGGCTGGCGATGCATTACGGAAGTAGAGTCCCATCTCTGCCGTCTTTGCCTTTTCCCAGACCGGCGAGAAACCTGAATTCGCGATTGCACGCGCGGCAGTCTCCTGGTCGCCGGTTCGAATGAGGTGATTGATCAGGATGAGCTGGAAGGGGCTCTGGCGTCCGGCGAGCGCCACGAGACGATCACGCTGGCCCGTCGCTACGAGCACCTCGAACAGTCGCTCAACGGCGACGGTTCTCTCGCCGCCGGTCATGACGCTGCCGCCCGCCGTTGCGTAGAGGCGCTCGAGCGCCGCGATTTCATTGGGTGTATCGCCGGCAAGTCTGAAGTACTCGGCGATGCGACGGTCGTAATCGAAGTCTCCCGATTTCGGATCGCGTGCCCGGAAGTTCGCGAGTTGGGCCGCCGCACGAGCGAACTGAGCCCGGCTTGCAAGCGATTCCGCGAGCTCCGTCAGCGCGTTACGAAACGCGACGCCCTGGTCGACGGACGATGTCGACAGCGCCTGCTCGACGAGCGTGACGAGGATAGCCTCGTGCGACTCGGCAAGTCCGCACAGCTGCGCGATGCCGAGGTATCGACGCTTGGCGTCGGTTTCGGTCGCTCGCGATGCAGCTGCTCGGAGAGCGGCATCGAGAGCCGCACGTTCGCCGGCCGAGCCGTAGTCCGCGACGGCGCGCGGAAACGCGGTTCTTTCGACCTCCTCGATCGCGCGCGCGATGTCCTTCCCGCTGTAGAACGACGATGGATCGCCCCGTCCGGCGAATGTCGACCGAAGCGCTTCGAGCCTGTTGAAGAGGTCCGCCGGCGCCCGCACGCGTGACGCCACGCGCACGTAATCGGAGAGTCGGTCCACCGTCAATCCGGACTGTTCCGGACGCGTCTTTGCGGCTTCGATGGCGCGATCGTAGAGTGCGACCGACTTTTCGACGAGCCCCCATCGGTCGAGCCGCTCCGCGTAGCCGCAGAGCTCTCCCGGCGTGATGCTCTTCCGTCCGGCAATCGCTTCCTCGAGTGTCGCCGCGGCGTCGTCGAGCCGGCCCTGCTGGACGCGAATCTCCGCGACCTGAAGGAGCCACGACGGATCCTTCCCGTCGATTTCCCAACCGCGCCGCAGTTCGACGACCGCGTCGTCGAAGCGTCCGCCCCGAACCATCGCGGACGCGAGCATGCGCCGGAAATCCACCCGCTGCGGCTCGTTGACGACGGCGCGCTGGTAAGCCTCGATGGCACCGCCCGTGTTGCCATTCAACTCGTAGAGGTGGCCGAGGACCAGACTCCAGCGGTAATCCTTGTACGACTCTTTCGCGAGCTTCTCGTAGTACCCGACGAGGCGCGTGCCCTGGTCGTGGCGCGCGGCATATTCGAATGCCGTTTCGCGCGCTCCATAGCTTTCCGGATCGCGGTTGATGATCTCTATGTGCTGGTCGATGGCCTCGGTATGGCGGCCGAGGCGCGATAGCGCCGCAATCGTCCCGGTCCGAAGCTCGGCGACCTTGAGATTCTCTTCGTCATCGCCAAGGCCGGCCTCGCGAATCCGCTTGAGTCCCTCGACGTAGAGCGCCGCGAGCACCTCGTCCTTCTTCTGATCACCGATGGTCTTTGCGAGCGCTCCGAAGACGTCCATGTCGAGCGGACTTTCGGTGAAATACGCCCGCAGCGTGGCCTCGGCGTCGGAGAGCCGACCCGCTTCCGTCTGCCGACGCGAGAGGTCGATGACGAATCTCTTGCGGTAGTCGCCCGCCGACCGAGCGATCACGTCGCGTGAGAGCGCAACGGATCGATCCATCAGTCCCAGCCGCCAGTAGATCCGCACGGCCTCGTCGATCACTCCGAAGTTCGTCGAATATTCCGACACCAGTCGATCGACTACCCCGGCCGCATCATCGCGCCGTTTCTCGGACTCATAGACCGATGCGAGCTGCAGCCTGGCCCGGATTCGCTCGCGTTCGTCGCGGGCATTGTCCGCGAGCCGCTGCAGCGTCCGAATCTCGCCCTCTGGCGAACGCCAGGCGCGGAACCGGCCGCGCGCCTCATCGAGAAAGACCGGGTCGGTCATCTGGTCGACCGCCCGATTCAGGACGCCGACGGCTTCACCGCTGTTCTCGATTCTCTTGAGATAGTCCACGTAGCCGAGCACGAGCTGCCCATCGGTCGGACGCGAGGCGTGAGCCGCAGCATATGCACTGGCAATCTGCGCCGGAACTCCCGGCCGTCGCTGCAGTTCCGCGAGTCGGACCATTGCCTGCTCTCGCTCGCCGCCGGACGTGCCGAGAGTCTTGACGTATTCCGGAATCGCCTTCGCCAGATCTCGTTTCGAGGCGTGGATGGCCCCGAGCCGGAATGCGTAAAGGGTGTCGTCACGAGTCGAGAGACGCAGTGCCTCGAGCTCGGCCGCCGCATCCGTGAACTGGTAGTAGTCCCAGAAGATCGTCGCGACGTCGAGCCGTGACTTAGGCGAGCCCGGTGAGGCGGCCACGATCGAGCGCCAGCGCTTCGCTGCCTCGGGCATTCTTCCGGCCTCGGCGAGCGCCTCCCCGGCCTTCGTGGCATAGGAAGCGTCCGTCGGGTGAATCCTGGACATGCCGTCGAGCACTTCGGCCGACTCGTCATAGAACTTCGGGTCGCGCGATCCAAACGACCGCAGCAGGTCAGACAGCGGCATCGCGTAGGCAGGTTCGCCCGGGTAGAGGGCCACGAGCCGGCGATAAGCCGCGATCGACTCGTCGAAGCGCGAGAGCCAACGGGCGGCGTCTGCTGTGAAAACGGCATAAGCGAACGATGAGGTGGAATCGGCCTCGAGACCGCCGCGAGCGCGCTCGTTTGCCAGCGCGTAGTCCGCCTCGAGGCGGCCAGTCTCCGACAATCGCTTGAGGTAGTCGGCTCGAATCGATTCGTTTCCGAAGTAATGCTCCCGAGACAGCCGCTCCCACTCCGGCCACGCCTTCGCATCGGCGAGTCGGTCGAGCAGCATTCGCGCGATCCGCTCGTTGTTCGGGAATCGCTGCATCGCCATGCGCGTCATCTGCAATGCGAGGGCCTTGTCGACGTCAAGCGAATCACCGCTGCTGGCGCCGCCGTAACCGGCGTACTCCTGAAGGTAGGCAGTGACCTGTTCATCGTCGAGCGTGCGAATGACCTGGTCGGTCAGCCGGCGAATCTCGGCACCCCGGCCCCGTCGCACGTACCAACGCGCGACGCGATGCAGCCACGTGCCATCGTCGTAGCGCTCGAGAGCGAGCTTGTAGGCCTTGAGCTCTTCGCCGATCAGGCTGGTGTTCCCGAGCCAGCCGAGGAATCGCTCGTGCAGTCCCTCGTCGTTCGGGTGCTTGCGCAACTCGGACCAGAAAAACGCGAGCGCCTCTGACTTTCGATTTTCGGCCTCGAACGATGCCACCGTCCGCTCGAGCAGGAGCCCATACGACGGCCGTCGTCTTTCGGCATCGGGCTGCCCGCGATAATCGTCGGGCTCGGATCGATATTCGTCGGGATCCGACACCGCATCGCCGAAGCTCCCCGGGTCGGACGACTCCTCGCTTCCCTCATCATCGAATCGGCCGGCCTGCGATGCGTCGACGGGGACACCATTCGGCGCCATGAACAGCGCCGGGGGCTCATCCACACTCCATGACTCATCGTCCGAGAAAGCAACGGTTCCAAACATCGGAATCATGCGTGCTGGCGATCGTTCGATGAGCGCTCGACCGCGAGAGCGCGATGCGCCCCGGTCGAGCAGCGTGGCGAGGACCGCGCGCTCGGCGGTGCGGTTCTTGAGGCGAACGTGGGCATCCGCGACGGCGAGCGCGACAAATTCGTAGTCCGGCGCATCCGGTCTTGCATTGAGGAACGCCGTGCCGACGGCGACTGCATCGGCATTGGCACCCAGGTCCGCGTAGGCTTCCAGTAGTTCGACCGTCATGAGGCCGAGGCGTGGCGACGCCGGGAATTCGGTCGAGAAGCGCTCGTAGATCGAATGCGCCAGCGCGCGATTCAGATATCCGCCGGCCTTCGCCTCTTCCAGTCGATATTCCGCCGCGGGATTGTTGCCGGCGAGGATCAGCGACAGGAGCGCGTTGACGGCGCCCGGGCGTCGGTCGATCCGCGCGATGTCGGCATAAAGCGAGATGCCGCCCGGTGCGATCCGCGTTGCGCTTGCGCTCGCCTCGACGAGCGTCTCGAACAGCCGGGAAAGGATTCGCTCACGATCCGGGGCGCCCGGCTGCATGGCTCCCTGCAGGTAGAGACTATAGACATAACGCGACGCGTTATCGTAGTCGCCGATCTGGGCATAGAGATTCGCGAAGAGCTCGAGGTCCGCCGATGACCACTCGACGACGCCGCGTCCCGCCTCGACCGACTCGAGCAGTCGCGCGCCGGCCGAGAGGCTGCCTTCGTAAGCATAGAAATTGAAGAGCCGTGCGACGGAGTTCACCGAGGCGCCCGGTTTTCCAGCGTCATTCTGAAGCGCTCGACGGCGCTCACGGTAGAGACCGTAGCGCGTGAGCAGTGCGTAGTAGTCCGCCGCAACCGCGCGAGGCCAGAGCGGATCGTACGACCGCTCGTAGACGGTGAGGGCCGAGGCCCGGTCCCCGAGACGATCGTAGATCCGCGCCCGCTCGGCGAGCAGCAGTCTCGTCGTCGCCCGCGTCCTCTCACCCGGTGATTTCGCGACACGGTCGACGGCTCGGAGTGCGCGCTCGGTGTCCTTCGAATCCAGGAGCAGCGAGACGTACTCCCGAAGCGCCTCTCCGTTCTCCGGATTCGCGTCGATGAGTTTCTCGTAGAAGGTCTCGACGTTGACGCCCGCGGGCCGTCCGTCGTTCGCAGCGACGATGGCTCGGGCGTACACCGGGGCTCGCTCACGCATCGGCAGCTTGTCGGCGAGCTCCGAGAGGACCTTGATCTCGTCGGCAGGACGGCCGCGGTCCCTATAGAACGCTGCCAGTCGGCGCAGCGCGACCGGTCTGCGACCCGACAGGCCAGCGAAGCGCTCCATCGACGTCACGGCTTCGTCGAATCGTCCGAGACTCTCGTCGAGCCGAGCCATCGTCCGCGCAATCTGCGGGTCGTTCGGATACCGAGTCGCGAGGGCCTCGACACGTGGCCGCGCGTCCGCGAACGGTCGGGGAATCCGGGTGCTCACGTCGAAGAACGGCTGCACGACGTAGAGAGCCGCATCGACCTCGGCCTGCGGCGCGACGCCCGCCGGAGTCGCCAGGGCCACTCCGATCGGATCGCGCTGCGCCCCGGCGGCAGGTCGAGGCCGTTGAGACGGCCCGGCCGCCGGCGTCGCGACAGCGCCGACGCCAAGGAGGACGATGAACAGGCCGACGGTCGCAACGACCACAATTCGAGAGAGCTTCACGATCTCAATCCTCCACACTCGCGCTGACCGGTAATGGCAGAGACTTCACGACGTCGCGTCACGTGCTGATGGCTCATCTGGTAACCGCTCTCCGACCATCGCCGCGATCGGCGATGGCGCTGTTCAAATTAAGCATCGATCTGGAACCGAACGACCTTGATCTCGGAGGCGCCGTCGTGAACGACGGCGCGGTATTCGCCGGGAGGCAGCTTCTCGAGCTGGCTCCCATTCCTCTTGACGAGTGCAAAGAAGTGATCGCCGTCCTCGTGCTCCGTCAGGGCATCCGAGAAGACGAGCTTCTCGCCGTGGTACCAATCCACTCGAAGGTCCGTCCCGGACGGCAAGTCCGTGATGGCAACCTGGAGGACGGCCTGCCGGGTCTCTGCCGGCAGTCGAAGCGTCTGGTTCTGGACTTCGTACGTGGGAACTCGCTCCGACGCCGACCACGCCAGCTTGATCGACCGAACGTACGGCGCTCCCGTGATCTCGATCGGCGTCACCGGCACCGCACTGGAATTCACCGAGTTCGTTGCGCTGTTTCCGCCGGCAAACGCGTCCCAGCTCGCCGTCGAGCTCGAGGCAGCCGGTTCGGACGTCGCTGTCTGGGATCTGGCGCACGCCAGCATACTGGCAAGGACGAGAAGTGCCATCGTCGCAGTGACGGACCAGACCCAACGATGTCGACGCGTCGTCATTGAGCAAGAACCTCGAGTCGAATCTCGGCGACAGCGCCATTACGGGCAAAGTCCTCCGCGGTCACCTGAACGGTGTACACACCCGGCGGCAGTTCGGCGGGCAACCGCAGTCGGCCAACGTTCGCCTTGGCAGCGCCGTCCCAGACGACCTTCACGGGCGAGGCGCCGAAGAGTCGCGCCGAGATCCAGCGAGCATCGGCGTCGGTGCGAACAACGATGCGCACGTCGCTGCCGGCGCGAGCCGAACCCGGCTCGATCGAGACGTCCAGCTGCGGAGGACGACTGTCGATCCGGAAGCGCTTCAATTCCTCGAACGAGCGTCCGGACGCGTCGGTCATCACGAGCCGGCAAGCATACTGGCCGTCGCGCATATCGGTCGGCGCCAGGAATCGGGTCTCCCACACACCCTCGTCCTCGAGGTACGCGAGTCGTTTCACCAGTCCGAACGGGAAAACTGCGACGACGCTCGTCACCGACGGATCCGTCGCGACGCGAAGGACCGGATCACCGGGCCGAATCGTCCGCGGCCGTAGAAGCGATCGGGGCGCCGCGAGGAACGACGTGTAGGGCGTAACGAACTTGTAGCGCTTCGAGAGCGCGATGATCTCGGCGATCGACGCTTCGTTCTCACCGTTGAGCTCGATGTCGGCGAGGAGCGCGTCGACACGCGCGCGAGCCCAGAGTCGCGGGATCTCGCCGTGTGCGTCATCGCGATCCGGCAGAAGGAGCCCCGCGCTCAGGTTGATGTTGCCGCGTTCGGAGGAAGCGGTCAGGCGGAAAGCTGCCTGTCCCGGCTTCCGATAGCGACCGAGAAATTGGACGGCAGATCCCTCGTAACCGGTCGTGCCCGAGTCGGGATAGACCTGATACGTGTCGCCACCGTCGACAGCGAGCCGAACGTCGTCTATCGGCGTCATTCCAATCTTGTTGATGAAAGCCCGCAGCCGGAATTCGAGGCTGTCAGTTTCGCGTGACCAGACGAAAAGCCCCCGACTCGATCGCGCGAGTTCCGCGAGCAGCCCGACGCGCGTGTCGGCGCCGATGCCAAAGACGCTGAGCCGGGCTTTCGGGCCCCGGTCGTTCGCCGCGCGGAAGGCGTCGACGATCTGCCTCGTCTGCACGGTCGACAGCGTCGGATTGCCGTCCGTGATCAAAACGACGGCACGGCCCCCATCGACGTCCGGAAGGTCAGCCGCGGCCTTGAGCGCGGAATCGAACGCGCCGCGAAAGTCGGTTCCACCCGACAGGTAGCTGGCACGTACGAGCGCCATGGCGCGCTCCACGTTTTCCGGCGTTCCGGGTACCGGCTCGTTGCCAAGCAACGCGACGTCATCGTTGAAGAGCAGCAGGTTGAATCGGTCGACGGGCGTCAACGAGCCTATGAAGGCCTGAATCGCCTCGTAGGCCCGATCGAGTTTTTCTCCCGACATCGAAAGCGAGGTGTCGAGCATGAAGAGGATGGATCGCGGTCGGGCGCCCGCAGCCGTGACACCCGGCGCGCGTCCCGAGCCATTGAATAGTGCCGTCGCCTGGAAGTACCCGTCCGACTGCCGCTCGGCGAGCGATGGATCCCGCAATTCCGCGGCAGAAATCCGCTCCGGCGACCGATAGGCGATCACGTCGAGCCGGCTCTCTGGCACCGCAATGCTGTAACTGAATGCGAAGTCCTGCGCCGGCTGCAGATTGGTCCCCTCGTAATGGGCGGCGATCGTCGTCGGTTCCTCCCGATCGATGGCCACCGGGAACTGGTTCCCCTTGACGTCGAGACCGGAGAGTGGAAACCCGGACGCGATCGATATGTCGATGCGCAGGTGTCCGATCGCCTGGATTCCATATTGCGAGGGCTTGAGCGGCAACGAGTAATACGACTGCAGGTCATCAACCGAGAGCAGCTCCGTGTACTCCATCTCGATCCGCTTCGTTCCGAACGCCGGAATCGGGGCCACACGCACCGTGAACGCAGTCGGCGCGTCCTCATCCCCTTCCTGCTCGAGTAGACCCGGATCGATTGCCCGGGCGGCGATTTCCTCGTAGATTGCGCGCGCCGTCCGTCGCTCGAGGATCACGCCGGGAATGCGCGTGTCACCATCCCAGACCGCGAAGTCGGCAATCGACGCCGTCGTCGGAACGGCGAAAACGTAGGTGCCCTCGATCGGGTTCGATGTCCTGTTCGCGTAGATGTGCGTGACCCGGGTGCGAGCCAGTTGCCGGTCGATCGACACCGAGACGGTCATCTCGGTAAGTGCCAGGATCGACGAGTCGGGCTGGTCCTTGACGCTTGTCGGTATGAGGACGCCGGACTGCGCTGCCGCCGGCGCAACGCCGAGGATCACGGCGGCCAGCGTCAGGAAGCCGAAAACGAGAACTGTGCGTAGGTCTGCTTTCATCACGTTCAATCCGATACCAGGTCCATTGCTGATCATGAGAGTGCTGAGCGCTCGATGCGGGCGATCCCGCTGTCGGTGCCAAAGAAGACGTAGCGGTCGGTAGCGGCGATCGCCGTCACATTCGCCGAGCCGAGAATCGCGCCGAGTCGCGTCCACCTACCCGAATCGATGTCGAGCACGAGTGCGCCGGACGAAAGCGTCCCGACGTAAAGCGTGCGTCCGACGATTGCCATCGCACCGGGATTGACGTCGGTCTTCTCGGTCTCGTCGTGGACGACTATCTCGCCGCTCGGCATGAGCGATGCGACCCCGCCGCCGTACGTCCCGATGAAGAGTCGTCCTTCGAACGACGCGACCGCATTGACCCAGTTGTGGGGGAGGCGCGAGTTCGAGACCGAGAACGTCCGGCCAACCTTCATGGCTTCGACTTCGGCCAGTCCGCCGAGCGTTCCGACGAAGAGGCGCGTGCCGATCGCCGCGACCGCATAGGCGTGGTTGTTGGGCAGCCCGTGGAACGCCGTGAGTGTCCGGGCGACGCGCCCGTCCGTGACGGTGAGGCCAGCATTCGTCGCAACGGCGATTCCGGCTCCGGTGGGTCCGACGTTTGCGACAATTGCCGTCGCGCTGCTTCCCGCAAGCCCGTCATCGGGGCCGAACCGCCGCGACATCCGGCCGTCGTCAAACTGCACGATCCCCTTCGACGACGCTACCCAGACGCGATCGGAACCGGTCTCGCGCGCAAGCGCGTTCACCTCACGCACACCGGCGTCCGTAAGGTTCTCGTGCCGCTCGCCGCTCTCGGCATCGAGCACGTCGATGCCTCCGTCGAACATTCCCGCCCAGACTCGGCCGCGGCCGTCGATGGTCAGCGCCGCCACGTGGCCCGCGCTCAGGCCCGACACGCCGTCAGGAGTCGCAAACGTCTCGAATCGCTGCGGACCCTCCGACGAAATCGAGGCCAGCAGTCCCCTCTCTGACAGCGCCCAGAGAATGCCGTCTTCGACCTTTATGCCCAATGCCGGCGACTCGACCGACCTCGTGGCCGTCCGATTGGTTTCGCCGCGACTCCGATCGGCGACTGGAACCATCGCGGTCGGCTGTTCCGAGACGGTCGAGACGCCGGACGTCAGACTCGACACCCACGTTTCGCCGCCACGAACGGCGACACCCGTCGCATTCGGGGTCCGGTCGACCGGAACGAGCGTCCCGGATTCCGAGAGCTCGACCACCCCGAGGTCGGTGGCCACCAGCGTGGCCGCATCACGGACGGTGAGACCGGTGACGCGGTTCGACGGCAGGCCGTCGCCCGTGCGCAGATTGACACCGCGCCCTTCACGCCACACGAAGAGCCCCGAGTCGAACGTGCCGACGTACATTCGCGAGTCGTGCTCCGCAATGGCGGTGACCTGCCGGCACGTGTCGCCAAGGTCGCGCTGAAATTGACGCGTGAACGTCTCGCCATCGAACTCGAACACTCCGGCGTCGAAAGTGCCGACGAAGAGGCGTCCGTCGCCCGCCCGCAGCGCACTTACGCTTGCCGCCGAGGGCTGAACGAACCTGTAGCGGGTGAATCCCTCGCCGTCGAACTCGAGCAGACCGCTCTTTGACGTTCCGACGTAGAGTTTGCCGCCGAATCGCTCGAGACACGTGACGGCGTTTTCGGGCAGACCGTCAAGCGATGAGTATCGCCTCAGGAGCGCACCCTGCTCGTCATACTCCAGGAGCCCTCCGGAGGTCGCGGCGTAGACGCGTCCGGCGTATGGCTCGACGTCAACGGCCGGGGTTGCGGGTAGCCAGAGGGTCACTCCAGTTGCGTTCGGCGGCACGCACCGGTCCGACTCGACGATGATTCGATCGAGATCGGCGAGGCGGAGACGCTCCGCATCGATGGATCGGAACGACAGCCAGGTTGCGGAGAGCGCGCCAAGGCACACCGCCGTCAGGGCAATCGCAACTAGTGAGCGTCGGTCACCGGGCAATCGAGGGAGCATACGCGCCTGTCGGAACGTCGGAATGTGAGTACGAGAAGTCGAAACCCCGTGGGGGGCGTTGGCTAGTCGCCCGCTCTGATGCAGTTCGCGAAATGCGGGTGGCCTGCGGGCGACCGTTAGTCTACTCCGGTCACGCGCCGCGTCCCAGTGAAGGCGACTCGACCGCTGCATTTTCAGGAGCAAGGCCGGTTCACGGCGATGTCACACCCCCCGGATTGCGTCTTTGCGTCTTCCTTTGCGCCTTTGCGAGAACTTCTTCGACGGCTTGAAGAGTTTCTCGCAAAGGCGCAAAGGAAGACGCAAAGACGCAAGAGAGCAACTGAAATGTGAAGGACCGAGTCGACGCGAGACGAAGTCAGATTGACCCACTACCCCGGATTGGCCTGAATTGACACTCGGCGATCGCCGCGTGTAGGGTTCGAAGCAGTGACAGGAGGTATATGGCAGACAACAACGCGACCCTCCGAAAAATCGTCCTTCCTGAGCGCGGCCTCGAGTCGCTCTTCGGACCATTCGACGAAAACCTCAAGACGCTCGAATCACTCCTCGGAGTCACCGTCACAGTTCGCGGCAGCGACATAATGATCGAAGGCGATCAGGAAGGCGTCGATGCCGTTGAGCGCATCGTCGAGGACTACACGCAGCTGATTCGTGACGGGCAGAAGATCTCGAGTGCCGAGCTCAAGTCGGCGTTCAAGCAGATTGCCGAGGATCGGGCGTACTCCCTGCAGGAGCACATGACGAGCGCCCGTTTCAATCCGTCCGGCAAGAAGCAGGTCACGGCGCGGTCGGCGAATCAGCGACGATACCTCGAGATGATCGAGCACAACGACGTCGTCTTCGGCATCGGCCCGGCGGGCACCGGAAAGACATATCTCGCGGTCGCTATGGCCGTTCACGCGCTCTTCTCGAAGCAAGTGAATCGCATCGTGCTTACGAGACCGGCGGTCGAAGCCGGCGAGAAGCTCGGCTTTCTTCCGGGCGACCTGCAGGACAAGGTCGATCCCTATCTGCGACCGCTCTACGACGCGCTGTTCGACCTCGTCGACTACGAGAAAGTTGCGAAGATGCTCGAGAAGCGGGTCATCGAGATCGCGCCGCTGGCCTTCATGCGCGGGCGAACTCTCGCCGACGCCTTCATCATTCTGGACGAGGCGCAGAACACGACGACCGAGCAGATGAAGATGTTCCTCACGCGAATCGGGCTCGGATCGAAGGCGGTCATCACGGGAGATCTCACGCAGATCGACCTGCCGGCCGGCCGCCGTTCCGGCCTCATCGAGGCCGAGCGCATCATGCGCGGCATCGACGGTATCGAGTTCGTGACGTTCACAGACAGGGACGTCGTTCGTCATCGCCTCGTGCAGATGATCATCCGTGCATACGAAGAGCAGTCGAGGAAAGGGCTCGAAGCGGCACCGTAGAACGATGGCGGCCGAAGTCCTCAATCGGCAGCGACGGTTTCCGGTTCGAGCGGACAGGCTGATCGAGATTGCGGACGCGACACTCACAGCCGCCGGGCACGACGGTCGCGACGTCACAGTCACCATCACCAACGACCGGCGTCTGCACGACCTGAACCTGCGGTTTCGGGGAAAGGACAAGCCGACGGACGTTCTTTCGTTTCCGTACGATGAGCCGGAGGGACCCATCGGTGACATCGTTATCTCCGTGGACCGAGCGGCAGCTCAGGCGATCGAGAAGCGGCACGACGTCCAACGAGAGCTCGAGATTCTGGTGCTTCACGGTTCGCTCCACGTCTGCGGCTACGATCACGAGACGGACGACGGCGAGATGGACCGCATCGAGCGCCGGCTTCGCCGCAGGCTTCTCACCCGAAAGCAATTGAACGCCGAGGCACGTTAGGCGTTCGCTCGTCCAGCCAAACCGGGATTCCCCTCCGAGGAGGACATTGCATGCCGATAGCAGGAGCTCTGGCACTCGCACTCGCCATTTCCGTCGCACCCGTTGCTGGCGCGACGCAGGAAGCTGAATCGTCGACACCGCGATCGATTCAACTGCGAGACGCGATCGTCGACCTGACGGCCGAGGTTCGTTCCCTGCGCGCCGAGATTCAGCGGCAGCAGGCCAACGACCCGATCAAGTTCAATATCACGGCGTCGAAGTATCAACTCGTCCTCGTCGACATCCAGCGACTCAAGGGTGAGGAGAAGGAGATCATCGAGAGGCTTTCCTACGTGCGGTCTCGCGAGCTCGACGCGCAGAACCGCCTGGCCAACATCCAGGTAGAGCTGGTTGCGCTGGCGGACATCAACCGGTCCGATGCCGAAGCAAGACTTCGAAGAGCATTCACCCAACAGCTGTCGGTGGCGCGCGATGAGCTCGCAACGCTGCAGTCGCGATTGCTGGCGGTCCGCGAGAAGCTCGAGCGTACTGAGGCTGTGGCCGAGGCGCTCCGGAAGAAACTCAAGATCCACCCGTCGCAGTTGGACGAGATCGAACGCGAGGTGACCTCGCCCGTACCATAGCCCGCCTCGGATGGATGCCGATGGGCGAACCTGCGAGAATGCCTCTTCTTTCAGGAGGTCCTATCACCGTGAGCCGCATCTACCTCGACAATGCCGCTACGACGGCGGTTCATCCGGCCGTCGTCGAGGCCATGCTTCCCTACCTGACCGAGTTCTTCGGGAACGCGAGCTCCATTCACTGGTACGGCCAGCAGAGCAAGAAGGCCGTGGCGAAGGCTCGTCGGCAAGTCGCTTCGCTCATCGGAGCCGACGAGAACGAAATCGTGTTCCTGTCGGGCGGAACCGAGGCCGACAACCTCGCGGTCATTGGCATCGCGGAAGCTTTTTCCGATCGGGGCAGACACGTCGTCACGTCGGCCATCGAGCATCCGGCTGTGCTCCAAGGCGTGCGAGCATCTCGCGTCTCGGGGATGGTCGATCACTACGGTGCCGGTGTCGGCCGGTGGGGTCGTCGATGTAGCAGACGTTCGGGCGGCAATTTGCGACGAGACGACGGTCGTCTCGATAATGACCGTCAACAACGAAATCGGAACGATCCAGCCGATCGCGGACATCGCGGCTGTCGTTCGCGAGCGCAAGGCAGCCGGCCAGACCCACCTTCACCTGCACACGGACGGTGTACAGGCCGTCGGAAAGATTCCTGTCGACGTTCGCGACCTCGGCGTCGACCTCCTCTCGATCGCCGGGCACAAGCTGCATGCGCCGAAGGGCGTCGGCGCGCTTTTCGTCCGCAAGGGGGTAAGACTGAGCGCGAGGCAGTTCGGTGGTCATCAGGAGCGGGGACGGCGGCCGGGCACCGAGGCCGTTCCGATGATCGTTGCCCTCGGCGCGGCGTGCGAGCTCGCCCGCGAGCGGATCGGCGATCGCGGCCTCCACACCGGCGAGCTACGTGACCGGCTCGAGTCCGGAATCCGCAATCGCATTCCGAACGTCGGCTTCAACGGCGATCCTGCGAAACGCGTGCCGCACATCGCGAACATCAGCTTCGGCGACGTGCACGGTGAAGGCCTGCTCATCTCGCTCGACCTCAAGGGCGTTGCTGTTGCAACAGGCGCGGCGTGTTCATCGGGATCGGTGGAGCCGAGCCACGTACTCGTTGCGCTCGGGATCGACCGCGAGCGGATTCATGGCAGTCTGCGCTTTTCGCTCTCCGAGTCGAACACGGAAGCCGAAATCGACGACGTGCTCGATATTCTCACCGAGGTCATTGAAAGGCTGCGCGTCGACGCCGACCTCGATGCAGGAACGCAAGCCGTCTCGGGCTCCGACTGAGGTAATCACTGGCGGTCTCGCCAAACACCAGCGGCGCCGTCGCAGGCGCGCACTTGTGCCAGGGTCCATTCGGCGTGTGAGCTACCGGCACTTGCACGCTCGCACTCGTCGTTCGATTTCGCGACTGCTTCGTCAGACAGGAGCACGAACTCGACGTTGGGAAGCGTCGGAATCCAGGCGACGTTGAGACCCTCCATCGATAGCCGGACCTGGGTGGGCACTTCGACCCGATCGAATTTGTCGCAGAGAACTTCCCAGACAATTGCCGCACGTTCGTGATCGGCGATGGGCTCTGCCGCAGAATCGAACGACTGACCGGGGGCGACGGCCGGATTGAGCAGCGAGGCCACGCAGACCGCACTGAACGACAGGATGCTCCGGATTACCGACATGCTCGCTCGAACGTTCGACCGCGACTGATCTTTCGAGTCCTGCTCCGACTCTTGCTGGTAGTGCACGATGCGGGTGGTCCCCGTTTCTTCCGTTTTTCGAGCCGCGAGCGGTAGCGAGCGTCCCACGGACGGTCGAACGGTTCCGATCACTTCTGTCCTTCCGCAACGATCCAGTCAGCGGTTTCAGGCACCGTCCGTGGGACGCTCGCTACCGCTCGCGGCTCGAGGAACGGGGACCTGGCGGAGCGTCCTGCCTGGTCGTGCACGATGCAGGTGGTCAAAAACTCGAAAGGAGGCAACGGACGTTGCGGACTGGACGGAGCGACCGGCCCGGACCTACGAACCGCCGCTGCTGACACCGCCGGCGACAGCGCCGCACGCAACACAGAAGATCTCACCCGGCATGAGCTCGGGAACCGCACTCCGCACATACGGGGCCGACGGAGTCCGATCCGCTTCCTCCGACGTCATAAGGGACCATCGTGCCGCAGGCCACGCAGAAGATGTCGCCCGGATTGAGACTCGCGTTGCAGTTCGGACACCAGTCGCCCTGGGATCTCATCTCGCCGATCGGAACGTGACGAATGCCGGCACTGCTTGGCTCATCGGCCACGCCACTCGTTTCGGGGTCCAGATGCTCCGTTGTCGGGACGCGCTTGGCAGCGCGATCCGGTGAAATCGTATCGTCGATCAGGTGGTCGGGGACGGGCGAATCGCTTTCACCGTGCACACCCGGAGGCACCGGACGCTCGCCGGTGTCGTAGCTGGACTTCCTGACGTGCTTTTCGGCAACGGCCTTCTCGACATCCGAAGCCTTCATGGCGCTCGTTATGAAAGCCTCCGGGCCGGGAAAGGACTTCGGCGGCTCCGGCTTTTCGCTCTCGGCCTCGGCAGATTCGAGCTCCGCCGTGTCCGGAGGCGTCAGGCGCGTCCAGACCTCCCGCATCTGCGCGATGGCAAGCGTTCCGAACGGTTTGACGAGATGACCATCGGCTCCGGCCTCGGATGCCGCCTGCTCGTCATACGGCTCGAACTCGCTCGAAACGAGCATGACCGGAATCGACACGAAGCGCGGATCCCGCTTGATCTCTCCGCAAACCGTGTAACTGCTGCGTCCCGGCATCGAGACGTCAAGCAGGACCATGTGAGGCGAGACCTCTTCGAGCTTCGACAGCGCAAGATCGCCATTGCCGACGGTGACCAGCTCGATGCCCGCCGCCTCGAGCACGCCCTGGATGGACTTGCGCCCGGCGACGCTGTCGTCAGCCAGCAGCACTCGCTTCATTGTCGGGTTCCTCCACTGAGCGGTTGGTGTGATCTGCCGAAGTCGCGGCAGATTGTACAGAAGAGGCCGATCACTGGCCAGTCACGCGGCCACCGCAATATACTCGCGCTTTCCACGCAACCCAGGAGGTCGACTCGTGACAACCCAGACGTCCGGCATCGAACTTGCGGATCGGCTCTCTGCCGTCGGCTTTTCGGAGATCGTGAAGGTCCGCAACAAGATCCTTGCCATGCGCGAACGCGGGGAGAGTGTCCTTCAATTCGAAGGCGGCGAGCCGTTCCCAAACACTCCCGACCATATCAAGGACGCGTGTGTCCGGGCGCTGGCCGAGAATCAGACGCGGTACGCGCCGTCGAGCGGGATATCGCCCCTGCTCGAGGCCCTGTCCGAGAAACTTCGACGAGAGAACGGAATTCCGGCTTCGGCGTCCGACATCATCGTGGTGAACGGCGGAATGCAGGCACTCTTCGCCGCGTTTCAGAGCGTTGTGAACCCGGGCGATGACGTCCTCATGTATTCGCCGTATTGGACTTCGGTCCGCGACCTCATCGGGCTGACACGCGGGAAGCCCGTCCTGGTCGACACGGTCGAAGCGCGCCGCGACGGAATTCGCGCGTCGCTCGAAGCGTCGCTGACCGAGCGCACCCGCGTCATCTATGTCAACACGCCGCAGAATCCGACCGGCATAGTACTGACCCGTGAAGAGCTCGAGGCGACGGCCGCTGTTGCGCGAGAGCACAATCTCATCGTCATCAGCGACGAAGCCTACGAGCACGTGATCTATGACGGAGAGCACGTGTCCATTGCATCGCTCGACGGAATGTACGAGCGAACGATCACCTGCTACACGTTCTCGAAGTCCTATGCGATGACAGGCTGGCGCCTCGGGTACGCGGTGGCGCCTGAGCCTTTCATCACCGGCATGAAGAAGCTCACCCTGACGTCGACAAACGGTGTCTCTACCCCGACGCAGTGGGCGGGACTGGCGGCGATTACCGGACCGAACGACTTCACGTACTGGTGCAGGGACGAATATCGAAGACGACGCGACCTGCTCGTCTCTGGCCTGCAGAGTCTGGGTTTCGAGATCGAGCCTCCGGCTGGGGCTTTCTACGCATTTCCGGATGCCCGCGCTTTCGGCACGGACAGCTGGGAGATCGCCAATCGGCTGCTCGATCGCGCTGGGGTTGCGTGCCTGCCCGGTGTCATCTTCGGCCCGGAAGGCGAAGGACATCTGCGGTTCTCGTACTCGACCTCGCCCGAAACGATCGAGCGCGGTATCGAAGCGCTGCGCGCGGTCCTTTGACACGCCTGGGAGTCGACCGGCATGTCCGGTGAGTTCGAACGAATTGCCGTCATTCGGCGTCTGGCCGGCCGACACGGACGTGGTGTCGTGCTCGGAATCGGAGACGACGCCGCGCTGCTCGCCTCCAGGCCAGGGTACGATACGGCGATCTCGTCGGATCTGCTCGTCGAAGGCGTTCATTTCCGGCTCGACTGGGCGACACCGGAGCAGATCGGCTACAAGGCCGTTGCCGTGTCGCTGAGCGACATGGCGGCGATGGGCGCCGAGCCATTCGCGGCCGTCATCGGTCTCGCGATGCCCACGACACTCGGCGACGAGTTCATCGAGGCGTTCTACCGCGGTGCGACCGCGCTCGCGAATCGACACGGGACCACCATCGTGGGCGGAGACCTGTCGAGGTCGCCGTCGACAATCGTGATCGACTCGGTGCTCGTGGGTCATGTTCCGGAGGGCGGTGCCCTGCGTCGTGACCGGGCGCGATCCGGACAGGACATTTACGTCAGCGGCGAGCTTGGCACGTCGGCATTCGGTTTTGCCCGGTTGCAGTCGTCGAATGAGGACGACCTGGCGAGCTTCGCCAGCGAGGCGGCCGTGCGCACCCACCTCCTTCCCGAACCTCGCGTCGAGATCGGACGCGCGCTCGTCGCGCGTTCGCTCGCAACCGCGGCCATCGATGTGAGCGACGGGCTCTCCTCGGATCTCCGCCATCTCTGCGAGGCAAGCGACGTTGGCGCGATCCTCGACGCGGCGACAATTCCGGCACCGGCCGGATTGGAGCTGGCTCTTCACGGCGGTGAGCAATACGAGCTGCTCTTCACGGCGGACCCGGAACGTCGGTCTGAGGTGGCCGCGCTCGGGGCCGAGACCGGCGTTCCCATCACCCGGATCGGACGCCTCGATTACACGGTCGTAGGCGTCTGGCTCGAGACGGAGGGTACGAGAGCGAGGCTCGAACCCTCCGGCTACGATCACTTTCGTTCCACGTCGCCGGCTGTCGACCCTACTTCACGCTGACAGTCGCCTTCGCGGATCCGGAATTCGCGCTGCCATCGGCCGCTCGCATGGCAATAACATGTTCGCCGGGAGTCAGGTCTGCAAGACGGACCACAAAACTCTCGCGCATGCCGTCGGGAATGCCGTCCGACGGATACACGGGCATCCACGGCCCGCCGTCAACGCTGAATTCGACGCGCAGGATGCGACTCGTCGAGTCGTCGACCGAGAACGAGATCTCCGCATTTCGTCCCGAAACGTTAGGAGCGCCGGCGGTGACCTTTGGCGGCGTGTTGTCGATCTCGATCGGCTCCGAGACCTTGTCGCCCGAAAGCGCGACCGCACGAGGGTTCGTCAGATCGTCCGAGACGACGAGGCGCAGGACGTAGACGCCATCGGGCATCGCATCGCTGTCGATGGTGTAATAGGCATTCGTGAGTCCCGCGCCCAGCGTTCGCCACTCCCTCTCCGCAATCCCACGAATCTGAAGCGTGTAGGACAACCGGTCGTCATCCGGATCCTTCGCCTGCCAGACCATGGATCGCGCGCCCTTCTGGAATACACGGCGGGGCGGAATGTTCGATGCGAGTCCGAAGATCGCAGGATCGAATCCGGAGCTCAACACCGCGGGATCCACTGGCTGCTGGGGAAGTTCCTGGAGGCCGATGCCCGATGGAAGCACGAGGAGCTGGGTGATCTCGGGGGCGACGTTGCGCGGCAGGTAGCTCACCGCGACGGACTGGACCAACGTGGAGGAACCGGTCAGGGTGAGCTTCCATTGAACGTACCGAGATGGCGGGCTCAAAATCGCACCGGTGCCCCCGTCGAGCCGAACCGGCGTCCAGGCACTCCACGTCGAATCGGGGGCTTCCGTATTCCCGGACCGGGCTTCCACGGCAACCTGTCCGCTCGCACGAAGCGTCACCCGGCCCCACGCTGAGGCGGCCTTGGCATCGTGGACCGGCGACTCGTAGGTTCCCGTCGGCACGGTTCCCGGACCCAGCCGGAAGAGCTTTCCGAGATTGGTACCAGTGGCAAACACACTGTTGCCCGACGCAACGAGCGTCGACGTCTGGTCCTCGGTTGACTGGAGAAGGAGCGTCGATCGAAGGGTCGCCGTCTCGACGGCGACGATGCGTCCGCGGTCGCCGGTTCCGACGAGCAGACGCGATCCGTCGACGAGGATCGAGTAGCCCACGACGGATTTAGAGCTCCAGACGACGTCCGTCGATCCGTCCGCCAGGATCCGGAAGACCGCGCTGCGCGCATCATCCACGTCCCGGCGGCTGGGTACTGGAGATGAGCCGGCATTGGCGATGTCGAGCCGCGACGCCGTCGTCGTGTTGCTCTCGACGATCGACACTCCACCTTGTTCCGCGCCGGTCGTCGCTGCCGATGCCGCGATTGCAAGGGCATAGATAGTCCCGTCGGAGCCGACCGAGAACGCGTGCGTCTCCTGAAGCGGCGTGTCGAGAATTGCGAAGGGTTTACCGTCGGCGCCAATTCGGAGGACGAGCGAGTTCGGATCGGTTCCGGCGATGAGGTCACCGTTCGGTGCGAACGCCAGCGCCACCACGTGGACTTCGTCCGTATCGACCCACGGAGTCCCCTTACCGTCCGCCGCGATTCGATATATGACGCCTTTCTCTCCGGAGCCCGCGTAGAGCATTCCGTTTCGGAAGACGAGCGACCAGATGTACTTGTCGTCCGGGTCGAAGAAGACCGTTGACTTTCCCGCGCCGTCAATCTTGTAGATCTTGCCGTCCGGCGAGGTCGCCGCATACACCGTTCCCGTCGCAGGATCGACCGCAAGCGCCGTGACGTCGAGCTCGGCAGCATCGAAGAGCACCGATCCGACTCCCGCCGGTGTCACGGTGAACACTTTGCCGTCGTGACCGGTGCCGAGATAGATGGTGCCGTTCGCGGCGACGGCGGTCGACCAGATGTGCGTCTGCTGCGAGTCGAATACCGCGTCGAAACTTGGCGATAGCCCTATGGCGCCGTTGTCGGCGACCGAGACTCCGACGCACTGCCCTTCTCGAGGTCGGCGCGCGATGCCAGTTCGAAGAACACGGGGGTACTCGCCGTCGCAGCGCCGTGTGTCACGCCGAGCACAATGAGAGCACAGAGGAATGAGCCGACAAGTCGGCGCCGAATCGGGCGGGTTCTGGTCATGGTGTCAGGAAAAAGGAAAGGCCAGGTGCGACGCGTCCGCGCACCCGGCCGGGATAGAATGAGGATTGTTGCGACGCGTCACCGGACAACGTTGATCTGGATGACCTGCTGTCCCGTGACGATGAACCGCGCGGGAGGGAGTTCCTTCTCGAAGATTGTCGCCGTCTGCAGCAACGTGACCGCATTGGTCGACCGCGGCGACTCGAGCCTGGAAAGCACCGACGGCGGCAACGCCGTCATCGCCTGGTTCTCGACGACAGCTCCGCCACTGGCGCGGACGAGCTTGACGTAGAGACGGTCGTTCTTCTTGAGCTTGTTGATGGCACGAACGAGTTGCGAGAGATTCGTCGGAGCAAACCCGGCAAAGCTCTCGTCCGACTGGGCGATCGTCGCGCCATCGCCGATGAGGATGGCCAGCTTCCCAAGCGGGGCGTCCCGCGGGATGACGATCGGAATCCGCTCCACATATTCGACCCCGTCGTCGGTGCGCGCGAACGCCTGCAACTCGACGGTGTCCCCGCGGCCCACTCGGGTCTGGTCAACGCGAACCCGTGTCAGCGTGCCGATGTTGCGGTCCTCCGATGCCGAGATCGTGACATCCACTCCGTCGACGTTGATGTCGCGGAACCCGCTCGAAAGGAGCAGCTGAAGCGGCGTGCCGATTGACAGTGCCGCGGCGACGGCCGCGTTGGAGGAGCCGGCGAAACGATTCTCGAGCGAGATCTCGGGCTGCCCCGCGAGACGAATCGTGCCCCGGACGTCGATCGTCTGATCGCCGATCTGCCGCTCGGAGCCGAGCACGGTCGAGAGCAGCGTGATGTTCAGGAAGAGCGGCGCCAGCGCCGGGTCGCCGATGACCTCGTAGACGAATTGGTTCGTTTCGCCCTTGCTGTTCTTGAAGTTCACGCGCACCGGAATCATCTTTGGCGCGCGCCCGAGCTGTCCGCCGATGCCGGAGGAGCGGTCCTGTCCGATCGAGCCGACCGTGCGCGTCGCCGTCGCAAACTTGAACGAGTTGTTCAGGTTGGGGACGACCACGATGACCTCGGACTCGGACATCGGCATGGCGGTCGCACCAAGACTGAGGAACGGGTGGCCAAAAGCGAAGATCCGGTCGCCGTCGCGTTCCGTCACGGTGCCCGAGGCTCCCGCCGAGTAGTCGCCCCGAACGAGCGAAACGACCACCGAGCTTCCCGGCTTGAGCGTATCCGGGGTTGTCGGACTCATTGGCTCGACCGCCGAGCCCCCTCCGGGCGCGGCAACGGCCATAAGTCCCATTCGCTCGAACTCCGGCGCAAACATGTCGATGACCGACTGGGGAACTCCCCCGAATGCAATCGGCGTCGCAATCGGGCGGAGGGACTGGCCCGCATATGCCGAGAGCGATGGAGCAGCTGCTGCGGCACTAAGTCCCGAAATCGACTCGGGTGCCACGAGACGCTTCAACGAGTCTGCCGGTGACGCCGAGGAGCGCGTCGCGACGAGGTCGCGAAACGTGAGGTCGCCCCGTGTTTGCGTACCGGATGGTTGAGGAATGTCACGAAGCTGCGAAACCATCTGTCCAATGGGCGTGATTCCGGCGATCGGCTCCGTCGCGAATGCGAACGTGTAGGCGACGGCCCCGAGGAGTCGGCCATCCAGATAGACAGGACTGCCGCTCATTCCGGCGAAAACACGGGTCTTGTCGACCGTGCCGCCCGAGAGGCGCGCCAGAATGATCCGCTGTCGCGGGTTCGGTTGTCCCTCGACGACGCCGAGGATCTCGAAATCGAACCGCTCGAGCTTTGAGCCAACAAACGTCGTGACCCCGTAGCCACGCATTCCCGTCCGGACGTCCTCGACCGGAAAATACGTAGACGACTTGGTGGACGGAGCCGATTGAGTGAGGGACTGTGCCGGCACGACGGCGGGCACGAACATCGACAGGAGCAGGGCCAGACACAAATGCTTCATCCGGGGAACTCCTTGAGGGACAACACGCTTCGGGGAGCGCCGACCAACGTTCGGAGTGTAACGGCGACGTCAAACGGACGTCAAATCCCGGTCCACGGAACCGGGTTCGCCGTTAACAACGGCGCTCTGCCAGAACCCGGGCAGCAGCGGGAAGCCGGCGTTCAATCTCGAGAAATCTCTGCTCGCCGTGCCCGCTCTCGGATGCGCTGGAGCCTCGGTTTGGTTTGCTGACGCGAGCCCGGCCCCTCACAACATTTCGTGAGCCCGAGACTACTCGATCATACCAGCCGTCAACTAGCCTACCAGGGCATCTTGATGCGAAGGATGTCCTTGATCTGGACGAGGTGCGACAGATCGTGACTCTTGATCTGCCAGGTCACCATCTCTTCCACGGACTTCTCACCGCGGGACGGGTGCACACCAACACGCTGCCATTGATCGACAGGTGCTGTATCGAGGAACGCCACCGTCTGCTCGCGCAACGTGCCGAACTCGTCGAGCGCCGCAGTCGCGCTCTGGGCCAGGTAGTCGCGGTCAACCGCCACGCGCTCCTGATCCCAGGCAGCGAAGGTGGGGCGATCTTCGAGCAAAGTCTGCCGCAACCGCACCTGGAAAACCTCCCGCTCGACATCGCGCAGGTGCACGACGATCTCCGCGATGGACCACTTGTTCGGTATTGGTCGCCAGCGCAACTCGTCATCCGACATCCCGACGACGAGGTCGTGGAGCTCGTGCGGCAAACTCTTCAGATTGGCGAGAAGTCGTCCCTTATCGCGCGCTTCGAACATGGTCAGCGATCTCCTTCGACAGATGAGTTCGGTGTGACTGAGGGGTGCTGCGGGCGACATTCGTACCGCAGCGGACAACACGGGGTCAAGCACCGAGCGACGTCGTTTCGACCCCGTTCAACGATAGCGCGCTCCGATTGCAGAGACGATCTTGGACGTGTCGCGTCATCGATGAAGTCGCAGGCAAAGCACGCAGCACGAATCATTACCGGGCGCGGTAGCGCATAGGATGAGGCGAAAGCCCCGCAGGGGCGCGACCGCGGAGCGGTCGATGAAATAGCCGTGGGTCGCGCGCGGGCGAGTGCAACGAGCCCTCGCGTGACCCGCGGAACCGCCGCCCGTCATGCACCGACCGCGGAGCGGTCGCATTGTCTTTCCCAAAGAGAACGTACGTCGTATTTATCGCCATCGTCTTGCCCAACGAGACGAGCGTGTGAACGTGGTTCTCGATGCCGTTGACGGCGAAGCACCGGGAAGCGAGCTTCGCGACGATGTTCGATTGATGCTTCGTCGAGAACACGATGTGCAGGTAGACCTCGATCAGTGTCCGTGCCATAGGCCCTTGCTCCTTTGGCCCATGATCGGGATCCGCACGGCTTGAGTTGCTTCCCTCTCACAATGCAGTGCGACCGCTCCGCGGTCGGTGCGTGGGGGCCGGCGGTTCCGCGGGTCGCACGAAGGCTCGTTGCACTCGCCCCCGCGCGACCCACGGCTATTTCATCGACCGCTCCGCGGTCGCGGAATCGACCGCCGGCGCGGTCGCGGATTCGAGCTCCGCAGTCGCGGAATCGACCGCTCCGCGGTCGCGGATTCGACCGCTCCGCGGTCGCGGAATCGACCGCAGGCGCGGTCCAACCGAGAGGCTGAACCTAGCGCTACAGCGCCCGGGGCTGATGCGTTTATCGCTCGTCATTCGGCAACGACCTCAGCTCGGTCAGCGGCCTCCAGGTCCCCGGCGCCACCACCGGACGGCGCTTCCCTTCATCCACGCCGAGGCCACGGGCCAGCGCTGACCGATCTCGACGGCGACCTCACGAGTCGTCGCGAGCGGATCATCGGAAACACGATCGACGAGCCCGATCTCGAGTGCCTCGGTCGCCGACAACCGCCTCCCTGTTGCAAAGAGCTCTATGGCGCGCGACCGGCCGATGAGTCGAGGGAGACGACCGGTACCGCCGAATCCGGTCACAATGCCGCGCAGGGCGCCGGGATGCGCGAACGTCGAGTCCGGCGATGCATGACGAATGTCGCAAGCGAGGGCGAGATCGAGTCCACCGCCCATGCAGTACCCGCGGATGGCCGCAATGACGATCTGCGGCGACCTCTCGATGCGGTCGAACACACGCTGACCGCGCGCTGCGAACGAGAGCGCACTTCGCGACGTCAGTGAGCTCACCTCGCGAAGGTCAGCCCCTGCGGCAAACGACTCGTCACCGGCGCCGGTCACGATCACGGCGACGCAACGCGTATCCGTCGACAACGCTACGAACACGTCATCGATCGCCTCGAGTGTCTCGATGCTGAGCGTGTTGAATCGGTCCGCCCGGTCGATCGTGACGACGACGACGGCGTCCGACTCTCGATCGACCGAGACCGCGTCAGGCGGCCGACCGGACATAGTTCCCGCAGGTACTCGATGACCGCCTGAGTCGAAGCACCGGGCGTGAAGATCTCGGCAACGCCGAGCGCCTTCAGCTTCGGCACGTCCTCGTCGGGAATGATCCCGCCGCCGAAGAGAATCACGTCTTCGAGGCCCTGCGCACGCATCAACTCGAGAACGCGCGGAAACAGCGTCATATGGGCGCCCGAGAGGATCGAGAGGCCGATGCAGTCGACGTCCTCCTGCACGGCCGCAGCCACGATCTGCTCAGGGGTCTGGCGCAGACCGGTGTAGATGACTTCCATTCCGGCGTCGCGCAAAGCCCTCGCAATGACTTTCGCACCGCGGTCGTGACCGTCGAGACCGGGCTTGGCTATGAGAATGCGGATCTTTCGTTGCATGGTCGGCCTCTAGAAAACGGGTTCCTGGTATTCGCCGTAGACTTCCTTGAGCGCGTCGCACATCTCGCCGAGCGTGCAATAGGAACGCACGCAGTCGATCAACAGCGGCATCGTGTTGCGCCCCTCGGCTGCCCCGTTCTCGAGCAGGTCGAGCGCCTGCGTCACCCGATCCTGGTCGCGCGTCGCGCGCAGATCGGCAAGCCGCCGTGACTGGAATTCCGCGGTTGTGTGATCGATGACGAGCATCGGCGGCTGCACGTTCTCGTCCGATACGTCGGTGTAGGCGTTGACGCCGACGACGAGCTTCTCGCCGCGCTCCATCGCGCGCTGGAACTCGTAGGCCGACTCGTGGATCTCCTTCTGCGGGAATCCCAGGTCTATTGCCTCGACCATGCCGCCCATCTCGTCGATCTTCCGGATGTACTCCAGCGCCCCGGCTTCCATCTCAGACGTCAGCTTCTCGATGAAGTACGACCCCGCGAGCGGATCGACGGTGTTCGTCACTCCGGTTTCGTGCGCGATGATCTGCTGCGTACGCAGCGCGATCGTCGCTGCGTGCTCGCTCGGCAGCGCAAGCGTCTCGTCGAGCGAGTTCGTGTGCAGCGACTGCGTCCCGCCGAGGACGCCGGCGAGCGCCTGGATCGCAACACGGGCGACGTTGTTATACGGCTGTTGCGCCGTCAGCGTCACGCCAGCGGTCTGCGTATGGAACCGAAGCTGCCAGGATCGCGGGTCCTTTGCGCCGAATCGGTCGCGCATGACTCGCGCCCAGATACGCCGGGCGGCGCGGTACTTGGCGATCTCTTCGAAGAAGTCGTTGTGCGCATTGAAGAAGAATGAGATTCGAGGCGTGAAGGCGTCGACGTCCATTCCGGCATCGATCGCCCACTGGACGTACTCGATGCCGTCGCGCAGGGTGAAAGCGAGTTCCTGGATGGCCGTCGAGCCCGCCTCGCGAATGTGGTACCCGGAAACCGATACGAAGTTCCAGCGAGGCACTTCGTCCGTGCAGAACTTGAATGTGTCGATGACGAGCTGCATCGACGGTCGCGGCGGATAGATCCACTCCTTCTGCGCGATGAACTCCTTGAGGATGTCGTTCTGCAATGTCCCGGAGATCTTCTTCCAGCTGGCGCCGTGCTTCTCGGCGACAACGAGGTACATCGCCAGGATCATCGACGCCGGCGCGTTGATGGTCATGGACGTCGTGACGTCCTCGAGCGGGATGCCGTCGAAGAGTGCTTCCATGTCGGCAAGCGACGAAACGGCAACGCCGCACTTGCCGACTTCACCTTCGGACAACGGATTGTCGGCATCGAGCCCCATGAGCGTCGGGAGGTCGAAGGCCGTCGACAGGCCCGTCTGACCCTGCGAGAGGAGGTACTTGAATCGCTTGTTCGTGTCGAACGCCGAGCCAAAGCCAGCAAACTGCCGCATCGTCCAGAGCCGGCCCCGGTGTCCGGTCGCGTGAATTCCGCGAGTGTACGGAAACTGGCCCGGATAGCTGACGTCTGCGTCGAAGTCGATGCCCTCGAGATCTGCTGGCGTGTAGAGCCCCTTGATCGGATAGAGCGACGTCGTCGTGAACTGTTCCATCCGCTCGGGCATCTTGCCGAGCGTTGGTTCGAGGGTCTCCTCTCTCCATCGCTCGTCGGCTTCCTGACGGACGGACGCTGGCTTCCTGGTCGTGCTCATTCGATTCCTCCTCGCTCGGACGGGAACGTTTCGGCGTCACGGGCGCGACGCGCGCGCGCCGCTAAGCCACTGGTAATCCAAACGTTCCGAACGGTGGATATTAGGTTGCGGCTTCCGGCGCTGTCAACGAACCGGCCGGGCCAGCTCTGCCCGTTCGCGCGGACCAAGGGCCACAAGGACCGCGTCCGCGACGCGTGCCGCATCGACGGCTTCCGCGACGTCGTGAACGCGCACGATGTGCGCGCCGCGAAGGACTGCCGCCGCTACGCTCGCCGTCGTCGCGTGCGACCGGTCAGCCGGTCCGCGTCCGGTCAATGCGCCAAGAAACGACTTGCGTGACGTTCCGATGAGGACCGGTCGGTCGAGCGCGGCAACGGCATCGAGCCGCGCCACGATCTCGACATTCTGAGCGACGGTCTTGCCGAATCCGATTCCGGGATCGGTGACCACACGCGAGGGATCGACGCCGCGTTCCTCGGCGAGCGTGAGGGACTCGAGCAGATTCGCAGTGACGTCGTCCAGGATGTTCTCGACGGGAGGCAGTTTCTGCATCGTCGCCGGTGTTCCTCGCATGTGCATCAGAATGAGCCCAGTTCCCGCCTCGGCCGCAACGGCGGCAAGTTCGGCGTCGAACCGAAGTCCCGACACGTCGTTGATGATCGCCGCCCCGGCATCGACGGCAGCGCGAGCCGTTTCGGAACGCATGGTGTCGATCGAAATTGGAATTCGCAGCCTGCCGGAGAGGGCTCGAATCACGGGCATTACCCTCCGCAGTTCCTCGGCAGTATCGATAGACGCAGCCCCGGGACGCGTCGACTCGCCGCCGACGTCGAGAATATCCGCGCCATCGCTCTCCAACTGAAGTGCGCGCTCGACGGCTGCATCAACGGTCTCGAAGGCGCCCCCATCCGAGAACGAATCCGGCGTCACGTTCAGCACGCCCATCACGAGCGTCCGCTCACCGAGCACCAGCCGCCCGTTCGGAAGCTCCAGCGTGAACGGCCGCCGACGCGCCCATGCGAGACCAGTCTCGACGAGGTCGATCGCTCTTCGGTTGGGCTCGTACCGCACGAGCGCGCGCGCCCGGTCGTAGGTCGTCCAGCAGAAATCGTTGTGCTCGCCTGGATCGATAGCCACGTCTGCGCGATCCACTCGCGCCGCGAACGCGGCCTGGACGTTGTGGGTAACGTGCGGTTCGTACAGGCCTCGCCACGCGGCCGCAATGGCAAATCGGTCGACGAGTCCGACTTCTGTCAACGAAGCGGGATCTCCGATGCCGGTTTCCTCTTCGAGTTCCCGACGCGCCGCATCGGCATACGATTCGCCATCCTCGAGCGAGCCGCTGACTGGCTGCCAGAAGTCCTCCGATCCGGGTCGATGACGACGCAGCAGCAGGTACTGGCGACTGCCCGCCGACTCGCGATAGACGACTACCTGGACGGACTGCGGTTGCTTCATCGGCGTCGGTCGAAAACGAATCGCGGCGCGCTGCCGAAACGAGGTCTAACGGACCTGGTCCCGTCGCGCGCCGCGATGAACGGCTGGTCTATTGTCCTAGCGCTTGAAGAACAGCAACTCGGAGTTCCAGGTGGCGAACGGGACCGTTGTCACGGGCTGGAAGTTGCCGAGACGTTTGTCGTGGGCCACGAGCACGTGCTCGGCAACGACGTAGGTCACCGGACCACCCTCGGACCAGACCTTCTGGACCTCGTTGAACTCACGCTGCCGCTCGGCGTCGAGCACCTTGTCCTGTTGCGCGCGCATGAGCCTTCCCACGGTAACCTCGAAGTCGAGCGAGCTGAGCGTCCCCGCCGGCGTGCTCATGTAGAGGTGCATCGTGCCGTCCTGCATGAGCGCGGGCATGTAAGAGATCGGGTCCGGACCGAATCGATCCATCTTCCAGAGCACGAGCTCGTATTTGCCCGGAACGATGTACTGCGTGAGGAGCTTGCTCGACTCGACGGCGACCGACTTGACGGGCACGCCCGCCTTCGCAAGCTGATCCACGATGATCTTCTGGATCGCCTCGGCCTCGTCGTTCTTTGGATAGTAGAGGTTGAACTTCACGACACGGTCGACGATGTCCAGAAGCTGCGGCTTGCCTTCACGCTCCGCCACGTGAAAGTCCCCGCCGAGCCCCGTCAGCGCCGCTGTGGCGTCGAACGGGAACTTCTTGATGCCCTCGTTGTACCAGGCCGCATTTGCCGCGGTCACCAGGCCGAAGGCAGGTTTCGCCTTGCCCGCGAAGACGTCCTTGACGATCGTGTCGCGGTCGACGATTCGTGACATGAACTCACGGAACTTCGGGTTCAGAAGCCAGCCGGTCTTTGCCTTGTCCGCGGACCGTTTGTGGTCGAGCTGGCCGAAGAGCTGCCACGTTCCGTAGCCGACCCCCAGGTCGACGGTCTGATACGTGGCGCCGCCCTCGCCGAGCGTTACGAATCGCTTCGGATCGATGGCGGACGAGAGGTTGATCTGATTGCTTTCGAGTCCCTTGACGATCTCGTCGTCGGCAACTCCAAATCGATAGACGATGTAATCGAGGTACGGCAACCGCAGACTCTGCGAGTCGACCTTCCAGTAGTTGGGGTTGTACTTCAGCTTGATCTGCTTGCCCTTCTGGAATTCACTGACCACGAAGGGTCCCGAGCTCGCAATGCCCGTGGGCGTCGCGTCGATGTTCAGAGCCTCCTCATAACGACCCTTGTCGATGAGCGCCTGCGGATCGGGTCCTGCCGAGATGATCGGCATCTGCGACAGCACGTACCCGATGGCCGGATACGACTCCGAGAATTCGAGCGCCACGGTTGATGCGTCGACCTTGGTGACGTCCGGCAATCGGCCGCTTACCCGTAACATGTCCGAGATAGGTGCACGCACGTCGTCATCGAGGGCGACCTTGAACGAATAGAGCACGTCATCGGCTGAGATGATCTTCCCGTCCGAGAACGAAAGACCTTCTCGAAGCCGAATCGTTACCTTTCGGCCGTTCGCCTCGAACGACTGAGCCAGTCCTTCCTGAGGAAGGATCTTGCCTGTCACAGGATTCAGGCCGATCAGTGGCGCATAGAGTTGGTGCAGCACCTCGCGCGTCGCCGCATCCGATCCGACATAGGGATTGAACGTCGACAGCTCGCCGTCGAGCGCAACAGTAAGCGTTCCGCCAAACGTCCCGGGTTGACCCTGAACGGTCAGTGCGCTCTGCGGAATGGCGATCGGGTCGCGCTTCTCCGCCTGAATTCCGGGATCGGATCCGCAGGCCGTCAGCATGCCCAAGATCAATGAGACGACCGCGAGCCGACGAAGGACAGCAGTGCGGGTATCAGTCATCGTTCTTCCTCGTTGAGTGTGAAACACAATGCTCCGCCGACATCCGACTCTTGCGAATACCGGAACGGAGTCGCCGTGACAATGCGAACAGAGTGAGAGTGCGTTGAGGACGAAACCGGCCTGAATCGAGGCTGGTCGCGATTGTAGAAGCAATCATTCAGAGTGGCAAGTTTGGCCGCATGTAGGCGCTTCGTTGCTTGTCTCGCTCGCCGAGTCTTCCCCTGCACAGCAGGTGCGTCCATTGTGGACGCTTTTCGCTGACGGGCGACGAGCGCGTTGTGGACGTGGTCATGTCGGTGTATCGGCCGATCGCGGGCGATCTTTAGTGGCGTTTCGCCACTCAACCTTGGCTCGCATTGACAGTGCCGGCAACCGGCGACTAGCATTTGCGCTCACCCGTTCGACAACCTAATTCGTAGACACTCAAAAGGATTCCGGTCATAGAGCCATGTCGTACATCAACCGAGAGCGCCTTCGGCAGTACTTGCTCGACCTCGTACAGATTGACAGCCACTCGCGGGAGGAAGGCCTCGTCGCCGCCCGTATCCGAGCCGACCTGGAAGCCCTCGGCATTGAGGTCGCGGTCGACGACGCCGGACTTGCCGTCGGCGGCGATACCGGAAACGTCATTGCGAAGATCAAGGGCACGGTTCCGGGAGCACCGGCGATCTTTCTGGCCGCCCATATGGATACGGTAGTGCCCGGTAAGGGAGTCAAGCCGGTCTTCGACGGCGACATCATCCGTACCGATGGGACGACTGTCCTCGGCGGAGATGACAAGTCGGGATGCGCCATCATCGTGGAGTGTCTGCGGACGCTGAAGGAACAGAATCTGCCGCATTCGGACATTGACGCCGTCTTCACCATCTGCGAAGAGGTCGGCCTGCTCGGTGCCAAACATCTGGACATGGACGGACTGCGGTCGTCGTACGGCCTCGTGCTCGACAGCGACGACGTCGGCTACCTGTTCACGCGTGCACCGTCCGCCGACCACATGGAATACACGATCCACGGCCTCGAGGCTCACGCCGGCGTTTGTCCCGAGAATGGCATCTCGGCGATCCGGGTGGCGGCGGAAGCCATCTCGGCCATGAAACTCGGCCGGATCGATTTCGAAACGACCGCGAACATCGGTGTCATCGAGGGCGGAGCGGCAACCAACATCATTCCAAATCGGGTGGTGCTGAAGGCTGAAGCCAGGAGTCACGACTCGTCGAAGCTCGATGCACAGGCCGAGCACATGCGGCGGGCGCTTCACGATGCCGCGGCCCGTCACACGGTTATCGTCGACGGAAGCACCGTGACCGCGCGTGTCGAGGAACACATCACGCGGGAGTATCACGCAATGAACGTTGCGGACGATTCGACCATCGTGCAGTTGGTGATGCAGGCGGCCTCGAACCTGAACCAGGAAGTCCAGACACTTGCGACCGGGGGAGGCTGCGACGCCAATGTCTTCAATCAGCGCGGGTTGGAAGTCGCGAACCTCGGCACGGGCATGCAGGCAATCCACACGGTCAAGGAATGGCTCGACGTGAACGACATGTACCGTTCAGCGGACGTGGTCCTCGAGATCCTCAAGCTCAACGCCAACATCAGTCGATGAACCTTCGGCGATCGGGCAACGAGGTCCGATCGCATCGCCGTCGGCGCTTCTCCGGCACCCGCCACAGAACTGAGAACCATGGACATCACGCACATACAATCGGCACTCTCGCAGCGCGACCTCGACGGCTGGCTCTTCTACAGCTTCCGCGGTTCGGACCCGATCGCGACGAACATCCTCGGCCTGCACGAAGGCCACGCGACGCGACGGTGGTTCTACTTCATCCCGGCGTCGGGTGAGCCCACCAAGATCGTTCATTCCATAGAACGTGAGGCGCTGGATTCGCTTCCCGGAGAGAAGAAGGTCTATCTCCCCTGGGAACAGCTGCACAGCCACGTCCGCGAAACGTTGGCTGGAGCAAAGCGCGTCGCCATGCAGTATTCGCCGATGAACGCGATTCCCTACATCTCTCGCGCCGATGCCGGAACTGTCGAGCTGATCCGGTCCTTTGGTACCGAGGTCGTCGGTTCGGCGGATCTGGTCCAGGAGTTCGAGGCCGTCATGCGACCTGAGCAACTGCAGACACACCTCGACGCCGCGATCGCTATGCGAGCGATCGTAGACACGACGTACGCCGAGGTTGCCCGGCGGATTCGCGACGGTGTCCCGACGCTCGAGCGCGAGATCCAGGACTTCATGATGGGGCTTTACGCGAAGGCCAATCTCGTCACGGACCACCCGCCCATCGTTGCGGTCGGACCGAACAGCGCGATGCCGCATTATTCGCCGCCAGAGCACGGGTCGGCTCTGCTCAAGCGCGGAGAACTGCTGCTGACCGACCTCTGGGCGAAGCTCGATACGCCGCATTCGGTCTACTTCGACATCACGTGGACGTGTTTCATCGACGACCACGTGCCCGACGAAAACGCGCGCGTCTTCGACGTCGTTCGCGGCGGACGCGACGCGGGCATCGCGTTTGTCCAGAAGCGGGCGCGCGCCGGAGAAGCCGTCTACGGATGGGAAGTCGACAACGCGACGCGATCCGCCATCGCCGCCGAAGGCTACGGGGACTACTTCATTCATCGAACTGGTCACAACATTCACGAGATGGTGCACGGTAACGGGGCCAACATCGACAATCTCGAAACTCGCGACGAGCGACGACTCGTGCCGAACACGTGCTTCTCGATCGAACCGGGCGTCTACCTTCCGGGAAAATTCGGAATCCGGTCGGAGGTCGACGTCTACCTGACCGATAACGACGCCGTCGTGTCGGGGCTCCCGATTCAATCGCATCTCATACCGGTGCTCTCGGAGTACTGAACCGGTATTGAGACGCTCGTGAAGTTGTCACATGATCCGTTACGACACGGACTTTGCACGCCTTACGCATCAGTACCGTGCGCGGCAGACAGCTGGCGGAGGGGACCGGTTCCGATCACTTCTGTCCTTCCGCAACGACGGAACTGTGATTTCAGCCGCCGTCCGTGGGACGCTCACTACCGCTCGCGGCTCGAGGAACGGGGACCCGGCGGAGCGTCCTGTCTGGTTGTGCATGATGCGGGTGGCCCCCGTTTTTTGAGCCGCGAGCGGTAGCGAGCGTCCCACGGACGGTCGAACGGTTCCGATCACTTCTGTCCTTTCGCAACGACGAATCTGTGATTTCAGCCGCCGTCCGTGGGACGCTCGCTACCGCTCGCGGCTCGAGGAACGGGGACCCGGCGAAGCGTCCTGTCTGGTTGTGCACGATGCGGGTGGCCCCCGCTTTTGAGCCGCGAGCGGTAGCGAGCGTCCCACGGACGGTCGATCTGTTCCGATCACTTCCGTCCTTCCGTAACGATGAGTCTGCGATTTCAGCCGCCGTCCGTGGGACGCTCGCTACCGCTCGCGGTCTGATGCGTCGAGCGCACGTCCTTGAGACACGTTGGTGACAAGCCCATGATCGTCCCTGCAAGTGCCGATTCCTACTCGTCGGGCTGAGGGTCGATCGTGATGGTCACCGGCTCAGCGCCGGCGTCCACAAAGGTCGCGAGCTCGTCCGCGAGGATTCCGTCGGCGTAGGCTTCGGATCCGAGTCGAAGCTCGAGGCAACGAACGGCGGAGCAGAAGTGCTCGGACCGTTCAGCCAGCGCGGTGCGGTCAGGTGCGGACGAGACACCCGGCATCGTGAACGCTTCGGTTCCCTTCCGCCAGCCACCGGCCCCGAGGAGCGCGTCCGGAAGGCGATCGAGGGCCTCCGATGTCGAGAGCTCCCGGATTCGAAAGCCGCGCACTTCACCACAAACCACCGGGAAAACCAGGGTATTCGCAACGGCCGAAGGCCGCTGTCGTGCATCGAGAAGACCGCGATATTGCGCCGGGCTGAGGAAGTAATTGCCGAACTGGTTTAGCAGCGGTGGTTCCTTCGGACGGTTCGCGATCTCCGCGAGACTGAGCAGGTACGTCGAGTACCCGGAGCTCCGGAATCGGCTGCCGAAGTCGGGGCACAGGTCGAGCGTCCCAGGTCGCACCGAGATCACGGTCGGTATGTTCCGAATCACTTGTCGACTGGCTTCGTTCGCGACAAAGACGCGATCGTTCGAGAGGTAGTCTCCAAAGCCTGTCGACAGCAGGTAGGTGAGAACCGTCGTCTTCCCGGCGGCCTTGCGTCCCGCAACGGCTATCCCCCTGTCTCCTCTTGCAACCGCGGAAGCGTGCAGGAAGAGCCCCCTCGGGTGCAGGTGATTCATGGCGAACTCGCGCGCGACACGGAGCAGCGAGGCGCGGACGCGTTTCGATCCGGGACGCGCGAGAATCGCCACGTTTCCGGCGTCTGCGTCGATTACATAGACAGCCTCGAATGGCTCATCGTGCACGATCGTCGTGCGACCGTGTCGCTTCAGAATCGGCAGCCTGACGACACTGCTGTCGAGCGCGAAGCAGTCGAGTAGGGTTGCACCATCAACCGGCCCTGGTCCGAGTGCTTCGTCGAACAGGCCAGCATCCTCGACAACGTGGACTGAACAATCCGCCGCTTCCCCGTTTCGCACATTAAAATCAGGCTCGAGAAACTCGCGCAACCAGTCGCAATGCGACGGTTCGTTTGAGTGGGCCGCGATCGTGAGGTCCTCGATAGCGACGGTGATGGACTGCCCCCGGCTCGTCACGGCATCGGCCTCCGCCCGGCGGCGGCCGGCAAGTTTTCCTCACCGCGGAGCCGTCGCTTGAGGACATGCACACGACGCTTGAGGTTGGCGTATCTTCGACCTGACTTGTAGACGGCCATTCGGAACGGCAGCGAAACGAGCCACCAGACCGCGACGCGAGCGCGTGAGCACTCATAGATGTTCGACGTCCACGCCCGATTTGCCAACGCGGCGCGGCCGGGCGCGAACAGCGTCTCGGCGTCGCCTCCCGGAAGTGATACGAGACGTTCGCGAGACCGGTCGAGCAGGCCTGCCGCTCCCGGAAATCTCTTCTCGCATTCGAGCAGCTCGAAGAGCAGCGCCAGGACGTTCACGGCAATACCCGCAATCCGTTCCTCCTGTCGCTTGTCGAAAAAGGCGTTCCAGTCGATGCGTGCGTCCTCGAGCTCGAGCACCTTGTAGAGATCGACGAGGGCCCGCAGTCGAATGGCCCCACGCTGGATATCCCTGAACGTCGAGAGTGCGTTCGACACCACTTCATATTCGGGAGAGAGAACAGAGAACCGGCGTCCGTAGAGCGAGGTGTCCTCACGATGCTTCCAGATGGCATCCTCGTCGACTCGAAACGACGGGTGCCTCGAGAGCAGCCAGTGCAAGTCGACCGAGAAACGGGGTCGCTCGTTACCATAATCGAATGCGTGCGTGAAATTCGATGTGAGCGACCGGCTCAATACGACGGCGGACCGTCGAAAGTAGCCGCTGGACCGGAGCACGCGATCGGCGCTCGCGGCCTCGGAGCAGCGCACAAGCACATCAAGGTCCCACGAGAACCGATTCTCGATGCCGCCATAATACCGCTCGGCAAAGTAGAGCCCCTTCAGCAGAACGAACTCTATTCCGGCAGCTTCAAAGACGTCGGCCAGTCTCCAGAGCTCGTCGAGCAGGGACTGCTGGCGCTCTGCCTGACTCTGCCAGTAGACGTCGATGGTGCGAAGGGAGTACTGGCGCGATGACGGCGCGCACCGGCGAGTCGGCATCGAGCGTGGCGATGTGAAACTCGAGCTGTTGGCCGTGACGGGTGGACCAGTGACGTAGCATCGACACGCCGCAGAATTCCGGCCGCGCGGCCCTCGTCGCCCGCCAGGAGCGCGGCGAACGCGCTGCGATTCAATTCGAAGGTCGACATGGGCAAACGAGGTCTGGTTTTACCGAGACGTTCATGGGCCTGTCACAAAGTTGATGATGACATCGCACGCATCATGCATCGGTAACGTGCGCGGTAGCGCAAGGGTCGATCCCGAGCACAGGTGACCGCACCACGAGCAGCTACCGTGAAGTCGGACCCGTGCGCTACCACGCACGGTGCTGATGCGTTGAGCACTCGCCCTCGAGAGGTGTTCGTGAGAAGCCCGTGATCGCCTCGACAAGTCGCAGCTGAGCCCGTGATGTTCAGTCTTCGGCACCGTCCTCCTGCCGATTCGCAAAATACGCAGCTACAGCATCGCGTAGTTCAGCCTTCTCGCCGGACCACTCCCAACATCCATCGGACCCGACCCGAATGTCGAGGTCCGGATCGAAATCGAACTCCCGAAGGTGGAGGTGTCTCGACGTGTACCGTCGATCCTTCCACTGTCCGTGCCAGAGATGAAGAAGTCTTCCGGGCACGAACGCCATCCTGCCACGAACATCGCAATGAAACGTCTCGGCCCATCGGACGAAATGCCTGTGCTGCACCGTCCCGATCCCGACGCTCCAATCAAAGCAAGGAGAAGTCCAGTCGCCGCACGCCGCGTGAGCAATCAGATGATCGCCCCCCCCGATCACGCACGCATCGTAGAGTCCGTGACGTTCGAGCAGATCCCGGCGAATGCCCCATGCGTATCCGGGAACTCCGTGCGCCGCAAAGTCGCCGGCGGCAACGCACGACGCGTCCGCAGCGTGCCGAGACGCAAAGGACGGGAACCAGCCCGGTCCCGTCGGCGCGCGTCGCATCCCTCGGAAGCCAGATCGCGGTCTCGAACGGCTGAACGAGCGGCACTTCATCGAGCAATCGCGACGTCTCGAACGCCCACTCCGGATTCTCGAAGACGACGTCGAAATCGATGGCAACGATCTTGGTGAATTGTCTTGGGAGGCGCCGAACGGCCAGGTTCAGAAGCCGCTCCTTCTGCCAGATCGGGTCTCCCGCGCGAACTCGCATGACGTCGCGGACGGCTTCGATCTCGAACTCACCTTCATGACAGGCGCATTCCACGGTAAACAGCCGAAGGCCACTGGCAGCCGCCCGGTTGGCGAAGTCGAGGTAACGCTGCAGCTTTTTCCGGAATCGCGCCGGGTTGAAGAAGGTTGTGACCAGACACAGATCGGATGGAACGGCTCCGGGACCTTCTCCTCCAGGCCGCCGCACGCCCTCGGTACCGAAACCGCCGGTCGTCATTCGCCACCCTGAACAAGTAAGATGGTACATCGCCGCTCGTGCGAGTCGAGGGCGCGATTCTGGTCGCAAAGCGCGTTCATCCTGGATCTGAGCGCTGTGCACCCTAGCGCACTTCTCGTCGGAGCTCCAATCCTCCAGGAGGCCCCTCGTACCTCTTCAGGGACGATCTCGGGCAGACACTTGCCACGCAGCGACCTTAGGAAACATCGCAATCTGTTGGCGATTCGTTGACAGCCTGCGTACCATTCCATCGGATGAGACGAAGGTGCCTTCTCGTCGTGCTTGCCCTCGCCGTCGGCTTTGCCGCGACCGTACGCGCGCAGGATGGCGTGGACAGGCCTCGGCGCGTCACGCCCGGTTCGGACGGACAGGATGGACCCCTCCAACTTCGGGCGGATCTCATCACCCTGACGGTTTCGGTGACGAGCCCGTCCGGTCGGCCGGTGACGGGACTCCGGCCCGAGTCCTTCCGCGTGCTCGAGGACGGCGTACCGCAGAAAATCGAATTCTTCGAGCCCGTCAGCGACCCGTTTTCGCTGCTGCTTCTTCTCGATACGAGCGGTTCCACGCTCAACGACATCGGACGGATGCGCTCGTCCGCCGGCGAATTCGTGGCCAATCTCGGCCAGACGGACCGGCTCGGCATCGGGTCGTTCAGCCGGGGCATACAGTTTCCCGACGAGCTGACGAGCAATCGTTCGGTGCTCGAGAAACACGTGGCGATATCGGTCCAACGAAGGCGCGCGATCTTCGGGGGCAAGCCGCTTCGACTCGAACACCGGCACGTCCTTCTATGACGCCGTCCTGCTCGCCCTCACCGACAGTCCGATGTCGATAGACACGTCGTCTCGCCGCCGCGCGGTGATCGTCTTCTCGGACTGCGTTGATTCGACGAGTTCCTTCGAGTTCGAGAAAGTCGTCGAGGCCGCCGATCGTTCGGGTATCTCGGTGTACGTCGTCCTGCTTGATACCGAGAGTTTCTCTGAGCGGCTGTTGACCCAGCCGGACGGCGACGAGGACCGCATCAACTTCTCGAAGAGCCAGCTTTCCCGCTTCTACGAGACTTTTGCACCGGACAGCCCAGACCGCGGCCGTAGTCCTTCGGGATACACGGTTCTCGAGAGGCTCGAGATCAATCGATCGCTCTATTCGCTGGCGCGCGAACAGGCGTCGTTGCTCGCCGCGAAAACCGGTGGCCGACTCTATCCGGTTGCAAGTCTCGCTGATGCTGGCGCTGCCTATCGGGCAATCGCGTCTGAGCTTCGAACGCGATATTCGATCGGCTACTACCCCACGAACAACCGACACGACGGATCGTGGCGCAAACTCGACGTCCACGTGCCGGAGGCCAGCTCGGCTGTCGTCGTCACGCGGCCGGGATACTGGGCGCCCAAGGACTAGCTGGCTGAGACTTCCACCCTTCGGGCTCCGGGTCAGACGGGTGGCACCGAGCGGAACCACTGTCGGCGGCGCGGCGTACGGCAGGCTATGATCACTGGCGTGACGAACGAGCCGAAAATGATCAGCCTGCCTGACCCGACGTCAACCACGTCGTCGTCCGTCCGTTCACCACTGGCGCCTTACGGTTGGCGTGGACGCGCGCGAATCGCGCGGATCGGATGGGCGGCGCTCGAAGCTGCGCGCAGCGATGTGGCTCAACTCCCGCGGCTGGACGGGCGACAGTCCCGAGTCACGCCGTCGCGCGGAGGGAGCCCGGCTGCGTTCGGAGCTCATCTCGCTGGGACCCACGTTCATCAAGATCGGTCAGATGTTGTCGACGCGTGTCGATCTGCTTCCCTTCGAGTACACCGAAGAGTTGAAGGAACTGCTCGACCGCGTACCGCCTTTTCCCACCGAGATCGCCTTTGGAATCGTCGAATCCGAGCTTGGCCGCTCCGTTCGCGATCTCTATGCCACGATCGATTCGGCTCCGATTGCCGCGGCGAGGCTCGGGCAGGTTTACAGGGCCCGCTTGCGTACCGGAGAGGAGGTCGTCGTCAAAGTCCAGCGACCCGATCTCGAGTCGCGGATCGACCTCGACATGGCAACTCTCCGACATTTCGCGCCAAGACTTCAGGTCTCGGATGTGCTCAAGGCGACGGACTGGAACGGGATCATCGACGAGTTCGCTGCCGTTCTCGCCGATGAAATCGACTACGTGCGCGAAGTCGAAAACGCCGAGACGTTTCGGGCGAACTTTTCGAAGTGGAACAATATTCACGTCCCGAAGGTGTTTCACGACCTGAGCTCGCGTCGCGTCATCACGATGGAGTACATCCCCGGTGTGAAGGTCGACGACCACGCCGGTCTGCGCCGGATGGGACTCGCGCCAATGGATGTCACCGAAAGGCTTGTTCAGGCGTATCTCAAGCAGTTGCTCGAGGACGGTTTCTTTCACGCGGACCCGCACCCCGGCAACCTTCGCGTGATGCCGGATGGACGGCTGGCGTTCTTCGATTTCGGAATGGCCGGACGAATCTCGATAGAGCTCCAGTCGCAGCTCGTCGATGCGTTCTTCCACATCGTAGAGAAGGACTGGCGCGGACTGCTCGGCGCCGCGGCCGAGCTCGGATTCCTCCGCATCGATCCCGCGGACCAGGAAGGCCTGGACGAGATTGGCGCCCGACTGATCGCGCAGTACGACGGGCTCAGGATTGGCGACCTGACCTTCAAGGACATGTCCGAAGAAGTCGCGGATCTCCTGTACCGTTACCCGTTCCAGATCCCGCCGCACTTCACGTTCATTCTCCGCGCGTTGACGACCATCGAGGGCATCGGCTCGAAAGCTGATCCGGACTTCAACTTCTTCCTCGTCGCTCGCCCGCATCTGCCAAAGGTCATCTTCTGACGGGAAGGCCGGTACATCGGCGGCAAGATACTCTCGCGTGTGCTAAGGGGCGATGAAGGATCGATCAACTGGTCGAAGACCTGGAAACTCGCGAAGATGGCCTGGAAGCATTACGTTGCGCCGCGACCCGCCGGCAAGTCCGAGCGCTGACTCTGTGCCTCCGTGTCTCTGTGCCTCTGTGGGCGAAGGCCGAGATCACCCGGTTGCATACCGCACCGTAGTCCCCGTCGGCCGAACAGCCAGCAGCGTTCTTGTGTCCGCCACCCCCAAACTGCTCCGCGACCTTCGCAACGTTGATCTTGTTCTTCGAACGCAAACTGATCCGCCAGCCGTTGTTCTCGACTTCCTTGAAGAAGGCCACGGCCTTAACGTCGCCGATCGAGAGAGCGTAGTTGACGATGCCGTCGGCGTCTTCCTCAGCCGCTCCAGCGAGGTCCATGGCTTCACGAGTGACACGGATCCAGGCGATTTGTCCCGATTCGTCGTGCTCGAGCGTCGAAAGCGCGAGACCAAGCAGCTTGATCTTCCCGTAGGGATACGAGTAGTACAGAGCCTGCGACACCGTCGCCGGCTCGACCCCGCGCCGCACGAGCTCGGATGCAATCTTGAACGTTCGCTCCGTCGTGTTCGAGAACTGGAACGAGCCGGTATCGGTCAGGAGCGCCGTGTACGTGCACGTAGCGATCTCCTTCGTCGGCGTGACTCCCAGTGCCTTGCAGAGGTTGTAGATCATTTCGCCGACGGCCGAAGCCGTCGCGTCGATCCAGTTCACGTTTCCGAAGAGCGCCGTCGTCGAATGATGATCGATGTTGATGACGTACTGACGCTCGAGACCGATGAGCCCGGGACGGTCGATGTCGCTGCACTCGATGACGAAGGCGCCGTCGTACATCTCCGAGACCTCGGGCATGGTGAGGACGCTGGCGGCGCCCGGGAGCGAGCGATACGCGTGGGGCACCCGGTCGCGCATGATCACAGCCGGATCCTTGCCGAGAGCCACGAGGATCCAGTAGAGCGCAAGCGACGAGCCAAGGCTGTCTCCGTCCGGGCGGACGTGCGCGGTGATCATGAAGCGGTGCTTGGACTCGATGAGTTCGACGACTTGACTGAGCATATTATTCAGCCGGAGTTTCGGGCGGTGCCGCCGGCTTGTCCTCGTCTTCCTTCAGAATGTTTTCGATCCGACTCCCCCGCTCGAGAAGATCGTCGAGCTCAAAAATGAGGGTCGGAACTCGCTTCGTTCGAATGCGCGGAGCAAGCATCTTTCGAACGAACCCTGCAGCGCGATTCAGCGCGGCCAGCCCTTCGACCTGTTCGGGCTTGTCGCCGAGAATCGACACGAATACCCGCACCGACGAAAGGTCGGGCATCAGTCGGACATCGGTCACGGTCGCGAATCCGACGCGCTCGTCGCGAAGCTCATAGCCCACGATCTGACTGACCTCCTCGCGGATCTGCTCCGCGAGTCGGTCATTCCGATGGCCGTGGCCTCCACTGTGACGTTCGCCCCGCATCGGCGTCCTACAGCTCCGTCTGCGCGACCTCTTCCGTTCGATAGGCTTCGATTACGTCGCCGATCTTGATGTCCTGATAGCGATCGAGAAGGATTCCGCATTCGAAACCCTGCGCCCGGCCTCGCCGACGTCTTCGCCAACCGGCGAAGCGAATCGACCTTGCCCGTGTAGATCACCACGCTGTCGCGGATGAGCCGGGCCTCGGCGCCCCGCTTGATCGCTCCGTCGAGAACCATACAGCCGGCGATGTTTCCGGCCTTCGGCACCTTGATGATGGTGCGGATCTCGGCCTGACCGAGCGCCACTTCGCGCTTCGCCTTGTCGAGCATCCCGAGCATCGCGTCGTGAATCTCCTCCTGGACCTTGTAAATGATCGTGTGGAGTCGAATGTCGACGCCCTCGTTTCGCGCGACGTCCTCGGCGCGCGTCTCGGGTCTTACGTTGAAACCAATGATGACGGCCGCGCGGTTCATGTCCTTGTTGGCCGCTGAAGCGAGCATGACGTCGGACTCGGTAATGGCGCCCACACCCATGTGGACGACGCGAATCTTGACCTTCTCCGTCGACAGCTTGTTGAGCGTGTCCTTGACCGCCTCGACTGAGCCCTGCACGTCAGCCTTGAGGATGACCTGCAGTTCCTTGACCTGTCCCTGCTGCATGTCGGTGAAGAGCGAATCGAGACCACGTCGCGAATCCGACGCAATACGTTCGATACGCTGCTGCGTCGTGCGGAACGAGCTGATGTGCTGCGCCTTGGCGATGTCGTCGACCGCCTGGAACAGATCGCCCGCGCGCGGCACCGTACTCGATCCGTACCCTGAACCGGGTCGAAGGTCAACGGCATCCACCCCGCATCAGCCCGGGTCAATCGGGATGCCCGGACCTTGCCGAACACCGATCCGACGATGAAGGGATCACCGACCTTAAGTGTTCCGTTCTGCACGAGGACCGTTGCAACTGCACCGCGGCCGCGGTCGAGGAACGCGTCGAGCACGACGCCCGAACCGAGTCGATCCCCGGCGGCCTTGAGCTCGCGAAGGTCGGCGGTCAGGACGATCATTTCGAGAAGATTCTCGATGTTGATGTTCTGCTTCGCCGAGATTTCGACCATGACCGTCTCGCCACCCCAGCCGTCCCAAAGCAGCCCGTGCTCGGTCAGCTCCTGCTTGACTCGATCGGGATTCGCATCGGGTTTGTCGATCTTGTTTATCGCCGATGATCGGCACTTCTGCGGCCTTGGCGTGGTCGATGGCCTCGACAGTCTGTGGCATGACGCCGTCGTCGGCAGCAACGACAAGCACCACGACGTCGGTAACCTTGGCGCCCCGTGCGCGCATCATCGTGAAGGCCTCGTGGCCGGGCGTATCGATGAACACGATCCGCCGCATCTTCGACCGATCGTCGGGATCGTGCACATCGACCTTGAATGCGCTGATGTGCTGCGTGATGCCGCCGGCCTCGCCCTCGGCAACGCGCGCCGAACGAATCGCGTCAGGAGGCTCGTCTTGCCGTGATCGACGTGACCCATCACGGTGACGACCGGTGCACGCGTCTCGAGCGTGCCGCCCGTCTCCGCGGCGTCGAACGCGTCGTCCTGGTTCGAGACGACCATCTCTTCGAACGGAACGAACGTTACGTCGAAGCCGAACTCCATCGCCACTTCCTTCGCAACGTCCTGATTAAGCGTCTGATTGATTGTCGCCATGACGCCGCGACCGAGCAGCGTCGTGACGACGTCCTTCGGCTTGATGTCGAGCTTCTCGGCGAAATCCTTCAGCGTGGTCCCCTCGACGAGCTTGATCGGCTTGAGCTCGTCGAAGGACGGCCGCTGCTTGGCGGCTGCGGCGGTCCCGGTGCGCGCCATACTCGGCTGACGACCGTCTACCGGCGTCGTTCGCGAAGGCGCCTCGCGGAATCCCTTCTTGCCGCCACGCCCCGTGGGCGCGGCCTCGCGGGCCTCGCCTTGTCTCTCGGCGGGATATACGTCGTGTGAGCTGGCAGCTTGACCGGACCGGTCTCGCCGGTCGCGCCCGGTTCGACGGACGGACGCCCGGGTACCGGCAGCGGCTTCGGTAGCGTCGGCGGCGAGAGCACTGCCTCGGCACCGGGACGCCGCGTCAGAACGCGAACGGTGGTTCCCGTGGGCTTCGCATCAGCCTGGGCAGGCTGCGAAGTAGCCGCGACCTCCCCTTTAGCAACACGAGTAGACGGTACGATACGACGAACGCGGACTGACGGCGTCGCATCCGCATCGACCTCTGGGCCGGCGTGCTGTTCCGCCTCGTCGGCCTCGTCAGGCGTGAACGCCGCAACGAGCTCCTCGTCGACAACAGGCTCTTCGACCTCGACCTCGGCGGCTTCCTCGTCGATCACCTGGGCTCGCGCTGGCGACGCCTTCAGCACGCGCACGCGCGGTTGCGCCGGCTTCTGTTCCGGAGCTGGAGCGACGGCCGTGCCGGTGGAGGATTCGGCCTCGGCGCGCGGCTCCGCGTCGTGCGATGCCTCGGCCTCGTGCCCGCCTTCATCGACGTGAGCGGCCGCCTTAACCGTCTTGACCAGTCGCGGTCCGGCAGGCGCCGCGGCCTTTTTCGGATAATACTTGTTCCGAATCCGCTCGGCGACATCGTCGGGGACGCTGTTCGAGGGCACGCTGACGTCCAGCCCTTCGCGGCGACACTCCTCGATGGCCTTCTTATTGTCGATCTTGAGCTCTTTGGCCAGATCGTAGACTCGAACTTTCTTTGAGCCCATACGTGTGTTCGTCTTCCTCAGCCCCGATGCGGGGATCTAATTACGCTTCCTCTGTCTCCGACGTCCCGTCTGCGTCCGCAACCGATGCCTCGCCGTCCGCCGTCGGCTCGGCCGCTTCATCGGATCCAGTCGCTTCTTCAGCCTGTTCCACGGCCGGAGCCGCTTCGACTTCCTCGACAATTGCCTCTTCGACGACTGCCTCGTCGACGACTGTTTCTTCGACGACTGTCTCTTCGACGACCTCGTCTGGTTCCGCCGCGGTGACCGAGAGCTCCACATCGTCCGTCGACTCCGGCGCGACTTCTGCGGCAGGTTCGGCCGCAAGCTCATCTCCGGACTCCGGCGCATCCGCCGCCTCACCTGCGCCCTCGGCGGCCGCGAGCGCCAGCGCGCTTTCAGCGGCGTCGGCGGCCTCGTGCTCGGCGTGCGCCGCAGCCTGCATTCCGCGAAGTCGCTTCACTTCCATGATTCTTCGGGCCGAGGCGATCAGCCGCTCGGCGTCGTCAAAACTCATGTCGATGATCTGCGTGACATCGTCCACGGTCGATTCCGCAAGTTGCTCGACGGTCAGGATTCCGCCGCGCTGCAGCGTGTCCGACATGACCTGGTCGATCGAATCGACAACGGTAAGCGGCACATTTGCACCGGACAGAAGCGCTTCCATCTGGCTCTCGACCTCGCGCTTCATCTCTTCCTCGCTCCTGATGTCGACGTGCCAGCCGATCAACTTTGCCGCGAGACGAACGTTCTGTCCCTTGCGGCCGATCGCGAGCGAGAGTTGCTCCTCGGGAACGATGACCTCGAGCTCCTTGTTCGTGAAGTCGAGAATCTGAACCTTCGAAACCTTGGCCGGCGAAAGCGAGTTTGCAGCGAAGATCGCCGGATCCTCGTTCCATTCGATAATGTCGATGCGCTCTCCCCGCAGCTCGCGGATGATCGCCTGGACGCGCGAACCCTTCATGCCGACGCAGGCGCCGACTGGGTCAACGTCCCGCTCCCGACTCACGACCGCAATCTTCGCGCGGTCACCAGGCTCACGAACCGCGGCTTTGATGATCACGGTGCCGTCGTAGATCTCGGGGACTTCCATCTCGAAGAGTCGTTTCAGCAGTTCAGGGCTTGTTCTCGAGACCTCTACCTGCGGACCCTTCGTGTCCCGATGCACGTCGTGGATGACAACGCGAATACGCTCACCCTGCGTGAAGCTCTCGACCCGGGACTGCTGGCTTCGCGGGAGGACCGCCTCGACCTTGCCGAGATCCACGATGATCCGGCCGCCTTCGAACCGCTTCACGTAACCGTGAACGATGTCGCCGACACGCTGGATGTACTCGTCGTAAATGTTGTTGCGCTCAGCCTCGCGCACCTTCTGGAAGATGATCTGCTTAGCCGTCTGTGCTGCAATGCGGCCAAGATCCTCAGTGGATCGCGGGAATTCGAGAATGTCGCCGCTCTCCGCCCCCTCGATGCCCATGCCCTCGACTTCGGCGAGCGAAATCTCGATGGCGTCGTTCTCAACCTCCTCGACCACGCGCTTGACGGCGAACAGATCGACCGAGCCCGTATCCATGTTGTAGCGGGCCTGCAGATCCTCGCCTGTCTTGAACTGCTTGCGCGACGCTGTCACCACCGCGTCCTCGATGGCGCTGATGATGATCGTCGGGTCGATGTTTTTCTCTCGCGCAAGCGTCTCGATGTTCTGCGCGATCGGCGTGTTCGGATTCACTCGGTACCTCCGGCCTCGGACCGCCGAGATCCGCGCCCCGGGGCGTGGACCGTATTGGCCGCGAGAATCTGGGTGTAGGGGATGGTGTGCTCGGCGCCGTGGCGATCCACGACGATGACCTGGGTCGGTGTGACGCGCTCGACGCGTCCCTTGATGCTCGGACCGTGTTCGGTAGGCTCCGACACGCGAAGCCGAACCATCTCGCCGCGGTGTCGATCGAACGCAGGCTGTCCAGTCAGCGACTTGCCAAGTCCCGGCGACGTGATTTCGAGCGTGTAGTGGAATGGAATGAGATCTTCGACGTCGAGAATCGTGCCAACCTCGCGATTGACGGCTACGCAGTGCTCGTGCGTGAGCCCCTGGTCGCAATCAAGCGTGATGCGCAGCATCGACGCACGAGACCCATCGCCCTTCAACTCCCAGGCAACGAGCTCGAGGCCCTCTGATTGCACTACTCTTTCGATCACGTCAGCGATCTTCTTCTCGTCGATTCCGGTCATAAACCTTCGACTTCCGCCCTAGAAAAAAGGTGGGCCCGAGCCCACCTTCGAAATCACCAAGCGTCGGAAACGCTCGATACTCTAAGATGAACCCGGGAGTATAGCCACCAAGGTGACTACGCGCAAGAACTCTTTCCAAAGCCCTTGCCTCCGTTGGCGAGCCTTGCTATCCGGAGCGACGACGAGCTGCGCGATTCGCGTCTGACTGGGACGATCATGAGTTCGTCACATTCCCTTCCGCGAGTCGCGTGCGCCCGGCAATGCAGTATCGGCGGCCTCGAGTTACAGAACCGCGAGCGGTAGCGAGCGGCCTGCGGACGGTGCCTGACATCGCTGACTCGTCATTGCGGAAGGACGGAAGTGATCGGAACCGTTCGACCGTCCGTGGGACGCTCGCTACCGCTCGCGGTTCTGTAATTGCGATCGATCCGCCACAAGCGAAGTTGCCGCCTTCCGTGACGAACCAAAGGACGGGTCGGTAATGGCTACTCGTCGCCGCGTTTCTTTATGCCGAACTTCTCGAGGCGGTACTGGAGGGTCCTGAACGACAACCCGAGCAGCTTCGCGGCACGTGTGATGTTCCAGCCGGACTGTTCCATGGCCTGAATGATCAACGACCGTTCGAGATCCTCGAAACTGATGCCTTCCGGCGGAAGCTTGAACGCGAAATTCGTCGACGGCTCGTTCGCCTGGCGGATTTCGACTGGAAGATCCTCCACCTCGATTCGATCCGTCTCGGCAAGCAGGATCGCCCGCTCGACCGCCGATTCGAGCTGCCGGACGTTGCCGGGCCAGCCGTATTCCAGAAGGAGCTTCCGCGCGTCCGCGGAGATGCCACGGAATCGACGCCCCTCCGCCGCGGAGTGTTTGGCAACAAAGAAGTCCGTCAGGGCGAGGATGTCGTCACGTCGCTCGCGCAGCGGCGGAATGACGATCGGAATCACGTTGAGCCGATAGTAGAGATCCTCACGGAATCGGCCGTCCTTCACCATCACTTCGAGATCCCGATTCGTGGCGGCGATCAACCTGACGTCGACCTGGACGGGCTTCGTGCCCCCGACCCGCGTGACCTCGCGCTCCTGCAAGGCTCGAAGGAGCTTGACCTGCATAGCGGGGCTCACGTCGCCAATCTCGTCGAGAAAAAGCGTCCCACCCGAAGCCGTTTCGAAAAGTCCCTTCTTCTGCGCGTTGGCGCCCGTAAACGAGCCCTTCTCGTGGCCAAAGAGCTCACTCTCGAGGAGGTTCTCGTTGAGCGCGGCGCAGTTCACGGCCTGGAAGACGTTCGACGACCTCTGGCTCGCCCGGTGAACCGAGCGCGCGACCTTTTCCTTGCCGGTTCCCGACTCGCCGCGAACGAGAACCGTGGAGGACGAACCAGCGACTTTCAGGATCATCCGCTTCACGCGTTCGATCGCATCGCTCGCGCCAATGATGTCGCCGTCGAGCTGGCGCAGACCCGCAAGTGCCTCGCTCACGGTTCGCAGAAGCGTCTCCTGGTCGACGGGCTTTTCGAGATAGTCGTAGGCGCCTGATCGGAGGGCGTCCTTCACCGAGTCCACCGAGCCAAAAGCCGTGATCATTACGACGATGACCGACGGTTCTCTCGCGACGAGCTCCTTGAGCAGCGCGAGGCCGTCCATTCCGGTCATGTTGAAATCGGTCAGTACGAGATCGACCTCGGCCTCTTCATAGAGCCTGAGTGCCGCCTGCGCACTTGCCGCAGAGATCACCTCGTAGCCCGCGTCCTCGAGAATGAGCTGGTAGAGCTCACGTTGGTTCTTCTCGTCATCAACGACGAGGATGCGATTGCGTCTTGTAGTGTCTGTCACGGTCGTGTGCTCGCGGCCGCCGGTCCATCGAGACCGGGAATCTGCGCTTCCGCGCTCGGGAGTTCTACCTCGAAGGTCGTGCCGGATCCGGGTGCGCTCGAAGCGCTGATTCGACCGCCGTGCTCCTCGACGATCTTCTTCGTCACGGCGAGACCGAGGCCGGTGCCCGTATCCTTCGTAGAGTAGTAGGGCTCAAAAACCCGGTCAAGCGCGTCCAGGGGGACCCCGTGGCCGGTGTCACCGACGCAAACCACGACATGGTCTCCATTGTTCTCGACGGTCACGGTGAGGATGCCTCCGTCTGGCATTGCCTGGACAGCGTTGATGACGATATTCGAGAAACACGAAGTCATCTTCTGCGCGTCAGCAAGGATCTCGACCGGTGTTTCGGGGATTCTCGCGTCGATGCGGACCCCTTGTGCGTCCGCCTGAGCGCGGACGATCTCGAGAACTCCCTCGATGCCTGCGCCGAGGTCAAAGGTCCGCTTGTTGAGGTTGGCGGGCCGACCGAAGTTCAACACGTCGGTCACCAGTCGATTCAATCGTCCGGTTTCCTCCTTTATGGTTCCCAGGAGCTTATCGAAGGCCTGCCGATCCGATGCATCCAACGGCGGATATTTGGACCGCACGCGATCGATCGACAGATTGATGAAGTTGAGGGGGTTCCTGACTTCGTGCGCGATGGCTGAGGTCAATCGGCCGATGACGGCCGCTCGCTCCGCGTTGTTGAGACGGTCCTCGAGCTCGGCCTTCGCACGCAGGCCGTCGAGCATCGTGTTGAATGTCCGGCCCAGCTGCCCGACCTCGTCGCGCCTCGTGACGTGAACGGCGAAATCGAGGTCGCCACGGGCTACGCGTTCCGCTGCCTCGGCGAGTTGACGAATCGGCCACGAGAAACGCCATACGAGCAGAACCGTGAGCGCAACGGCGAGCGCAAACACGCCGAGCGTCAGCTTCCAGCGTACGCCCGCCACGCTCTCGACGACATCTGCAACCTCGCGCTGCGACTGGTCAATCGTGGCCAGAACCTGGCGGTTCGAGACCACGATCGCTATCCACTGCGACTGCTGCTCGCCACCGACCGTGTCCCGAGTCCGAACGCGCACCCAATACGTCTCGAGCGCGTCGTCGGGCGGAGACGGGCTCCCGAGCAATCCGACTGCGGGATCGCCCGGCTTGACGAGCCCAAGTGGAAGATCGCCCGAAACGACCGGCAGCTCGATCTTCTTGTCGCGGAGCTCTTTCTCGGTGCTGTCATAGATCACGCCGTCGTCGAGGACGATGAGAATCCGGCGGATCCGCTCACGATTGATGGCGTTCGCGTACTCGGGCTTGTCGAGAATCTCGTCGATGTACGCGCTCTGGTTCAGACTCATGAGCGCGAAGTTCGTCGCCTGTGTCACGTCGGTCAGATGTGACGAGAAGGTCTCGTTCACCGTGACCTTCTGCCGGCTGAGCGCGTCCTGCACGGCGACCTGCGCGCGCTGGTTCAGGTAGAGAACGAGAGCGAGTGTCGCGAGCAACAGCGTCGTCATCACGACGACAAGTCGCAGGCGAAAGCTGAACCAGATGGGTCGGTCGCTCGGAGTCATGTTCGGGTCAAGGCCACGATCGCATCGGGACCCTGGGATGCCGGGGACGGCTTCTCAGGTTGGTGCCCGATGCCGCAAATGTAAAGCCCCGCGGGTCGGCGGACCCTGCGGGGCTTCGTTCTTCACGAGCAACGTTATTTCAGGCCGCCCGTGCCGCGGCCGCATCGACGCCCTTGAGGATCTCGAGAGCCTTCTTCAGCTGAACGTCCTCGGTCGCAGCCGGTTTCGGCGCCGGCTTCACGACTGGCTTGTCCTCCGGCGTCGCGGGCTCATCCTCGTCCTGGTCTTCCGGAACGACGATCTCGGGCACCGCGCGCTTGACCTCGACCGTCGGCATCACGCCTTCGTCGATGAACGGCTTGCCGGATGCCGGCGCGTACTTTGCCACCGTGATGAGCATCGCCCCGCCATCGCGGAGCTTGAAGAGCTCGAGCTCGACTCCAGCGCCAAAGGTGCGCTCGCCGACGACATCGCCACGCTTCGAGGTGGCGACGGCCGATGCAATGACTTCAGCCGCTCCAGCCGAGCTTGGATCAACGAGGACAGTGAGCGGCCCGCGGAACGCCACGAGAGAGGCCTGGGCCTCGATGGCCGCGCCTTCGGCTCCGCCTCGACCGATCTTCCGTCCGAGAACTCCGGACTCGACGAAAATGTTCGCGACCGATGCGCCTTCCTCCATCGTGCCAGTGGCGCAACCTCGCAGATCGAGGACCAACCGCTTCATGCCCTTGGCCGTCAATTGATCGATCGCTCCGCGCACCTCGACGGCCCTTCCGGACGTGAGGGCGAGCACATTCAAGTAGCCGACGCCGGGCTCGAGCATTTTCGACTCGACGGGAGGCGCGACGACCGGCCCGTTCGTGAACGTCACCGTGAACGACTGTCCGGCACGAAAGAGCTTCACATCGTGCGGGCCATTCGAGACGTCTGTCAGCAACATCTCGGCGTCGTAGAGACTCATGTCACGCGTGGGGGCCTTTCCGATGTATTCAATGATGTCGCCGGTGGCGATTCCTGAGCGATCCGCGGGCGATCCCTTCCAGCACGACACCACATAAACGTAGCCGCCATACCTCGAAAGAGCCATTCCGCCAACCGCGTGCACACCGTGCTCGACCGGCACATAACCGGCGACCTGTGCTGGCGTCAGGTAGGCGCTGTATGCATCCAGCCCATCGGCAAGCCCGCGCAGCGCCCCGGTTCGTACCCGTTCCATGTCGGGCTCATCGACGTAGTCTTTCGAGATTCGGTAGAGGACTTCGTCAAAAATACGAAGCTGTGCCCACTGGTTACCCTTGGCGGTCGCGCCACGATCCCACGGGAATCCGCCTGCGATCGCATAGAAGGCGACGCCCGCGGAGAGCATGACGATAGCGATTCGTATCTTTGCCGACATAAGTAAGAAGGAACTCCTTCGCCCGAGAATACGCCTCGAAAGTGTACCGCGCCCTGAAAGAGGGGTGCAAAAAATCGTTCCGGATGCCAGAGCATACGTCCAATGCCCGGCCGTGTTTCACCGGCCCTGACCCGATCGGGACGCTCGTGTCGCTGTGCTATCCTCTGCGCGTCGCTCGGTACTCCGATGCTGCCCAACCTCCTTCGAATCGGCCCTCTTTCGATCGCTTCGCACGACTTTTTCGTGCTCCTCGGAGTCATGGTCGCGCTGTCGTCGTTCCTCGTCGAGGCCAGGCGACGTGGCGTGCTCGATGAGCGCCTCGGCTGGATCGCCATCGGATCGATCCTCACCGGCGCGGTCGCGGCAAAGCTCAGTACGCTTTGGGCCTACCTCGACGCGGCGCCCGAATCGACATTGCTCTCGGCGCTCATTCTGAGCGGGAAGAGCATTTTAGGAGGCCTGGCTGGCGCCTACGTGGGCGCCATCGTCACGAAGCGACTCGTCGGTTATCGCGATTCGACGGGCGATCTCTTCGCTCCTGCCGTTGCACTTGGTCTGGCTGTCGGACGGATCGGCTGCCTTCTCAGCGAACAGCTCGGAACCCCGACGTCCCTTCCCTGGGGCATCGCGGTCGATGCCGCAACGGCCGCTCGAATGCCGATGTGCGGCTCTTGCGGCCCGGGGATCCCGATGCACCCGTCCTTCCTCTACGAGATCATCTTCCACGCCTTAATGTTTCCCGTGCTGCGGCGCCTCGCGGCTGTCGTTCCGGTTCGAGGAGACGTCTTCAAGATGTATCTGCTGTCATACGGCGTCTTCCGATTTGCGGTCGAGTTCGTGCGCGGAAACCCAACCGTGGCCTTCGGGCTCTCGTACTCGCAGCTATTTCTCATTCCGGCGACCCTTCTCCTCGTCGTCTATTTCGGGCGACAGGTATTCACCCGTGCGTACGCCGTGCCTTCGTTCGAGAGCGCGGTCTAGGCGGAGCATTCATGCACGACGAGCAACTCATGGAACGGCTGCGGCAGTACCTCGAGCAGCATCGGTCGACCTACACACCATCGAGGCGCTGCGCAAGAAACTCATTGCGGAAGGCGTGCCGGCCGATGCCGTCGACCTCGCGATCTCGCAGGCCTTTCCGAACGCGTATTCCCTGCCGGGAACTGCTCCGCCATCAACACCGGCGCGAGGATGGAGCGTCATGACGATCCTCCTCCTCATCGGAGGCTCGGCCATCTTCAATGCGGCACTCATCTTTGGCGGCGGTGCCCTGATGATCACCAACGATCTCTGGACGATTCCCGTGCTGCTTGGCGGAGGACTGGTGCTTGTTGGCGAGATTGTCGGCGCCGTCGTGGTGTCACGCCGCAACTCGTCGGTGACCCTCGGTCTCATCCTCGGGATAGTCGCGACGCCGCCGCTGGTGATGCTGATCCTTGCTGGCGTCTGTTTTGGTCAGATTCTGGCCTACCAGTAACCGAGGTCGAGGAGGCGCACGTGCCTGGAATGCCGCTTCGGTCCGACCGCGTGATTCGCTACGTGACCGCGTTCTGTCCGTATTGTCACGACGACGATCCGGACGTCCCCCTCGACCGTGTCGCGCGGCTCGCCGGATACCTGTCGGAGGAGGAGGGTCGGGTGTGGCTCGTCCGAGGCTGTCCTCGACACGGACGCGTGCGATCGATGTACGACGAGTCGGCGGAGATCCTTGCCTACCTTGAACGCTGGACGGCACCGACGAAGCAGCACGTGCCGGACTCGGCCGGTAACTTCGATCCCGTCCCGTCGGCCTATCTGCTCGGCCTTGGTGAGATGCAGACCCAGCACACTTGCATCCTGCTAGAAGACGTCACGCAATCGTGCAATCTCTGCTGCCCGAACTGCTTCACGTCGTCCTCGCCCGCGCTCGGCGGTGTCGTTCCGGTCGGTCGCATACTCGAGAACATCGACCGACGACTTGAACGGGAAGGCGGCCAGCTCGACGTCCTCATGCTGAGCGGCGGCGAGCCCACGGTTCATCCGCAGTTCGCCGAATTGCTGGACCGAGTCCTTGAACGAAACATCGTGCGGGTCCTCGTGAACTCGAACGGCATCGAGATTGCCCAGAACGATGGACTCCTCCGGCAACTCGCCCACTACAACACGCGCGTCGAGGTTTATCTTCAATTCGACGGGCTGCGTCGAGAAACGCACCGCTTCCATCGTAATTCGGACCTGCGATCGGTGAAGCAGCGGGCGCTCGAACGCCTCTGCGACGCCGGCATCTTCACGACACTGACGATGACGGCAACCCTGGGAGTGAACGACGACGAGATCGGCGACGTCGTCCGCCTCGGTATGGAGACGCCGTTCGTCGGAGGAATCTCTATCCAGCCGCAGTTTGGATCAGGACGCGCGACGGCCATCGACCCGAATGAACGATTGACCCACACCGGCGTCCTTGCGCGCCTAGGCCCGCAGACCGGCGGCGTCGTCACCTGGCGCGACCTGACGGCGCTTCCCTGCTCGCACCCGCATTGCTGCAGCGTCGGATACATGCTCCATACAGATGGCGGCGAGTGGCGTTCGCTTGCTGGAATCGTCGGCCACGATCGACTATTGGAGAACCTCGGGCTCGTGAGCAACCGGATCGCCGATCGTGAAATCCCGGCCCAGCTACGCGACCTCGTAAAGCAGTCCTTTCTTGGATTGCTGAGCGAACAGTCGTCGCTCACCCACCCGACGATCACCGAGATGTTTCGGAACATCTGCGAGAACTGCGACCTCGGCCTCAGCACGATCCTGCGCGTGGCCGGCAACGCGGTCACGGGCCGCAACGATCGCCTGCGAGAGATGCTTGCGCGGCGCATCAAACGCATCACGGTGAAACCGTTCATGGACATGCACACGATGCTCGAAGAGCGTTTGCTACAGTGCTGTGTTCACGTCGGCACGGAAGGTGACCGCGGCGACCAGTGCGCACCTTTCTGCGCCGTTCAGGCGTGGCCACAGCTGCGTCGCACCGTTCTCGCCGAACGCACCGCCACGGCCGAAGCGTCGGTGGTGCCGTGAAGGAACCCGCGCCGATGTCGAACTCCGATTGGCAGCCGCCGGTCTTCGATCCGATCCGCTACTGCGTCTTCACCACCGTCGCGATCATCGCGTGGGTGTTCAGCCCTCCCGTCGCCGTGGTCCTGATGAGCGGGATGGGGCTGTGGGCCTACGTGGACGCATACCGAAAGGGACTGCGCGAGAGCAAGTGCCTTTTGCGGGATCCGCGAATCGTGATGGTCTATCTCGCGCTCGCCTTCGTCGCCGGAATCACGGCCCTGGTGGTGATGATGATTCGACTACTGCCGTAGTGTCGCGACCGCCGACCTTGTCGATCGTCGTGAAACGGACGCCACGCCGCCGCGTCAACGAGAACACGATGATCTCGATGACTGCGCCGACGAGACTGGCCCCTCCGAGCATCGCGGCGACCCGTGGGGATGACTCTCCTGGCCGCCAGACCGAGTTGATCAGCAGAGTAAGGTTCCAGATGGCCGGATGGAGCACCTGCCTCGTAACTGCGTTCATCACGATCCAGCCAATGAGCGCCCCAAGCGCTGCGAACGGCAGCTTGAGCACGGTGCTAACGAAGTTCGAGCCGACGAATCCGCGGCTGGCGAACGCCGCCGCCAGGTAACCGATCGCGAAGAACGCCGGCGCCGCAATAAGAGCGCCGATCTGGACAACAAGGCTCGTGCCGATGGACGACAGCGCGCCGACTGCAATTCCGAAGGCAATCGCCGCAGCGGTGCCGACCAGGGCGCCCTCACCGATGTCCGGCTCGAGTTCGCGAACCTGGCGGACGATCTCCTGCTCGCGATCCCGATACGTGCTGACGCAAGGCTCACAGATGAGCGCCGGAATGCCGTCAGCCAGATAGATTCCGAGGTCGCTGGGCCCTCCACACGATTCGCACAGCCTCTCGAGCGTGCGAACGTGATCGTGCATCGCCGCGATGAGGCCGTCGAGCACGCGCTCGATCCGCCGGATGGATGGAGGAAAAGCGTCGTACGGCAACCGGACGAGTACGGAACCGTCTGCCAGAAATATGTTGCGCCGCACGCGACGCGGCAATCGGCGGCGGCGGCCGAACCCTGCGACGAGTGCCGGATTCCGAAGAAGGTCCTCACGGAATCCGAGGACCGTATGGCGTTGCGGAAAGCGCACGAGCAGATCCACGCTGCTCCGATTCAGCGTCCACGTCGATCCGATCGCTACGAGATAGCCGGCCCGGTCTCCGACAAGCGCCCGAAGACGCGGTCCCAGGATCGATTTCCGAAACACCGGAACAAAGCCGAAGTGCTCGGCCATCCGGCGCCACCGACCTCGAAGCGTTCCCGGCGTAACTACCATGGTCCGGGATTCTCGCGCACTCGCGGCTTGCAGCGAAATCCGCCCGAGCTACTTCCGGTTCGAGGGCGCTGCGTTCGTGGCCATTCCTTCGTCGGTCTTCGCCGGGAGTCCGAGGGCCGCTCGGGTCGTGAGGTAAGCACGGTCGATCGCCACCGGCTCGGCCGGCCGCTCTCGAAGCTTCGGATCGTCGCGACGCGTCGGTGCGTTCGCAATGAGGCCGACGACGTTCATCCCGTCCACAACCCTCCCGAAGATGGTGTACTGGCCATCGTATGCAGGTTCGTCGCCCAGGCAGACGAAGAACTGGCTCGTGGCGCTGTCCTTGTTGTCGCCCTTCCGGGCAGCCGAGACGATGCCGCGCGTGTGTTTGATGGCAGTCGTGAACTCAGCGGGAATCGTCGGCTGCCCCGGCTGTCCCAGACCATCGTCGGACGGGTCGTCGTCCTTCGAGTTCGGATCGCCTCCCTGGATGATCTTTCCCGGGATGATCCGGTGAAAGCGAGTCCCGTCCATCGAGCCGCTCGAGATCATCCCCTGAAACGCCTCGACGTGCATCGGCGCGTACTCGGGGAGAAACTCGACGACGATCCGGCCATATTTTGTCTCGAAGACGGCAACCTGATCGCTGCCCCCGCTGCAGGCCGTAAGACCACCACCGAAAACGGCAAGCGAGAGCGCAAGAACACAAGCACGAAGAATCAAGTGGATACTCCTGTCACGGATTGAGATCGTGGCGAGCCACGTGTCGCGAAAACCGGTCCGCTAGGAACCGCCTGCCAGCATCTCCTTGAGGAGATCGTTGGATACCTGCGCGTTGGCCTTCTTGCCCGTCGTCTTCATTACCTGGCCGACGAAGAAGCCGAAGAGCGCTTCCTTGCCCGAACGGTACTGCTCGACCTGCTTCGGGTTTGCCGTGATGATGCCGGCGACGATCTCACGCAACGTCTCGACGTCATTGATCTGGCCGCCACCAAGCTCGTCGATTAACGACGCAAGCAACGCATCGCTCTGAGCATTTTCGGTAGAAGATCCTTGGCCTGCGCTCCCGAAATTCGTCCGGCATCAAGCTCGGCGATCAGCTCGGCAAGCCTTTCCGGCGAAACGGGCGACGCGTCGATTTCGATCTTTCGCGAATCTAGCTCGCGCAGCAGCTCGTTCTTGATCCAGTTCGCGCTCGAGCGGGCGTTGCCGGATGCCCTGGCCGTCGCCTCGAAGAATCCTGCAAGCGAGCGCGAACCCGTCAACACGACGGCGTCCTCGTGGCTGAGTGCGTACTGCTCGGCAAATCGACGTCGAAGCGCCTCAGGCAGCTCCGGCAGCCCTGCGCGGATTCGTTCGATCATCGCCGGCTCGACGCGAAGCGGCGGGAGGTCGGGCTCGGGAAAGTACCGGTAGTCATGCGCATCTTCCTTAGTGCGCATCGTGTAGGTCCGGTTCTCGCGCTCGTTCCAGAGCCGCGTTTCCTGGACAACTTCACCTCCCGACTCGATTACACCGATCTGCCGGTCGATCTCGTACTCGAGCGCGCGCTGGAGAAACCGCACCGAGTTGAGGTTCTTGAGCTCTACCTTCGTGCCAAATTCCTCTCGTCCTACCGGCCGGACGGAAACGTTCGCGTCGCAACGCAGGCTTCCCTCCTCCATGTTCGTGTCGCACGTTTCGACGTATTGAAGGACGCGACGAAGGTATTGCACGTAGTCGTAGGCTTCCCAGCTGGAGCGGAAGTCCGGTTCCGACACGATCTCGGCGAGTGGGGTCCCCGACCGGTTCAAGTCGACGTATGTTCTCGTGTCCGAATCCGGCATTCCATCGTGCAGGGACTTTCCGGCGTCCTCCTCGAGGTGCATTCGGGTGATCCCGAAGCGCTTGAGCTGAATGTCTCGCGGGTGACCTGTTTCGTCACGTTCGCCGGTCATGATCTCGACCCACCCGTGCTCGGAGAACGGCTCCTTGTACTGCGAAATCTGATAACCCTTCGGAAGGTCGGGATAGAAGTAGTTCTTCCGCGAGAAGACCGATTCCTCGTTGACGTGCAGGTTGAGCGCGAGCGCCGTCCGCGTCGCGTACTCCACGACCTTCTCGTTGAGCACCGGAAGCGCGCCGGGCAGTCCGAGGCACACGGGACACGTATTCGAGTTGGGTTCGTCGCCAAACCGCGTCGAACACCCGCAGAAGATCTTCGAGTCCGTCTTGAGCTGAGCGTGGACTTCCAGACCAATGACCACGCCGTACTTGTTCCTCATAGGCGGCGGATCATAGTTGAACGGTTCGCGACGCGGCAAGCGAGGCGACCTAGCCGTTCACGGACGTGTCACATGATTGATAAAGACGCTTGCATCGCACGCCTCAAGCATCCGTACCGGGCGTGAGAGCGCTCGGGTCGATCCCGAGCGCGTGTGACGCCACCAGGCGCGGGCTGACGGAGACGCTGACCCGAGCGCTACCGCGCCCGGTACTGATACCCCATCAGACCGACGGCGCCGGCATTTCTCCTGCCACGCTCGCGACGTCGCCGGTCGTCACGCTCGTCCGACGGCTCGCCTCCCGGGCGGCGCGCTTCTCCTGATTCGGTATGTACTCCTTGCGCACGAACTGCTCGAAGGCATCGACGACGCTGGGCTCGAAGGAGGTCCCGTTCTGCTCCTTCACGAGCTGGATGACCTCCTCGATGGGCATCGGCTCGCGATAGTGACGCTTGTGCGTGAGCGCATCGAAGAAGTCCGCGACCGCGATGATCTTCGATCCAAGCGGAATCTGGTCCGACACGAGGCCATACGGATATCCCGTCCCGTCGACCTTCTCGTGATGGCTCGACGCAACGAGCGGAAGGTCCTGCAGATCCTCGGTAAAGTGAATCTGCGAAAGGATCCGCATGGTGTGGCCGGGGTGCTCCTTGATGTGCTCGTACTCCTCGGGTGTCAGCTTGCCGGGCTTGCAGAGAATCGCTTCCCTCGTGCCGATCTTCCCATAATCGTGAAGGAGCCCGGCGTAGTAGAGGCGCTTTCGGTCGTCCGCGGTCCACCCCATGTACTTCGCGATCGCCGACGAGTAGCGCCCGACGCGAGCCGAGTGGCCTGCCGTCAGGTCGTCGCGCGCGTCGATCGATGCCGCAAGCGCGCGGATGAAGCTCTCGATCATCTTCTGCTGTTCCGTGACGAGATTCAGGTTCTCCATTGCAATGCCGGCCTGCCGGGCCATCGCGAGCAGAAACTCGAGGTCCTCCTGTTCGAACGTCTTCTTCGTCGTGACGATGTCGACGTAAAGCACGCCCCACACGCGGGTCGACGATGCAATCGGGGCGCACATGACCGAGCGGATAGCCTGAAGGATGATCGACTCGCGCGACGCGAATCGCGAATCGGTACTTGCGTCCATGCTCAGCACGGCCACGTTTTCGTTGTAGGCGCGCTCGGTAATGGCACGGCTCGGCGCAAAACTGTTACCGGAATCCACGGTGCTGCGCATGACCTGCGGCTGCAGCGACGCGAGCTTCTGGTCGTAGACCATGATCACGCCGCGCTCGCATGTCAGGTTCTCGAAAACCAGGTTGAGGAGCTTCTCGGAGACGTCCTGCAGGTCCTTGAGCGAGAGCATCACGGAGGTCGCTTCGTAGAGCGCCGACAGACGATCGACGGTGCCGGTCGTCGTCGTGAGCTCCGCCGTCGAGATCATCTTGAGCAGCGACGTGTTGAGGAACCGGGTCTGAGTCTCGTCGATCACCGTCATGATCCGCTGCTGATCGTCGACGGCAGATTCCTCCGAGGGAACAGAGGCACAGTGAAAGGTCAGCTCGCGCGCGTCCTTGCGACCGAGGCGGATCGAGTCGCCATCTCGAAGGACTTTTCGTCGGTCTTCCTGCCATTTACGAAGCTCCCGCAGGAGCTGCCGTTATCCTTGAAGACGAAATTCGACCCGTCGAACGTTATCTCGGCGTGATGGCGCGAGACGAAGTTGTCCGGAATCTTGAGGTCGTTATCGCGGTGGCGGCCGAGACGGAAGGACGATCCCTTGAGCGAAACGCTCCGCATTCCGACATCCGGATCGAAGATATCGAGGGTCGCAATTGGTTGCTGGCGCTCGACGCTCATGCTGTAACCTCCCGGTCTCGGGATCAGAAGCTCAGAAGCCGCGCATTTCGCAGACGCCGCACTCGACGCAAGGCTGTCCAGGTTCCATCGAACACGGCTGACTGGCAAGCGAATCGACAAAATCACGGAGAGGTTCGCGGGCGGCGAACCGGTCGGCGCTCGGGTGCGGACCGACGGATGAAGCGGTCGCGACCGATCTCGCGGCCGTGGGCGGTCGATGGCCTTCGACGCGGACGCCTAGATCCCGCAATCGCTCCAGGACGCCGTCCAGGGCGCGATGCATCCCGGCCGGCGCGAGGTCGGAAATCGCAAAGTCCTGTTCGTTGAGCGACGCGGAAACCGGAATGCCACGCAAGGCCGCTCGAAGGATGACGCGGGAGGCCGGCGTATCGGTCTGGAGGGAGGCGACCCGAGACGCAAGGGCGAGGCTCATTGCGGGCGCCACGACACGCTCAGCGGCCGATAGCGCCGCCTCGAGGTCCCTGTCATCGAGATCGGCCGCAACCGCCAGCCGAGGGAGTCTCGCCTGCGCGCCGGCGAGAGCCGTCGCCGAGTTCGTTCCGTCAGAGACCGCAACGAGCGACTCGCCCGTCTGCGCAAGATCGGCGAGCTCGCGGTCCAGCGCCGCGCCGTCGCCGGAGAGGGCAAGGAGCACGGACCGTCCAGATCGCGGCGCCGTCGCACTGGAACCGGACGCGATTCGGCGCGCGACGTTGGAGGCCACGTCGTGGAGGAGCTCATCCGAAATTTCCGGCATACGTCGGCCAGTATACCAGCAGACGGTTCGAGCCAAAGACGTTACGGCGTCGTGGAGGGACCGGTCGACTCGAGATCGATGCGATCGACGACGCCGACTATCGCGGTATCGATCGCCGCCTGTGGGCGTCCGGTCGCCGCCGTCGACGCCGCCCAGCCCTCGCGCACCACGAGCACTACGTCACCGACGCCGGCATCCACCGAATCGAGAGCGAGGAACTCGGCGCCCGTTCGCGCGAGATCGAGGCCGATTGGCTCGACGAGCAGGACCCTCGCTCCTTCGTACCGGTCGTTCTTCAGCGTGGCGACAACGTTGCCGACAACGCGCCCGAGAATCACGACGCCTCCCTCGCACGGTCATCGACGAAAACCGTGTCGACGATTCCGACGACCGAACAATCCGATGGCACGTTCCGCGGAAGGAACGGAAACGACGACTCCTTGCCACGGCACCATATGACGATCTCGCCGACGCCCGCGCCAACACTGTCGATGGCGACGACCGACCGGCCATCGGACCGACCCGCCGCATCGATCGGCTGGAGCACGAGCAGCTTGTGACCGTTGAGCGGCTCGAGTTTCGCGGTCGAGACGACGTTTCCGATGACTCGTCCGAGGTGCATGCCGGCACCATACCAGTGCCGGCGGCGCCCCGTCACTGATCAGGCGCCTCCGAGGGCTTCGAGGTACTTCACGCCCGTGCCGGTGTTGAAGATGACCACTCGCTCGTCGCGACCGACCCAGCCGGTTTCGACGAGGCGACGGAGCGCCGCCACGCAGGCACCTCCTTCGGGGGCCGCGAGGATTCCCTCGGTCTCGCAGAGCGATCGCACGCCTCCAATCAGGTCGTCGTCGTCCACGGCAACGGCTGTGCCCCCGCTCTCGCGAAGCGCCCTGAGAATCAGGAAATCGCCGATCGCGCGAGGCACTCGAAGTCCCGACGCGACCGTGTGAGCGTTCGGGAATTCGTCGGCTGACTCCGCTCCGGCCTCGAATGCTCGAACGATCGGCGCGCAGCCGGACGCCTGAACCGAGACCATGCGCGGACGCGCCGATCCGATCCATCCGAGTCGCTCCATCTCGTCGAATGCCTTCCACATGCCGATGAGACCGGTGCCGCCGCCGGTCGGATAGAGGATCACATCGGGAAGCTCCCATCCGAGCTGTTCGGCGAGCTCGTAGCCCATCGTCTTCTTGCCCTCGATCCGGTAGGGCTCCTTCAGAGTGGAGACGTCGAACCAGCCCTCTGCGTCCTTGCGCTCGGCGACGATTCGCCCGCAGTCGGTGATGAGCCCGTCTACGAGCGTCACGTCAGCTCCCGCGTACGCGCACTCGATCCGATTCGCGAGCGGCGTATCGGCCGGCATGAATATGTAGCACGGAACCCCGGCTCTCGCGGCGTATGCCGCCAACGCGCCGGCTGCGTTGCCAGCGGAAGGCACCGCGAACGCGCGAGCGCCCCGGGATGCGGCCATCGTCACCGCTGCGCTCATGCCGCGCGCCTTGAACGAGCCGGTTGGATTGAGGGATTCGTCCTTCACGTAGACGTTGCGGAGGCCTAGCCAGCTTCCAAGCCGGGGCGCCCCGAGCAGCGGCGTCCAGCCCTCGCCAAGGGTGACGGCGACTTCCGACTCCGCCGGCAACATCTCCTCATACCTCCACATCGACGCAGCGCGATCGCGAAGTGCCTCCCTCGGAAACCCAGCCGCGGCGGCGTCGAGGTCGTACCGCGCCAGAAGCGGCTTTCCGCAGCGGCAGAGGTTGAGAAGCTCCGCGACGTCGTAGTGCTCGCCACACCCCGAGCATTCGCAATGCGAAAGGAAGGTCATGGTGTTACAGCGGACCGATCATAGAATTGTCACGAATGCGTCTCAAGGACTCATGCCCAACGCATCAGTACCGGGCGCGGTAGCGCTCGGGTCAGTCTCACGGATGGACGTCCGTAAAGCGAGAAGTCAGCCTCGGCGCACGAAAATGCACTTCGCGATGGATTCCTCGACGGCGACCTCGGTCTCTTCGCACATCAGGACGAAGCTCGGCCATCGCTGATGAAGACGTACTGGAACACCGGGAGAAACGCCGAGGCTCGCGAGCTGGTGTCCGATGGCGTGCGTGACGTGCGCGACGTATGCCACGCGGCCCTCGTCTCCGATCTCGAGCGACGACGCCGGGACGACGACCGGCCCGACGGAAGACCGAGCGGACTTGCAGCAATCGCCGTCCGGAATCGGTTTGCCTCGAGGGCTGACGGTCGGGTGTCCAAGCAGCGTACAGATCGAGTCCGTGAGCTCCGGCGAGACAGTGTGCTCGAATTCGCACGCCGCTCCCTCCGCAGCCTCAACCGACGCACCGAGGACGTCGGTGACGAGGCGCTCGGCGAGGCGATGGCCCCGGATGATGCGTCGCGCGATTGCCCGGCCGTCTTCGGAGAGTGAAATCGTGGCCGAGTCGCCCGCCCCGGCGACCGAGATCAGCCCGCGCGACTGCATGGTTGAGAGGACCTCGTCGCTCGCGCCACCAACCGCGGCCTCGCGGACGCTCGCGACCGTGGCTTCATTCGCCTCGTCCGTCGCCCAGATGGCTTCGAGGACTTCATCGACTCGTCTTGTTGTTTTCAGGCTCATTCGAAGAGATGGAACATCCTGAGGACGTACGAAACCACAGCTCCCACGGCGATGGCAAAGGGCGTGATGAACCCGAGAATCGCGAAGGCCTTCTTCGCTCCCTGCTCCTTGATCATCACGAAGAAGTTGGCGATACAGGGAACGAACAGCGTCATGACGATCATCGACGTGATGAGCTGCTGGACCGTCAGGATATTGTCCTTGGCCATGTCGAAGAGGCCGGCCGCCCCATAGTCGCGACGAAGAAACCCGAGAATGAATACCTTGGCCGTCTCCGCCGGCATGTGCAGAATGCCGGTGACGACCGGTCGAAAGACGATCTCGATGGCCTCGATTCCGGACATCGCTCCTGCAACGAACGGCACCTGGATCCTGTCCAGCAGGAACAGGATGAGCGTTCCGAGGATGAAGAGCGGGACGGCCTCGCGCAGGAACCACTTGATTCGAAACCCCGTCTTGATCGCGACATTCCTGACGACCGGAACGCGAATCGGGGGGATCTCGAAGAGAAACGGACTTGGCTCTCCGCGGATGAGCTTCGCCGACAGGTAGCCGACGAGCAACATCTGCGAGAGGACAACGCCGAGCACGATGAGCGTCGCGACCGGAGAAATCCCAGCCGAAATTCCGAGGATGACGCCGAGCTGCGCGGAGCACGGTACGCCAAGCGCGAGCAGCAACGTGGCAATCAGTCGTTCCTTCGGGGTCGCAAGAATGCGCGTCGTCATCGTGGCCATCGTGTCGCAGCCGAGCCCCAGCACCATCGGCAGGATGGCCTTTCCGTTCAGTCCCATCAATCGGAAGATTCGATCACCGAGGATGGCCAGGCGCGGCAGGTAGCCCGAATCTTCGAGCAATCCGAACGCGATGAAGAACGTGCCGACGACGGGGAGGACGATTGCGACCGCATACGTGACGCCGACCGACACGAGCCCGTAGTCGTTCCGATAGTTGTCGGCGGGGTTGCCGACGATCAGATCGTGAAAAAACCCGAGGGGAATGAGCGCTCGCAGACCCGGGTTGATGTACTGGTTGAAGATCCCCTCTTCGAGAGTCCCAACAAGCGTCTGCGCCCCGATGAAGCCCACGAACTCATATACGAGCACGAGCACCGTCAACAGGATCGGCGCGCCAAAGATGGGACTTCGCGACCAGATCCCGAAGTTCTCGGCAAACCGACGAGATCTTCGGATGAGAAGGAAGAACGGCACCACAACTGGAGCGAGGACCGACAGAAAGTGCGCCACGGCGTGGAGAAGCCCAAACTCGAACACGCCTTCGTCGTTTGCAGTTCCCACGATCAAAGTCGCGAGTGGAGCCAGCACTCCGGTCAGAGCCTCGGACACCGGGGGGCCAATCGCCTGCACCGCTGTCTGGGCCAACGAATAGAGCGTCGTCCATCCGAACAGCGAGCCCACCTCCGTGTGGACGAGCAACCCGAGTCCGACGGCCAGAAGTCCGAAGAGAATCCTGGTCGACATGGTGTCCGACGCATCGAAGACTGTCCGTTCACGAATCGTCTTGAGTGTCTCGACCGACTCGTCGACCCACTGTGAGCGGCGGTGCTCGAGGTCGACCGCATCGCCGAGACCCGATACGCCGACCAGCGTGGCGGACTGGTGAACTCGCATCGCCGTCGCCCCGGACGCTGCCAGGGCCGCAACATCGGCGGCTCGTGAAACCGACATCCGCAACTGGTCCGCGAGCGGATCGTTCGGAACAGCAGCCCTGCCGAGCGCCTTGCTGAGATCGTTGAGTCCCTCGCCGTAGGGAGCGACGGTCTCCACGACGGGAATTCCAAAAATCTCGGCGATTGCGGCGCTGTCGACAGTGATTCCCCGCTGTCGCGCCTCGTCCATCAGGTTCAGGACGAGGATCATCGGACGTCCGAGCTCTGCGAGTTGCGACGTCAGCAGGAGCGTTCTGCGTAGATTCTTGACGTCGGCGACCTGAATCAGGATGTCGGGAGGCTCGCTGAGAAGGATGTCACGAGTTACCCGCTCATCTTCCGATTGCGGGTCAAGGCTGTTGGTGCCGGGTGTGTCGACGACCTCGAAGTCTCGTCCGCCGAACCGCATTTCTCCACGAGCCACTTCGACCGTCGTGCCGGGATAGTTCGAAACGATCGTGTATCGACCGGTCAGGTAACCGAAGATGACGGATTTGCCGACGTTCGGATTCCCGACCAGAGTGATTCGGCCCCGTGGCGACGATTGATTCTCCATTGCTTCCTTCGTCGATCCTGAATCGAAGGCGGAGGATAGCAGTTCTTGAAAGTCATTTTCAAGATGAGAGTTATGCGCGAATCGCTTTGGAGTGCGGCGTGAATCGCCGCTTTGGTTACGTTCGGGTGACAGCCGCAATTCCAGGGAAACCAAAGCGGCCCCGCCCCCCCCGCTGCCAGGGCGCATCCCTCACAGGGCGAAGGCCCGGAACGACCGCCTCGTTCCGGGTCCTCCTGTTTCGCCGACGAGGCGCGGGGTGCCACCGCGGCTCGCCAACGAAAAGTCGAAAGTGAATTCCCTAACGCGCCGCACGGGCAACGGTGACGATCCGAGGCTTCGCGCCCGCCTTGGCGAGTCGTTCTTCATCCTCGGACTGCGCGGCCTTCACGACCTTCGCACCGTCGGCCGACTGCACTCCCACCAGGAAGTAGCGATCGCCATACCTGTGGAACACCACCGACGCGCGCTTGGAAGATTCGCCCGAGTCAGCCCTCCACGCCCGGAAGAGCACGTTGGCATCCGATCCTTGAATCTGGATTATCTCGTTGCCCTTGTCGGTAAGCGTGTAGTCGCCGGCGGGCAACGTCGACGAGCCGATCGAGAATGCGAATGGAACCTTGACCACGATCGAGTTCCCGGTCGATGAAGCCGACGCGATGGCCGATGCTCCGACGAGGATGGCGAGGGCCATCACGAGGACGGCTCCGCGTCTGGCGGCTCCGATGAAAGTGCTCTTCGATACTCCGTACTTCGTCATGATGGTACTCTCCTCTGCGTTCAGTTCAGGTTGCTGAGAGCCTTTGGTGCCAGCGGCTCCGGCTCGTCACACCGCGAATGTACGACCCGAAGCGGCGCATACTCCTTAGGGAACGCTGAAAGTTTTCTGAAGACGATCTGAAGGGCATCACGTGGCTGTCGAACCGATGGTTTTCGAGTTCCCGCCGTTCCGGCTGCACGCCGGCGACCGCCTGCTTTACCGCGGTGCCGACGTGGTCGCGCTTCCGCCGAAGGCCGTCGACACGCTCGTCGCGCTCGTTGAACGCAGGGGACGAGTCGTGGCAAAAGACGAGCTCATGGCGGTCGTCTGGGCGGATGCCTGGGTCGAAGAGAACAACCTGAATCAGGCGATCTCAGCCGTTCGCAAGGCACTTGGCCAGTCTAATTCCGGACCGGTCTTCATAGAGACCATCCCGAAACGGGGCTACCGGTTTGTCGCGGACGTCGTCGTGCGCGAAGTGCAGTCGAATGCCGTCGAGTTGCAGGCACCGGGCTCCGGGAATGACACGCTCGAGCAGATGGGCGGGGCAATGCCGATCGATTCGGCGTTCTATGTCATTCGAGACGTCGATGCCGAGTTCGAACAGGCAATCGCGCGCCGAGACTCGATCGTCCTCCTGAAAGGCGCTCGACAGGTGGGGAAGACATCGCTTCTGGCGCGTGGCCTCGAGCGCGCGCGCCGTGCGGGAGTCCGTGTCGTCCTCACCGACTTTCAGGATCTCGCCTCGACCGATCTCGCCTCATCCGAGTCGCTCTTCCTCACACTCGGGAAGTCGCTCGCCGAAGAGCTCGAGCTGAACAGGAGTCCGAAAGACGTCTGGGACGTCGAAGACAGTGCAAACACGAACTTCGGACGCTTCGTCCGGAAAGAGGTGCTCGCTGCCGGAGTGCCCGTTCTATGGGCCCTCGACGAAGTGGATCGGCTCTTCCCGTATTCCTTCGCGAGCGAGGTTTTCGGCCTTTTTCGCGCCTGGCACAACCGGCGCGCGCTCGACCCTCGCGGCCCGTGGCGACACCTCACGCTCGCCATGGCGTACGCGACGGAGGCGAGCCTCTTCATCACGGACATCAATCAGTCTCCCTTCAATGTCGGCACCCGCCTCTTTCTATCGGACCTGACGGAAGCTCACGTCGAAGACCTGAATCGGCGATACGGTGCTCCCCTCGCCGACGTCAAGGACCTGCGGATCTTCACGTCCATAGTTGGCGGGCAGCCGTTCCTGGTCCAGACGGGCCTGCACGCCCTTGCGAGTGGATTGCCCCTCGACCGCTTCGTCGAAGTCGCTCCGTCGCTGGAGGGACCTTTCGGAGAGCATCTCCACCGGCTTCTGCTGCTCATCGGGCAGGACCATCATCTACGCGTCGCCGTCTGGGATGTGCTCGAGGGGCGACGGCCCGCCGACGCGGTTTTCCTGCGTCTGCGAAGCGCCGGCGTGCTGCTCGGCGAGTCATCGTTCGACGCGAGGATGCGCTGTCTCGTCTATTCGCTCTACTTCGAGCGGCACCTCGCACGTCCGTCAGAACTGGTCGAACAGCCGTAGCGCGAACTCACTGCTCTCGGGCTTGCTGGAATCGTGCATAATGGCGGCGTCGAATTTCCCGTCACGTGGGTCGCCGAGGTGCCGAGCGAACCGCGCAGGGTCACCACTCCATTGCGGAGGTAACCTTGTCCCTCGCCGCCGATCGGTCCAACCCGAGCTCTCCTGGCTTCTTCATCGCCGGTGGAACAATGACTCGCGATGCCGCGAGCTACGTTTCGCGACGCGCAGACGACGAGCTCTTCGACGCCCTCTCCGAAGGGCAACTCTGCTACGTGCTGACTCCCCGTCAGATGGGAAAGTCATCGCTGATGGTTCGAACTGCCGCCAGGCTCAGGGCCGATGGGCAGACTGCAATCGTCGTCGATCTGACGGAGATCGGCCAGAACCTGACCGTTGACCAGTGGTATCGGGGACTGCTGCTCACGATCGGCGACGAGACTGGACTCGAAGACGAGCTCCGCGAAGCGTGGGCCGGGTTGTCCGGACTCGGGCCAATGCAGCGTCTCGTGCGCGCCATCGTCAACGTGATGTTGCCGCTGAGCCCGGGGCGCGTGACGATTTTCATCGATGAGATCGATGCCGTCAGAAGCCTGCCCTTCCCGACGGACGAGTTCTTCGCCGGCATCCGCGAGCTCTACAACCGTCGCGCCGACGAGCCGACGCTCGAGCGACTGACGTTCTGCCTGCTCGGCGTTGCGTCGCCGTCCGACTTGATTCGCGACACGCGCACGACCCCATTCAATGTCGGCGTCCGGATCTCGCTCGATGACTTCACGAGTGACGAGGCTGCGCCGCTAGCCCGTGGTCTTGGGGGGACGTCCAATGAAAGCGCCGCCCTGCTCTCGAGGATTCTGCACTGGACTGGAGGACATCCATATCTCACGCAGCGTCTCTGCGGAGTTGTGGCGGCGGATCCCGTGGCGACGACGTCCAACGACGTCGACCGCCATTGCGACCGACTCTTCCTGTCGCGCTCGGCACGAGAGCGGGACGACAATCTCGTGTTCGTTCGAGACCGGATGCTTCGCAGCGAATCCGACCTCGCGGAACTCCTCGAGCTATATCGAAGGGTCCGTACGGGCAAGTTCGTCCCAGATGGCGACGCGAACCCGTTCGTTGGCGCCCTCCGGCTCGCCGGAATTGCCCGCGTTACGGACGGGCGCCTCGTTGTCCGTAACCGGATCTACGATTGCGTTTTTGACGAGGACTGGATTCGCAGTTCGATGCCGGATGCCGAAACACGACGCCAGCGTCGGGCTTTTGCCGCGGGAATCCTCAGAACCGCCACGGTCGCGCTCGTGATTCTCGGTCTGATGACGTGGCTCGTCTTCGACGCACGCGTCAACCGCAACCGCGCCGACGAACAACGCATGATTGCCGAGCGCGAGCGAGCCCTTAACGCGCGCCTGCTCTATGTCGCGCACATCAACCTCGCGTACCAGGCGCTCGACCGCAGGGATTATTCGCGCATCGCGCAGATCATTGAAGACGAGGAAGCCTCGGGCGCGATCGGCGAGGCACGCGGCTTCGAGTTCAGTTACCTGCGGAGGCTCATTGGCGCCGACCGGCTGACCGTTCCAGTCGGCGAGGTGGTCTGGAAGTTGCGCAGCTCACGGGATGGTTCCGTCATCGGCGCCCGGTGCGGTGAGAATGAGGTCCGGGTTTTCGATGCTCGAACAGGCAAGCTGCTGTACACCGTCGGCAGTCCTTTCGAGCGCGCCCTCGACTTTGCTTTCACGAACGACAGCCGCGAGCTCGTCGTCCTGCAACGGGATCGCCGGATACGAAGATACAACGCCCTGAATGGCGCGTCGCTAGGTTCGAAGCTCGAAGCAGGCGGCGAACTCGCATTCGGGCGGCTCTCGGACGGAGCCGAGTTCGTCTTCACCCCAGTCAACGACAACGCAGTCATCGCGGAGCGACTGGACACCGGAGTGCGGCAGACTCTCGCCGCTTCGAAACTCGGGCGGCTGGTCGGACTCGTTCCTTCACCGGACGGCACCTCTCTGTTGACCGGCCACGCGCGCGACGACGGGCATTCGGTAACGCTCTGGTCGTTGTTGTCGGGGCAAGTGATTCGCCAGTTGCCGGCGGCGCAGGGTCAGATTCGCGATGCGGTGTGGTCCGAGGACAATTCCAGGGTCGCAACCGGCAGCGCCAGCGGTGACGTCGTGGTCGTCGATGCGCGATCCGGCAATCGAGTGGCGGCCTTTCACACCTTCGGCATCGTGACGCTCGCGTTTTCGCATTCGGGAACGCTGATCGCGGTGTCGACTACCGGCGGCACCGTGGAACTCTGGAACATCGAATCGGGAGCCAGGGTCGCCGAGTACATCGGCCACACTGAACCAACCCAGTCTCTCGCCTTCTCGGCCGACGATTCGACGCTTGTGAGCGCCGGAACTGACAGGACGATGAAGTTCTGGAATACGCGGTCGGAGGTAACGGCGTCGGACGTGCTCGAGGGACACCGGGATTCGGTCTATTCGCTTGCGTTCAGTCCGGACGGGGCGATGCTCGCTTCGGCCAGCTTCGACGGCACTGTCCTTCTCTGGGACCCGGAGACCAACAGGAACGTCGGCATCCTGCGCGGTCACAAAGGGTATGTTCGATCGGTGGCGTTCTCTCCGGATGGACGCCTCGCCGTCACCGGCGGTGATGATTTTTCCGTTCGAGTCTGGGACGTGGTCTCACAGGCGCAGCTCCGACGGCTCGACGGACACGTCGACCAGGTTTTCAGCGTCGCCTGGTCGCCGGACGGCGCCGTGCTTGCGTCGGCGTGCTTCGACGGTACCGTGCGCATTTGGGACGCCAGGTCCGGAAATCTCATTCGCACACTTGGCGAGCACGAGGGCACGGTCGAGTGCGTCGCGTTCTCGCCGGACGGATCTCTGGTCGCGGCCGGTGGCGAGTCAAGGACCGTCCGGTTCTGGCGCGTCGACACGGGCGAACTGGTGTCGGTCCTCGAGGGTCACAGTGACTGGGTGAACTCGCTGGCATTTTCGCCATCCGGCAAGCAGCTTGCGTCCGTTGGCAGCTTCTCGGACGTCACGGTCCGGGTGTGGAACCTCGAGTCGAAGCAGCCCGAGTTCGTACTGAAGGGTTTCGGCGGCTACAGCGGAATCACCCAGCGCAGCATGGTGACCGGATCCGGCCGCGCGAATTGTGTTCGGTTCACGCCCGACGGACTTCGGCTCGCACTCGGGACGGCGGATCGCACTGTGAAGCTCTTCGACGTCATCTCGGGCCAGGAAATGTGCACCTTCTCGACCGGGCAGGTCACACAGATCTACCCTCGCCTTCTCGCCCAACGGAAAGATCATGGCCACCGGAAGCGAAGACGGCACCATTCGACTCTTCAGGGGCGAGTAACCCGCGCTTCACGTGGCCGGGCATTTCGGCGTCCGTCGGTATTGCTCTACAGTTGCGCCCCAATGATCGAAGTCACCCAGCTCTCGAAGTCATTCTTCGTTCACCGCAAGGACCCCGGATTCTGGGGATCAGCGCGTTCGCTCGTGCATCGCACGAGGGTCGAGAAACGAGCCGTTCGCGAGGTCAGCTTCAGCGTCGGCGAGGGCGAGATCGTCGGCCTCATCGGCGCAAACGGTGCCGGGAAAACGACACTCGTGAAGATGCTCGCTGGGATCATTCATCCGTCGGACGGCGACGCGCGCGTCCTCGGCCACCAGCCCTGGCAACGCGACAATGACTTTCGACGCCAGATCGCGCTCATCATGGGACAGAAGGCCCAGCTCTGGTGGGATCTGCCCGCCGCCGACTGCTTTCTCCTGCTCCGCGAGATCTACCAGATCCCGCCAGACCAATTCGCGGCGACGCTCGATTACCTCAGCGAAGTCCTCGATGTGCGCGATCAGCTCAACATCCAGATTCGGCGCCTGAGCCTCGGCGAGCGCATGAAGATGGAGCTGATGGCGTCCCTTCTTCACACTCCGCGCGTCGTCTACCTCGACGAGCCGACGATCGGTCTCGACCTGATGGCGCAGCGGGCGATTCGCGACTTCCTGTTGAGTTACCGGCTCGAGCATCGTCCGGCCATGATCCTCACGAGCCACTACATGGAAGACATCGAACGGCTCTGCGAACGCATTCTCATCATTCGGGAGGGCGATCTCGTCTATGACGGTGCGCTTCGAGACGTCGTAGAGCGCTTCGCGAAGACGAAGGTCGTTACTGCGCACCTCCAGACGACGGCGGAGCCGGTGTGTTCCGATGAGCGACTCGAGTCTCTCGGGAAGGTCCTCGACTGCAACGATCTAGTCGTACGTCTGCAGGTGCCGCGCGGAGAGGTTGCCGAAGCCGCCGCGGCAATTCTCGCGCGCTATCCGGTCGCGGACCTGAGCATCGAGGACGAAGACGTCGGATCGATCATCGAACGCATCATGCAGGCAAGGGATGAGCCGTGATGAATACCCGGCTGTTTCTCCATGTCTTCACGATCCAGGCGCGGAAGCTTATGAGTTATCGGGCCGACTTCTGGTTGAGCTCGGTAGTCTCGTTTCTCGTCGAGCTGGGGATCATGTTCTTTCTCTGGCGGGCGGTCTTCGCGGAGTCCGGCTCCGGTCGAATCGGAGGGTTCACGCTCGACGCGATGATCCTCTACTACGTGGCGGCCATTCTGCTCGGCAAGCTCATCCGGGGAAACGATCGCGACGTAACGATCTCGACCGACATTTACGAGGGTGGACTGACCCGGTATCTCCTCTATCCATCCTCCTATTTCACGTTCAAGTACGCCGAACACGTCGGAACCCTGATTCCGGCGACCGTGCAGCTCGTCATCTTCAGTGTGCTGTACGGCGGGATCGTCGGCATCCCGCCCGACGTGAACCTCACGCCCGCGTCCGTGGCGATGGCGTCAGGCTCGGTCGTGGTGTCGAACCTGCTGCACTTCGCCCTCCTCTATCCGATACAGCTCGTCGCATTCTGGGCCGACAACGTCTGGTCGCTCAACGTGATGTTCAGGTTCGCGTGCATGATGCTCGGTGGATTGCTCCTGCCTCTCAGTCTCTTCCCGGACTGGGTACAGCCTGTGCTCGCGGTCCTGCCGTTCCAGTACCTCTTCTATGTGCCAGCGACCACGCTGCTCGGACAGGTGCCGTTTGGCGATTGGGCCGTGGGCATCGCCGCCTCGCTCGCCTGGACAGCCGCGATCGGCCTCACCACTCGACTGATCTGGCGTCGGGGCACCCTCCAGTACACCGGGGTGGGAATCTGATGAGGTACCTTCGACTCTACCTGTATTTCCTCAGGTTCTCGTTCAGCCGGGCGTTCGAGTTCAGGGTTGATTTCTGGTTCCGCATCTTCATGGATTGCGTGTATTACGCCGTACATCTGGCGTTCTTCACCATCATCTATGCCAGGTCAGGGGTCATTGGTGGCTGGACACTCGACCAGACCTACGTCTTCGTGTGCGGCTTTCTGCTGGCCGACGCGATTCACATGACGGTTTTCGCAAACAACATGTGGATCCTGCCGACCTTCATCAATCGTGGCGACCTGGACTACTACCTCGTCCGCCCGGTGTCCTCGCTCTACTTCCTCAGCGTCCGCGATTTCGCAGCGAACTCTTTCATCAATGTCGTGATCGCCGGAGGACTGGTCGCCTGGTCGCTTGCGAGGTATCCCGGCGGACTGGGAGCCGGTCAGATCACGATCTTCCTGCTGTTCATCCTTCTCGGGGCGTTTCTCACCTACCTCTCCCGGATGCTGTCAGTCATACCGGTGTTCTGGCTTCATTCGAGCCGGGGTCTCGAAGAGCTCTACTACACGATGGACAACATGGCCGAGCGACCGCACCAGATCTTTCCGCGGTGGCTTCGCTACCTGGTGCTCTCGATCCTGCCGTTTGCCTTCGTGTCGTCGGTGCCGTCCCACGTGCTGTTCGAGGGCCTCACGATGGAGCGATTCGCGCACGCACTTCTCGTGACGGCCGGGCTATTCACTGCCGTCCGATTTGCCTGGAAGCGAGGCCTGGGCGCCTATGCGTCCGCGTCGTCCTGACGTGAACGACACGCAAGGCAAAGGAATAGACTGATCCCTGCCGTAGGTTGGTGCAGGCTCACTGCTCATCTTGCGTCTTTGCGTCTTCCTCTGCGCCTTTGCGAGAAACTCTTCAGGCCGTCGAAGAAGTTCTCGCAAAGGCGCAGAGGAAGACGCAAAGACGCAAGAGAGCAACTGAGGGGGAAGGACCGAGTCGACGCGAGACGAACTCCGGATAGACCCACTACCTCGCGCCGGCTGGCCTGAATTGCGTGCGCTATACTGTGGAACGGGCGCAAACGGACGGCGACCGGACACTTCCGGAGGTAACGACGTGCAGTATCAGTTCTTCTCGAGGAATCGGGCGCTCTCTGGCTCGCTTGCATCCTTCCTGGCCCTTGCCGTTGCTATTGGCGCGGGCTGCGCCACGTCGCAGGACGCATCAGCATCCTCCGGTGACGGTGCGCTGCAGGAGCTTGCGGTGTTGATGGAACGGTCCGACAGCCCTCCGTCCGACGCCGAACTGGCGGAATTCCAGGGCTCCCACAAGGGCACGCGCGCGGGAGCACTCGCCCGATTCCTGCGGGGATATCTCGCTTTCGAGGCGAAGGACTACGCGACGGCGATCAGCGCTTTCGACGGAGACGATATCGCGGAGCACACATCTATCGGGGACTACGCGTTGCTCTACCGCGGCCGCGCCCTTGCGATGACCGGCCGGAACGGCGATGCCGTCACGGTGCTCTCGGCCGTTGCGACGACCTACCCCGATTCTATCGTTCAGACACAGGCTTCGGTCGAAGCAGGACGGTCGGCGATCGCCGCCGGTGACGCGCGCACGGCCGTTTCGGTTCTGGCCTCCGCCGCAGCCAGCGGCAATGGCGAGGCGCTCAAGCTGACCGGCGACGCGAAGGCTGCGCTTGGCGACACGACCGGCGCAATTGCTGCTTACCGGGCGTGCTGGTACACCGCGCCGGCGAGCTCGTCGGCCGCTGACTCAAGATCGGCTCTGCAGACGCTCGGCTTCGATCCGGGCTCGTCGGCGGGGTCCGAACGGGAGCTCGAAACGCGCGCCGGCGCCCTATACGAGGCCCAGCAGTGGAAGGACGCCGCCGATGCGTACGGCGCTCTGCTCGCGGCGTATCCGAACAGGGCCGACCGCGAGCAGCTCGCGATTCGGCGCGGCACCGCAGCCGCGATGGCGCGCGACCTCCCCGGAGCGCAGGCCGTGCTTCCTACAGTTTCGTCGCGCGATCCGAAACTTCACGCGGAGGCGCTCTACCAGCTCGCCAACGCCGCGCGACGCGCCGGGCAGGGCGCGGAGTTCGAGGCGGCAGTCGCCCGCCTTCGGTCGATGTATCCCAGGAGCGAGTGGACCGGCCGCGCCGTGGGCGACATGGTCGATTATTATGACGGTCGCGAACGCACGTCCGAGAAGATCGCCATGCAGCGGGTGCTCGTGGCGAATTATCCGACGAGCGAGAAGGCCGCCCAGGCCTCTTACGACCTCGGCTGGCTCGCCTACCGCGCCGGGGACCATCGCTCTGCCTCCGAGCAGTTCCTCACACATCTGGCGACTTATCGAACACCTCAGACGAAATGGATCGGTGAGGCCGCGTTCTGGGGCGGGCGATCGTGGCAGGCGCTCGGTAATACGAGCCGCGCCATGGCCTTCTATCAGCTGGCCGCCGAGCGATACCCCTACGGCTACCACGGTCACGTCGCGAAGGCGCGTCTCAAGGAGCTTCAGGGTCGCAATCCTTCGGTCAAGCCGGAAGTTGGCGAGCCCGGTTCAAAGCTGGTGCTTGCTCGAGAGAATGCTCTTGCCGTCCAGCCGATCACGGAAACAGCCGACGCGAGCGTCGAGCCCCGCCTGCGCCGTGCGGCTGACCTCACCGATGCGACCGTGTGGGCGCTGGCGACGGCCGAGCTCAGCGAAGCTCAGAGGCTCTTCCCGACGTCTCCGCAGGTGGCGATCCGATTCGCCCGGATGTTCCGTGCGAGCGGCGACAATTACCAGGCGACGGTGATCCTCCGAAAGGGTTACCCGGATGTCTATTCCTACCGGGATGACCAGATGCCACGCGAAGCATGGGAGATCATGTTCCCGCTCACGCACTGGGACGCCATCACGAAACAGGCCGCCGCGAATGGCGTCGATCCGTATGTGATCGCCGGACTTATCCGGCAGGAATCCGTGTTCAACCCGAAGGCTCTCTCTCGCGCGAATGCTCGGGGCATGATGCAGCTGCTGCCGTCGACGGGACGGCTCGTTGCGAAGTCCGTCGGACTCGGAGCCGTCGGCCCGGCGGATCTCTACAATCCGAGTCTGAACATCACGCTCGGGACGAGTTACTTTTCGCAGCAGCTCCAGCGGTTTGGCCGAGTCGAACTGGCCGCCGCCGCGTACAACGCTGGTCCGGGACGGGTCGTACAGTGGCAGGCGGCCAGGCCCGTCGACCCAATCGAGGAATGGGTCGAGAACATTCCGTTCAGCGAGACGAGGGGCTATGTCCAGGGTGTTCTACGGTACACGGCGAACTACCGCCGATTTTATGGACGCGGGAACGAACGGGCGTCGAAGGACTGGTAACGGAGTGTCGCGCTCAATGCGCTCCTCGCCAGTACTGACGATCGTGCTCATGGCGACGATCGTGCTTCTGGACGGTCTCGCGGTGTCGGCGCGGACCCGGTCGCGCACGGCTTCGCTTCGCGTTGCCGGATCGATCGCCGGTTCAATCGTTCTCGTCGACGATGTACGTCTTGGCCGAACCGATTCGAAGGGATCAGGGTCATTCGCGAACATACCGCCAGGACGCAGGACGGCGTTGGTTCGGCAGCCCGGATTCGCGGACGATCGGCGGATCGTAAGCTTCGCGGCTGGGGCTGTGGCGACCATCAAGCCAAAGCGACTGGCTATCTCCGACAATGCCGAGCGACTGCAGCGAGCGGCACTGTTCCTGGCGGCGGACGGAAAGCACGAACAGGCGGCGGCCGAGTTTCGCAGAGCGATCGAGGCTCGGGGCGGACCCTACCGTGAGGCCGAAGTGGGACTCGCACGCTCGCTGCTCGCACTCAAGGACTACGATGGTGCCTCGGCTGCCGCCGAAAGCCTCGCAGCGGCGAACCCGAAGAATCTCGAGGCGCAGACCGTCCTGGCGAACGTCCTTCGCGAGCGCGGTTTTTATGACGAGGCAGCCGAGGCCTATCGTCGGGCCGTAGCTCTTTCGCCCGACCGGGCTCCCGAAGCGCACGCCGGACTCGCGATTCTCCTCGGAGAGCGTGGCGACCTCTCAGGCGCGGCGACGGAATACAAGCTCGCGATTGCGCAGAACTTCGACGCCGAGCCGATTCTCTATCAACTCTACGGGGGCGTCCTCGAACGGCTCGATCGACCGAGCGAAGCCGTCACCTCATACGAGCGGTTTCTCGCGCTGGCGCCTTCAAGTTCACTCGCTCCCGCCGTCCGGTCCGTGGTCGAGCAGCTCAAGAAAGGCGAGGACGTCAACCCGTACGCACCAGCGCCGTAGCCCCTCGCCCACAGAGTGCCCAGGCGCCTGATGAAACGGCAGGAATGCGCGGGGTAGACTTTTGACGACGTCCCCCCCCCCCCCCCCCCCCCCCCCCCCCCCCCCCCCCCCCCCCCCCCCCCCCCCCCCCCCCCCCCCCCCCCCCCCCCCCCCCCCCCCCCACCCCCCCCCGGCCCCCCCCCCCCCCCCCCCCCCCCCCCCCCCCCCCCCCCCCCCCCCCCCCCCCCCCCCCCCCCCCCCCCCCCCCCCCCCCCACCCCCCCCCCCCCTTCCCCCCCGGGGGGACCCCCCCCTCCCCCCCCCCCCCCCCCCCCCCCCCCCCCCCCCCCCCCCCCCCCCCCGGCCCCCCCCCCCCCCCGCCCCCCCCCCCCCCGTGCCCCCCCCCCCACCCCCCCGGCCCCCCCCGCCCCCCCCCCCCCCCCCCCCCCCCCCCCCTCCCCTTTATCCCCCCCCCCCCCCCCCCCCGAACCCCCCCCCCCCCGCCCCCGCCCCCCCCCGCCCCACCCGGTTCTGGCCGACTGCGCTAGCGTCGATGAACCGGGAGACGCTTGCAACGCACGCCTCGCATCAGTACCGGGCGCGGTAGCGCTCGGGTCGATCCCGAGCGCGTGTGACGAGACCAGGCGCGGGCTGATGCGTGGACCGCCCGTCCTTGAGATGGGACATGACGAACCTATGGTCGTCTTTGTAACTAGACGAGCGCCACGTCGCGTTGATGCACGATTGCGTGAATCCGGCGAAGCTCGTCAACCATCTCCGCAAACATCTCGGGCAGCAGCGCCTGCGGACCGTCCGACAGCGCCCGTTCGGGATTCGGATGGACCTCAACGATGATCCCGTCTGCGCCGACGGCGACTCCGGCACGAGCCAGTGGAATGACCTTGTGGCGCTTGCCGGCTGCGTGGCTTGGATCGACCAGGATCGGGAGGTGGCTGAGTCGCTGCACGGCTGGCACGATTGAGACGTCGAGCGTATTGCACGTGTGGTCCGCGAAAGTCCGGACGCCCCGCTCGCAGAGAATCACTTCGTAGTTCCCTTCCGACATCACGTACTCGGCAGCAAGCAGCAGTTCGTCCAGCGTCGCCGACATGCCGCGCTTCAGGAGTACGGGCTTGCGCGTCTGTCCCGCCGCTTTCAGCAGACTGAAGTTCTGCATGTTGCGTGCGCCGATCTGCAGCACGTCTGCGTATTCGACGACCATATCGAGATTCGCCGGATCGATCGTTTCGGTGACGATCCTGAGGCCAAATCGATCGCGGACTTCCGCGAGGATCTTCAGTCCCTCGAGTCCCAGTCCCTGGAAACTGTAAGGCGACGTTCGCGGCTTGAAGGCGCCGGCCCGGAAAAGGGTGCAGCCGGCTTTGGCAACGATTTCAGCCGTGGCGAATGTCTGCTCGCGCGTTTCCACCGCGCATGGCCCGGCGATGATCGTGAGCTCGCCGCCTCCGACCCGCGTCCCGCCAATGTCGACAACGGTCTTTTCGGGACGCGCGTCTAGGCTGATGAGCTTGTAGGGCTTCGTGACCCTGATGGCATCCGCGACGCCCGGCAGGTTCTCGAAATGACCGGCGTCGACCGGGCCCGGGTTTCCGGTGATTCCAACCGCCGTGCGATTGGCACCTGGAAGCGGATGCGCGCGGTAGCCGAGTTCCTCGATTAGGCGAACGACGTTCGCGACGTTCTCGGGCGTCGCGTCCGACTTCATCACGATCAGCATGGTGGGGTGTGCTCCTGTGGCGTGAGGACTCGCCTGCCGCTGGCGGCATTATGGAGCAATTGTGACGGGAGGAACAAGCGGCGTGACTGTCGCCTGATTTCCGTTCCCGGACCCCTTACCCGAGCACGTCGACGTGACCGAGGAAGAGCACCACCCGCGAGACGACCGGGCGTCCCGATACCCCACGGGCGGGAATGAAGCTCTTCGGTCGATTGATCGCCATTGCCAATTCCGTAATCGCCGACGGATTCGGCGATCCGCTCAGCACCTCGACGATCGAGGCCCTTCCGTCGACAGCAACTTCTGCAAGAACGACGAGCTCCTCGGATTCAACGAGGTGCGCCGAGGATGCGTAACCAGGAACCGAGCCCTCGTCCGGAACACGAGCGAGAGAGTGGCCGGCTAGCGTCGAAGGGCCTCCGAGCGCCATTCCCTCCGCAGCCGTTACCCAGATCATCCGCTCTGACGACGGGACGAAAGGCTCGATGCTTACGAGGGGCCGGATTACCGCGAGAAGTGCTGCGAACATTACGACCGAAAAGGTGACGCCGAGTCCGTACGAGACGAGCTTGAACTCGTAGTCGAGCCCGAGCTGCCGCAAAACGTCGAACAGGCTTCCCGAAAAATGCGGCGGAATGCGATGGTGCTGCCGCGTGACGATCGTCATCGGAGGCTCGACTTCACGATCGAGCGCCACGATCGTGGACACGCCGAGTCCTGCGGGCATCAAGGGAGCCGGCAAAACGCGAAGCGAGCTCGAGACTATTGACAGCGATTCGAACGCGTCGCGGCAGTCGGCACACGCATCGAGATGCCCCGACACCTCCTGGCGGCGGGAATGGGCCAGCTCGAGATCGAGAAACTCGGAAAGACACTCTTGAACTTCACTACAGCGCATGACTTAGAACCCCATTTTCTGCAATCGCTTCCGGAGCTCGTTGCGGCCGCGGGCGATGCGGCTCTTCACGGTTCCGATCGGCACGTCGAGCGCGATGGCGATCTCTTCGTAATTGAGTTCTTCGATATCTCTCAGGACCACCGCGGCGCGATAGTCATGTCGAAGCGTCTCGAGAGCGGCGAGCAGCATCCGCTGGCGCTCGCGTCCGAGCGTATCCTGCTCCGGCGTCAGCCCGGAGCCTGCAATCCTGTCTGACAGGGAACTGCCGGTCGCCACCGTGACCTCGTCGAGCGATACCGTTTCCGGCCGCCGTCGCCGTCGCCACCATCGACGTTGATTTGAGGCCTGATTCACCGTCATTCGGTACAACCAGGTCTTGAGCGAACATTCGCCTCGAAACGTCCCGATATGGCGCCAGGCCTTCAGGAATGTCTCCTGTGCGATGTCACGGGCCTCCTCTGCATCGCCGAGCAGTCGAAACGCGAGTCCATAGACCATCGGCTGGAATTCCGAGATGAGTTCCTCGTAGGCGAGACGGTCTCCGTCCCGGAGTCGGGCAACGAGGCGTGCATCAGGCTGCGAAGCGCTGACTGCTTCGCCGTCGAACCTGACGTAGAGCCCGTCTTTGACGATGGCCGATTCTCCGGCGCTCATGCGGGTTCCTCCCGAGAGATGAACACTCGAAGCCGATAGACTCCCCGGACGGTCCAAAAGTTCCCGCAACCTTGACATGATTCCGGGGCGACGACTAATGTCCGTTGTTCAGCTGACCGTTCGACGGTCGGTCGATAGCCGGAAGTATAACACCGACAAGGCTCTACGAGCCGTCCGAGGAGATTGGTAGCGCGTGTCACGATCGATCACGACTGTCCGTCGCAAGAAGAAAAACGCGGATCCGCTGCGTTCCGCCTGGCACATCCTCGAGGATTGGCTCGAGGTCAATCGACGCCAGATTGTGACCATCGGCGGAATAGCAGTCGGGACCGTACTGGTCGTAGTGCTGCTCTGGTATTTCCTGGACTACCGCAAGCAGAGTCAGCTGCAGGCTTTCAACGACGCTTACTCCAAGTTCACGGCGACGGTTGGACCGGCTCCCGCCGCATCTGCAGTCGGTGGCACCACCCCCGTTACGTTCCCTGATGCGCAGACCAAGTTCACTGAATCCGCGGCTGCTTTCGAGCGATTCGGAAACGAATTCTCATCATCACGTGATGTCGCAAACTACTACGCGGGCTTGAGTTACCTCGAGTTCAAGCCGGAGCGCGGAGTCGAGCTTCTCCAGTCCGTTGCTGACGGCACGAGTGACATGCGCTTCTACGGGAGAATGGCTCTCGGGGAGCAGTACCTGAAAACGGGCGCCTTTGAAGCGGCTGAGTCCGTTCTGCAGAAGCTTTCGGACGAGCCAGGTCCGCTTCCCCGGTTTTATGTGTTGACGCGACTCGGAAAGGTCAAGGAAGGCCTGTCGAAGCCAGGTGAAGCCGCACCGCTCTACAAGCTGATCGTCGATGCCGATCGCAATGGGACCTACGGCCCGGAGGCGGAACGGGGCCTTCAGCGCGTAGACCCGGCTGCCGCGGCGGCCCTTCCGCCGAAGAACGCACCACAGCCTGGCCAGAATCCTTCGAACTCGGTGGTTGGTGGCGGACCGGGAGGGACAATTCCCGGAATGCCTCCGGGCGGAATGCCTGGCGGAATGCCCGGCTTCTAGTCTCTTCTTCCAGTTCGGCGATTAGGAGGACGGGTGGCAAGCTCGAAGCAGACGGCCAAGGGCGACATCCTGATCGTTGACGACAATCCCGTCAATCTGGATCTGCTGTCGGGCATGCTGCTGGACCGGGGCTTTCGCGTTCGCGTGGCAACTAATGGGCGCCGGGCCATTTCGGCGGCAAAGTCGGCCATACCGGACCTCGTGATGCTGGACATCAACATGCCGGAGATGGACGGCTACGAAGTCTGCCGGCAGATGAAGGACGACGAGCTGACGCGCGACGTGCCGGTCATCTTCATCAGCGCGCTCGACAACGCTTTGGACAAGGTCAAGGCATTCAGCACGGGCGGCGCCGACTACGTCACAAAGCCGTTTCAATTCGAGGAAGTCCTGGCCCGCATCGAGATCCAGCTCAAGATCTCGCGACTCCAGAAGGAGATGGAGCGCAAGAATGATGAGCTCGAGCAGTCGAACCTGCAACTCGAACGCGCGAATCGGATGCTGCGGGCACTCTCCTACCTGGACGGCCTCACGGGTATTGCGAACCGACGTCATTTCGAGGAGAGCCTTGATCAGGAGTGGAGACGTGCAGTTCGCTCCGGAGCCCCGCTTTCCCTGCTGATGGTCGACATCGACAGGTTCAAGGCGCTCAATGACGCCTACGGTCACCAGTACGGAGACGACTGCCTTCGACAGGTGGCCGCCACGTTCTCTGACACCCTCAAGCGTGCCGGCGACCTCGCTTCCCGATACGGCGGCGAGGAATTTGCGGTCGTGCTTCCGGCAACCGAACTGGTTGGCGCCGCAGCCATCGCCGAAATTGTCCGGTCACGCGTCGAGGAGCTTGGCATTCCTCACGATCACTCTCCATCGCGCGTCGTCACAGTGAGCGTCGGCGCGGCCACCTGCGTTCCGACCGAATCGGACGCCGTTACGTCGCTGATCGATCTTGCCGACCGTGCCCTGTATCAGGCGAAACATGATGGCCGAAACCGTGTGTCGACGACTGACGACCTGCCCCCTGCGGACGTGGCCTGATCATCACGGGATCTCCTGCAAACAGTTGAGTTAGACGCCGCCTGGAGCGACCGGACGCGCTCGGTTCAACTGTGCGTGTGCCCGATTGCCCTTCCTTGACCCTACAACTCGGCGTGTGCTAGCGTGCCGGGTTCTTTTCGAAGCAAACCCAGTGCACCGAATGCGCTGTCATCGGAGAGTGTCCGACTCGATATGATCAAGAAACCCCGTTGAATGAGGCCCATAAGTCGCTCGGCGCCCGCATGGTCGAGTTCGCCGGATGGGAGCTCCCGGTGCAGTACACCGGGCCGATTCCCGAGCACATGGCGGTTCGCGAAGCAGCCGGACTCTTCGACGTCAGCCACATGGGCGAGCTCGAGGTGCGCGGAAAACAGGCAGTCGACCTGGTCGATCGGCTCACCGTGAACGCCGTACGCGATCTCGACGACAATAATGCGCACTACACGATGTTCCTCAACGAGCAGGGTGGAATCATCGACGACCTGCTCGTCTACAAGGTATCGAAGTACCACCTGATCCTCGTCGTCAACGCAGGTACTACCGAGAAGGACCTCAACTGGATCCTCCAGCACGCGGCTGACTTCGATTGCGAAGTAGCCAACACGAGCCCGATCTATGCGCAGATCGCGATTCAGGGACCCCGGGCCGAACGGATTCTTCAGCAAATGACGTCGTCGTTGCTCGACAGGATTCCGAGCTTCTGCCACCAGATCGTGGAGCTCGACAGCGTTCGTTGCCGTGTGTCACGTTCCGGGTACACCGGAGAAGATGGCTTCGAGATCTACCTCGACGGGACGTACGCGCCTGGTATCTGGAACAGACTTCTCGTAATCGGATCAGATCAGGGGCTTCTGCCGTGCGGACTTGCGGCGCGCAACACACTCCGACTCGAGTCGAAGATGGCGCTCTACGGGAACGACATCGACGACACGACGTCGCCGCTCGAAGCTGGGCTCGGTTGGGTCGTCAAGATGGACAAGGGCGATTTCATCGGACGTGCGGCGCTCGAGCAGCAGAAGCGAGACGGGCTGAGGCGCAAGCTCGTCGGATTCGAAATGCTCGACAAGGCTCCGGCTCGCGACGGTTACGAAGTCGTCGTCGACGGTACGGTTGTCGGACGAGTCACGTCCGGGTCGCCGGCGCCGTACCTGAAGAAGAACATCGGGTTGGCCTACGTCCCGCCCGAGCACGCGTCTGTTGGAACCGGACTAGGCATACTCGTCCGCGGCCGCGAGGTTCCGGCGGTAGTCGTCAAGACCCCGTTCTACAAGCGGAAGCGCGTTTTTGATTGAGTGCGTCGTGCCCTCGGCACGACGTCGTGCGCTCGACGGCCCGACCTCGGGCGGCATCGAGGCGGTGATTTCAGACCACTCCAGGAGAACTGATGATGGCGACGTACCCAGACGATCTCTACTATTCGAAGGATCACGAGTGGATTCGCGTTGACGGCGAGACCGGAACCATCGGAATCACGGATCACGCCCAGGAGCAGCTCGGCGATGTCGTCTACGTTGAGCTTCCGGCCGTCGGAGCGACGTTTGAGGCTGGGGCCCCATTCGGCTCCGTCGAATCAGTGAAGGCCGTCAGCGAGCTCTACCTGCCGATCGCCGGCGAAATTGTCGAGGTGAATGCCGCCCTCGCGGATACGCCCGAAACCGTCAATTCGGACCCTCACGGGGCCGGCTGGATGGTTCGCGTCTCGATCAAGGACGCCGCTGAGCTCTCCGGGTTGATGCGGGGCGCTGCGTACACGTCTTACGTCCAGGACGAAGGGGGCGAGTAGCACACTGTGAGGTACATCCCGAGCTCGGCGGAAGAGCGGTCGGAAATGCTCGCCTCGATGGGCAAGTCCGACATCATGGAGCTTTTCGAATCGATTCCCGAAAGGCTTCGCCTGTCGCGTCCCCTCAACTTGCCGGCACCCAAGTCGGAGTTCGATCTGGCCGCGTATTTTCGCGATCTGGCGGACCGTAATCGGACGTCCGGCGACGTGTTCCTCGGCGCCGGGGTGTACGACCACTTCGCTCCAGTCGTTATCGATCACATGGCGCTGCGCTCCGAGTGGTACACGGCCTACACGCCGTACCAGCCCGAGTTGAGCCAGGGCACGCTGCAGGCCATTTTCGAGTTCCAGACGATGGTGTGCCAGCTGACGGGCCTCGAGGTTGCGAACGCGTCGCTATACGACGGTTCGACCGCGGTCGCCGAAGCCGTGCTGATGGCGCTGCGGGTCAACAAGGGGCGCCATCGCGTCGTGATGGCCGCGAGCGTGCACCCGCATTATCGTGCCGTCGTGAACACGTACCTTCGCAACAGCGACGTCGAGATCGTCGAAGTCGGATTCGACTCGACAGGCCGCATCGACCTCGAGGCTGCGGCGCTCGACGGCAACACGGCGGCGATCGTCGTCCAGTCGCCGAACTTCTTCGGTGTCATCGAGAATCTCGATGACATCTGCGCGGCGGCACGTGATGCCGGGGCGCTGTCAGTCGTCGGCGTCGCCGAAGCGATGAGCCTCGGCGTCCTCAAGGCCCCCGGCGACTCCGGAGCCGACATCGTCTGCGGCGAGGCCCAATCCTTTGGTGTGCCGATGAGCTTCGGCGGTCCGTTCGTCGGTTTCTTCGCGACGCGAGAGAAATTCGTCCGGCAACTCCCCGGTCGGCTCGTCGGCCGCGCCCTCGACTCGCACGGTCAACTGGGATTCGTGCTGACCCTGTCGACGCGAGAACAACACATTCGTCGCGAAAAGGCCACGTCGAACATCTGCACGAATCAGGGCCTCTTCATGCTCATGGCGACGATCTACCTGTCGACGATGGGCCGCAAGGGACTGCGCGAAGTCGCCGAACAGAACATCCGAAAGGCTCACGAGGCGGCGGCGCGGATCGCTTCCCTGCCCGGCTATACCGTGAAATTTTCGGGTCCGACTTTCAACGAGTTCGTCGTGTCGACCCCGCGGCCGGCGCGCCAGCTTCGCGATGAGCTTGCGGCTGGAGGCATCGTCGCCGGAGTTCCGCTCGATCGCTACTACGCGGGCATGGACAACGACCTGCTGATCGCCGTGACCGAGACGGCATCAATCGAGAGTATCGACCGTCTCGTCTCGGCGCTCGCCGAGTTCGGAGGTGCAAACTGATGGGCGCATCCGACGTGAAGGTTCCGGCCGCCGCCGGCCACATTGTCCGAAACGAAGACCTGATATTCGAACGGTCCCGAGCGGGTCGGCAGGGATACCACCTTCCCGACCTCGGCATTCCGGAGAAGGACATTTCTTCGATGATTCCGGGCGAACTGCTTCGCGATGACATCGAGGGTATGCCCGAGGTTTCGGAGTTCGAAGTGGTCCGCCACTTCACGCGGCTTTCGACGTGGAACTACGGAGTCGACACGGGCCTGTATCCGCTCGGATCCTGCACGATGAAGTACAACCCGAAGATCAACGAATCGATTGCACGGTTCGAGGGCTTCGGTAAGGCGCATCCCCTGCTCCCCGAGTTTCTGTCGCAGGGCTCGCTCGAGATTCTCCGTCAGCTCGAGGACGCACTCGCCGAGATCACGGGCCTCCCCCACATCTCGCTGCAGCCCGCGGCGGGCGCGCACGGCGAGCTCACAGCGATGCTTGCCATTCGAGCGTGCCACGCCAAACGTGGCCATGTCCGAAAGACGGTCCTCATTCCGGATTCCGCCCACGGCACGAATCCGGCGAGCGCAATCATGTGCGGCTACGAGGTTCATGGCGTCACTTCGACGTCGGCGGGACTGCTGGATCCGGCCGACGTCGAGCGCAACATGACCGAAGACGTTGCGGCCCTGATGCTCACGAACCCAAACACGCTCGGCAAGTTCGAGGAGGAGATCGACAAGGTCTGCGAGATCGTCCACGCAAAGGGCGGCTTCGTTTACATGGACGGCGCGAACATGAACGCGCTGATGGGCATCTCGCGTCCGGGTGACATGGGCGTCGACTGCATGCACCTCAACCTGCACAAGACTTTTTCGACACCGCACGGCGGTGGCGGACCGGGCGCGGGCCCGATCGGCGTTGTCGACGAGCTCGAGCCATACCTGCCGAATCCGAGGGTTGCTCGAAACGCGGACGGGACTCTTCAACTGAACTTCGACCGTCCGGACTCGATTGGCCGCGTGCGCGCCTTCGTCGGCAACTTCGGGGTGCTCGTCCGCGCCCTGGCCTACATCTACACGCTCGGTGCGGACGGCCTGCGCGAGGCGACCGAAACGGCAGTGCTCAATGCCAATTACATCAAGCACCGTCTCGAGGATGTGTACGCGCTCGCGTACGAAGGCAGCGTGCTCCACGAAGTCGTTTTCACGGACCGCCGCCAGCAGGCATTCGGGGTCAAGAACAGTGACATTGCGAAACGGATCATCGATTACGGCTTCTACCCGCCGACGATGTCGTTTCCGCTCATTGCTCCCGGCGCGATCATGATCGAACCAACCGAGACCGAGAGCCGCGAGGAGCTCGACCTCTTCATCGACTCGATGCGCGCCATCGCCGAGGAATGCGAGCAGACGCCGGACATCGTCAGGTCGGCGCCCCATCGGACTCGAATGGGACGATTCGACGAAACCGCGGCAGCTCGAAAACCCGTCCTGCGATGGCAGCCCGAAAAGGGCAAGGTCGCCGGGGCGTGAGGAGCTGACCATAAAGGCATCCGACCTGCAGCGTCCCGAGTCGATCCTGACCAACGCTCGCGGCAAGGAACCATGTATTCGTCCGTTGAGACGAGAACAGAAAGGAAGCGGACTGTGGATATCGAGAAGTTGAAGGAACAGCTGATTTCAGACCCTGAAGTGATGCGGCTCGTAGCGCAGCGCGCGTTCGAGATCTACCTCGATCGTCGCGACAGATACGTTGCACATCCTGCGGAAGACTGGCTTCGTGCGGAGAGCGAGGTACTCCCTCGGCTGATCCACCAGATGGTGGAGCGAAATCGCCGCGCAATCGCCGCGCGGGATGATGCTGATCCGGTAGCCTCGAAGGCTGCCGAACACATGCGCGACGAGAATCCGAAGTCGGCCAGGAAGCCTGCAGCGGCAAAGAAGCCAGCGGTGGCGAAACCAGCCGTGAAGAAGGCCGCCGCGAAGCCCGCTGCTGCCGGAAAGGCGTCGGCAAAGGCGGCTCCGAAGAAGGCGGCCAAAGCTGCTCCGAAGCCGGCCGAGAAGAAGGCGACGGACGCAAAGTCCGCAGCGAAGTCACCCGCGAAGAAGGCTGCGGCGAAACCGAAGAAGTCGGACGCCTAGACCGACGAAAGCCTCGAGGTATACGACTCATGCGCGAGCGCATTCACACCAACGACGCACCGAAGGCCATTGGACCTTATTCGCAGGCCATTCGGGCCGCGGGACTGCTCTTTGTCTCTGGGCAGATTGCGCTCGATCCGCAGACCGGCGAGACCCTCGACGGAGACGTCGCAGCGCAGACCGAGCGACTCATGACGAGCGCGACGGCGATTCTCGAGGCGGGTGGCGCTTCGATGTCGACGGTCGTGAAGACGACCGTCTACCTCACCGACATGGCGCACTTCACCCAGATGAACGAAGTGTACGGCCGATACTTCGAGAGCGATCCGCCGGCCCGGTCAACGGTCGCCGTGGCGGCGCTCCCGCGCAACGTGCTCGTCGAGATCGACTTTGTGGCGATCGCGACGAGCGAGCGACGAAAGGACTAAGCCGCCTTGATGATCTTTCCGGCCTTGATGCAGCGAGTGCAGACCTTCACACGGCGAACGGCGCCGTTGATGAGCGCACGCACTGATTGCAGGTTCGGGTCGAACCGGCGGCGTGTCTTGTTGTTCGCGTGGCTCACGTTGTTCCCGAACATTGGGCCTTTGTTGCAGTAGTCACAGCGTTTCGACATGGCTTCCTCCTACGGGTGCGATTGAACTGGTCGAAGCAAAAGCCGAGAGTATAGGGATCGATGAAACTGATGTCAACGATTGGGAGGAGCAGGATCTTGGGCAAGAACGCATATTCACTCGCCGCGCTCGCGGCAATCCTCTTTTCTGTCATGAGTCTCGCCGCATGCGGCGAGACCGGACCTGGCAAGGGCGCCGACGACACGGCCGCGACCGTGAACGGTGTGGCGATTCCGGTATCGAAGATCGACCAGATCATCGATCGCCAGCTGAAGGAGAGCGGACCATCCGCTCCGCAGCTTACACCGGTGGCGCTCGCCGCGGCTCGCCTGAAGGTCCTGGAGCAGCTCATTCAGGAAGAGGCCATGTTCCAGCGTGCCCAGAAGGACAAACTCATTCCAACGGATGATGAGGTCAAACAGGCACTCCAGACGCAGATTCAGCAGTCTGGCATGTCGCAGGACGACTTTCAGAAGCGCCTGAAGGACTTCGGACAGACCGAGGACGAGCTGAAGTCGGACCTGAAGCGCCAGCTTGCAATCACCAAGTTGCAGGAAAAGATCACGGCGCTCATTCCGGCGCCGACTGACGCCGAGATGCGCAAGTACTTCGACGAGAACAAGTCGCAGCTCATCGCGCCCCGCGGCGTCGAGCTGTCGGACATCATCGTCGACCCGGCGAACAACGGGGCGACGGATGACGCGATCGGCAACGAGGCGGCAGCGCGCAAGGCCCAGGAGATCGCGAGTGCGATTGGAGGTGGTGCCGACTTCTCGACCGTCGCCCGTGCGCGGTCCGAAGACGTCTCGGGCCTTCAGGGCGGCTCGATCGGATTTTTCTCGGAGCAGCGGCTCCAGCAGACTTTCCCGCAAGACGTCGCACGGAACCTCTTCCAGTTGTCGGTCGGCCAGATGACCCAGCCGATCCAGTCGCAGGATGGCCGCTGGCACATCTTCAAGCTCAACGGGAAGCGCGAGCAGAGCAAGGAGCTGACCTATGAGGAGGTGAGTGCCGAGATCGCAAAAATGATTACCGACCAGCGAAAGCAGGTCGTGCTCAGCGCGCTGCTGATCGAGGCCGTCGCGACGGCTAACATCCGCAATTCCCTCGCCGAGCAGATCGTCGCCCACCCGGATACGTTCGGCGCGCTCAGGCCGTCACCGCTCACCGCTCCGCGAGCCGACGGCGCAGCGCCAGCGCCGACGTCTACGAATGCGGCCGCACCGCCGGCCACCAACGCCGCCAACGCTGAGGCTCAGCCTTCCGGTCCGGCCAACTCGAATGCGGCGGCGAAGCCGGCTGGCAAATAGGCTTTCCGCAATCGGTTGAGACCGTGCGCCTCGATCCGGGTCCCTTACCCGGCCTGAGGCGCACGGTCTCGTCTTGGGGTCTGCTTTCAAGAAAAAATGCTGTTCCGATTTGACAACGTTTCGAAGTCCTACGGTGCCCACGAAGTCCTCCGTGAGGTCTCGTTTCAGATCAATCCCGGCGAACACGTCGGGCTCGTGGGTCGAAACGGCGCCGGCAAGACGACGTCGTTCAAGCTCCTATTGGGCATCGAGGACCCCGACGACGGTCGCATCGAGCAGATGCGGGGTTTGCGCATCGGGCTCCTCGAGCAACAGGTCCATGCCGAAGGGTCCGGCACGGTGCGCGAGTCAGCGCTCGAAGTCTTCGCCGATCTGCACGCGATGGAGGTCGAGATGCGGCGCCTGGAGCACGACATGGCGCTGACGAACGGTGACGAGCTCGATGTCGTGTTGTCCACTTACAGCGACCTGCAACATCGCTTCGAGGACGCCGGCGGCTTCACGATGCACGCGCGCGCCGAATCCGTCCTGCTCGGACTCGGCTTCACGAAGGACGACCTCGGACTCGAGGCGTCGACCCTGAGCGGCGGGCAGCGCGCCCGGCTCGCGCTTGCCAAGCTCCTGCTCGAGCAGCCGGACATCCTGCTCCTCGATGAGCCGACGAATCACCTCGACATCCAGGCCGTCGAGTGGCTCGAGGATTTCCTGGCCGAGTATCCTTCCGCCTACATAATCATTTCGCATGACCGGTACCTGCTCGACAGGACCGTGGACCGCATACTGGCCGTCGAGAACGGCCGGATCTCGACGTACGCCGGCAACTACACCGCATACCTCGTCGAAAAGGAGCAGCGGCGTCTTCTGGCTGAAAAGCGGTTTCGCGAGCAGCAGGAGCTCATCGACCGGACGCAGGACTTCATCCGGCGAAACCTCGCTGGACAGAAGACGAAGATGGCGAAGTCGCGCCGAAACATGCTCGAGCGACTGGAGCGAGTGGACCGCCCTGACTCGGATGGACGTGCCGCGAACTTTGGCCTTGCGGCTGCGGCTCGAACCGGTCGTGAAGTTCTCAACGTCGATGAGCTCGTGATCGGCTATCCCGGTGTCGAGCTGGCACGCGACGTCAAATTCGCTGTCTACCGCGGCGACCGCGTCGGCATCATCGGTGGAAACGGAACCGGAAAAACCACGCTCTTCAAGACGCTGCTTGGAACCGTCGACCTGCTTGGCGGCGAGATGGAATGGGGCCACAACGTCAAACCGGTCTACTACGACCAGCACCTTGCGGATCTCGATCCGAAAAACGACGTCATCGAAGAGATGCGCCTCTCGATCTCGGGGGCCGACGATCCGACGCTTCGGGGTTATCTCGCGCGGTTCCTGTTCACGGGCGAAGACGTCTTCAAACGCGTGTCGGCGTTGTCGGGCGGTGAGCGGAGCCGCCTCTCGATCGCGAAGCTCATCTCCGGCAGCGGCAACGTGCTGCTCCTCGACGAACCTACGAACCATCTCGACATCCCGTCGCGCGAAGCACTCGAATCCGCACTCGAGACTTTCACGGGGACCATCCTGACGATCTCGCACGATCGGTACTTTCTCGACCGGATCTGCGATCGGCTCGTGAACCTCGAGGACGGTCGCGCCGAGGTCTTCGAGGGTCGCTATTCCGACTGGCTCGACGAGCGACTGCTCCGCAAGTCCGAAGAAAGGGCGAAGGACAGTCAAGCCCCGTCGACCAAGACCACGGTGACGACGGCGCAGGGAAAGTCAGCGCGCCCGAAGGGCCGCCCGATTGCGGCCATCGAGGCGGACATCGCCGAGGCAGAGGCGGAGATTGCCGACATCGACGCCACGATGGCGAAACCGTCCATCGCGAGCGATCACATCAAGCTGGCGCCGCTCACCGAGGCGCGCGCGCACGCGACGGAGCGCCTCGAGCGTCTGCTCGCGGAGTGGGAAGCGGCGTCCGCGGACTAACTCGTTTCGGCTAGCTCGAGATCGCCGGTCGGTCGCCGCTGCACCCTGGTCCACGCCGACACGATGTAGGGCGAAACGATGACCGCGTCGGTTTCGAGCGCCGCCTGTCGAATCCTGGACGCGAGAGTCGGTGCGCCAACCTCATCGGGTGTCGCGACGCCGAGGGTGATCATAGGCTCGAGAAGGTCACTGACGGTATCCCCGATCAATTCGCAGGCAGCGCTGTCGGCGCCACTCTCCACCGCCGCTCCCACGAGCATGGACGGTCGGGGCAGTCCGGCGCTCACGAGCGTCTGATGGAGCCGCATGCCCATTCCAATGTCGACGCCGAGTCCGGCGAGAGTCGCGGTGATCCACTGAAAGGCCTCGACTGCGAGCCGAAGCTCGGGCCGCACCAACGGACGTTGGGTGAAGTCGAACTCCTGGAACGCCAGAATGCCACCGTCTCGAACGAGCGTCGCCAATCGCCAGACGGTCGCGACCGGGTCGGGTTGGTGCATCAGCACGAAGCGACCGATGACGGCATCAAATCGCTCAGCCGGCGAATACTGACCCAGGCTGCCCCTTACGAATGTTACGTTCGACGCGCCTCGTTCGCGTGCTCGCTGCCTGGCGGTCGCGACGGCCGTGCCCGAGGCATCGATTCCAACAACGACTCCTCGAGAACCCACGAACCTGGACGCAAGAAGCGCGGCGTCACCGGTTCCGCAGCCGACATCCAGCACGCGCATCCCGGGGCCGAGCCCGCACTGACGGAACATCTGGTCGGTGAGCGGCTCGAAGAGCCTCGCCCGGGATTCCAGACGCCGGAGTGAGTTGTCGCTCGATGTTCCGTCGGTCTCGGCCGAGTCCGCGTCGGCACAATCCGTTCCAAGCATCGAAGCGTCCCCCTCCCGGCTCATGACCTGTGCCCTGCTCGAAATCAGTGGCCGGCGGCCGGCGGACCACGCGTCGTCCCGCCGTCACCGGCTCACCCTGCGTCCGCCCCTCCCGACGGTGGCGCCGCGATCGTTCGCGGCGTCCCCAACGACTGCTGCCACGATGCGGCAAACACGACGGAACAACGTCACCGTACACGTCCACTCCCGCAAATATCCTTAAGCCGGCCTAAAGAATTTCTAAGGATGTAGACGCCGCTGATTCGCACGTCGCGCGTCGGCTTTCGGCTCACCCATTCGCTGCGTATAATCGGAACCGGTCGAGTTCCACCGTTCAGGCGTCATCACTTCACGGACTTCGCAAGCACACCCGGGGGGTCGGTGTCGTCTGACGAGCATCGCCGAGTCGATATCGGCTGCATCGGACGAACACTCCGCAGGAGTCCACCACATTTCATGACCTCGTCGAACGCACGCCCCGCAGGGGACGTATCGGAGCGTCTTGCACCGCTCATCGGTGCCGTGGAGCGTGGAGAACGCGACGCCGCGATGGGTCTGCTCGATGACCGGAGCCTCACCGCTTCGGAACAGGCCGAGCTTCGTGTCGCGCTCGCCGAATCGTTCGAGATGGCAGGCCGATTCGATGAAGGGCTGCAGGTGCTCTCCCGCTACGAAGACGTGTCGATGCACGACGGACTGGCCGCCGACCTTGTGGCGCAAGTCTGGCTGCAACTCGCGAGTCTCTATCGGTGGCTTTACGAAATTCCACGGTCCATCACATTCGCTGGACACAGTCTGCGTGTGGCGGAGACTGACGAGGCGCGCGGATGCGCCCACCGACTGCTTGGATACGTCTACTGGATGATGGACGAGTACGCGATCGCGCGCGATCACCTCGCCCGCGCGCTCGAGTACCACAAACTCGACGGTAATCCGCACGAGCTGGCGCACACCTACTGGAACCTCGCAATGGTCGACAACGTCGAGGGGCACCTCGAATCGGCCAAGCAGGACTGCATGGCCGGCTTCGAGCTGCTCCGCGGCACGTCGTCGTTCCGCCCGAAAGATCATCTGCTCATGGGGCGCCTGCTCAACTACATGGCGCTGATCAACACCGATCGCGGCGACATCCACCGAGCCATCGCAGACTACGAAAAGACCATAGAACACTGGCCCTTCGTCGAGGACAAACGTTTCCTCGCGCTCTCCTACAACAACCTCGGCGATGCACTGCTAGCCGTCGGAGAGTGGAAACGCGCAGAAGCCGCGCTTCTGACGGCAATCCAATACATTCGGCGCTCCGCATCGGTTCGCAGCGAGCCCCGTGTGCTCATGACGCTGGCGGACCTGCAGCTCTTCCAAGGCAAGACCGACCAGGCGATGGCGACGGCGGAAAGGGCGCTGAAACTCGCGAAGGAACGTGGTCCGAAGTCCGCGGAGGCCGAGAGCTGGCTCACCCTTGGCAGGATTCATCACGTCACCGGCCACCTCACCGATGCGCTTGCGGCCTTCAACACATGCCACGAGCTCGAGGAACGCCTCGGACGAATGGTCGACATGCCCGAGACGCTCATCAGCCTCGGCGATCTGGCGCTCGACATGGGCGACCGCGACGCGGCTGCCGAGCACCTTCGCCGCGCGCAGCGGCTGCTCGTCGAACAACCGAACCTCTATCACTCGGGACTCCTCTCGCGTTGCGAAGGTCGCCTTCGTGCCGCCTCGGGCGAATACACGGAGGCGATTTCGGCGCTGGCGCAGTCGGTGTCCATCTTCGAGTCGACGACCTATGTCTACCAGGCGGCTCTGTCGCACCTCGAGATGGGCCGGGTGCTCGCCCGAACCGCGAACACCGTCCGCGCCTCCAGTCACCTCAAGCGCGCCCTGCGAACGTTTACGGAGCTTCACGCCGAGCGCGACCGGGCCCGGGTCGAAGACGCGCTCGCGGCCACGAAGAACAGCGGGACCCTGTCCAACGCGCTCCCATCAGTCTTTACACTCGACGCGCTCATCATCGAGCGGCTCGTCGCGGCATCGACCTCGCACGAACTGCTGCTGAGGGAACTCGCCACGATCATCCGGGACGAAACGAGTCAGACCGCCGTGCTCTTCGAGATCGCCAACGATCACGACCTGAAGCTCGTCACGGCACGTGGCTGCGACCGTGAATACGCCTACGAAGCCGCGCGCGAGGCCGTTCGATACCTTACGGAGCACCAACTGCCCGAATCCGGCGCGAAGGTGAAGTTCCTGTCGGACCGCCGCGAATCGGCTCAGCGCAGGTTCATGCTGTACACGACGGCCGACACGTCGTCGGCCATCGGCCACCTCGATTCGTTGCTGAAGCTCGTCGAGCAGGGACTCGAGGTATGTTCCCTTCGGGCAGCGGCGATGGCGGCGACCGCTCCACAGACCCGGTCGCGACTGCCCGAGGACGTCGTCGAGTTTCCTCTCGGGATAGTCGCCGCGAGCGCCGCGATGCGATCGGTGATCGATCAGATCCGTCGGATTCGCTCGTCGGACGTGACCGTCCTGATTACAGGCGAGTCCGGTGTCGGCAAGGAGCTCGTCGCGCGCTCCATCCATCACGAGTCCGCCCGGAGGGCGAAGATATTCCTGCCGTTCAATTGCGCCGCCGTTCCTGACGATCTGCTGGAGTCGCGGCTCTTCGGGCACCGGAAGGGCGCGTTTACGGGAGCGTCGAGCGATCGGATCGGCGTGGCCCGCGCCAGCGAAGGCGGGGCGCTGTTTCTCGACGAAATCGGCGAGATCGCGCTCGAGATGCAGCCTAAGCTGCTCCGCTTCCTGCAGGACCATGAAATCCAGCCCCTCGGCGAGGATCGACCGATCAACGTCGACGTTCGTGTGATCGCAGCGACGAATCGGAACCTCGAAGAGTTCGTTGCCGAGCGCCGATTCCGCGAGGACCTCTACTATCGGCTCAACGTGATTCGGGTCAACGTTCCGCCGCTGCGCGAGCGGCGTGAGGACATCCGCATTCTCGCCGAGCGTTTCCTTCAGGAGCTCGTCGAGCGGGAGGGCCGCGAGGCGCACCTCTCGGACGACGCCATCCGTCACCTCGAGGCATACGGATGGCCGGGCAACGTGCGTCAGCTCCGCAACGAGATCGAGCGGGCCGTGGCCATGGTCGAAGAAGGCGGAGACGTGCTTGCCGAGCACTTCTCTCCCGAGATCGCGATGGCGGAACGACGCGCCGTACCTGTCGAATTCAACCTTCCGCCCGAGCTCGTCACGACGCTCTGCGGAGAGAACCTGGAAGTCGCGACTCTGGCCGTGGAGCGCATGCTGGTGGAACGCGCGCTCAAGCGTTACGAGGGCAACGTCACGCACGCCGCGCGGGCGCTCGGACTCAGCCGCCAGGGCCTTCTCCTCAAGAAGAAACGGCTGAACCTCGAGTAGGGCTGCCTCGTTTCTCCCCGTTTCTTGAGCCGCGAGCGGTAGCGAGCGTCCCACGGACGGTCGATCGGTTCCGACCACTTCCGTCTTTCCGCTACGATGAGTATCCGACTTTAGGCACAGTCCGTGGGACGCTCGCTACCGCTCGCGGCTCAAGGAACGGGACCGGGGAAAGGGCAACGGGGACCACGGACGGTCGAACGGTTCCGATCACTCCTGTCCCTCCGCAACGACGAGTCTGCGATTTCAGACTCTGTCCGCGGGCCGCTCGCTACCGCGCGCGGTTCTGAATGAGGGGGACGATGCCGACCCTGCCGGCATGCCTCTGACCGACAAGGGGTTGTGGTTACTCCCTTGCCTTCCTACCACTAATTGATGCTCAATGGTGGAGGTCGGCGGCCGGCCGGCCCCCCAAAGCACACTGGAATGAGTAACGCTCCGATGTCTGACAGGCAGTTCGTCCACCTTCATCTCCATACGGACTACAGCCTTCTCGACGGCGCGATTCAGATCAAGAAACTCGCCGCCAAGGCCGCCGAGATGCAGATGCCGGCCGTCGCGATGACGGACCACGGCAACATGTTCGGCGCTGTCTCGTTCTACACGGAGATGCGCAAGGTCGGCGTGAAGCCGATCATCGGATGCGAAGTCTACGTGGCCCGTGGCAGTCACACGGACCGTGGTGAGCCCGACCGGCCGAAGGGCATGAACCACTTGATCCTTCTCGCGGCTGATCTCGATGGTTATCGCAACCTCGTCAAGCTGACGAGCTTCGGCTATACGGGCGGCTACTACTACAAGCCCCGGATCGATCGTGAACTGCTTGCCCAGCACAGCAAGGGGCTGATCGGGCTTTCGGCCTGCCTGTCGGGGGTGCCGTCGCAACTCGTGATGCACGATCAAGCCGCCGAGGCCGAGACACAGGCAAACCTGTTTCAGGAGATTCTCGGCAAGGGCAACTACTTCCTCGAAGTACAGAAACAATCCGGGATCGACGTCCAGGACCGGGTAAACCGTGGCCTGTTCGACATCTCGGCGCGGACCGGCGTTCCGCTCGCAGTCACGAACGACTCGCATTTTCTCAATCGAGAGGACTTCGAGGCCCACCGCACGCTCCTCGCCATCGGGACAGGCAAGCCTGTCAGTCAGGTCAACCTTCACTACAGCCCCGATCACTACTTCCGTTCACAGGAGGAGATGTGGCAGTTGTTCGGCCACGACCTTCCGGAAGCGCTCGAGAACACTGTGCGGATCGCCGAGCGCTGCGACCTGACGCTGCCGACCGGCGAACATCACCTGCCGAACTTCAGGGTTCCGGACGGCCACTCCGTCGAGTCCTATTTCGCCGAGGTCGCGCGGCTCGGACTGCTCGAGCGCTGGGAAACAAACCTCGGCCACGCGCCCGCCTTGAGGCACGCGAAATCGGAGTACGAGGAAAGGCTCGAGCACGAGCTTCGCGTCATCAATCAGATGGGGTTTCCGGGGTACTTCCTGATCGTATGGGACTTCATCCGGTTCGCGAAAGAACAGCACATTCCGGTGGGCCCGGGTCGTGGAAGTGCCGCTGGCTCACTCGTCGCGTATTGCCTGAAGATCACCGACGTCGACCCGCTGCAGTACGACCTGCTCTTCGAGCGGTTCCTCAATCCCGAGCGCGTTTCGATGCCCGACATCGACATCGACTTCTGCGTACGCGGTCGCGGTGAGGTCATCAAGTACGTTTCCGACTATTACGGAAGGGACCACGTCTCGCAGATCATCACGTTCGGCACGATGGCCTCGAAGGCGGCGATCAAGGATGTCGGACGCGCGCTCGAGATCCCATTCTCGGAGGTCGACCGGATCGCGAAGATGATCCCGCCGCCGGTTCGGGGCCGGAATTGTTCGATCGAGGATGCCATAGAGCAGAACCCGGACCTCAAGGCCGAGATCGAGCAGAATGAGCAGATTCGTCAGCTCATCGATCTCGCCAGGCGACTGGAGGGATGCTCGCGGCACGCGTCGGTTCACGCCGCCGGCGTGGTCATCTCTCCCCGACCAATCCACGAGCTCGTCCCACTGTACAAGTCGGCGAAGGACGAAATCACGACGCAATATGCGATGTCGGATCTCGAGAAGACCGGCATGCTCAAGATGGACTTCCTCGCGCTGACGACGCTGACGATCATCGAGGACTGTCTGTCGACCATAGAGGGTGAGCACGGGGTCCGGCTGGACCTTTCGACGATACCGCTCGATGATCCCGAGACCCTCAAGCTCTTCGGAGAGGGGCCGCACCGACGCGATCTTCCAGTTCGAGTCGAGCGGAATGAAGGAGATCTGCCGAAAGCTGGGCCCGGACGGAATCGACGATCTCGCGGCGCTCAACGCACTCTACCGGCCGGGTCCAATCGACTCTGGCATGGTCGACGACTTCATCGACCGCCGGCACGGTCGCAAGAAGGTCGTCTTCGACTTCCCGGTGCTGAAGGACATTCTCGGGCCGACGCTCGGGATCGTCGTGTTCCAGGAACAGGTGATGGCGATCTTCCAGTGCCTCGCCGGCTACTCGCTCGGCGAAGCGGACATCGTCCGTCGGATCATGGGAAAGAAGAAGCGCGACGAGCTCGACAAGCACAAGGCCCGCTTCATCGACGAGGGTGCGTCTCGCGGATACAACCGGACGAAGCTAGAGAAACTCTGGCAGATGCTGGAGGGATTCGCCGACTATGCGTTCAACAAGTCGCACTCCGTCGCCTATGCCCTGCTCGCCTACCAGACGGCGTATCTGAAGGCGCACTATCCGACACACTTCTGGTCGGCCGTGTTGTCGAACGAGCTCGACAACTCCGACAAGGTCTCGCGCTACATCGCCGAGCTTCGCACCGGCGGTATCGAAGTCCTTCCTCCCGACATCAACATCAGCACGTTCCTGTTTACTCCGGCTGGCGGACAGATTCGGTTTGGCCTGACGGCCATCAAGGGACTCGGACAGTCGGCGGTATCGGCAATCGTCGAGGCCCGCGATCGGGGCGGGCCATTCCGATCGATGCACGACGTATGCGAGCGGGTCGACTCGAAGGCCCTGAACAAGCGCGTCGCGGAGTGTCTGATCAAGTCCGGAGCCTTCGATGCGTTCGGCAAGAAGCGGCGTCAGCTCTTCCTTGCGATCGACTCTGCGGTTGAGTCGGGTGCGCGAGCGCAGCGCGACCGCGCGACCGGCCAGGTTGGCCTGTTCGCGATGGCGGATCTCGAGGCGGCCTCGCCGGATCCCGTGCTTCCGGACGTCGACGAATGGAATCAGCTCGATCTGCTCACGCACGAGAAAGAGACGCTCGGTTTCTACATTACCGGACATCCTTTGGCGCGATATCGCGTGGCGCTCGAGGAATTCGCGACATCGGACGTCGGCGGACTTTCGGATGTGGCGGCCGGTGAAACCGTCAAGCTCGGCGGGCTCGTCAACGATCTGGCGGTTCGAAACACGAAAAAGGGCGACCGGTTCGCGCTTTTCCAGCTTCAGGACGGTTCAGGCAGCGTCAAGGTCGTCGCATGGCCCGAGACATTCAAGAACTCGTCCCGCTGCATCGTCGCCGAAGCAGCGGTCCTCGTCACTGGACGGCTGGAGCGGACCGACGATGGCGCTTCCACGGTTATCGCCGAGGAGATTCGCGCCCTTGACGACCTTCGCGAGCGAGAGGCGCGCGCAATCGCCGTGCACGCCCCTGCGGCGTCAATGACTGCCGAGCGGATCGAACAGCTGCACGCATTGCTCGACCGGCATCGTGGCGAATGCGACGTGGAGTTCGTCTTGGGACTGGCAGATGGTTCGCGGGCTCGGATACAACCGAACCGGTTTGTTCGAGTGCATCTGACACCTGAGCTGCGATCCGAGATCCGCAAGATCTGTCCGGAGAGCGACGTGCAGATTCACGTGCGGCGGCCGGGAATGCCTCAGGCCGCCGGCGCGGGGCGATGACGTCAAATGATGACGACGAGTCGCACCGCGCCGCCGAGCGTGAGCGACGACTGTGGACGGCATATCAGTCCCGGAATCGTGAACAGCTCGAAGCGATCATCGATCCGGACGCGCTGGATATCGGGCCGGGAGGCATCCTCTCCCGGGATCAGGTCGCCGCGGCGGTTCGACGAATGTGTATCGAGTCATTCGCGATCGAGGATCTGACGGTGCGGGCCCTGGGTCCTGACGTAGAGGTCGTCAGCTATCGGTCGACGGTGATCGGCACGTACGAAGGTCGGCCTTTTGCAGCCCCGGTCGTGAACTCGACGTCAGTCTGGAGCAAGAAATGCGGGGAATGGCGGCTCGTTCATCGAGCCGAATGCCCGGTGTCGAATCGCTGATACGTCGCGGTCCCCGTTTCGGTCGCCCCCGTTTCTCCCCGTTTTTTGAGCCGCGAGCGGTAGCGAGCGTCCCACGGACAGACGAACGTTTCCGATCACCTCCGCCCTTCCGCAACGACGAAATTGCGGTTTCAGGCACCGCCCACGGGACGCCCGCCCAAGATCGCCGCGGTGAGCGTCTCAGGGTTCTTCGACCTGAACGTCGCCGGGGTCCGGAATGAGCTCGAAGTCAGCTCCCGACGACGGCAACACGAGCCGGAGTATCACTCGGTCCGGAAAGCGTTCGCGGAGTGCCGGAGTGACGTCCGGATCGTCGTGCAGGATGATGACCGGGTCGTCGTAATCCGGGTGGGGCGCCGCCAATCGAAGACCCACGTACCTGTGGCCGCGAAGCGTTCGTCGTTTCTCCAGACCGTTGCGAACTGCGGGGCGAGGACAATTGTCCTGGGACCGAAGTCTCGAGCTGACTCGACACGCTCGTAGATGGCGGCCTGGATTTCTGCCTGACGACGGATTCCTGCGAATGTCACGGCGTTGAAAGCGCCAAGTCCGATGACGAGACTCACCAAAAGCGCACTGGCGATCGGATCGAATGAAAGAGAATGCCGGGCCAGCCAATTGCGAACTACCACGAGGCCCTGCGTTGCGATCAACGTCAACGGAACTGCGCATTCCGAATAGTGAATCGGACCGACGGTGTGGATGCCGACATTGTCGTGAAGAAGACCAAGCCCAAGTAACGAGATCACACCGAACGAGAGAATCCGCGTCACGCGACTCGACCACGCCCCGAGGGTTGCGAGCGCCACGCCGAGTGGTCCCAGGAACCAGACGGCAAGCATCAGTGCGTTGAATGCAACGCCGTCGCCAAACCGGGCCAGCGTCGTCGACACCGGCAGTCCCTCCGGGATCGACGCACCCTCCGCGAATCGTGGAGGCGTCAGCGGATTTCCGGTCAGCAGCCACGAGTGGAGCGCGAACAGCAGTATCGGAGCTGCCGCACCGGCCAGCACGGCGGCGATGGTGCGGATCGACGCGGGTTGTCGGCGAATCGCCCGCCACAGAAGGTTGATCGCGATGGGCAGCGCAAGGAAACCCGTTTCGAAAGGGCGGCAGATGAAACTGATCGACAGGGCGAGGCCAAATGCGCTCCACCACGTGCCATTTCCATGACGGCGAATAGCCTCGACGAGGCAGGCGATCGCGATGGCAATAAAGGTTCTGGAAGCCGTATGTGCGTGCGTCGACATCGACAGCGTCACGGCCATCGGCGACAGCGCGAAGAACGCCATCGCGGCGAGTGCCCAACGCCTGCCGAACATCCGCCCGGCCGCAATACCGGTCACCACCCAGCCGATGCCTGCGAGCAGCGCCCATACGAGGTTTCCGGTTCCCGTCAACTCGGAGACTGCCCAGACGATCTGGGGTCCAAGCCAGTCCATGCTCGTCATCGCGCCATCCCGGAAGTAGAAGTACCGAGTTGGCATCGCCGCGACGAAGTCGGGCACCGGTACCGTCAGGTTTCCCGATGCGAGTACCTGTCCACCGAACTTCACGGCGTATTCGTCGTCGGTGACGGGGAATCCATGGAACACCAGGGCGTTGCCGAGCCGCGCTACCCGCGTACGGGCGATAACGAGAAGGATTCCCGCGACAACCAGATTTCGGCCGTGGAGCGCCTCGAATCGAGCGACCAGCCATCGAAGGACACGACCGAAATGACTCGACAGTCCAAAACCAAGGAGCAGCGCGCCCGGCAGGAGCAGGAGCGCATGCCCGATCCAGAGCATGAACTCTCCCTGGGAGATGATCGAGAACGACGAAGCGTATTCGATTCGGAGTCCGCTGCTGCCCCGGGCAAGACCTGCGAAAAGGATCAAGAAGCCGAGTCCTCCGATTCGGGCCGCCCAAACCGAACTCCGCCGAAACGTCTGCGCCGGCTCGCCTGAGCTCGCGCCGCCGTTGGAACCGCCCGCTTTCGACTCAACCTCGCTCCCAGACGATGAGCGACCAGCCCTGCGGACAGAGGTTTTTCTGTGTCGCGCGTTCATCGATCGGCTCTGGCGACGACGATGCAACTCGTCCCTCGTTTAACGATTCGTCCAGACCGAATCCGCCGGAATTCGGATGCCGACAGGTGCCGGAGAACGCGCTGGCTCCACGTAGACGACGGAGCGTGCTCGGCGACGTATTCGTCGCCAGTGCCGCTTCGCAAGCCTAGTCGGCTCGGGATGGCACGTCTAAGAAAGACCGGAGCCACGAGGAACCGGAAAAACGAAGTCGAGAATTCGACGGTGAATCCGCAGTCTGACAAGAGCCTCTCGAAAGCATCGATCGTGTATCGGCGATAATGGCCCGCCCTCTCGTCCTCGACCGACCAGAGCCACGGAAGTACCGGGACGGTGGCGTAGAGTCGGCCGCCCTGTCGAATAAGTCGACGGAGACTTCGGAGAAAGGCGACGTCGTCCTCCACGTGCTCGATGACGTCGAAGAGTCCAACGGCCGGCAACGAGCCGTCCCGGAAACCCGCACTATCAAGCGATGCGCAGATGACGGGGTCGAGTCCGCGACGGACGGCGTTCCGTGCGCCATCGAGACCCGGTTCGACGAGTACGGCCTCGAATCCGGCCTCGCGAAGACCCGCCGCAACGAAGCCGTTCCCTCCGCCGATATCGAAGACAGTTCCGCACGGCGGAAACCGACGCATGACCTCGGCGATGATCTCGTTCCGGTGTGTGAACCAGAACGAGTTGTCCTCGATGGCAAAACACTGGTCGTGACCCTCCGTCGGGTAACTGACCGCCGACGACGATCGCGCGACCCAGAGTCCAGAACCGGCCTCGCGCAGATTGTCGGCAACGTCTTCGACCCGGACGCTCACGACGGCTGTGCTTTCATTGGCTTGGGGATTCGTCACGAGACGCAACTGAACGGCACGCATCGGGACAAGCGATGCAAGGTACCACCGTGGCCGGATTCTCCCGGCCAGCGTTCGGCACGAGGGTACCACATTGCATTGGCTCCGGCCGGTCGGCCCGGTTGAGTTCGGGGCGACCGTTCGGGATAATGCTGCGGTTCACTGCAAAAGCCACTGCGAGTGTCTGACGGCTCCCCGCGGCCATCGGACTTCGGGACGGATGACCTGACGCCGGATCGCCGGCGGCGCGTCTCGCTGGCGGGAGTTGGTTCTTCATGCCTGCTACTGTCAGCATCGTCATCCCGGTCTACCGCTCGGAAGAGTCGCTCGACGCTCTCGTCACACGCATCCTTGCCGTGTTCGAGTCCCGCGACGATCGGGTCGAGATCGTTCTCGTCGACGACCTCAGTCCCGATGGCAGCTGGGAGAAGCTCAAGCGCCTGAAGGAATCGCATCCCGAGTCGCTGAAGATCGCGCGATTGCTCACGAACAGCGGTCAGCACAATGCGATCCTGTGTGGCTTTTCAATCGCCACGGGCGACATCGTCGTCACGATGGACGACGACCTCCAGAATCCTCCCGAGGAGATTCCGAAGCTCGTCTCGGCCGTCGAGTCGGGTTTCGACCTGGCGATCGGTGCGTACGACTCGAAGAAACACGGCCGTGCGAGAAACGCCGGCGGAGGCCTGATCGACCGGATCCAACGCGGGATCTTCCACCTTCCGGCCGACTTTCAGCTCACGAGCTTTCGCGCCGCCAAGCGGGTCGTCGTCGAGCACGTCTGCGGAATGGGTGGTGCGTTCCCATACGTCACGTCGATGCTGCTCTCGAACGCCTCGAGTTACACGAACGTCCCGGTTAGGCACGACCCGCGTCCATTCGGCCGGTCGAACTACAACATGCGGCGGAGTCTGAGCCTCGCAAGCAATCTGATCTTCAGCTATTCGAATTACCCTGTGTACGCCGTCGCGTTCGCGTGCGCCGGGGCGCTGCTCTTCTCGATACTGTACGGCGCCTTTGTCCTGATCCGCGCTTCGACACAGGGAACCGGAATTCCGGGATGGGCGAGCACGGTTGTCATCCTCACGTTCTTCAATGCGGTCGTGCTCCTGTGCATCCTCATCTTCTCTATCTACCTCGCCAGGTTGAGCCAGCAGGTCACTCGATCACGCGTTCAGTACGCCGTGCGGGAGATTCACGAGTGATGCAGCGGACGGTGCTTGTTCTCGCCGCATCGGTCTATCAGCTCGACGCGATCCGGACCGCCCGGCGGCTCGGATATCGGACCGTCACAGTCGACAACCGGCCCGAAAACCCTGGCCACGCAATGGCGGATGCGAGTTACACGGTTGATACCACCGACCGGGACGGAGTGCTCGAGGTCGCCCGTCGCGAGTCCATAGCCGGAATCGTGTCGCCGTGCACGGATGTAGCCGTTCCGACGGCTGCCTACGTCGCCGAGCAGCTTGGGCTGCCGGGACCGCCTTTCAAATCGACACTCATAACATGCAGCAAGTCAGCGTTTCGAGGGTTTCTCAAGGCACACAAATTCGCTTGTCCCGCGACGTTCGACATCGATCCGACGTTCGAGCCCGAGCCGGGCCTGTTCGACCGAAAGTGGGTCGTCAAGCCGAACCGGTCCTCGGGCAGCAAGGGCGTGGTGATCGTCGACTCGCGAGCGTCATTCGACCGAGCGCTTCACTCGTCGCTCGCGTTCGATCCTGACCGCACGGGCGTCCTCGAGGAATTCATCGGAGGAGTCGATGGCACGTGTGAGGGATTCCTGCGTGACGGACGCATCGCGTTTTCACTCCTGCTGGAGCGCGTCACAGCCCCCGCGCCACACGTAGCCACGCACGGTCACCGCGTCCCGATTCGCCTCTCGCCGGTGGACCGAAAGCGCGTACTGGAGACCATTCGGGAGGTACTTAGAGCGCTCGACATCGTCGAGGGCCCGTTCGATTGCGATTTCATCGTGCGTCCCGACGACGTAGTCATCCTCGAAATCAGTCCCAGGCTCGGCGGAAACTCCATTACGCCGCTCGTCCGGGCGTCGACCGGCCTCGACTTGACCGAGCTTACGCTTCGCTCGGCGTGTCGAGACGAAGTCGCGATCCCGACCGACGTCGAAGAACGACCGGCTGGACTCGTCCTTCTCGGGACGAGCCGCGCTGGCGTGCTTGCTCTGGACCTCGACGAGGTGGAGCGCCTGCGACTCGAGTCGTGGGTCGTTTACCTCGAGCTCGATGCGACACCCGGGACCGCGGTCGAGGCGTTCATCGACGGGCGAAAGCGTGTCGGCGAAGCCTTGCTGACGGGAGCGAGCCGAGAGCAGGTCGACGAGCGCGCTGCCGAGCTCCTTCGCCGCGTGAACGTTCGAGCCCTGGAGGCGCATGTCTGAGCAGCCCGATTCGATGACGACAAGTCGAGTCATCCGGTTCGTCGTGGTCGGGCTCGCGCTGGTCGCTTCGCTCGTCTATGTCGCAGTCACGTTCGACTGGCCGGCAATCGGTGCAGCCCTCGCTGGTGCCGACGTCGGTCTGCTTGCAATCGGCGGCTCGTCGACCATCGTGGCCTACTTCGTCGTTCGCACGCTTCGGTGGGCCGTCGTCCTCCGCGGAGCTGGCGTCCGAATTCCCTTCCTGTCGCTGTATCGATGGAGCGTGTTTTCACAGGCGGCAATCGTTGTCACCCCGTTTCAGTCGGGCGAAGTCCTGAAGATCGAGATGCTGAAGGCAGCAGGGATTCGCAACCCGAATGGAGGGATACGGCGGGCTCGTCGTCGAGCGAGTTGCCGACGTGAGCGTCCTCGTTTCGATCGCCGCTCTTGCCGTGCTATGGAATCTCGATCGACTTCTCGACGTTTCGCCCGGAGTCTGGTTTGTCGCTGTACTCGGCGTCGTGGCGGCATTTTTCCTGCTGGTTGCGGCCGGAAAGCGCTTTGGCGTCGTCGCCGAGCTCGTGCGATCGGCCTCGGGTGTCGCGCGTCAGCCAGGCATCCTTGCCGGCGTTGTCGGACTGACGTTCGTCGCGTGGTCCATCGTGGCAGTCGGCTGGCTTCTCTGCTTTCGAAGTGTGGGAGTCGTAGTGTCGATCGGTGAAGCTCTCGGCCTCGTCGCCGCGGTTACGCTCGTGAACGTAGCGAGCCTTGTTCCGGGAGCCGTCGGGATCTCTGAAGTGGGCATATCCGCGTGTCTGGTGCGACTCGGCCACGCGCCGGCCCTCGCACAGACGGGCGCAATGGTCATCCGCGCCTACGCACTCGAAGTGCTGGTCCTCGCGGCGCTTCACGCCCTTGCCTGGCGGGTGCTCGACGGACGATCGGGCTCAAAGGATGCGGCGACGTGATCCCGCGGACGAAGGTGAACTATGGACTGGCCGACCTTGTGCGGGCAGCGCTCTCGTTCGAGGGACGGAGTCGAGGCAGGGCGGATCTCATCGACTCTTTGCGCGAGCTGACGGGATGCCGGCACATCCTGCTGACGGCATCGGGTCGCGGTGCACTCTACGCGATTCTCAAGGCCGTCGATCGGCGCCGTGTGCTGATTCCCTCCTACACGTGCAAGGCCGTCGACGAGGCCGCACTTCTCGCGGACCGGCACGTTGTGCACGTTGCGACGGAACCAGATGGCTTCAATATGGACGTCGCGGCGCTTGAGGCACTCGTCGACAGTGACTCCATCATCGTCGCGACCCATCAATTCGGAATCCCATGCGACATCGGCGCCACGATGCGAATTGCGAGAGAGCGCGGCGCCCTCGTTGTTGAGGACGCGGCGGCATCGCTCGGAACGCGAGTCCACGGCCGACTCACTGGAACGATCGGGGACGTCGGGTTTTTCAGCTTTGATTCGACGAAACTCGTGACGGTGCCGCTGAAGGGCGGCTTCATCGCAACCAATGACGATGCACTGGCCGAGCGGATCGCGGCCGTCCTCGCGAACGAGACGGTGGCGCCTTCAGCGATCTGGAAGGTTAAGACTCTCGCGCTAGCCGCGATTCTCGTCCTGATCGAGAACGGCGTGCTTTACCGACTGTTCCATTGGCTGTTCCTCCAGCGACGGGGACTCGTCACGACCGACGAGCCCGGACTCCGGCCCGAGCGAACTGAGTTCTATCGACACGAACTGACAAACTGGCAGGCTCGAATTGCCATCCCGCAGATCCTCCGCCTTGACTCGATCGTCGCTACGCGCCGCAGGCTCCATCGAGAGTTGCGCGCCGGCCTTGCGGGCGTCCGATGCTGTCTGCTCCCCCCTCCCGACACCAACGACGAATGGGCCTGTATCCGCTTTCCGATTCGCGTGCGCGGCGACAAGCTCGGGTATTATCGGCAGCTGATCCAGCGCAGCGTCGACTGTGCATTCAGCTTTACGTTCATTGCCGACCCGTTGGCGTGCGAACACGCTCGGCGACTGGCGGATTCAGTGCTCGACCTGCCCTACTACGAGAAGTTGACGGACCGTGAGGTTTCGAAGGTGATTGCGGCAGTCCAATCGATCGACAGCACGGGTGAATCATCGTGAACGCCAGAGGTCTCGTCGCCATGTTCCGGAATCGGCGAAACCGGAAGCAGCTCTACAGCACGCCCGATTACTGGAACTCGAAGGCCGTTGAGCTCGAGGGCGACGCGGTGTCAATGTGGCCGAACAACAACCTCAACCGCCTTTATCACCGCGAGCAGCTCAGTATCATCGATGCGCTGCTGCCGGATGTCGAAGGGCGCACGGTGCTCGATATCGGTTGTGGGACGGGCCGGATCGCGAGATATCTCGCCGGTCGGGGCGCGCGCGTCGACGGCGTCGACTTCTCGGAGCGCGCCATCGAGATTGCGCGGGGCCTGTCGACTGGACCGAATCCCTCCTACGAGGTCGAATCCATGTTCAACCTCTCGGCCGTCGACCGGTACGACATCGTCGTCTCGTGGGGATCGGTGGCGATCGCGTGCAAGAACGCCGACGAATTGGGTATCGCGATGACGGGCATCGTCCGCGCCGCGAGATCCGGGGCTCGGATCCTGCTTCTCGAACCGATCCACACCGGGTTTCTGCACCGCGTCCTCGACCTTGGCATCGCCGAGTTCGCGGACGTCATGCGCGCTGCGGGCGTCTCGGTGACTGACATTCGTCCGCTTCATTTCTGGCCGGCGCGACTTGCGCTCTCCTACATCTCACTTCCGAACTTCGTGACGGCGCCGGGATATCGTCTCGGTCAGTCGGTGATGCGCACGGTTCCGTCATTGCGGCTCGGCGATTACACCGCGATTGCGGGCACGGTGGAGAAATAGGCCGCGATGCGTATTCCGTTCAACAAGGCAAGCTTGACGGGCCGGGAGATCGACTACCTTCTCGAGTCGGTGGCGGGTGGCCACATCTCCGGTGACGGGCCTTTCACGCGCCGATGCCAGGAACTGCTCGAGAGTCTCCTCGGCGCCCCGCGAGTTTTCCTGACCACGTCCTGCTCCGACGCGCTCGAGCTGAGCGCGCTGCTCCTCGATGTTCAGCCCGGAGACGAGGTTATCGTTCCTTCGTTCACGTTTGTGTCCACGGCCAACGCGTTCGCCCTCAGGGGAGCGAAGATCGTCTTCTGCGACATTCGTCCCGACACCCTGAACCTGGATGAATCGGCGCTCGAGGGCTTGATCACTCCGAAGACGCGTGTCGTCGTGCCGGTGCACTACGCCGGCGTCGGATGCTCGATGGATCGAATCATGGAGCTCTCCGCGCGCCACGGATTCGCCGTCGTTGAAGACAACGCTCACGGAATGCTCGCTCGCTATCAGGAACGGCTTCTCGGTTCGTATGGGCAGCTCTCGACGCTGAGCTTTCACGAGACAAAAAATCTCACGTGCGGCGAGGGTGGTGCCATAGTCATCAACGACGCGCAGCTTGTCGAGCGCGCAGAGATCCATCGCGAGAAGGGCACGAATCGAGCGCGGTTCTTCCGCGGACAGGTCGACAAATACACGTGGGTCGATCTGGGATCGAGCTTCCTGCCGTCGGACATGCTTCGCGGCGTTTCTCCTGGCGCAAATCGAGCGCGTCGAGATGATCCAGTCAACCCGCCAGCGAATCTGGGAGACTTACGATCGTGCACTCGGTGACTGGGCCGCTTCGGTCGGTGCGATTCAACCTCACGTCCCGGCGTCGTGCGAGCAGTCATTCCACATGTACTACCTGCTACTGCCCTCGCAGACGTTTCGTGCAAATCTGATCGAACACCTCAAGCGGCGCGGCGTGTACAGCGTCTTTCACTACGTGCCGTTGCACACGTCGCCGATGGGTGAGCGATTTGGGGGACGAGCTGGGGACTGTCCGGTGACCGAAGACATCAGCGATCGCCTTCTGCGGCTTCCCTTTTACAATTCGCTCTCGGATATCGAACAGTCCTACGTCGTGCAATCGATACTCCAGTTCGAGGCTACGTGAGGTGCCGTTGATGGATCCGAGATGGTCCCCCGGCGAGGCGATGACGTCGTCAACCTATCGCCCGAGCCCCGGAGCGGTGCTCGGCACGTGCGTCGTACTCGCTCCGACGGTCGTGCTCTTCGGCTGGGCGCTTCGATCCACGACCGGCCTCCGGCACACACTGCTCGTCCTGATCATTGGCCTCGTTTCCGTGTTCCTGATCTGGCTTCTCCTGAGGCTCGGTGAAACGATCGTGATCAGCGACGACGGCATCGAGCGCAGCACGCCACTCCTCGGCCGAGGCCTGCTTCGATGGGCCGACGTAACGGATATCGAAATTGCGGACAGTCCCGCCGTCGGCCGCGCGTTCAAGCTCGTCTCGGGCGTCACCCCGCCGATACGCGTCGGCGATTTCGTGGCTCGCTACGATGACGTGCTCGCGGATGTGCTCGCACGGGTCCCGGCGCGAGCCGTTGCGCACGCCTATGCCAATGGAAACAGCCGCGTGCGAGATCGGCTCGAACAAGCCATCTCGGGGAGAGCAGCCGTCGATGCCGAGTTCGTTGCCAGTGTGCGAGACGCACTGAGTTCCTGCGGACTCGAGTCGGAAGCGGCCATGCTCGAGCACCGAATCGTTGCGTGGCCGCGAAGAGATGTAATAGATTCCGCCTCCAAACAAGGCTTATGAAAACGATTCGAATCGCGAGTGGACAGGGCTTCTGGGGCGACATGCTCGAGGCACCGGTTCGTCAGGTCGAGGGCGGCCCCATCGACTACCTCATGCTCGATTATCTGGCCGAGGTCACGATGTCGATCATCAGAAGCAGCGGGCTCGCAATCCCCTGCTCGGTTACGCGACGGACTTCGTTCCGCTCGTCGAGCGAATCCTCCCAGCCTGCGTCGAGCGTGACATCAAGGTCATCGCGAATGCCGGCGGTGTGAACCCGCGCGGTTGCAGCGAGGCGGTTCTTGGCGTCGCGCGCAATCTCGGGCTCGCTGGAAAAGTCTCGGTCGGCATCGTGCACGGTGACGACATCATGGAGCGCCTCGAGCAGTTTGTGGCGGACGGTATCGAACTCCGCAACATGGACACGGGAGAATCCCTGACAACGGTTCTCGACCGTGTTCAGAGCGCGAACGTCTACTTCGGCGCGTGGCCTATCGTCGAAGCGCTGTCGCGTGGAGCGCGCATCGTAGTGACGGGGCGGTGCACGGACACGGGCCTGACGCTTGCGCCGATGCTTCACGAGTTCGGATGGGCGCGCGACGATTGGGACCGCGTCGCGGCCGGCACCATCGCCGGGCACACGATCGAATGCGGCGCACAGGCCTCCGGCGGCAACTGCATGGTGGACTGGGAGACGATTCCTGACCTCGCCAACGTCGGGTATCCCATCGTCGAAGCTTCGAGTGACGGTTCGTTCGTGATCACCAAACATCCGGGTACCGGAGGGCGCATCACTCCCGCCGTCATCAAGGAACAGCTCGTCTACGAAATGGGTGACCCGCAGGCGTACATCACTCCCGATTGCGTAGCCGATTTCACTTCGATTCAGCTCGCCGACGACGGTCCCGACCGGGTTCGAATGTCCGGCATTCGCGGCAATCCGGAAACTGAGTTCTACAAGGTCTCGATCAGTTACTCCGCCGGCTACAAGGCTGTCGGAACGCTGGTCTATGCCTGGCCGGACGCGTTTCGGAAGGCTGAGGCCGCGGATCGGATTCTGCGGGAACGGCTCGACCGCCTCGGGCTGCACTTCGATGAAGTCCTGACCGAGTTCGTCGGGGCGAACGCCTGCCACGGACCACTTGCCGGTACTCCGCCAGGCGACCTTGCCGAGGTCGAGTTCCGCATCGGCGTTCGATCCGAAAGCAAAGCCGACGTCGAGAGGTTCACGAAGGAACTCGCTCCGCTCGTTCTGACCGGACCGCCAAATGTCACCGGATTTGCCGGCGGCCGGCCGCGTGTTCAGGAGATTGTCGCGTACTGGCCGGCGCTCATTCCGAAGAGCGTTGTGGAACCGGTCGTCGAAATCGCGGAGGCTTAGGCCAGTATGAAGAAAGTACGACTCCTCGACATCGCGCACGCGCGCTCCGGCGACAAGGGCGACACGGCAAACGTCGGTCTCATTGCGCGCCGCCCCGAGTTCTATCCCGTTCTCGTCGAGCACGTGACCGTCGACTCCGTGAAGGCCCATTTCAAGGGTCTCGTGCATGGCGGCGTGGAGCGCTTCGAGCTCCCGAACCTAGAGGCCCTGAACTTCCTGCTTCACGAGGCGCTCGGCGGTGGCGGCACGCTGTCGCTCAAGACGGACGCGCAGGGCAAGACCTACAGTTCCGCCCTGCTTCGCATGGAGATCGAGATCGACGATGACCTCGCTCGCCTGATTTCGGACTAGCTCAACGCACTTCAACGGAGGCCGCCAATGGCCGACACGCGACCCGTCGTCTGTACCTACTGCAACCGGATCATCTACGACTATTCAGGCCCGGTCGACCGCGTGGTTTTTGACGCGGAGCATTTCGAGCCCAGACACGGCGTTCCTTCGATCAACGCATCCTCGAAACTCGTGTGTCCGCTTTGTGGAGAGCGCTGGGTGTCCGTCTCGGTTCAACTCGACAGCATTCGAATGGCTGTCGATCCGGCAACGCGTGGCACCGGCAACGTGAAGTACTGAGGCAACGGTCTCGACGACAGCGACCATCCATTCGGGCCCTCCTCGGTTCGGAACACCCACAATGACCCAGTCATTCACGCGAATCCTCTACGATACGGCCGAAGGCATCGCGACGATCACGCTCAATCGTCCCGAGAAGCGCAATGCCCTCGACGACGCGACGATTTGCGATCTGAAAGACGCGCTCTCGAGGGTGGCCAGCGACCTCCTCGTGCGCGTCGTGGTGCTGCGATCTGCCGGACCGGACTTCTGCGCCGGCGCCGACCTCTCGGCCCTCCAGAAGATCGCCGAGAACTCCGTGCTCGAAAATCGCGACGACGCGCGCTCGATGATGGAGCTCTTCCAGACGATGCGTCGGCTGCCGAAGCCCATCGTCGCCGCCGTCCGCGGTCGTGCGCTTGCCGGAGGCTGCGGGCTCGCCACGGCTTGCGATCTCGTCGTGGCGGCGAGATCCGCACAGTTCGGGTATCCCGAGGTGAAGATCGGATTCGTGCCGGCGATGGTCACGGCGATGCTCCGTCGCTGCGTGTCTGAGAAGGTGGCCTTCGAGCTGATCGCGCGAGGCGAGTCCATTTCGGCGGATCGCGCCGAGGCAGTCGGGCTCGTGAACCTCGTCGTCGATGACGATGTATTCGAGGACGGCGTCGCCGAGTATGTGGCCGGACTCGCCAAGGCCAGTGCATCGGCGATCGCATTGTCGAAATACCTGCTGTACCAGATCGACGGAATGTCCTTCGACGCCGCGATCTCGGCCGGCGCCGACCTCAACGCCGTCGCGCGACAGACGGACGACTGCAAGCGCGGTATCGCGCGCTTCCTGAAGAAGGACTGAAATGACTGACGCCGACGACGTCCAGCCATCCCGCAAGCTCGCCATCCACACGAAGATCCTGATCGGCCTTCTGGTCGGCGCCATTCTCGGCGTCACGGCCAATAACCTTTTTGGCGGTGAGCAGTGGCTCATCGACTTCATTGATGGCCCGGTCTATTTCGTCGGACAGGTGTTCCTTCGAATCATCTTCATGGTGGTCATCCCGCTTCTCTTCTCGGCGCTGACGCTCGGTGTCGCGGAGCTCGGGGACATCCGCAAGCTTGGCCGCATCGGCGCACGGACCTTCGGGTACACCCTTATTGTCACCACGATCTCTGTCGTCATCGGTCTGGCAATCGTCAACATCGTCCAGCCCGGACACTTCCTTTCCGAAGAGAGCAAACAGGAACTCATTGCCTCGACGGACAAGGACAAGATCATTGCAAACGCGGAGACAGCCAAAAAGACAAAGACGGTCGACAAGATACTGCAGATCATCCCGAACAACCCGATCGGCGACATGGCGAATTCGATCAACCCACATCCCGCCTATGCCGGCAGTGGGTTCATTGCGGTTATGTTCTTCGCGTTCATCTTCGGCCTCGGCCTGGCAATGAGCGATCCGGACACCGTGGCCCCGATCATCGGCGTGCTCAAGGGCATCTACGCGGCGGTGATGAAGATCATCGACTTCGCGATGTCGCTCGCGCCCTATGCGGTGGCGTGCCTGATTTTCGCGACAACGGCGAGGCTGGGGTTCTCGGTTTTCAAGTCACTTGCGGCCTATGTCGCGGTCGTTCTCGTCGCCCTGGCCATCCACCAGTTCGGTACCTATTCCGTGCTGGTGTACTTCCTGGCGAAGATGAACCCGATCACGTTCTTCTCGAAGATTCGTGAGGTCATGATCACGGCCTTCTCGACGAGCTCGTCGAATGCCACCTTGCCGACCGCGATGCGGGTGACGGAAGAGAAGCTCGGAGTGCCCCGCGAGATCACCGGTTTCGTCCTCACGCTCGGATCGACGGCCAACCAGAACGGCACGGCGCTCTACGAGGGCATCACGGTGCTCTTCCTCGCGCAGGTCTTCAACGTCGACCTCACGTTCGGCCAGCAGATCACGGTTCTGCTGATGTCGATCCTGGCCGGGATCGGCACGGCGGGTGTGCCGGGAGGTTCGTTGCCACTCGTAGTGCTCGTTCTGCAATCGGTCAACGTTCCTGCCGAGGGTATCGCCATCATCCTCGGCGTCGATCGCATCCTCGACATGAGCCGGACGGTCCTCAACGTTACCGGTGACATCACCGCGGCTGCATACGTTGCGCGTGCCGAGGGAGTCGTGCTCAAGACCTGACGGTCGCTGAGGAATCTCTCCGTGAAGCTTTGTGACTCTGTTCTCTCCGTATGCGAAGCCGATCGGCTGCACATATGGAGAACACGGAGTCACAGAGCTCCACAGGTAGGTCTCGGACCGGTTACTTAACCACCGTCGCGGACAGGATGAGAATAAGTGCCGTACGGTTCAGGCTCGCCGATCCGACGATGACCTGCTCGCCCGGATTGATCGACAGACTGCTCGCGATGCGGGCGTTGCCGAGGCGGCCCGACATCTCGAACTCGAACCCCGTGAGGTCGATCTTGATCGCGCCTCCGGGCTCGGATGTTCGCGCAATCGATCGGATTTCGTAGCCGTACCGAAGCCCCGAGTTCGGCTCGGCCAGACTGCCGAGCGTTGCCCCGGATATCTCGCCCGATCCTCGCGTAGGCGCGTGTCCCTCGCGGCTTCGTTGCATAATCGGCGTCAGCAGTCGGAAGCCCTTGTACCCGAATGCCGTTCTCAGCTGTTGCGCCGCTCCTCGAATCTCCGGCGGAAGGTCCGCATCCGCTCCGTCGGGAGTCTGTGAAGCGAGCACGACGAACAGCCTGATGTCGATGTCCGAGGCCGGGGGCGCAGGCACATCGAGGCGCTTGATCGCAGCCTCGATCGTTGCGAGATTCTCAGGGAAGTCGCGCACCGTGAGCGTTTTGAAATCGCGGCTTGCATCGATCACGGCGCCGCGGCGACCGCTACCTAGGGCCTGAAGTACCTCTTCGAGTCGCACCGGATCCCGGTGACGGACTTCGAAGATCTGGTTCTTCATTCCAGAGTCCTCGACGAATACTTGTCGGTCGGCCGGGGGCGCCATTGCGGGACCAGGCTGAAGCGGGCCATCAGGCGGGACTGCCTGACCGGGGCGTCCCGGAGGGCCGGGTCGCCCGGCGCGCGGGCTTCTCGGCGCACCGGGCGGCGGCGTGGCGCCAGCTCGGGGAGGTCCGTCAGGAGCGACAACAGGATCCGGAGCGTCGCCAGGCGCCGGTGCCTGCGGCAGCTCCTGCGTCTCGACTGCTGCAACGACGGCCACGGGGGACGGCTCCGCGACCGGAGCCGGCGCAGCAACCGATGAACCCGCGATAGCCGGGGCGGGCGCCGGGGCGGGCGCCGCGTCGGTTGGTCGGGAATCCTGTGAGAGTCCGGGCGATACTGCAGTCATCATCAGGAAAAGCGCGCCGGATAGGGTTTTGATCTTCATCGTGAAACGTACTCCTTGCTGAGTTCACTCGTTGCGCCTGTGTCGCAGAATCGTGTTGACCCGGAAGCCAGATCAGTCGCCAATCTCCCCCGGCGTCGACAGACCTTCCTCCGCACGCGGTACGAACCAGATGATCCGGATTTTCGGATCCTGCGTCTGAAACTCGAACCGCATCATCGAATCCGAGTCGATGGCACCCACTCCCAGCTTTGGGGTCCGAGTCGCCCGGCTCGGCTCGACACTGCGCCGACCGACACGACGCGATTTCTGATCGACCCGGCGCGGCTTGTCACTCCGTTTCTTCGAGTCGAGTCCGTCCTTCTTCGAAAACGGACCGACCATCGTGAATAGACTCGGCTCCGTGTCCTCGACCCTCGTTGCCGGTCCGGCAATCGCAGGCGACCCGACTGGACTGCCGATCCGTCCGATTCCCGCGATTGCGAGTAGCACCGCTACGATGGCGATGGACGCAGCGGCGGCCAGTCGCGCCATGAACGCCCTGCGGCGGGCTCGGCGGAACTCGATCTCGATCGCCGTCCGGACCTGTGCGCGAAGCCGATCACGGTCCTCATCGACGTCTTCGGGCTCGGACCAGTCTGCTAGCATCGAGCGCACCGACCTTTCGCGCTCCAGCGCCGCAGCGCACGCCGTGCATTCGCGCACGTGCCCGGCAATCTCGCACTCTGCTGCGTCCGGCAGGTCGCCCGCCACGAAATCCGCGACCAGCGATACGAAAGAGCTGCACGTCATCGAAGACCTCCTGCCCGCCCGCTGGCCGCAATGGCCTCCGAGCAATATGACCGAACCTTCGCACGCGCGGTCGACACATAACCGCGTACCGTCGCAGCCTTCATTCCGAGCGCCTCGGCGACTTCCTCGGTCGTCAGGCCTTCCAGATCCCTCAGGACAAAAGCCTCACGCTCGCGGCCGGCAAGTTTCGACAAGGCACGTCCGATGAGCTCCCGCCGCTGAGTCCTGAGCAGAGCGTCGTCTGGAGGTTCCTCGTTTCCAGCGGGATCCCAGTCGTCGATGTCGGCGGGGGGCGCAAAGTGTGCTGCCCTGACTGCACCGGCGCGACGCGCGTCCCGGCAGGCGTTGATCGCGATCCGGTATAGCCACGCCGAGAAGCTCTCGCCAGGACGATATGTTCCAAGATAGCGAAAGACCCTGAGAAAGATCTCTTGAGCCACATCACGCGCGTCGTCCTCGTTCCCGAGAATGCGCCACGCAACCGACACCACGCGCCGCTCCGAGCGGCGAATAATGAGGTCAAAGGCCTCGAGGTCCCCGCGACGAGCCCGGACAATCGCCTGCTCGAGCACGTCGTCTCGGGCGTCGGTCGCCGGGCAGGCTCCGAGCTTGCCGGTCGTCAGAGCGATGTTGACCACGTCTCCCGCCATCGAGGTTCCTTGCGCCTTCACCTTGAACTACTGGTTCAGAGCGAAAAACGTTGGGGCGGTTCTCGTGTTCCGGTTCTATGGCGCGTCGACGCTCGACTTTGGGGCCGCGTCTATGGCCGGATTGCTCCCAACCCTGCGAAACAGCCCAACCACCTTCCCGAGAACGCCGTGCAGCGCATAAGCCGACGAGATCAGCAGCAGCGTCCACTGTGAGTAATAGAAGACGGAAACGATCACAACCGCCAGGAAGAGCACGACGAGTCGAGGATTTCGGGAATTCGGCGCCACCGACTTGAAGCTCGTGTACCGGAACGTGCTGACCATCAGAAACGCCAGGCACGCAACGAGCACGAGAAGCGCCACACTCCAGTCCCTTGGGCTGATGTAGACGACGCGTCCAAGGAGGTTGAACTGCGACGCGGTCACCGATGCCGGAGTCGGTGAGAAGTGCACGATCGACGCGATGAGACTCGCGCCGGCTGGAATCGGCATTCCGACGAAGGCTTTCTTGTCGAGTTTCGGGCTGGCGTTCGGCTTCTGGAGCTTCGGTTTCGACGCCATCACGTTGAAACGAGCCAGACGCAGCGCCCCGCAGATGAGGAAGAGAAACGACACGGCCCACGGGAAACTCCCCAGATCGGGCGTGAAACCGTACCCCCAGCAGTAGACGAGCATCGCAGGGGCGATGCCGAACGTGAGCACGTCGGCAATCGAATCGAATTCGACACCGAACTGGGTCGTTGAGTTCGTCATCCGCGCGACGCGGCCGTCGAGGAAATCAAATAGAACCGCCCAACCGATGAACAGGGCCGCGATATTGAAATGCCTCGCTGCTCCCTCGATGTCCCCCGAATTCAGGGCCACACTGCCGCTGACCGATTCGATGACTGCCGAGAATCCGCAAAAGATGTTCGCGGTCGTGAACAGGCTCGGGATTATGTAAACGCTCTTCTTGAATCCCTTGCGTTCCGGTCTCGTCACTTCCACTTCATCAGTCACGGATCTTTCTCCCGATGACGGTCTCGCCGCCGACGACGCGATCGCCGATTCGACACAGAACCTCTATGTCCGACGGCATGACAACATCCATTCTCGAGCTGAATTTCATGAGTCCGATGCGCTCGCCAGTCGCCACACGGTCGCCAGCCTTTTTCCAGCACACGATGCGCCTCGCGACGAGTCCGGCAATCTGTCGCGCCACGATCGCCATGTCGGCTCCGCGAATCTCGATGACATTCTGCTCGTTCACTTCCGATGCAATTTTCCGGCTCGCTACACGAAACTCACCGGGCTTGTAGGTCACCGATTCGATCGTGCCTCCGATGGGCGCCCTGTTGATGTGCACATCCAGCGGCGAAAGGAAGATCGAAACCTGGGTCGCCGACCTGGGGTCAGAGGCATCGACGTGCTCGACGACGAGAACCTTGCCATCGGCCGGCGATACGACGATTCCCGGCTCGGTCGGCACAGCTCGAGAAGGATCTCGAAAAAAATAGGCCATGAACGCCGCCAGTGCGGCGCACAGGATCGCGAAGCCCAAGAGCCATACGTTGCCGGTGAACGCGCCAGCAATGCCGGCCAGCAGAGCCGGGAATGCAAATAGCGCGATGAATGGAATGCCCTCTCGTGCCATGTCGAAATCCGCTGGATGTCTCCCGACGCGAAACGGGGGCGCTTTCAAGCGCCCCCGTCATCAATGTTGGCGAACCTGCTTGTGGGGTTCAATGAGTGCGTTGTTATGAACTTTCTCGGTGGCGGTATTGCGCCAGGATCGTCTCCATCTGGTCCTTGATCAATAGCTTCTTCTTCTTGAGGCTCTTCTCTTCCACCAACTCATCGTCATTCGGGTAGCTCAATGCTGCCAACTGTCCAAGGCGTTCCTCGTACTGACGGTGTTCGTTCGCCAGATCTCTGAATTGAGGGTTCTCGGCGAGAAGGTACGCCTTGAGTTCTTCGGTCGTGCTGAACTGATTCATAGAAGCCTCCTTGTTGGGATACGAGACGGGGTGGAAAGATCGGATGAACTGCGGAAACTGCGCTGATAGTACTCCATGCCCGAAAGGCTGGCAAGGGCTGAGTTTCGAGAGACGGTAATCGCATATCTTACTATGCGTCAATACTTTAGATCGCTTCCCGGGATGATCGGCGATGACTCGGCGCGACCGGAATCCGTCGAATGCGAGGCGGCGCACGCCCTTAATATTGGAGCAGATTCCATCTCCCCGCGACGCGACCCAATCGACGTATCGTCTCGAAACCGGAAGTTAAATCTGAGCATCGCTCGTGCGGGCACTAGGCGTCCGTTCTTGCGTGCCGGCCAGAATTTCGAAGCCCTCACTGCTGCAATGGCGGATTCGTCCAGACCGAACCCAGCCCAACGTACGAGTTCGATTCGACCATAAGTCTCATCGGCAAGAAACTCGACGAGAAGCTCTACGGTGGCCGTCGCGTGAATCCGGTCGGCGTCCGTGGTGTATGCCGGCACCGGACGCGAGAAGAATCGTGGTGGGATCTCGTTCGGACTGCCCTCCGGATTAGAGACAAAATCGAGGAACGACTCCGGAGATCCGATTTCCGGCCGCTCGTCGATCACTCGGTCCAGCAACCGAATCCGCTTCGACCACGACTTCACCTCGACGGCCACTGCGTCGAGAAGCAATCGCTCGACGTCTGCACGCTCACTGCCGAAGTAGCGTAACCCATTGTAATGCAGTAGGTTCCCGGACCTCCCGTCGACCAGGAAGAGACCCGCGAACGCGTCCCATCGTCGCGCCGGGTCGGATGACTCACGCTCGGCCACACTCGATGTCCCCAAAACCAGGATGTCACACCCGATTGCCGATGCGACTCGACGGATTTCGTCCTTTGTCGGGTTGAGCGAGCCGTTGAATCCGACACCCCGAGACGCGGCGTCCGCCAGTCCAAAATCCAGCGTCGCAACACCTGATCCGGCGAGTAGCCGTGCAACCTCAGAGCGCAATGGGACGAAGCCCGACAGCGGGAGGACAGCCGCACGATGGGCGATGATCGCCGCCTCGTCCTGACCGATCGCGGCCGCTTGCGTCAATCCGGACAGGACTGCCACGGTCGCTGCGCAAACCGAACGCCGGATGAGCGCCCTCACTTTCCGGATGCCAGTTTTTCCGAAGCTGCCGTGACGGTATCCGCTACCTCGGCCGGAAAACAGAACCGGTGAATCCTGTAACTCTCCATGCCTTTCACGACGTGCGAGACACTGCTGATCTCACGCACTTCGCCGCCAGGGCTACCGACCTCGACATAGATGTTGGACCGGGCATCGGCCTCGTCAGGGGCATAATAGCCGTAATACGGCACATCCGAGGCACTGTCGACGACGAAGTAGTACTCGGGGTCGAATCCGGCGGCCGCCACGATTCCACACACGACCTCCGCCAGCTCCGCTTCGGCCGACGGATCGACGTCGACGTCGATCGTCTTGAAGAGTCTTCGATCCACGAATCGTCTAGCCAGATCCGCGAGCACCGGGTCCGGATCGCGTTGCCACTGCTTGATGTGGAACATAAGGTCATAGTCGTCCAGTTCCAGATACTCGACAACCGAGAGCTCGTGGCCTCCGAGCATCCGTTCGAACACGGATCCTGGCACGGTGAACCGCAACTCGGAAGCTGCGAAGAGCTCAACGGCCCGCCGGAGGATCGAAAGCAGGAGCGCCTCGGCCGCGCGAAGCGTCCGATGGAAATAGACCTGCCGGAACATGTAGAACCTGGCCTGAAGGTACTCTTCGACCGCGTAGAGTCCCTTGGCGCCGACGAACAGGCGGGCTCCCGTCGAGTCGAGACGAATATGCCGAAGAATCCACTCGAGGTCGTAGTTGCCGTATTTGGCCCCGGTCATAAGCGCATCGCGTAGAAGATAGTCGCAACGATCCACGTCGAGCTGACTCGAGACGAGTTGCGATACGAATGCCGGCTGGAAGTCGTAGCTGTACACGGAAGCGATATCGCGCGGAAGTTCCGGGTCGAATCGGGCGAGGATCTCGTTCACCCGAGTTCGAGGATCGAGCAGGATGTCGACGGTGCGCTGCTCGTGGGCGACCTTCAGCACTTTCTCGATCACGTGCGAGAACGGTCCGTGCCCGATGTCATGGAGCAGGGCAGACGCGAGGGCGATTGCGCGAACGCGGTCATCTACGAGATCGTCGCGCCCGATCCGCTGCAGCACGCGCCGCATTACGTGCATGACGCCGAGCGAATGCGTAAAGCGGCTGTGCTCGGCGCCCTGGTAGGTGAACATTGCCAGGCCGAGTTGCTTGATGCGCCGCAGTCGCTGGAACTCGGGCGAATCGACGATCTCGATGAGGAGCCGTTCGACCGGATCGTCATACGACAGCGAGATGATGTTATGCACCGGATCGCGGTACAGTCGTTCGATCGGCGGTGACATCAACGCATCTCGGAGTATCGGTTCAGTCGTCGCCTCCGTCTTCGAGCTCGATCTCGAGAACGGAATGCGCGATCAGGTACTCCATCCATTTCGCGTTGTCGCCGACAAGCCGCATCCCGACGCCGGGCGCCATGTCTTTATCTTCGCGAACCCAGACGATCTGGCCGAAGCCGAGCCGACGGTCGTCCGCCGACGCATCGACGAGGGCGAGCAGCCCGCCAGCCTTCAGGCTCAGGCTAGTTTCGACAAACGCGCCACGCCGGGTGACATTCTCGACCGTCGCGTGTTCCCGAAAGGGACGTCCGTCTACGTCATCGCCTTCGATGACGATCGGCAGACGGTAGTTCACTCGCGTCTGCGATGTTGCGTTGATGAGGTCAGGCCGTTTCGCATCCATCTGCGCACTTCACTATGAACTTCAGGGGGATTGGGTGAACGTCGCGATTGTACTCGAAGGAAGGCTCGAGCACGAAGAAACAAAAACAAAACGGCCACCCCGAAGGATGACCGTTCGCGAATTTGGTTGCGGGGGCAGGATTTGAACCTGCGACCTTTGGGTTATGAGCCCAACGAGCTACCAGACTGCTCCACCCCGCGTCAGGAACAAGGAGTATGCCGAGCGTCCTGAGGTCCGTCAACAGTTTTCTTCGGGAGCCACGGCCTGGACAGACCGGGCTCCCGAAGATGGCTGCTTTATTCGACCTTTGTCTCGTCAGATGACGAGGACTCGTCCGATTCGGCACCGCTCTCGGCGACCGATTCCTCGGCGGCCTCGGCGGCAGGAGCCTCGACGGCTTCCTCGACGACTTCAACCTCTGCCTCGGCAGGGGTCGCGACGGCATCTTCGACATCCGCCTCAACCGCTTCGGCGACCGATTCCTCGGCGGCCTCGGCAGCAGGAGCTTCGACAGCTTCCTCGACGACCTCAACCTCAGCCTCGACAGGAGTCTCGACGGCTTCCTCGACTGCGGCCTCTACCGCCTCTGCGACAGGCGCTTCGGCGTCGGCCTCGACGACCGTTTCCTCGACGGTTTCTCCGGCGCTGACCTCCGCGCTGGCTTCGACCGCCGCCTCCGCCTCACCGGATTCAGACGAACCATCCTCGCCGGCAGCCGCTTCAGGCGCCGCCGAGCGGGGGAACAGGTTCGCAAGCTCACCGAGTGACGCCATGCCTTCGCCACTGTCGTAGTAGGTCCGGACGTCGCTCGGATCGTCCTCCTTGCCAACGGCTCGTGCCGACAGGCCGATCTTCCGCTGCTCGCGATCGAGCTTGAGGATCTTGAAGGCGAGCTGCTGTCCAATCTGGACGGCATCCTCGGGCTTCTCGATACGCTCGTCGGCGAGCTCAGACACGTGACAGAGTCCCTCGATTCCCTCCTCCAGCTCCACGAAGGCGCCGAAGTTCGCGAATCGGGCGATCTTGCCCTTCACGAGATCGCCGGCACGATGTGTGTCGAAGAAGCGATCCCAGGCATTCGGCTCGAGATCCTTGATCGAGAGCGAAAGACGCCGATTCTCAGAATCGATATTCGTGATGATCGCGTTGACGGCCTGGCCCTTCTTGAGGACCTCGGACGGATGCTTGATCCGCTTCGTCCACGAGATGTCGGACACGTGCACGAGTCCGTCCACTCCGTCCTCGATCTCGACGAAAGCGCCAAAATCCGTGAGGCTGCGAACCTTGCCCTCGACGCGGGTTCCGATGCCGTAACGATGCGGCAGTGTCTCCCACGGATCCGGCTCGGTCTGCTTGATGCCCAGCGAGATCCGGCGATTGCGCGGATCCACGTCGAGCACCATCACGTTCACTTCCTGGCTGACGTCGACAATCTTCGACGGGTGCTTCAGGCGCTTCGACCACGTCATTTCGGTAACGTGAACCAGTCCCTCGACACCCTCTTCGAGCTCGACGAACGAACCGTAGTCCGTGATCGAGACGATCTTGCCCGACAGTCGCTGGCCCACGTAGTAGCGCTCCTGCACCGTTTCCCACGGATCCGGGAGGAGCTGCTTGAACCCGAGCGAGATGCGCTCGCGGTCCTTGTCGAACTTGAGGATCTTGATCTGCACCTTGTCCCCGACCTTGAACAGGTCGTTCGGCGACAGGATGCGTCCCCAGCTCATGTCCGTGATGTGCAGCAGGCCGTCGATGCCACCGAGGTCGATGAAGGCGCCGTAGTCGGTGATGTTCTTCACCTGGCCTTCCATCACCGCACCTTCCTCGAGCACCGAAAGGGTGCCGCCCTTCTTCTCCGTGATCTCCTCTTCGAGGACGACCTTGCGGGAAAGGACGATGTTCGAGCGCTTCTTGTTGATCTTGATGACGCGGACCTGGATGTCCTTGCCCTTGAACGCATCGAGGTTGCGAACCGGTCGGACGTCAACCTGGCTGCCGGGCAGGAAAGCCGCGACCCCGTCGATGTCGACCTTCAATCCGCCCTTGATCCGCTCGATCACCTTGCCGGTGATCGTCTCGCGATCCGCGTGCGCCTTCCGGATCTTGTCCCAGACCTTCATGCGCACCGCATCCGCGCGCGAGAGCACGACGTAGCCCTCAGAGTTCTCGAAGTTCTTCACGAGAACGTCGACCTCGTCGCCACGCTGGACCATGAGGTTGCCGGACTCGTCAGTGAGGAACTCATCCTTCGGGACGATGCCTTCACTCTTGAAGCCGATGTCGATGAGCACGCCCTGTTCGGTAACGGCGATCACGCGGCCGGTTACGACTTCGCCCTCCTGAATCGAGTTTGCCTGCTCTTCGTAATGGTCGAGCATGGCTCCGAAGTCGCTGCCCTCGGAGGAACCTTCGCCAGACGGTTCGGCCACGGCCGCGACCTCGCTGACCGGCGCCACCTCGGCTGTTGGTTCCGTGACAGGCGCCGCCTGCTCCGGTTGCTTCGTCTCGGCCTCCGTGGGAGTTTGATTCTCCTCGGCTACCTGCTGCGTTCCCGTTGGATTGATGTCGTCGATCGCCATGTGCGTGCTGTCTCCTTCAATTTGAGTTGCGCGACGCATTCGCCCGCGATGGGCGACCGCCGCTCATGCCTGCATCACCGACTCGGGCACACCGTTGCATCCCGTCTCTGGCCTCGGCCAGATCCGCGCTCAGGACATCTTTGCTGTCTTTGAGATAGTTCCCGGATCCAGGAACGAAGTGAGAGAACTGCGGATTGTCGAGAAGCAATGACTCAGTGAGCCTCAAGTACCATGTACAGAGCAAGTTTCGACTCTACACAGGGGTCTGAAGGCTGTCAAGCAAGGCTCGCGACAGTCCGGAGCATCAGAACCGCGAGCGGTAGCGAGCCGGCCGGCGGACAGACGCAAGTACCGAACAGTCTCTTCCTTCACAAAAAAACCGGAGGCCGCTTGGAGGACGCCTGTTCGCAGGCCGGCTCGCCACCGCTCGCGGTTCTGACGCTCGAAGCCGCCGAGGCGGGGCCCACGACAGACTGATGAGCGCCATCAATAGTCGAGGTCTATCGGCTCGGGTGGCGGAAGGTCCGGATCGCCTCCGGCCTCCAGCTTCTGCCGAAAGTACTCGACGACGAGCTCCGCTGGCTGGAGTCCGATGAACGGTTTCATCTCCACAACCGAAGCCTTCGCCAGCCGCTCCACGCTTCCGAAGTTCCGCAGTAGCGTCTCTTTCCGTTTGGGACCGATTCCCGGTATGGCATCGAGCTCGGATTGACGGTCTCGGATCTCGCGTCGCTTGCGATGGTAGGTGACAGCGAAGCGGTGGGCCTCGTCCCGAATTCGCTGTACTAGATGCAGAATCGGACTGTGCGCAGGCAGATTGACCGGCTCGTCTTCATGCCCCTTCACGTAGAGCGTCTCCAGGCGCTTCGCAAGCGCGACGACTGGCAGCGCCTCGAGCTCGAGTGCGCGCAGCGCGCGGATCGCCGCCGAAAGCTGCCCCTTGCCGCCGTCGATCATGACAAGGCTCGGAAGCGCCTCGCCGTCCGAGAGGACGCGCGAGTACCGACGGTAGACGGTCTCTCGCATCGAAGCGAAATCGTCGATTCCCTTCACCGTACGGATCTTGAACTTTCGATACTCGGATGGTTGCATCTCGCCGTCAACGCACACCACCATCGATGCTACGGTTTCGGCACCCTGGATGTGTGATATGTCGAAACACTCGATGCGTCGCGGCGGTTCCCGCAGCTCGAGCGCGTCCTGAAGCTCGGCGACGAGCTTGCCTCCGTCAAAGCGCCGAACCCGGAAGCGCTGATCGAACTTCAGCCGGGCGTTCTTCGAGACGAGCTCTACCAGGCCACGCGCGTTTCCCCGTTTCGGCGTCTTGATGTGCACTCGCCGTCCTCGTCGCGAGCCAAGCACCTGTTCGAGGAGGGGCAGGTCTTCGAAATCGGTCGGCACGTGGACTTCGCCCGGCGCATAGTCGCTCGACGCGTAATACTGCGGCAGTGCCTCGCCGAGAAACTCTCCGGGATCGAATGGCTCGAGGATCTCCTCGAAGTAGAATTCCCGCTTCCCGACGACGCGGCCTTCCCGCATCGTGAAAAGGATGAGCGCCAGATGCGAACCCTCGCGGTAGTAGCCGAAAATGTCGATGTCCGATTCGGTCATCACCATCATCTTCTGCTGCTCCGCGAGCCGCTCGATCGTCCGGATCTGGTCCCGATACTTCGCCGCCTGCTCGAATCGAAGGTCCGTCGACGCCCGATCCATGCGGCCCGAAAGCGAAGCCACGAGCTCCGCGGCACGTCCGGCGAGCAACTCGAGGACATCGGTGACGGCCTCGTCGTACTCCTCTGCGCTGCAGAGCCCCTTGACGCACGGTCCGAGGCATCGCTTGATGTGATATTCGAGGCACGGCCGCTCGAGCTTCCCGTCGATGGGAATCTGGCACGTTCTCAACATGAAGTACTTGTTGATCAGCTCGAGCGTCTGGTACGCGAGGCTCGCCGGCAGGAACGGCCCGAAATACCTGCCTCCATCGTTGACGATGCGTCTAACGAGCACGGCCTTCGGATAGGGCTCGTTCGTGATCTTTATGTGGGGGTAACTCTTGTCGTCCTTCAGATGGACGTTGTAGCGAGGCTGGTGAACCTTGACGAGGTTCGACTCGAGGATGAGCGCCTCGACTTCAGTATCGGTGACGATGTAGTCGAAGTCCCGGATTCTCGCGACGAGCTCTCGGGTCTTCGGATCGAATACCCTCGAAGACTGAAAGTAAGAGCGGACTCTGTTCCGCAGGCTCTTCGCCTTCCCGATATAGATGATCCTGCCCGAACCGTCCTTGTGCAGATAACATCCGGGCAGCGCGGGCAGGATTCGAAGCTTCTCGTCGATCGTCATCGACCCACGCTCCGGTGGGCGCAAGGTCTCGCCAGATCCGTTCGGATCCTCGGGAGCGTTCAATCGATCTTCATGACGGGCGCGTATTTGCCCTCTTCGAAGATGAACTTGAAATAGCCATCAAATCGGCTCACGTTCGACACGCCGCTTCCGTTTGCAGTTGACGGCATCCGCAACGCACCGCCGAATTGCGAGTAGTCGACGTTTGCGTTGAAGGATCGGATCTTGTCGAGCTGCTTGTCGAGCGCCTTGAGGTTCACAAAGCCGCTGACACGAATGGTCAGGACTTCGCCGGTCTTCGCATCGAGCTGAAGGACCCCGGAAGCAAGCGGCCACTCGAGGTTGGTCGGAAGACTCGCTTTCGGGGTGAACTTGAACCAGCGCTCACCCTCCGCCGTCGATTCAACCTCTTCGAAACTGAGGAAAGCGAGCTTCTCCGGGAGGATCGGGAAGAAAACCTGGTCGAGAAATGCGCCAGACGCGAGGCCCGTGCGAGCATTCGGGTCGACACTCTGCTTCGGTTCGCCCTTGTCGTTCGTGTCGGCCACGACCCGGGTCACGACCGGAATGAACCCCGTCTCGTCCGCCTTGGAAGAAGGCTCGACCACGACCGTCGTCGTCCTCGTCGCGATCAACTCGCCCTGCTGCTGAAGACGCTTGTCGAACTTGTATCGCTCCATCAGCAGGCGCTGTTCGTAGCGGCATCGGTCCCGCACGTAGAGCGAATGGCCCTGATTGCGCGCGGCCTTGACCACGATCTCGGGAACACCAGGATAGGTTTCTGCCTGCGGCGGTACTCCCGCCGACGTGCCGAACCCCGCCGCCGCGACCACAAAGATCGCCCAAACTATGGCCAACTTCATTCGGATCATGCTCCTTGACGCGTTCTGACGAGGAATGTATAACCCCGGCGACCTCAGTATATCGGACGGTCTCAAACCCCCGCAATTGGTCCACTTTTTTGGAGGAAGAACGACAAATGGCTTCGAGAAGAACGCCCATACTGCTGCTCACGATCGCCATCCTTTCGATGTTCCCGGTTGGGTGCGCTACCAAGAAGTACGTTCGGCACCGCATTGACGAGCGCGTTGCTCCTCTTGAGAACCGGACCGGCGAGCTCGAGGAGACTTCGCGCCGCAACTCGGCCGATATCCAGCGGCTAGATGGTGAGGTCAATGAGGCCCGCGCCCGCGCCGACAAGGCACAGGTCACGGCCGACGCCGCAACGGCGAAGGCGGTCGACGCCAGTGCGAAGGCCGACAAGGTCAACACTCGTGTCGACAAGCTCGTCGAGAACATCGATGCCTACACTCTCCTAAAGACCGTCACGGTCAACTTCATGGTCAACCGCGACCTGCTCGACGACACCGCCATCAGCGAGCTCAGCGCATTGGTTGCCGAGCTTCGCGGCAAGAAGGGCTACGTCCTCGACATTCAGGGCTACACGGATGCGACCGGCGCCGACAAGAAGAACATGATGCTCAGCGATCGACGTGCCCGCGCGGTCTATCAGTACCTTGCGGAGAACGGAGTGCCTCTGTTCCGCATGAACCTGCTCGGCTTCGGCAAGGGTCAGCCCGTGGCAGACAACGATTCACGTGAAGGGCGCGCGCAGAACCGGCGCGTCGAGGTTCGCGTGATGGTCACCCAGATCCGCGACTAGTTCCGGAGGATCGTCTACGGACCGCCACGGGTCGCAAATTCTGCGATTCGTGGCGGTTCGCACGTTTGGACCTTGTGCGCTTTCCGATCGTTCCACCATCACGCGAAGCGAAGTCGTTCGATGCCGTGGCTCTCGGGCTCAACGCGGTCGATCACGTTGCCGTCGTCCCTCGGTACCCTGCCTTCAACTCGAAAATCGAGCTGATGTCTCACACCACGCTCTTCGGTGGGCAGTGTGCAACCGCAATGGTGTCGTTGTCTCGCCTCGGACTGCGAACCCGATACATCGGTCGCGTCGGCGACGACCTCTCCGGACAGTTGCAGGCCGCATCCATCCGCGACGAAGGTGTCGACGTCTCCGAGCTGCGCGCCATCGAGAACGCCGACACGCAGATCTCCGTCATTCTCGTCGATAACTCGTCCGGGGAACGCACCGTCATGTGGCGCCGGGATCCGCGCATACGGGTGGCGCCCGAAGAGATCCGGCCGGATCTCATTACCTCGGCCCGCACGTTTCATTGCGACGGACACAACGTCGATGCCGAAATCCTCGCCGCAACCTGGGCGCGTGCCGCCGGAATACCGACGTGCATCGACGTCGACTACGACTATGGAGGCGAGCGACTTTATCCACTCATCGACTACCTCGTGACCTCCGAGGAGTTTCCGGAACGGATGACCGGACAGTCCGATCCGCGACTCGCCCTCACTTCGCTTCGCGACCGCTTCGGCAACCCCCTCGTCGCGATGACGCTCGGGCGATGCGGTGCGCTTGCGCTTCTTGACGGAGTCTTTATCGAGTCGCCTGGATTCGTGGTCGAGACTGCGGACACAACCGGCGCTGGGGATGCATTCCACGCAGGCTTCCTCTTCGGCTTGCTCGAGGGGTTCGACGTCCAGACTACGCTTCGTGTCGCAAATGCCGTCGCGGCACTCAACTGCACCCGGCTCGGAGCCCGTGGCGGTCTGCCAACGCGGGACGAGCTCGACGGATTCCTGAAATCGGCGTCAACCGTCGAGATCGTCTAGCCGGTCTTCAAACTCCTGCGCCATTCCGGGATGTCCGTGCCGATTTGCAGCCTGAACTCCCAGGCGATATGCGTCGCGCGCCTCGTGCGTCAACCCGAGCCGTTCGCACGACTGCGCCAGGAGCCGGTACCCGGACCCCTGGTCGTCGTGCGCGGATAGATAGGACGTGAGGACCTCGCGTGCCTCGCCGAACGATTCCGCCTTGACGAGCTCGTTCGCAAGACCGAACTGCGCAAGCGCGTGCGTCGGATCCTTTGCCAACATCGCGCGAAACGCGTCAATTCGATTCGATGACAATCCGCGATCTCCCCGGGGCTCGACTCAGCTCGCCGCCCCACCAGATGCGCCTGCTGCGCGACATTCGATCAGGTTCTTCAGCCGTTCGATTCGCTTGTCGTAGATTTCGTCCTTCAACGCATTGAGCAACCTGACTTCTCCAAGCTCCGCGAGCGCCACGTTCACCTTCCACATGGTCTGCTGCCGAGTCCTTCGAGCCCTTGCCTTCGAACGCGATGGCTGATGCGTGTACCACTCTTCGAGCGTCGCCTTCTTGTACTCGAACTGCGCAGCTCGAAGATCGCTCACGAGCACCTCGAGTCGCCTCATCACGAGGTCAGAATCAGAGGAGAGCTCTGAGACTTCCCGATACTGTCGAAACAACTCGCAGATCCGGGCCGCGAGCGCCGGCTTCAGTCCCGCGGCTGCCGCCAGATCGCCCGGATCCGCCATGTCGTAGGACCCGAGAGACACCAGACCGGCCGAGAACAGCCTTGCGATCGTAACCCGACCGACCCCCTTGATCTGCTTGAGGAGCGAGTTAAGGATGATCGATTCCGACTCCGCGTTCGGATCCGGCGCAACGTCGGGGAATGTGGCAGGCAGAAGCTCGGCTAGATGCTGATACGCCGTCAGGACCCGGACACGCGAATCGCCGTCGACAACGCGGCTAGCCTGACGGACTTCAACAAGCAGGTTCCCGAAGGCGTCGAGCGCATTCTGGACATTCGCATATCCCATGGACTCGGACGCCCGTGACATAGACGTGATCGCCGGATGGCAGAGATCAACCCACGTCGTCGATACCGGTCCAACGCGCAGCTTGCCGACAAAGTCGGTGATAGGACCAACGTAGCTTGAAGCAATCTGCGCGAAGAGATCCTTGAGTGCCTGTTCTTCCGCAGGCGACAGCTCCACATGTCCGGGCTCGATCTCGTCCGTCACGAATGCTGGCGAGGGCGCGAGGTCCGGCGGCGGATGTTCGGCCCTCGATGCCTCGGCAATCGAGGCATCGAGGGCCGCGTCGAAACCGCTGACAAGCTCATCGAGAAAATCGTCCGACATGGCGAACTCGTCGAACGGGTCCTCCTCGAAAATCTCGCCGAGCGCTGCGTCGGTACGGACGGACGGGCTCGGAGCGACAGGATCCGCGTCCGCCGGCGCCTGATGGACCAGGGCTTCGAGACGGGCGAGGTCCGATGCGACTTCCCTTGCCGGACCGTCGTCGAGCCGAATCATGTGATCGATTTGTGCCTCGAGGAGGTCTATAGCCTCCTGGAGCACGAGGACCCGTTCCGAGGTCGCCGATTGCGTGGCGTTGATCTCGGCCGCCACCGAGGTCAGGACGGTCGCAATTCGCACGAGAAACTCTCGGCCCGGCGTCACGTTCTCGAGACCGGCGACGGCCACCGAGATCTCGGAAGCGTGCTCGAACAGGGGCGGGTAGAACATCGCCCGTGCCGGGGCCTTCATCAACCTGCCGATATACAGCTTGAGAAGTGTCGTGCTGTCTTCGACGTCGACGATGAGGGAATCGAGTCGCTTCGGATCCTGGGACATCTGGTGGGGTTATTGAGCGCCGGCGGCGTTCTTGTCGCGGTGACGACGCAGGAGGGGTTCGAGTTCCGCGATCACCTGATCAACGACGGACTCGATCAGGACGGCCGCACGGTCCCGCACGGCGGACTTGAGGACAGACCGGGAAGCCGGATCGTCGAGCCACGCCGCGAACGCGTTCGCGACTTCCGCCTCGGATCGCGGTGATTCGGAGATCGGAGCGGGACTGGTGGCGACTGGCAGCGGCAGGGTATCGCTCAACGCATCGGCGCGCTCGGACGCTCCCGTCAATGCCATCGCGTCCGCAACCGGCTCTGGAACCGACTCGACTTCCGGCTCCGGTTCAGGAACGAGGAAGTACTCCACGCTGATCGCCGGCGCTTGCAGATCCGTCGCGTCGGCATCACCCCAAACGAGCGACACCCTTTGTCGCACGTATCCGTCGACGTCTTCGACTCCGTCCGGAACATCGACGAACGCCTCTGCCGTGACGGTGACAAGGACCTGGGCCTTGGGCATGAAGAAGACTCCCCTTGCAGTTGGGCTGCGCTGGTGGGCACCGATCGACCTCAGAGTCGCCGATGGCCGTCGTGCCCGCATCTTGCAACACGAGGTATCGCTTGTCAATCTTGCGCCCGGGCGCGACACTGGCCTATAAATCCCATATGGCCCGAGTTCTCCCGCATGCATCGTCTTTTGCCCCAGGGGCGATCCGTTGCAACCTCTTCGGCGACTAGCCTGGCCCGAGCGACGATTCTCCGCGCGGTTGTTCCCCCAATTCGCACGCCTACCGCTTCTTATTGAATTGTCGTGCCGCCGTTCGACGAGGTCGAGCCGAGCGAGTCACGTAGAGGAGAGCAGATATGTCCAGCCCGACACCGAAACAGCGGCCGAAATTTGTCACTGAGGTCCCTGGCCCTGAGGCTCGCCGAGTCATTGCCGACGATGAGCGCTGGGTTTCGCAGAGCTACACTCGACCGTACCCATTCGTCGTCAAGCGGGGCTCGGGGGCCATGCTCGAAGACGTCGACGGCAACACGTTCCTCGACTTCAATGCCGGTGTCGCGGTGTGCTCGACGGGCCACTCACACCCCGAGGTCGTCGAAGCCATCAAGAAGCAGGCCGACGAGTTCCTGCACATCTGTGCGGCGGACTACTACTATCCGCACCTGCCGGCACTCGCGAGCAAGCTCGAGGAGTTGGCGCCCGGCGACCACGAGCGGCGCGTCCACTTCGGAAACTCCGGCGCCGAGGCTGTCGAGGGCTGCGCGAAAGCCGCGATCTATGCGACGGGCCGCAACAAGTTCATTGGTTTCTACAGTGCCTTTCACGGCCGCACGTTCGGTGCCCTGTCGTTCACGACGAGCAAGAACGTGCAGCGCCGCGGCTTTGGCCCACAGGTGCTCGACGTCACCCACGTCCCCTATCCGAACTGCCTGCGCTGTCCTTTCGGCAAGAAGGTCGAGACCTGCAATGTCGAATGCGTGAAGTTCATCAGGGATACCGTGCTGGAGACATCCGTCCCGGCGGAGGACTGCGCGGCCATCATGATGGAGCCGATCCAGGGTGAGGGAGGATATATCGTTCCGCCCCAGAAGGCCGTCGATGCGCTCGCGGAGCTCGCCCACGAGAAGAACATCCTGATCATCTGCGACGAAGTTCAGTCCGGAATGGGCCGGACCGGCAAGATGTGGGCGTCCGACCACTTCGGACTGGTTCCGGATCTATTCTCGACCGCCAAGGGAATCGCATCGGGAATGCCGCTCTCGGCGACTGTTGCCCGGAAGGACCTCATGAACTGGCACGTCGGGGCGCACGCCTCCACATTCGGAGGAAACCCGGTCGCGATCGCTGCCGCGCTCAAGACCATCGAGTTGCTGGAAGGCGGCCTCATCGAGAATGCCGCAAAGCAGGGCGAATACCTGATGGAGGGTCTGCGCAGGTTGCAGGCCAAATACTCAGATCACGTGATCGATGTTCGCGGACGCGGGCTGATGGTCGGAATGGAGATCGTCAAGACGATCGACGGCATGGAGCCTATTCCACACGAGCGCGATCGCATCGTCGAAGAGGCATTCAGGCGCGGACTTCTGATCATCAGCTGCGGCTCGTCGTCGATTCGGTTCTCGCCTCCCCTCGTGATCGACCACGACGACGTCGACTTTGCCCTCGAGGTAGTGGATGCGTCGATGGCTGCGGTCCTCAACGGCTGAGCGTCGCTCCGTGACTCTGTGTCTTCGTGCCTCTGTGCGCGCAGCTCTTCGAAACCAACGAAGAGCTGCGCGCACAGAGGCACCGAGTCGCAAAGGCACAGATCCTGCCGGACTCTGCGCCGTCTACAGGTACACCCGGTAATCGACTTCCGGAAAGATGTTGTCGCGGGATTCGAAATCCGCCAGCTTGACCATGTCGATCCGGTTCGCGGCCGCCATCTCGTAGAGCTCGTTGAACCGTCCGATGTGATCGCGGAATCGCTTGATCGCGTACTGCACCATCGTTCCCGTGGTGATGATGAAGGCCCAGTCGCTCGACTGCGCCAGCAGCAGCTCGCGGGCAAGCTGATTGAGCAGCCTCTGCTGATCGCCGTGCGCTGCCGGAAATCGCCGGGCGACTTCGATCATCCGGTCCTCGGCGCGATGCTGGTGGTAGTACATCCAGTCCGTCTCGGCATTGATCCAGACTCGGTTGTACCCCTCGGCGCCCCATGTCGAAGCCGAAGGAGTCTGCGTCTGGTTCTCGGGATACTCGTCGATGTAGTCGAGCGGCGTCGCAAGACGCATCGTGTCCTGATCGTAATGGATCTTCTGGATCAGATGCTTCAGGAACTGCGGGCCCTCGAACCACCAGTGACCGTAGAGCTCGGCGTCGTAGGGCGACACGATGATGGGCTTTCGTTCGAGCGTGCCCACGAGTTCCGCTGAGAGCTTCTGGCAATTCGCGAGAAAGTCGCCTGCGTGGACGGCAGCCCGCTCAGCCGCTATCGAAGGGAGGTACGGCTGCTTCTCGTGCAGCGCGACCTTTCCCGTGACACGGTGATACTTCACGCCGACATTTCGACGAACGCCGTCCGAGTGGAGGTACGGGCTGACGAGGTCGTAATCGAGGTCGTAGCCAAGGTCCCTGTAGAACTCGCGATAAAACGGATCGCCGGGATACCCAACCTCGGACGACCATACCCGCTCTCCGGTCGTGACATCCCGCGCAAGTGCCGCTACGCCGGAATGCGTAATCACAGGCGCGTAGATCGCCCGGCGCGGCCTCGGCGAACCGAACATGATGGCGTGAGCGTCGACGAAGAAGAAACGAATGCCCGCGTCGGCCAGCAGCTGGTCGACACCCGGAGCAAATGCGCACTCAGGGAGCCAGATACCTTGCGGATCACGCCCGAAGTGCTTGACGTAATTGGCCTTTCCAACCTCGACCTGAGCGCGGCGAGCCTCGACCCGGCTCATTAGCGGGAGGAACCCGTGGGTGGCACCGGACGTGATGATCTCGAGTGCGCCGGCATTCTGTAGGCCGCGGAAACCCGCGACGAGGTCGCCGTGATACGCCTCGTCGTAAATCCGGTAGGACGACGAGAAGTGGTGGTGATGTGCGAGCGCTGCCTCGTGAAATTCGGTTCCGCGGGTGCGGACCACTTCCCTCTCGGTCAGTTCGACGATCTTCTCGATGTGCTTGCGGTACCGGGCCTGAAGAAGAGGATCGCTGAGCATCTCGCAGAGCGGAGGTGTGAGGCCCATCGTGAGACGGACGCGCACCCCTTTCTCGACGAGGGTCTGAAACGTGTGCAGGAGCGGAATGTACGTCTCGGAGATCGCCTCGAAGAGCCAGTCTTCCTCGAGGAATTCCGGATGCTCCGGGTGTCGCACGAACGGAAGGTGCGCGTGGAGGACGATCGAGAGAAGTCCGAGTTCCATGACGGACCAGGAGCGATCAGGCGGTCGGGACGGTATCCAGCACGTCCGGCGCAATCACCGGCGGACGCCGCGTCAGCGACTCCGCCATGCTCGGCATCCAGCTCCAATCCACGTGCGGTCGCTGGAGTTGATCCGAAGAACCAAGAGTCACGAACCGAGGCGGAAGGTGGAACGGATGAGCCGGATCGTCGAGTATGCCTCCGTCGAGCGCATTTCGCAGGAGCTGAGGCAGGAGATGCATGAACGCCGCCGTCAGGAGCTCGGCGTCATACTCGCCCGAGGCGAGAAGCCTCTCGAGCATCAGTCGAAGCGACGCGGGAAGCTGGTCGATTTCCGATCGAGTCAACGACTCGCCATCCGCAACGTGGACGGCTGCGTGCCGTACCGTTTCCGGCAGTCTCGAGAACGCATCGATGAGTGCCGGCGACGGCTGCGAAACGAATTCCGGCATCGGCAGCCCCGCTGACATCGCGGCTTCGGCCCGGGCGACATCGGTCAGCACGCGATCCGTGGCAAATCCCGTCACCGCAAGAAGCTTCACGAACCTCGGCGTGTCGACACGGAATTGTGGATCCTCGTCGACAGCGGTCGACACCGTGCCCGCCGGGGTGTGCACTACATTGCTTCGGACGATGGGGACAAACCCGAAACGCGATGACAGGGCGCCAACGTCGATACGGAAGCTGCTGCTCGGATTGACCGAGAACCAGTATTTACCGGCAAGCGGAATCTCGACGTACGCCTCGTCGCCGGCGTCGAGATCCGTGAGACGCATGAATGGCCTGAACGTCTCGACGGCATCGTGCGGAAAGAGCCCCTGGATCGCCGAGTAGCTCTCGGGTCGAATCTCCCAGTAAACCATCAGGTGGAAAGGATCCTGAACGAGAGCACGTACGATGTCGATGCCGTAACTCTCCGGGATTTCCATGCCCGCATCGACATAGAGACCTTCCTCGGACTCTACGGCGGACGTGCTCGGGGCTGCCGGCGCGACGGGGAGTTCCAATTCGAGAGGCCTGCGGCCCCCGGGCGACGTCACCCAGCTTGTGAAGATCGACATCTCGCGTGCTCCTTGTTCGCGACGAACGCGAACGGGCTATTAGGCCACGCGGGGTGGGGAGTGTCAATGCTGCCCCCATGAGGCCGCTCGCACGCACGACGGACGCGATTCGCCGTTCTCTCATTCGTACCGAAGCGCGTCGATCGGATCGAGCCTGGCCGCCTTCACCGCTGGCCAGAGGCCAAACACGAGGCCGAGCGAGACCGAAACCGAAAATCCAACGACGACCGACCAGAGGGGCACCGCTGACGGGATCGCCGGGACGAGCACGTTCACGAGCAGCGAGATCAACCACCCGACGAGAATCCCCAGGAGACCTCCGATGCCAGTCAGCGACATCGCCTCGATCAAGAACTGCCAGACGATGTCCCGACGGCGCGCCCCGACGGCACGACGTATACCAATCTCCTTCGTCCGCTCGGTCACCGATACGAGCATGATGTTCATCACGCCCACGCCGCCGACGAGCAAGCCGGCACCGGAGAGCGGCACGACGATCAGCCCGAGAATCTGAGTGAGAGAGCCGATCGTCTCGAAGATGGCATCGGGCGTCGAGATCGCGAAATCGCTATTCTCGTTCGCCCGTACGCCGCGGCGTCGCCGGAGGAGCTCCGTGACCTCGTCGAACATTGCGCCCATCTGACCTTCGCGGGCGCGCAGCGTCACAGTCACGTCGTCGAGCTCGGGATGCATCTTCTCGAGCGTCTGAAACGGAACGTAGATGAAGCGGTCGTCAGCCCCGTCGCCTCCGAAGAGTCCGCCTACACCTCGTTTCATCACGCCGACGACGCGAAACGGGCGACCGTCGATATCGACGACCTTGTCGATGGGGTTGATCCCTGCAAATAACGCGTCGGCCACCGACTCCGCGATCACCACAACCTGCTCGAATCGCTGCGCCTCTGAATCGACGAAGAACCGGCCAAGCTTTACCTCGATCGAGCGGATGTCGGGATAGTTCGCATACACGCCGAAGATGATGGGCCGCGCGAATTCGACATCCCGATACTTGACGCTGAAGGTCGCCGTCGACGGACCAAAGCTGCCGAGCCGATTCGTGGGCGTGGAGCCGGCCACCGACGGAAGCTCCGCGATCGCGTCCGCATCCGCCTGCGTGAGGTTCTTGCGCGTCCGTTCTTCCTGCGGCGCCCGGCCGAACCGGATTCCGACAGAGCTCTGCTTCGTGACGAATGCGACGTTCGGTCCGAACTGCTCGGCAATCTGATCGACCCGGGCGTTCATTCCCGTGAGGATCGAGCTCACGGCAATTACGGTCATCGTTCCCACGATGACGCCGAGCAGAGTGAGCGACGAACGCACCTTGTGCTCCCAGATCGTCGTCAGGGCGAGCACGAGGTTCTCTCGCATGTCGTCTCGAATTCTGAGCATCTCAGTCCGCACGTAGCGCCACGATCGGATCCAGCTTCGACGCCTTGAGGGCCGGGTAGATGCCGAAGAAGAGCCCAACCGCCGCTGAGAGCGAAACGGCCAGTACCGACCAGAAAACCGGCAGTGCCGCAGGAATCGGTGACACGACGGAAACGAACTTCATCACCGAATACGCGAGGACGACCCCGATAGCGCCGCCCGTCCCTGAGAGAATTACTGCCTCTACGAGGAACTGCATCAGGATGTCGTTTCGCCGGGCACCAAGGGCCTTCCGAATGCCGATTTCGCGCGTCCGCTCTGTAACGACGACGAGCATGATGTTCATGATCACGATTCCGCCGACGACGAGTGAGATCAGCGTGATCGGAATGGCAATTGCGGCGACGATTCCGGTGATCTGGCCGGCGAGATCGGCGATCGCCTGATCGTTCACGATAGAGAAGTCGTCCGACTCGTCGAAGGAACGCTGGTGGCGGGCACGAAGCAGAGTCCGGATGTCGTCCTGTGTGCGCTCGAGGGTCACTTCAGGTCGGGCCTTCACGTAGATCGTGAGCGACCGCCGTACACCGTAGACCTTCAAGTACGTGGACAATGGAAGAATGACGAAATTGTCCTGCGACTGTCCGAGCACCGTCCCGAGCTTTTTGGCAACGCCTACGACGGTGTAGTTCAGTCCGTCGACCCGGACTTCCCTGCCGATAGGATCGATCGTTGGGAACAGAGCGTCGGCGACTTCACTTCCGAGTAAAACCACCGGCCGCCGGTTGCTCTGGTCGAAAACACTGAGGTAGCGGCCATGTTCGGGCGTCACCTGCGACATGTAGATCATGTTCGGGGTGCAACCCTGGATGCCCACTTGCTGCAGGAGCTCGGTATCGTTGCGCACCTCTCCGGAGCGACCGTCGATGGCGCCGACGTGCTCTGCCATGACGGTCTGCTCGGCGAGCGCTTCGACGTCCTGCATGTCGAGGTCCGGGTTCTTCCGAAGCTGCTCGAGGAATTTCTCGAAGTCGCCGACGTTGGTCACCGAAGCCTTCGTCACAAAGAACACGCCGGATCCGAGCGAGGCGAGCTTGTCGTCGACATAGACGTTCGCTCCCTCGATGAGCGTCGCCACTGCGATCACGACCGAGACACCGATGATCACACCCAGCAGCGTCAGAAACGAGCGAAGCTTGTGCGCCCAGATCGATGTCGACGCAATCCGGGCTGCTTCGAACAAGTTCTGCATTTTGTCGGTGAACTCCCACGAACGCGCCGCGCGTCCTCCGGGATACTACGGGACTGAGCCGAATTGGTTTAGCGGGGACTCAGGGACAGTCCCCGCTGAACGACTCAATAACCGGGCGTTCCGGAAGAGTGACCTGGACCAAACAGGAAGCCGTTGATGAAGGGAGCGGTCCAGCCCGCGCCAGAGCCGCCGGAACGTCACGTCTTCCGTGAACAGGATGACGTGGCCACCGCCCGTCGGCTCATCGACGACGTAGGACGTTCCGGCAAGCAACTGCTCCGTGTTCTTCGGCCAGATGAAGCCTGAGACGACCTTCGCATTCTTCGGGAATCCGACAACGTTCGCACCGTCCTTGCTCGGACGGAGAAAGAGATCGGTGTTGACGGGCACGAAGAGCGACTTCTCTTCGTAGCCGAAGCTCATGAAGTAATTGTGATCGACATCGGCTCGAAAGACCGCGCCTGGCACATAAAGCGGAGTTGCGGGCACGGGCTTCACCGGCGGGAAGCTCTTTTTGTCCTCATCTTTGGGCGTCGCGTCCTTGCCCGCGGACTCCTTTGCAGTCATCTCTTTGCCCTTCGGGGCGTCCTTCGGCGCATCCGAAGCGTCGTCCGCAGCCGGTGCGCCGTCGTCCTTTCCGCCCTCGTCCTCCGAAGAACCGACGGCACGTGCCGACGTCATCTTCGAATCTTTTGCGACGAGGTATGCCGTCGCGCCGCCAATTGCGATAAGTGTTCCACCGTCGTTGACCCATTGCCGGAGCTTCTCGAGGCCACCGGCTCCGATGCGGTCCGAATAGGCGCCCGAGTAGCCGTCCGGGAGAATGATCACGTTGAACTGACGCAAATCCGTGTAGGGAATCTGCTCAGGATCCATCGCCGTGAACGGGTATTGGAGCTCCCGTTCGAGCATGTACCAGATGGCCCCGTACGAGGTTTGACTGACAGCGTCACCGGCGCCCACGAGGATTCGCGAGGTGCGCAACTGCTGGACCTCTTCGGATCCGACGCCAACCGCTACGTCGTCTGAGTACTGGCTGTCGACGGCCGTCACCTGGACGCCGGTTTCTCGCGAGCTGGGCGATACGCGCACCGAGCGAATCGTGATTGCGGCCGGTGCGCACGACGATCGCGCCTCGCGGAAAAGTCCGGCCGCCCGCCCTCATCTCGTAGTGCGACACGCCGATCCGGAAACCTTCACGAAGCAGCGCGAGCGCGAGCCGCGCCGATGCGTTCGTTCCGTACGGAAAGACGAACGCCTGCTGGCCTCGTCCGCCCGAAACGCCGCCTTCCGGAGCGAATGGCGCACGGCGGCCGTGCTCGGGATCGACAGCGGTCCCAAGCGGCTCCGCTGAAATTGCGGGCGCGTCGCCAAGCCAGTACGTCTCAACACCGAATGTCAGGGGGAGCGACCACGCCGTCACGTCGTAGAATCCCGCGCTCTCCTGCGGTGTATTCTTGCCCCGCTTGTCGTTTCGGTCTCGCCGAGCGAGCTGTTCCATAACGAATTCGGGATTGAGCTTCGCGTCCGGTTCGAGGAACGCGCGTGCCATTCGGCCCTGCGGCTGCGCCAGATCGACTACGTAGACGCCCGAGTCGAATCGCTTCTGTACTCCGGCAGCGTTCGCGCCGTCTCCGTAGTTGTGCGCGGAGACGGTGGAGAACGCAGCGGACGCGACGCCGACCTCGATTCCGACTCGCCGCAGCGTCGCGACCAGCGTCGCCGCCCTCTCGGGGTCTTTCGACGGGACGATGACGACGTGCTTCATCGCCTTGGACCTGCCCTCGTCGACCGCGGCCTTTCGGAATGCGTAGAAATCTCTCAATCGCTCTTCGCGATGCGTCGATGTTGTCTCGATGGTCGCGATTGCCGCGACAAGGTGGTGTGCAATCCCGTCGCGAAGCGTGATGACGGTGCCGTCGGTTCGGCGCCACGCAAAACCGAGATTGCCACCGCCGTCGGTTTCATAGGTCATTCCGATCGCGCCGTTGAGCGCCGCCCACGCGTCGAGGTAGCCAACATAAAGGAAGTCGAAGATTCCGCGCGTGTAGTAGTCCCACGAGTTCCGGTCGAACGCCGCCGCGTTGCCTCGCCCGTACCGATCGAGCCACTTCTCCTGGTAGGCGCGGTCGGCATTCTCGTTGATCGGAAGCGCGACCGGAGGGAAGAAATACTGATCAACCTCGCCGTGCTGATCGACGTAGACGTGAGGGTTCCACCGCAGATACTCCGCAATCTCCTGACGAACCTCCTGCTGCGAGACTGCGAGCTTGTCGCGGTTCATGTCGAATCGATAGTGGTTGTACCGGCCATAGATCGCCCACGGCTGGCCGTGCTCGATGGCGTCGTTGTTCGGATCGTTCATGCCGATCGAGTTGTGGTAGACGGCGAAGCGCTCGTGACCGTCGGGGTTGAACGACGGATTCACGATGACCACGCAGTTCTTGAGCGACTCGAGCAACTTCGGTTCCTGTGTCGCGGCGAGGTTGTAGATCAGCGCCATGCCCGACTCGAATGACGTCGACTCGTCGCCGTGGACGTTCTGGTTCAACCACACGATTGCCGGCATCGTGCGCGCGAGCTCCGTCGCCTCAGCCGCAGGCAGCGATCTCGGATCGGCGAGTCGCAGCGCGTTCGCGCGAATCGTCTCGATCCTTGCCATGTTCTCGGGCGACGAGATTGCCACGATGCGCAGCGGACGCCCCTCGACCGTCTTCCCATACGGGAACACCTTCACGCGATCGGTTGCGGCATCGGCAATGGCGCGGACGACGCGCTCCTGCTCCCAGTAGGTCGTTTCCCGGGTGCCAAGCTCGTAGCCGAGGATCGACTCGGGTCTGGGCACATCCGATCGGTAGGGGCCCCGCGAATAGAGATCGAAAGCAGGCTTCCGGTCAGCCGACTGCGGACTGGACGCCGCGCGGACAAGTCCCGCTGGACAAAGTGCGAGCACGAGGCACGCAAGCAAGAAGTTGCGCATCGAAGGTCGTCTCCTTGAAGTGGGTGCGTCTCTGCGGATTCTCTGCGCCTTTGCGTCTTTGCGCGAAACTCTGCGACAGACGGGGAGGTTCGCGCAAAAACGCAAAGGCGCAAAGGGCGCCGAGGAACAGAATGCGTCAGGTTGAAATCGGTCACGCGATGATGCGCCAGCGCTCGCGTAACGCGCAAGCGCCCGGCAGTGCGCGGGTTTCACGCTTGCACCCACTGGAACGCGCCGCTAGCATCCCGTGTCTTTTTCAAAAGGTGAGGTTTTTCGACGATGGCAGAGAAGATTACGCCCCGCAGCGAAGACTACTCGCGATGGTACCTCGACGTGATTCGCGACGCGAGCTCGCCGAGAGCTCTCCGGTCCGTGGATGCATGGTCATTCGACCCTACGGATTTGCGTTGTGGGAAGCGATTCGCGACGGACTCGACCGCCGTTTCAAGGCCACGGGCCACGTCAACGCATACTTCCCGCTCTTCATTCCGATGAGTTACCTGGCGCGCGAGGCTGAGCACGTCGACGGCTTTGCAAAAGAGTGCGCGGTCGTCACGCACCACCGGCTCATTGCCGGCCCGGACGGCGGACTCGTCCCCGACCCCGAGGCGAAGCTCGAAGAGCCGCTCGTCGTCCGCCCCACATCGGAGACCATTATCGGTTCGTCGTTCTCGAATTGGGTGCAGAGCTATCGTGACCTTCCGTTGCTCATCAACCAGTGGGCGAACGTCGTCCGATGGGAGCTGCGCACGCGTCCGTTCCTTCGCACCACTGAGTTTCTCTGGCAGGAGGGCCACACGGCCCACGCGACCGAGGCTGAGGCCGTCGAGGAAACGCTCCGCATGCTCGACGTCTATGCCGACTTTGCGATCAACGACGCGGCGATTCCGGTCATCAAGGGGCGCAAGAGCGCTCGCGAGCGGTTTGCCGGGGCCGTCGATACCTATGCGATCGAGGCAATGATGGGGAACGGCTGGGCGCTGCAGGCCGGCACGAGCCATTACCTCGGGACGAACTTCGCGAAGGCGTTCGACATTCAGTATCTTGACCGCGAGAACATCAAGCAGTACTGCCATACTACGAGTTGGGGTCTGAGCACGCGGATGGTCGGTGCGGCCATCATGGCGCACGGCGATGATCAGGGACTGCGGCTGCCTCCGGTGATGGCGCCGATTCAGGCGGTTATAGTGCCGATCTGGCGGAAGGATCCCGAGCGCGTTCTCGTCATGGAGCACGCTGCGAAGGTCAAGGCTGCGCTCGAGGCAGCTGGCGTGCGCGTGAAGCTCGATACGCGTGACGACGTCTCGCCCGGGTACAAGTTCAACGACTGGGAGATGCGCGGCGTGCCCGTTCGGGTCGAGATTGGACCGCGTGACGTCGAGGGCGACGCCGTAGTGCTCGGCCGACGGGACGTCCCCGGCAAGGAAGGCAAACAGTTCGGCATTCCCGCGGCCCAGGTTGGAGAGGCCGTGTGCAACCTGCTCGTCGAGATCCAGGCCGGTCTGCTCCGGCAGGCGACCGAGTTCCGCGATGCGAACACGCGAAGCGTGTCGTCTTACGACGCCTTCCGACAACTGATCGACGGAGACGGTGGGTTCATCCGCGTTCACTGGGCGGGCTCGGACGAGGACGAGGACACGATCAAGGAAGAGACCAAGGCGACGATCCGCTGCTTCCCGGAAGGTGCGGAAGAGGGTGAGGGCGTCTGTTTCTACACCGGCAAGAGGACGACGCAGGTCGCTCTCTTCGCCCGGGCTTACTGAACGCCTTGGCCTTGGCGCCTTTGCGCCTTTGCGCGAGCCTCTCCGGGACCGAGGAGAAGCTCGCGCAAAGGCGCAAAGGCGCCAAGCTCGATCGTTCCGTTGACGCCTTCAGGCAACGTCAGTAAGATACGCCGTCGTCTGAGGACCCGATGAAGTTTTCGGATCCGAGGACGCACAGGGGCCCTTAGCTCAGTCGGTAGAGCAACTGGCTTTTAACCAGTGGGTCGCTGGTTCGAGTCCAGCACGGCTCATTTTTTTATGTCTCGTTCGTCTAGAGGCCCAGGACACCGCCCTTTCACGGCGGCGACACGGGTTCGAATCCCGTACGAGACGTTTCCACAAGAGCCGCGTGTTGCTTGTCGACGCGCGGCTCGTGGTATTTCATCATGAAAATTCTGACCTCAATTCTCCTCCTTGTGATCGCCTCCGGCTTCGCGCCGGGTTCATCCTCGCTGGCAGCTGGGACGTCCACGACGGCCGTTGCCGCGTCGACCGACACGGTTCTCGTGTTTCCGTTCGAGAACACGTCGGATCGCCCCGAATACAACTGGATCGGCGAGAGCTTTTCGGAAATGCTCTCTGAGCTTCTGGACCAGAGCGCCGACGTCGTTTCGATCCGTCCCGAGGAGCGCAACCTCGCTTACGAACGCGAGGGCCTTCCCCTCACGGCAATCCTGACCCGCGCCACATCGATCAAGATTGGTGACCGCGCCGGCGCCGACCTCATCATCGTCGGCACGTATCGGGTGGATGGCGAGAAAGACAAGGAGACGGTAACGGTCGCAGCGCGGCTCATCGACATCCGCGAAGGCCGGGTCGTTGGTCGCGAGCTGAACCGGGGCGAAAAGTTGACCAAGCTGCAGGAAATTCAGGGCGAGATGGCCTACGAGATCCTCAAGCAGCGCAACCCGGCACTCCCGTGCTCGCGAGACGATCTTGTCGGCTCGGCAACAAAGGTGCCCGTCGCAGCCTTCGCAGACTTCATGAAGGCCGTCACCCCTTCGGACCTCCAGAACAAGGCGCTCTTCCTTGCGCGCTCGATCGAGACCTACGGCAAGGAGCGGAAGGACCAGGGACAGTTCACCCAGGCGATTTTCGAGCTCGGGCGGCTCTCGTATCTCGACGGCAAATGGCAGGAAGCCATCAAGCTGCTCCAGCTCGTCGAAGCGACGTATCCACGAGCGACGGAGGCTGCGTTCTATGTCGGCGTGTCGCACGCGAACCTCAAACAGAACGATCAGGCGCTTCGTGTCTTCACGGATCTCGTTCCGAAGATGCCGCTTTACGAGGTCTACAACAACGCCGGCATCGTCTATGTCCGCGCTGGACGGTTTGACGACGCGAACATCTATCTCAAGCCGGCAGCCGAAGCCGCCACGCGCGACCTCGACACGCAGTTCAACTATGGTTATTCGCTTTGGCTGAAGGGCGATCACGTCGCCGCCGCGGACCAGCTCCAGAAGGCCGTCCGTCGAAAACCGGCCGACGGCGAAGCCGTACGGTACACGGCGCTCGATGGCGAAGCGTTCTACCTGCTCTGGAAGGCCAGCGAGCGCGCAGGACGATCGGCCGAAGCCGCCGAAGCACTCGATCAGGCCAAACGTCACCTGCCTTCGTTCGCCCAGTGGGAGACAAAAAGTCCATTCCCGACCTCACCCGGAATGAAACCCCGATTCTCGCGAACGGCCTTGATTCGACTTCGACGAGATCGCGAAACGTCATCCGCGCTGCCGCCGGCTTCAGCGACAGGGAGTGATTCCGCCGGCGTCGCGGATGCGATGGACCGCGCCCGCGGTTTCTTCCAGGCCGGCCGTGATCGCGAAGCGCTCGACGAACTTGGACGGGTGCTCCAGGTCAACCCTGACAATGCGGAGGCGCACCTCTTGCGCGGTCGGGTGTTCGAACGAACCGGCGAATACGACCGGGCGATCGAGGCGTTGAAGGCCGCGACCTTCTGGGACCCGAAATCGGTTGCCGGTCACGTCCTGCTCGGAAGGATCTATGCGTTCCGAAACGATTGCGGAAACGCACAGTCTTCGCTCCGAAAGGCGCTGCAGATCGACCCGTCGGCAGCTGACGTGCAGGCGCTCAAGCGAACCGTCGACACGAAGTGTGGCGGCTGATGCCGGATGTCACGACGCACTGCGCTTGAGGATCAGGAGTGTCATGTCGTCGACCGGCGCCGCGGTTCCAACGAAGCGCGAAAGCGACTCGTCGATGCGGTCCCTGATCTTGCTCGCCGATGCCGCGAGGTTCTTCGTCACGACGGTGACGAGCCGGTCGTCGCCAAACTCCTCGTCGAGCGTGTTCACGGACTCAGTGATGCCGTCGCTGTAGACAACGAGCACATCGCCCGGCCAGAGCCGGACGCAGGCCTCCTCATATTCGGAGTCGTGCATGATCCCGATCGGCAGTCCGGTGGCGTGCAGCAACTCGATCTGACCGGTCGCGCGAGCAAGGATCGGTGGATTGTGGCCGGCGTTCGCGTAGTAGAGGTCACCCGTCAGAGGGTCCAACTCGGTATAGAACAGGGTGAGAAACTTGTTTTCCGGTGAATTGTCGGCGATGTACTGATTGAGATTCGCCATCATCTCGCGAATCGGATACTGGGTCTGCGTCTGGGCCCGGACCGCGGCGTGAAGCGAGCTCATGAGGAGAGCAGCGCCGATTCCCTTTCCCGAAACGTCGCCCAGCGCCAGGGCATACCGGCCTTGCCGCTTTCGCTCGATGTAGTCGTAGTAGTCTCCGCCGATTTCACGCGACGAGATGCTGTAGGCGCAGATGCTGTAGCCATCGATCGGCGGCGGACACACCGGCTGCAACCGCATCTGGATCTCGCTCGCGACCTTCAGTTCTTCCTGGAGGCGTCGTTTCTCGAGCCGCTCCTCGGCAAGCTTCGCGTTCTCGATCTTGATCGAGGCAACACCTGCGACGGTCGTGAGCACCTTCAGATCATCCTCTGAGAAGCGGCTGTCGTACGCGTTGTCGACATAGATCATCCCGAACGTCTGATCGGCCAGGCTCAGCGGCACGGCCATCACTGAACGGATCGCCGACAGGATGATCGAGTCGGCGCCCTGAAACCGGGGATCGTGCATTGCGTCCGATGTCAGGACCGCAACCCCCTCGTTGAAGACGCGTTCCGAGATCGAGCGGCTGATCTGGATGTCGGCCGTGTTCGGCTGAACCGGTCCGCTTCTGCACCGCGAGACCTTTAACAGCAATTCCTCGCCATCGAGAAGGAACAGGAAACCGCGCTCAGCGGGAATCGTGTCGAACACCAGGTCCATCACGATCTTGAACGTCTCGTCGAGCGTAGTGCCTGAAAGCAGCGCAACGCCCACCTTGCTTACGACAGCGAGCAGGTCGCGCCGCTCGAATGCCTCAGAGACGGCCTTTGAGACGCCAACGTTCGTGACGTCGGGCGTCGTAGTCCGCAACGCGTCGAGGAACCCCGACGTTCGTCGTCCAGGTCGGGTCGACTGGATGGTCACATCCGGTTCCTGGCTCTTGTGCGCGTCGGTCCAGAGGATAGACGTATGCGAGATGGCCGACGAGTTCGAATCTCGCACGAAGGTTATCGTCGTCTCGCCGATTCGCATCTCGTCGCCGGGCTGCAGCCGCGTCTGCCGGGCAAGCAGAGCACCGTTCATAAGCGTGCCGTTGGCACTGCCAACATCCGCGACAAAGTAGTCGTCGCCCTCCCGCCTCACCTCGACGTGAAATCGCGACGCGAAGGGATCGCTCAGACAGACGTCGTTTCGCGACGAACGACCAAGCGTCGTGCGGACCTTCTCGAGCGGCACGGTGTATTCACCGGAGGCCTTCGGCTTGATGACGATCTCAGGCATTGATCTGTGCCACGGCGGCGAGTTGGGCAGTCTCGTCCATTAGCGGGCGAGCACGACGATGGTCCGCGCGATCTTGTCGTGCCACCCCTGATTGCGGGGATCCCAAACGACCCAGACAAAACCGAGAAACAGGCCGGCTGTCGACAACACATACCCGACGCAGTGACGGAGGATGACGCTCACGTAACCGGCCGGCTCGTGGTCCTCCTTAACGATTCGAATCCCCACGAGCCGTTTTCCAATGGTCTGGCCCGTCCTTCCGGCGAGGAGTATGAAGTTGAACCCGAACAGGAGTATGGCCACGCAATAGAAGGCGACGAGCATGGCATTGCTCGAGACGATCGACTTCTCACTGTAACTCGACAGAAGAAACGTCGCCGACATCAGAATGATCAGGAAGAGCAGCAGGTCGAACAGAAAGGCCCCTAGACGCTGGCCGAAGTCGGCGCGTTCGTAATCGATCGCCTGTCCCCGCGGCGCCTCGAAGTCACGAGGTGCGAAAGGCTCGGTATCAACGTCCATATGTTCGACGACTTCCGTCTCGCGGTCGGCCAGCGCAACGGGCATCACGAGCGGACCGCTGCCCGTGACCCGCGCGCCGCACTTCGGACAGAATTTCGACCGATCGTGGAGCGTGTTCCCGCATTGCCTGCACGTCAATCCCATGGCTTATCCCAGCATGAACTTCAACATCGTCTCGCCGAGCTTCACTTCGTCGCCGCTGTTGAGGACGCGCGGTTGCTTGGGAGGCAGGCGTATTGCGCCATTGATTGTCGTGCCGTTGACACTCGAAAGGTCCTCGATGAGGAACTGTTGACCCTGCCGATAGATTCGGGCGTGCCGGCGCGATACCTTGGTTTCCGGGTCGTAGGGCGACAGGTCGACCTCCGGAAAGATGCCGGTGTGCGGATCCGTTCGGCCGATGAGGTGGCTGTCCTTGTCGAGCACGAAAGACGCCGATGCGTCCCCCGACGCCGCAAGCTGCAACCGCGCCGATGGACGTCCGGGCGCCGCGTGCCGCTGGCGCGCGCCGCAGTGGGCGCAAAAGACGTCGTCGCCGGCGATGCGAGATCCGCAGTTGCCGCAGAAAATCGTCCCGTCGCTCGAGATCGGGACTGGAGCCGGCTCGGACGTGTGCGGCAGCACGAGTCGCCGTTCGTGCTCCTCGAGCATTCGCATGAGCTCGAGCGCCGATGCGGGGCGGTCCTCCGGTCGGTGAGCAACGGTCTTCGTGATGATGGCGTCCATCTCCGCCGTGAGCGCCGGATTGCTCTGGGAAGGCCGCGGATTCTTCGAGAAGTCGAAGATCAGGAGCGGATTGTCCTGCGGATCCGATCCCGTCAGCAGGTGGAACATGGTCGCGCCAAGCGAATAGAGATCCGATCGCGCCTGGACCTTGCCGGCGAAGAGCTCCGGCGGCGCGTACCCCATCGTTCCGATTGCCGTTACGCCCTTTTGAGTGGGAGCGACGAAGCGGGCAATGCCGAAGTCGATCAGCATGATCTTGCCCTGCTTGTCGTCAAGCATGAGGTTTGCGGGCTTGAGGTCGCGATAGATGATCGGCGGATCCTGGTTGTGGATGTAGTGCAGCACGTCCGACACCTGGATTCCCCAGCGCGTTACCGTCAGTTCATCGACCCGCCCTCCGCGCTTTCGCATCTGGTCGGCGAGATCGCCGCCCGAGATGTACTTCATGACGAGGTAGTAGCGGCCCCCCTCGATGAAGTAGTCGAAGATCGTGGGGATGCATCGGTGTTCGAGCGAGGCGAGGAGTTGAGCCTCTCGCGTGAAGTCCTCGACGGCCTTGGCGCGCTGCCCCTCGTCCGCGAACATCTCGATCATTTCCTTGACCGCGCACAACCTGTCCGCCAGACGCTTGTCGCGCGCCTGGTAGACCGAGCCCATGCCCCCTCCTCCGATCCGCTTCACGATGTAATAGCGGTCGTTGAGAAGGGTGCCCGGCTCGAGCGTTGTGCCCACCGGTCGAGGTTTGTCCATATCTTGCGAGTGCGTTTCTCTGCCGAGGACCGCGTCACGGTCCGGTTGGAAGCTGGCAAGTTCCTAGAACGGAGCTCCCTCGACGACGAACTTCAGGAATGTCTTCCCGACAATGATCTCGTCGCCGTTGTTGAGCGGATGCCGGTTGCCCGGCAGCAGCCGGCGTCCGCGGTTGATGAACGTCCCGTTCGTCGACCCGAGGTCCTCGATGAAAAACTGCGTGCCCTCCCGCATGATGCGGGCGTGGCGACGTGACACCTTCGCTTCAGGATCGTCCTGGTCGAGGTCAACATCCGGAAAGATGCCCCCATCGGCGTCCCACCGACCGATGTTCGTTTCACCGCCCGCTACCGCGAACTCCTTGCCGATCCGGCCCCCTCTCTCGATGATGAGGCGCGCTACCGATGATCCCGCCGGTAGCTTGTGGCCGGCTGACGATGAGACAGGGATCGGAGAGACGACCGGCGCGTTCGTCTGTCCCGTCGAGCTCATCTGGAGCGTCTGGTCGGAAGGTTCTCCCGAGTGACCGGCCGGTACCGCGGGCTTGGGCGCCACCGGAGGCGCGGAGAAGAGTGGCGCTCCGGGTGGGCGCATGAGGTCGGCCGTCGACGGCCGCCGTTCGCTCAACCGCATACCGCACTCGTCGCAATACTCAGATCCGTCGAGATTCTCGGTACCGCAGTTGTGGCATCGAACCATATCGATCGACCTCCAGAATCCTTGCCGAAGTACTCAGCGGGTTGGGGCGGCCGAAGCCAGCGCTTCGCTGAGTCCGACTGGGCGTATCGCCGTAGCGAAAAACGATTGCAGCGTGTTCATGGGTATGCGTTGGTCGCAGTGCACCGTCATTACAACACGGTAACGACGACGACAGAGATGTTGTCTTCGCCACCGTGCGCATTTGCCGCGACGACGAGTTCCTTTGCGGCCTGAGTCGGCTCAGGATTGCGATTCACGACATCGTGAATCTGATCGTCCGTCAGCATACCGTTGAGTCCGTCCGAGCAGAGAACAAAGGACTCGCCGGACCGGAGCATGCATCGCACGATATCGATCTCGATCTCCTCGCGGCACCCGATGGATCGATAAATGACATTCCGGTACGGATGATAGCGGGCTTCGTCCCGCTCGATCTGACCCTCCCGGACCATTCGCTCGACGATCGAGTGATCTTCGGTGAACTGTTCGATTCCGCGGGCGGTGATGACGTAGGCGCGACTGTCACCGACGTGGCCAATCGTCAGCGAGTTGCCGACCAGCATGGCGGCCGTCACCGTGGCGCCGAGACCTCTCGTATGCGGATTGAGTCGCGCATACTGAAGCACTTCCTGGTTTGCGTGGATGATGGCATTCGTCAGGAGTTCGGACGCACGAACGTCAGCGCCGGTACTCGAGGCCAGCCGAATTCCCCCGGTCTCCGTCTCGGCTGCGATACGCTCGCCGTGTGTCGACCGAAGGCTCGCCGAAATGAGCTTGTCGGTGATCCATTCGGCGATGGCTCGAACCGTGACGCGGCTCGCGACCTCGCCGGCAGCCTCTCCTCCCATGCCATCCGAGACGATGTACAGGCCAATGTTCGTCTGCACCGACTCGAAATACTGCGTGAGGTTGAGAACCAGGAGAGAGTCCTCGTTTAGCTCGCGGACCTTGCCGACATCGGTGAAGTGGCCGGCACGCACATTGACGGTCACGTTGAGGTCGGCGAGAGCGAGCTTCATCTCGTTCACCGACCGGTAGCGGTCCTCCGGATACGGCGCCAGAGCCCGGTTGAGAATACGTTCGAAGCCAGGGGCGATGATGAGCTTCGGATAAAGCTCGATCTCGCCCTTCTCTGCAACCACCGGGTCGTCATCGGACAACGGCTCACCGGAGAGCATGAAGAAAAGCAAGGCGCCGATCGAGAAGATGTCGGACCGCGGGTCGACGACCGAATCAGCGTCCACGCGATGCAATTCGGGCGCCGAGAATCCGGGACGCGGCAGAACGGGAGAGTCCGAGCGGAACGCGCCCGACGGCCTGCACCGATCGAAACGCGCCAGCTTGAGCCGGCGCTGTGCGTCGACGATGAAACTGCTCGGCTCGATCCCGTTGTGCACGATGCCCTGACGATGCAGCAGGCTCACGATCTGGCAGAGCTGGAGTCCCCACGCCCGGACTTCGCCCTCGGTTACCGGTCCGAGGTCGGCAATCGGATCGCCATCCGTGCTGTCGAGCACCATGTAAGCGTGATCGTCCTCCACGAAGACCGATCTCGACTTCACGATTCCGGAGTAGTCGAACCTCGAGAGAAGGGCGTGTTCGGTATGGAAAGGATTCACCGAGAGCGCCAGTGTCTCTCCCGGTCGCATCAGCCCTGCGTCCGCCAGGGGATCGGGATCCGTTGCCGGTCGCTCGGCAATGATGACGCGCTCGCCGTTCGCCTCGTCGATGTGGGCTCCGTGATACGTGACGCCTTCCCAGGCCCACCTCACACCGTCAACGATGTAAGTGTCCGCCAGCCTGGCTCCAATGCAGGCCGCGCCACCAAGCTCGGAGGTGTCGGCAATACCCGGCATATCGGCCCCGCACTGTGAGCACACGGGGGCTCCGGTTTCGACCTCGGTCGTACCGCACGCGGGACAATTGGCTGCGGTGTTGTCAGCCGGCCTTGTCATAGGTGATTGTCAGGGGGTCAGCTTGGGACCGGGTACTTATAGCACACGCGAATCGGCGTCCTCAAATGCAGACGGCTATGGACTTTGCGGAGTCGGTGGAAGAGCCGTGAAATGGCTCAAACCGTTGATCTTTGATGAAACCTCGCGAGAGAGCCGGGCGTACAGGGCTGCGGAACAACACCAGACCAGGAGCCTCGGCTCCAACCGAAACTGTCGAGCGAGAGGGATGCGCCCCATGGCGATTAGCCGAAAGAAAAAAATCATCATCGGATCCATTGCCGGAGTGGCCATCGTCGCCGTGCTCGGCGTCAGTCTCCTGGCGGGCAACCGCGAGGCTCCCGAGGTCACCGTCGCCAAAGTGAAGCAGCAGCCACTGCTCGAGTCGAAGGTCACCGCTTCAGGCGAAGTCCGGCCCGTCAAATTCTACAATCTGACCGCAGAGGTCTCGGGTCGCATCACGAACCTCTACGTCCGTGAAGGCGACGCGGTGAAGAAGGGTCAGGAGCTCATCAAGGTCGATCCGACGCAGCTCGCAGAGCAGGTGGCCGGAAGCGCCGCCAACGTGAGCGCGACGATGGCGGATGTATCGTCCTCCCAGTCGGCAGTCAACACGGCCGAAAATAACGTCTTTACGGCCCAGGCGTCGCTGAACTCGGCCAAGGCCGATCTCGATCGGGCCAGGGCCGACGTCGCCCTTGCCGAGGCTAATCTGAAGCGCAACCAGCAGCTGCTCGAGAGCGGCGTGGTGTCGCGCGCGACGTACGATCAGGTCGAGACGACCTATCGAACGGCCGCAGCCAGTCTGAACGCCGCGAAGGCGCGTGTCGATCAGCTGGAGACGCAGGTTGCCGATGCTCGGATCCGCGTCAAGCAGGCACAAGCACAACTCAAGGGCAGCCAGGCACGTGTCGACCAGACGCGTGCGGGTCTGCGCTCGAACCAGGACCTGCTCTACAAGACGACCCGATTCTCGCCGATCGACGGCGTGGTCTCGTCGCTTCCCATCAAGGAAGGCGAGTTCGCGCTCGCGAACTTCAGCTCCACGCCTCTGATGGTCATCGCCGACATGAGCGACGTGAACGTCGAAATCAAGGTCGACGAAACTGACATTGCGAACGTTCGCGTTGGACAGAAGGCGAAGGTCAAGGTTGATGCACTCGGCGAGCTCGAGATCGACGGCGAGGTGACCGAGGTCGGTTCGTCGGCGATCACGCGGTCCGGTCAGACGATCGCTCAGACGAGCGGCTCGCAGGAGGCGAAGGACTTCAAGGTTGTCGTCCGCCTTCTCCCGACCGACGAGACGCGCAACAAGCTGCGACCCGGGATGTCGGCGACTGCGGTGGTGACCACGGACCGTCGCGACAATGCCGTTGTCGTGCCGCTTCAGGCGCTCGTCCTGCAGGAAATGCCGGTCGAAGGCGAACAGAATGGCAATGCCGGCAAGCCCAAGGAAGTACAGGGTGTCTTCGTCCTCGAGGGAATGAAGACAAAGTTCGTCCCGGTCGAAACCGGAATCACTGGCGATACCGACATCGAGGTCCTGAGTGGCGTCAAGGCAGATGACGAGATCGTTACGGGCCCGTTCAGTGTTCTGCGAACCCTGAAGAACGACACCTTGATCAAGCGTTCGACTGAAACGGCGGGCGCCAAGGGTGGCGAGAAGAAGACCTAAGTGAGGTGACGCGGACCTGAGGACCGACAGCCGTCGGTCCTCCAATGCCAAGCACGCAGGAGAGCCAGATGAGCGCACAACTTATGGAAGAGCAGATCGCCACGACTGCCGAAGTGACGCACCCCGCGACGGGCGTCAAGCCAGCGATCATTCGCACCGACAACCTCTGGAAGACGTACACGATGGGCTCAGAGCAGCTTCACGCGCTGCGCGGAGTCTCTTTCGAGATCCAGCGGAATGAATACGTTGCGATCATGGGTCCGTCGGGATCCGGTAAGTCGACCCTGATGAACCTCATCGGATGCCTCGACACCCCCACGCAGGGGCAGTACTGGCTCAACGGCAAGCTCGTTTCCGAAATGGAAGACGACGAGCTCGCCTACGTTCGGAACCGCGAGATTGGCTTCGTGTTTCAGACGTTCAACCTGCTTGCGCGCGCAACGGCTCTGCAAAACGTTGAGCTTCCACTGATCTACAGTGGCATTCCGTCGAGCGAACGGCTCAAGAGGGCAAAGGAAGCTCTGGAGCGCGTGGATCTCGGTCCGCGAATGTCCCACAAGCCGAACGAGCTCTCCGGTGGACAACGCCAGCGCGTCGCCATCGCCAGGGCTCTCGTCAACAACCCGTCGATCATCCTGGCGGACGAGCCGACCGGTAACCTCGATTCGGCGACGAGCTACGAGATCATGGGCCTGCTCGATTCACTCCAGTCCCAGGGCAATACGATCATTCTCGTGACACACGAACCGGACATTGCCGAATATGCGCACCGTGTGCTGCACATCCTCGATGGCAACATCGACAGCGACACTCTGAGCGAGAAGGGACGAGAACTTCGCGGGCAGTAGAGAGAGCTGCGCACACAGAGACACGGAGACACAAAGACACAGAGACCAAGACGCTCCGTGACTCTGTGCCTCCGTGTCTCTGTGTGCGTAGCTCTTCTCGCGAAAGTCAGCGCACCATCGGCCGGATCGCCTCGATTCGCTCGCTGACCTCGGCCGGAGACATCGACCGGTACGGTTCCGGAACCATGTCGCGCGACGTCGCTTCTCGGACGGCGACCAGTGTCTGGTACTCCACCGCCATCTCGTCACGAGCCGGCGTGAACTCGGCCGCAACCTTCGCGATGTCGTCCTGGGCCACCGCCTTCCTTCCGGCAGCACGAGCCTCGCGCCGACATCGAATCACCATCGACTCGATGTCGGCGCCAGAAAGCGACAGCGTGCTCTTCGCAACGGGCGACCAGTCGAGGCCTTCGTCGACTTCGACCTTGTTCTTGCGCACCATGGCCTGAAGGATTTCGAGGCGGTCCGACTCGTCGTCCGGGTAGAAGAGCGAGATGTGCTCCTCGCAGCGTCCCTGCCGCTTGAGATCGATCGGCAGCAGATCCGGACGGCTCGTCATCAGGATCCAGAGGATCCGTCCACGGTTCTCGGTGTTCCCCATCGCCGCTGCGATCTTCGAGAAAATCCGGGCGTCAACGCCCGAGTCCCCTCCCCCCGAGTCGCGCGTCCCGAGCGTGGCGTCGGCTTCGTCGATGAGGACGACGATCGGCGCAAGTGACTCGAGCAGCGAAAGAATCTTCTCAAGGTTCGATTCCGACGCCCCGACCCACTTCTCGCGGAAGTTCTTGAGCTCAACGACGTTCAAGCCGCAGTCCTTGGCAAAACACTCGGCCAGAAATGTCTTTCCGGTGCCGACCGGACCGGAGAACAGGATGCCCATTGGCGCCTCTTCCTCGTTGCCGGTGCGAATGGTCTCGGCGATGCGTCGGAGTGACTCCTTCGGTTTCGTCATCCCGCCGACGCTGTCGAGCCCGTACCGAGGCGTTACGAACTCGACCAGTCCGACACATTCCGACTCGATGATCTCTTTCTTCTTGCGCCGGAGGGTTTCGAAGGTCAACTGTCCCCCCTCGAAGATCGAGCTCTTGAGCATCGAGTGAAGGTGTACACGGTTCAGACCCGACGTCATCGACGCAACCTGATCGTCGGGGATCTCGGATCGAACGCCGGGCGTGACCGCGTTGAAGTACCGTATGAACTCGAACCGCTCCTTCTCGTCCGGGTAAGGGATCTCGATGTTCACCAGCCGAGAGTGTTCGCGGATGCGCGGATGCACGTCGGCAACGCTCTCTGAGATGTAGAGCACGATGTTGTCCGAATTGAGCAGGTGCGACGACGAGATCCACCTCTGAAGCGTCACGAGATTGTTGCGATCGTCCGGCGACATGTACCCGATCTCACCAGCAGGAATAATCGTCTCGAGGAAGCTGACCACGACCGCGACCTGCTTGCCGGACAGTAGAAAGCGCTCGATGAGGGGCAGGGCGCGCGCCGGATCTCGCGGAAGCGACTGGAGCTTCTCCTGGTTCATCAGCGGATCCCCGATGCGGATCTGCGAAACGAAGGCCCGCTCAGTCTCAGCCGCATTGTCGGACCGGAACACGATGCCCTCGCTGCGGTTGTACGACACCAGATGCTTGGAGCCGAGCAGCTCGCGACGAAGGAAGTCGATCAACCCGACGTATTTTCCGCCTGACCGGACGAGATCGTAGATGTTCCGGTGCAGCAGGAAGTGGCTGGCTTCGCCGGCAAAATACTTCCTGGCGATTTCGGCCGCCCATGCCGGCAACCGATCGAGTTCGTCCTTCGAGAGAACGCGCTGGGACGTGGACATCTGGGTGGGCTCCTTGCTCAATGGGAACGCGCCGCAACGGCATCGACCGGATTGAATCCGCTCCCCGATGCCGAGTCGCAATGCTTCGTGCGGCTTCTCAATCCCGAACTACTGACGCTGCGCGACCGGCGGCGGCGCCGCATAAGAGTTCGAGTCGCGCTGAAAATTGTCGATCGCGGACAGCACAGGCGCGGTTTCCTCGAGCACCTGTTTGGTGATCTCGATCGACGAGAGCAGCGATTCGAAATCGATCGACGCAAGTCCTTCCGGACTTGTCATCGTGACGACCTGGTCGCGGACCAGTCCGAAGAAGTTCTCGATGGACTGCAATTCAGCTTCGACTCGCCGAACGCTCCGCTCGATGTCGTCGTAGGTTCGCAGGCGAAGACCGAGGATGTTCTGGTTCTTCTCCATCACGCCGCGCGTGTATTCGTCGGCGTTGCCGATCTGCCGCTCCACCTGCTGCAACTGGTTCTGAATGGCCTGACGGTTGATCGACCGCAGGTGATTCTTTCGCCGGCGGTACATGTCGAGAAGGTCGACGAACGATTCCCATGCGGACTCGAGCTTCATGAAGTTCGGATTCGAGTGCGCGTCCATCCCCGAGAACTTCCGGTAATCGGAGTAGATCTGCTGCTTCATCCAGCGCAGGTACTCGACAGCCTCACGCTCGCGCGGGTCAAAGCTCTTGATGATCTGCTCGCGAAGTTCGCCCGTCGCCTTGAGCTGTTTCTGGCGCTCACGGCGATCGACGAGGCGCCGGTATGCCGAATGCGCCGGAACGGTCACGAGATAGAGCGCCTCGGTTGCGGCTCCGGCGGCGAGCGGAATCCAGCTCTGCATGTATGCAGCAGAACTTGCGAATAGCACCATCGACCAGATATTGATGGGCTCGGTGAGCGCCTCGCGGATGTAGTTGACCTTGCGTCTCATGGGGAGCGATGCCGCCAGAATCCCTTAGCCTCAGTGCTTACTCCGTCGCGCGCGCACGCTCGCCCGGTCCCAGCGACTTCTCAGACGTCGAACTGTCTGCCCCGAATGACGGACTCAGATCCGTTTCAGCCGCCATTCCCATCTGAAGCTTGTAGGCCGAGAGCGTGTCGTCGACCTGAATATTGAAGGCCTCGCGCTCGATGTCCTGGATCTTCGATTCGACGCCCGTCGTAGCCAGATCCATGCGCGCCTCGGCCGCCGCCTGACGGCGCTGGATCTTCTCGCGCATCTCGTCGAAGCTCGACGCCTCGTCGCCAACCTGGAACGTCGCCATCGTTGCCGCGAGCTGCTCCTGCATCTTCGCCTGCTTGGCCTGGTTGATGAGCTGCATCGCCTCGGACGAGCGCTTCTTCATCTGAAGCAGATAGTTGTCGCGGAACTGAAGAGCCTGCTTCGAAGCCAAGGTTGCCTGCACGAGTTGCTCCCTCGAACGCTCGAGCGACGTCTGTTTCTCTTGAAGCGCCGAAATGTATGTCCGGGCGATATCGTCACGATTCTGCTTGATCGCCGCCTTGATCTTCGCGTCGAGCTCGGTGATCTCTCGCTCGAGGTAGGCGACTTCCTTGTCGAGAAGCTTCTGGGTCGCCATGACCTGCGCGACGTTTTCGTTCATCTGCGGGACCTTGTCCCGCATGTCGCGAATCACCTGCTGCAGGACGAGCTCAGGGTCTTCGGCCTTGTCGATCAGGCCGCCGAACACGGCTCGGAACAGGCGCTTTATTCGGTTCCACATAGCAGATGTCGCCTCCTCGAAAATCGGCCGGCTGAGTGCGCTCGAAGCACCGGCTTACCCGCAGAATCCCAATCGTGCAATGCTAGCACACCGAGTCTCGCCGCCCCTAGCTACAACGAGTTCAAGCGGTTGGCGTATTCCCATCCAGTCACGATTTGCCATCTGCAACCGGTTCCACCGACTCGACGACGACCGCCGTGCCGTACGCGAGGACCTCCGTGACGCCCTGCATGATCTCAGTCGCGTCGTAACGGGCACCGACGATGGCGTTGGCGCCAAGTTCCGAGCCGTGAAGGACCATTATGTCGAACGCTTCGGCGCGCGTCTGCTCGCAAAGCCGAGTGAAAATCGTGATATTCCCACCCACGAGCGTCTGAAACGCGGCCCCGATGTTCCCGATCACGGATCGCGATCGCACGGTAATGCCGCGCACGACGCCGAGAGTCCGGACGATCCGAAATCCATCCAGGGTGAATGCAGTCGTCACCATGTGGTGCGGAAGCGTGTAGGGTCGCGAGACGTCATACGGCGAGGCGGACCTGATATCCGCCCGGGCCTGCTCGAGTCGGTCGAGTTCTTTCCGCACTGTGGTTCCTCCCCCGTCTCAATACGATCCAATGTCGGAACGGTTCACTTTGCCCTCGAAGCGGATCCGTCCGGCAGCCTCGTACGCTCGGCGTCGCGCCGCGTCGAGCGAGTTGGCGCGAGCCGTCACACCGAGCACGCGGCCACCGGACGTCACTGTCGCGCCGTCCGAACCGATCGCCGTTCCAGCGTGAAAAACCGTCACGCCTTCAACGGCAGCGGCATCCGCGAGGCCTTCTATACGCTTGCCCTTCTCGATGGATCCGGGATACCCGCTAGATGCAAGGACGAGGCAGAGAGCCGCATCCTCGCTCCAGTCCGGCGCCAGGCCGTCGATCGATCCGTCCGCGATGCCGTCGAAGAGATCGAGCAGGTCCGAGTCGAGTCGCTTGAGCACGGACTGCGTCTCCGGGTCGCCCAGCCGCATGTTGTACTCGAGCACCATCGGACCGGAATCCGTCAGCATCACGCCGACGAACATCATCCCGGAAAGCGGCGCGCCCTCGAGGTGCATGTGGCGCACAGTCGGCTCCGCAATCGTGTCGCGCACGATTCGCACCACATCATCGTCAATCAAACCGTCGATCGAGAACGTGCCCATGCCTCCCGTGTTCGGACCCGTATCGCCATCGCCGATCCGCTTGTAGTCCTGTGCCGGAGGCATCGCAATGAGGTGTTCGCCGTCCGTGAAGTAGATCAGCGACGCTTCACGGCCCCGTAGCGCCTCCTCGACGAGCACACGCTGTCCTGCATCGCCAAGCGACCGCCGGACCATCATGGCGTCGATCGCCTCGTCGGCCTCGGCAATCGTCTCGGCAATGACTACACCCTTGCCGGCTGCAAGTCCGTCGGCCTTGATTACGATCGGTAGGCCCAGACCGGCTGACCGGACCGCATCGCGAGCGGCTTCCGCCGTGTCGCACGCAACGAATCGGGCCGTCGGAATGCCGTGCCGCGACATGAACTCTTTCGAAAAGATCTTCGAGCCTTCGAGCCTGGCGGCATCCCGTCCGTGTCCCACGACACGAAGGCCGCGCGACCTGAACTCGTCGGCGATTCCGGCGACGAGCGGCGCCTCGGGACCGATGACGGTCAGGTCGACAGCGAGCTCCTCGGCAAGGCCGGCCATCGCCGCAACGTCATTCGGATTGCCCGGAATGCATTGCCCGATCTCGGCGATGCCGGCGTTACCCGGAACGGCAATGATCTCAGGGGCCCGTGGACTTCGCGAGAGCGCCCAGCAAATGGCGTGTTCCCTTCCTCCGGAACCGACGACGAGCACCTTCATGCCTGACTTCCTCATTTCCCGGTGAATCTGGCCGGACGCTTTTCGAGAAAGGCCCTCGTGCCCTCACGCATGTCGTCGCTCGAGAAGCAGAGACCGAAGAGTGCCGCCTCCATTCGAAGCGACTCCTCGAGCGGCATCTCCAATCCCGAGCTCACCGCGGCCATGCAGTACTCGATCGCCAGCGGAGAGTTGGCAGCGATCGCCCCAGCCATTTCCTCGGCAGCAGCCACCACCGATCCTGACGTGACGACCTTGTTCACAAGACCGATCCGCAAAGCCTCAGCCGCGTCGATCATGCCCCCGGTGAGCAGGAGCTCGAGCGCGCGGCCTTTTCCGACGAGCCTCGGCAGGCGCTGCGAACCGCCAAAGCCGGGCAGAAGGCCGATCTTCACCTCCGGCTGCCCGAACCGGGCATTCTCGGACGCTATCCGGATATGACAGGACAGCGCGATCTCGCAGCCACCGCCGAGCGCAAACCCGTTGACCGCCGCGATGACGGGTTTCGGCATCGCCTCGATCAGCCGGGTGAGCTCCTGACCGCGCTCGGCGAAGCGTCGCGCCTCGTCAGGCGAGAGCCGGGCCATTTCAGCGATGTCGGCACCCGCCACGAACGCCTTCGCGCCCGCTCCCGTCAGAATCACGGCACGAACGTCTCCGTTGGAGCGGGCAATCAGAAACGCCCGAAGCAGCTCTCCGATCGTTGCTGAGTCGAGTGCATTCAGCTTGTCCTCACGCGAGATGGTGATGGACGCGACCGCGCCGGAGGACGAGTAGAGAATTCGCTCGAATGGCGCCGAGACGGCGCCAAGCTCACGGATGAGATCGTGGGCAAGGACTTCGTGAAACGACATGTGGCTCCGGTCTCCAGATGGGATTCTGGACCACGCTCAGGCGGCGGCGATCCTCGCCACCGCCTGAGCGAGGTCTATTAGAGCAGCGACATCGGCGTCGGGTTCGCAGGATCCGCGTAGTCGTAGAAGCCGCGGCCATTCTTCCGGCCGTAGAGGCCGGCCAGCACCATTCGCTTGAGCAGCGGCGGAGACGCGAAGCGCTTCTCGCGGAACTCGTCGAACATGATGTTGGCGATGTAATACGTCGTATCGAGCCCGACGAAGTCGAGCAGCGTGAGCGGCCCCATCGGATGCCCGCAGCCGAGCTTCATCGCATTGTCGATGTCGACGATGGACCCAACACCTTCCTCGAGCGCGCGTACTGCGTCGAGCAGGTAAGGAACGAGCAGGCGGTTGACGATGAAGCCCGTCCGGTCCGTCGTGCGCACTGGAACTTTCCCGAGCTTTTCGCCGAACGAGACGGCCGACTCGAACACGTCGGGATCCGTGAGAATGGTCCGAATGACCTCGACGAGCTTCATCAAGGGAACCGGATTGAAGAAGTGCATGCCGATGAATCGCCGCTGCCGTTCCGGCGACGTTGCCGTCATCATCTCGGTCACTGAGAGACTCGAGGTGTTGCTCGCGAAAATCGTTTCCGGCTTGCAGAGCGCGTCCAGTTTCGCGAAGGTATCGCGCTTGACCGCGAGGTTCTCGACGATCACCTCGATGATCAGGTCACAGTCGGCAAGCGGCTCGTCCGTAGTCGTCCCGCTCAGCCGACCCATGATCGCGTCTTTCTCTTCGGCCGCCATCTTCCCCTTCTCGACGAACTTGCCGAGCGACTTGTCGATTCCCTTGAAGCCACGATCCAGCAGCTCCTGCGAGACTTCCCTGACGACTACCGTGCAGCCAGCCGTCGCCGCAACCTGTGCGATCCCTGAGCCCATCAGGCCACAGCCCAGCACTCCCACCTTCTTGATCTCCATCATTGCCTCCCGGTGAATTGGTGTCTTTCGTTTCCTTGGCCAGCCCGAATTGCGAGCCGCTCTTCTCGAGCCACGTGTCCCACGCGAGCCGATGTCTCTCGATATCCGCGACAAGTGCCGAAGCCGTCTCGGCGTTGAGCTCGCTCCGATCCGTTCCCAGAAGCGACGCCGCCCTCTCGAGGAGCAACTTCCGCTCGCTCAGGAGCTCGCGGCTGCGGTCATCCAGTCCTGCGCTTGCGTCGATCGCCAACGCGGCTTCACCGATGGCTTCGACCGTGTCGATCGAGACCGCGGACTTCGCGGCGGCGACCTCGACGGCCTCACCAGCGATTCCAAGCGGCTTGTCCGACGCATTGTAGACCGCGATGAAGCGATCGATGTCCGGAAGGGGGTCGGCGTTCCGATACGCATAAGAAAAACTGACGCCCACTGCCGCCACTGCAAGCGCGGCCGCGATCCACCACGCGTAACCGGCGCTTCGCTCTCCGGGCCTGGCAAATGGAATCACGAGCGCGAGCAATCCGCCGGCGGCAAGCCCGCCAATGTGCGCGCCTTTGTCGATGAACTCAACAGCGAACGTGATCACCAGGTTCAGGATGAGGACGGGCATGAAGACTCTCGGCGAGAATGCCTGCCGGTAAACGCCCGGCAGTTCGTTGCGATGGCGCCAGCCAAACACGATCAACACGCCCAACAGGCCAAAGAGCGCACCAGACGCGCCGGCACTTGCGACGTCGCCACCGACAATGACCTTGTCGACCAGATAGCTCCCGAGCACACCGCCAATCCCTGAGAGCACGTAGAGGACGAGGTAGCGTGACGTCCCGTACAGACGCTCAACCTGCGGACCGATCACGTACAGCGAGTACATGTTGACGAAGAGGTGAAGGAGTCCGATGTGCAGGAACATGGGCGTAACGAGTCGCCAATATTCCCCGGCATCGATCTCCGAACTCTGCTTCGCGCCGAAATTTATCAGCGTGAATGTGTAGTTGAACGTGCCGGGCTCGATCGTGCGTGCCGCCACGACCATGAGGATGAAGACGAGCACGTTGGCCGCGATGATCGCCCACGTCGCCGGCGCCATCCGACTGAAGACCGTCTCGGCGAATCGCATCTCGCTTCGTCGCTCGGCGACGGCTGCAACAAGGGCCGCGATCGGCTCGCCGCATTCGACACACTGCACGACGTTTCCCGGCGTCAGTCGGCCGCACGACGGGCAGACGATGAACGGACGCTGAACATCCTCCGTCGGTTCGTTCGTCACCGTTCCTCCGGGGCGTACGGCGCCTGGATTGGTATCCACATGGAAGTCGCCGAGGCGGCAAGCTCTAATCGGCCGTCGCACGCCTCGGCACCTCCGCCAACCCGAGATCCGTTGACCGTCAGTGTCAGTCCAGTGCCTCCACGATCATCGCGATGCCCTGGCCGCCGCCGATGCATGCCGTCGCGAGACCGTATCGGGCATTCCTGCGGCGCAATTCGTGAAGAAGCGTCAGCACGAGGCGGGTACCGCTCGAACCAAGCGGGTGACCAAGCGCGATCGCGCCGCCGTTCACATTGACCCGGTCTCGGTCGAGTCCGAGCTCGCGTTCGACTGCAAGATACTGCGCGGCGAAAGCTTCGTTGACCTCGATGAGATCGATGTCCGAGAGCGCAAGGCCCGCGCGCTCGAGAGCCGCCCTCGTCGCCGGCACCGGACCGATTCCCATCTCCGACGGCTCGACGCCCGCTGCGGCATACGAGACGATCCGGCCAATCGGCTTGCGGCCGAGAGCTTCAGCGGAATCAGCGCTCGCAACCGTCAGGGCGGAGGCGCCGTCCACGATACCTGACGCGTTGCCGGCAGTGACGAATCCGTCTTTCGAGAATGCCGTCGGCAGCTTCGCGAGGATCTCCATCGTCGTCTCGGGACGCATGTGGTCGTCGCGCTCGAAGAAGGTCGATCCCTTGCGCGACTTCAGCTCAATCGGGACGATCTCTTCCTGCAACCTGCCGGCATCATAGGCAGCCGCCGCAAGCTGTTGACTGCGAAGGGCAAAGGCGTCCTGGTCCTCGCGTGAGATTTCGTACTTGCGAGCCAGGTTTTCGGCCGTCTGCGCCATCGCCAAGCCGCAGTACCCGTCGGTCAGCGACACCATCAGCCAGTCCTCGAGTTTGCCCTGCCCCAGCTTGAACCCGGACCTCGCGCCCCAGATCACGTGCGGAGCCTGGCTCATCGACTCCATTCCGCCCACGAGGCATGTGCGCGCCTCGTCGAGTTGTATCATCTGCGCCGCACTGATGATGGACTGGATACCCGATCCGCAGAGCCGGTTCACCGTCAGTGCGGGCTTGTCGATTGGGACTCCGGCGCGCAGCGCAACGTGACGAGCGCCATAGATTGCATCGCGAGACGTCTGGAGAGCGTTGCCGAAGACCGTATGGTCGATGCTGGCCGGTTCGACGCCGGATCGGCGAAGCGCCTCAGCGGCCGCAATGGCGCCAAGCTCGTTCGCCGTCATGTCCTTGAGTGCGCCGTTGTACTCACCCATCGGCGTCCGCGCGCCGCCTAGAAATACGACTTCTTTCAGCATGTCCCTCGCTCCTTCGGGCTCGACACGGGCACTGGTGCGACCGCGCGGCAGTATCAAAAGAGTTCAGGCTATCAGACGGCCGTTTCGGCAGGCAAGGCAGCCGCTCTTGGCCCGTTTGGGCCCGATCCGCGGGGCGCAACTCGCCCGCGGGACGCGTATTTTTGACGCCGCCCGAGGCTCCATGGGTGTGTGATTGGTGAGCCCTTGATTCGTCTGCTACCCTATCTGGGTTCGATCGCGACCGCGATCGCTCAACTGTCGGCCCCTTCCACGTCGTGCCCCCCGCACAATCTGGAGCAAATCAATATGCGGCGTCGCATCTGGACGTTTCGCTTCGTCATTCTTGCGCTCGCGCTCACCGCGCCGGCAGTTGCAAGCGCCATGACGGTCGTTCCAATCGCCGATGATGACCTCACGCTAAGCGTTCGCGTCATCATCGAAGGGCGCGTCGAGAAAATGGAATCCCGATTGAATCCGTCCCGGCTCGCCGTGGTTACTTTCGTTACGGTCCGCGTCGATCGCGTCCTGAAAGGACCATTGGAGCCGGGGGTCATTGTTCTGCGCCAGATGGGTGGGCGAACCGATGACCACGCAACCGAGATTTCGGGAGCGCCAAGGTTTGAACCGGGTCAACTCGTCGTGCTCTTTCTCAACACGGATCATGACGGCGCACTCCGGGTCGCGCATGTATCGCTTGGCCACTACCGGGTCGAAATAGACCCGGCAACGGGCCGGCGGCTCGTGGTGCGCGCTGCCGATGTCGCGGCGCTCGAGAGCGTCGCTGCGAAATCCCGTGTGACCGACATCGGCTACGAGGACGAGTTTCTCGTGGCAGTCGAATCGACACTCGCGACGCGGCGCGACGAAGCGGACGCATATGCATCACGCGTGGCCGACGTTCCGATGCGAACGATCCCTCCCGATTACCTGCCGGGACCGAATCGCGGCGACGGCGCGTCACCGGCATTCACCTATCTGCAGCCGGGATTCCGGTGGTTCGAGCCGGATGCCGGCGGGAGCATTCCGTACCGGCTGAACGGGCGCTTCGCCCCGACACCGACTCGCGGCCTCGACGAAGCAAAATCCGCCATCGCGACGTGGTCCACAGTCTCGGGATCCCGATTCGTTGCGAGTTACGCCGGTTCTTCGTCCGGCGGCGGCCTTCGTCCGAACGGATTGAACGAGATCGCCTTTGGCGACCCGCTTGGAGAGATCGACGACCCGGTGAACTGCTCCGGCATTGTCGCGACAAGCGGCGTCACTGCTACTTCTGCCCGGTCAACGGTGATCAACGGACAGCGGTTCGTCGGAATTACCGAGGCTGACGTTGTCGTCAACAACGGCTTCGATTGTGTTCTCTCGGACCCGATCCTGCTTGCCGAAGTCCTGACGCACGAATTCGGACACACCCTCGCGCTCGGCCATTCGAGCGAGCGCACGACCGAACCGAGTGCGAAGCTGCGCGACGCCACGATGTACTTCATCGCGCATAACGACGGCCGCAGGTCGTCGATACGGATCGATGACTCTGAGGCTGTGCGCCTGCTCTACCCTGCCGACCTTTCGTCGAAGCCGCTGTCACTACTCTCGGGAACCTTGCCGGATGCACGTCCGGGCATCCCGTATGCGGTCGACCTTCGTGCCGAGGACGGCCTCACGCCGCGTGTCTGGGAGATGGTCGCCGGTTCACTTCCCGACGGGGTTCGGCTCACCCAGGATGGAAGGATTGGCGGCACGACTTCGTCGGTCGGAACCTTTGCCTTCACCGTTCGCCTCGAGGATGCGCGCGGCGCCGAGATCGACCGGGCTTTCGCGTTGCGCGTGAGCAACGAGCCCGCGCCTTTCCTCCTTCGGGCCGCCTACAAGTCGGCGTCGCAAAAGCTCCAGATCACGGGAGTTCATCTCAGCCCCTCGGCACAGGTGATCGTGAACGGAGTGACTGTCGACGGGACTGCAGTGAGGTACTCGGCGAGCAAGGGACGACTGACCTTGCGTGGATCGCAGGCCGCACTCGGGCTCGTCGCGAATCGTCCGAATACGATTGAGGTGTCGATCGACGGCCAACGCTCGAACGCCGTGTCATTCTGAATCGGTGTGCAGTGAAGCCCGCCAGTTTACCGACCCGTACATCTCGCAATTACAGAACCGCGAGCGGTAGCGAGTGGCCAGCGGACGGTCGAACGGTTCCGATCACTTCTGTGCGCCCAACGACGAATCTGCGATTTCAGGCACTGTCCGTGGGACGCTCGCTACTGCTCGCGGCTCGAGGAACGGGGACCTGGCGGAGCGTCCTGCCTGGTAGTGCACGATGCGGGTGGTCCCCTCCCACGGACGGTCGAACGGTTCCGATCACTTCTGTGCGCCCAACGACGAATCTGCGATTTCAGGCACTGTCCGTGGGACGCTCGCTACTGCTCGCGGCTCGAGGAACGGGGACCTGGCGGAGCGTCCTGCCTGGTAGTGCACGATGCGGGTGGTCCCCGTTTTTTTAGCCGCGAGCGGTAGCGAGCGTCCCACGGACGGTCGAACGGTTCCAGCCACTTCTGTGCGCCCAGCGACGAGTCTGAGACTTCACGCACCGTCCGCCGGCCGCTCGCTACCGCTCGCGGTTCTGTAACTCGAGGCGGCCGACAGTGCATTGCCGAGCGCATGTGACTCACGGAAGTGAACGTGATGTACCCGCGAACGTCTCTGCAGGCACGAATGGCCGAAGCTACCGACCTCGGGACCCGTCCAGCATTACATCGGCGAGCGCTTCCTTGTACACGTTCACAACCGAATCGATCGAATGATCGCGTGAGAAGCGTTCGGCGGCGACCTTTGCATTCTGGCCGAGGAATTCGACAAGCGCCGGGTCCTCGGCAAGTCGAACGATAGCTGCCGCAAGCGACTCGGGATCCCGCGCCGGGACGAGCAGTCCCGTCCGCTCGTGATCCACGAGTTCCTCGAGCGCTCCCGCACGCGAGGCTACCACGGCACGTCCGGCACCCATCGCCTCGGCCGTCACGAGCGAGAAGGCCTCGTTCCACGACGGCACGATGACGGCGTCGACGGCGGCAAGAAGCCCGTCCAGATCCTCGACGTGACCGAGAAACCGGACGAACTCATCAAGACCATACTCGCGCGCCTCGCGTCGAAGTCGTGTCTCGAACGGATGCCCCGGTTCGGCGTCCTGCCCGGCAATCAGAAACTCGACGTCGGCCCTTTCGGCCACGATTCGCTCAGCCGCCTTGAGGAATTCCTCGTGGCCCTTGAGGGGCGTGATCTGGCCAACGAGCGCGACCGCAACCCGCCGCGTGATGCCGAACACCTGACGCTCTGCGCCCCGCTGACGCGGTGCGGCGTGCCGCGCCAGGTCTATCCAGTTCGAGATCCTGTGAACACGCGACGGAGCGCAGCCAAGACTCTCGATGACCGTTCGGCGCACGCTGTCGGAGACGGCAATGATCCGTGCACGGGCCAGCATTCGCCGGTAAACGAGGTTTCCCTTGAGCGGCAGATAGTGATGTCGCGTGATGACGAGCGCAGCGCGCTTGCCGGGAGAGGCCGCCAATGCCGCCACCGGGTAGTCGCGCGCCACGTGGGCGTGAATGACGTCGACCGAGCGCTCGGTGAGAATCCTGGCCAATGATCGTACCGAGCCGAGGTCCATCGCGTTCCGCAGCGGCAACTGGTGCCAGACGAGGTTCGCGGCGCGGACGTGATTTCGGCGAGCGACGTATTCGGGCAGCTTGCTGGCCGGCCGAACTGCCATCTCTACGTCGTAGCCTCTCTCGAGCAGCCCGAGGGAGAGGTCCGCGACATGAACCTCTCCTCCGCCAATTCCTTCAGCCGAGCAGACTTGGAGAATGCGCATCGTGTTCCGGAACGCCTTCTGGTGCTCGATTGGACCGCGGCCGCCGGACCGCGTCAGGAGCTACGGTTCGCTACTATCGCCGAAACTCCGTCTGACGCAAAGCACGAACGACATCCCGCAAGGATGAAGCGAATCAGCGAGACGTCTATCCGTCCGCCCGAGTCATGACCCGCTCATAGTCGCCGGCGTCGACCCACTTCAGAATTTCGGCGACACGCCAGACCGGAAACGGATGCGTTCGACCCGATGCGGCAATGATCGTCCAGAACTTGTCGACCATCCGCTCTTCGTACTGCCTGTCGAAATCGCGGGCTTGCTCGATGAACGCTTCCTGGTTGACCGACCGTCCTGCCATCAGCCCGCCAGCCAGCTTGAGCATGGCCGATACCATCACGTCCTTGTCCTGGACCACGAGAAGCGCCGCGCGATCGCAACTCAGCTCCGCCTTCTGGTACCAGTTGATGAGCGCCACGCGGATCGTCATGTTGACGATCGTGCCTAAAGTGGCCGTGATCGGATTCGCCGCGAGGAGGAACTCGGTGATTACGGCCAGCAGCCGCGCAGCAGTCGTGTAGAGCATGTGCTGTGCGTGGATGTGGCCAACTTCGTGTGCGAGAACGGCGAGGATTTCGCGGTCGTCGAGCCGCTCGAGCAACGTCGAGAATCCGATGATGAACGGCTTCTCGACTCCGGTTGTCATGGCGTTGAAACCGACGCCCGTGCCGAAAATCGGATCCGACACCGTAACGTATAGGTCAGGCTTGGGAACCCCGAGCGTACAGCACACGATGTCGAGTTTTGCATCGAGGTCCGCGTACTGGGTAGGGCCGACCTTCACCGTGTTCGCGTTCGCCATGACCCGCATGTACGACTCACCCGTCAACTCGATGAGTTTCTTCAGGACGGTGTCGACGCCGGGAATCGATCGGAGTGCGCCAAGCGCCTGGCTGTCGAGCGGATGGATGTAGTCGTTCGGATCGAGCTCGGCGAACTTCCGATGCGGAACGCTGGAGGCCGGAAGGCGGCATCGGCCGCATTTGGCGGCCTCGATGGGCCGGCCCTCGGTGAGCGCGTTGCGCTGTCCGCAGTAAGTGCATCGGAAGCTGGTGACTGCGTCGTCGCTCATGAGACTCCTTGTCGTCGTCGAAGGCTGACCCCGTTACGTTCGGACGCCCGGGTGTGTTCGGAATTATTGCCCGGTGTTCCGTGAACACGCAAAGGACCCGAGGGCCCTCGCATGTTCACGCAACAGCCATCGCCACTCGACCTGTTGGATTGCGCGGCGACGGCCGATGAACCTGGACTTGCATCGAGTCTCGCACGAGGAAAACGCCTGGAATCATTCCACCGTCAGTGCTTGAAGTGGCGCATTCCGGTGAACACCATCGCCATGCCGTGCTCATTCGCCGCAGCAATCACCTCTTCATCGCGTACCGACCCCCCCGGCTGAATGACGGCCTTGACGCCGTGCATTGCCGCCGCGTCGAGCCCGTCGCGAAATGGAAAGAAGGCATCCGAAGCGAGCACCGTCCCGGCAACCGGCAAGCGCGCTTTCTCGGCGCCGATACGTGCGGAGTCGATTCGGCTCATCTGCCCCGCGCCCACTCCGACGAGCTGCCCGTCGTTCGCGTAAACGATGGCGTTCGACTTCACGTGTTTGACAATATTCCAGGCGAAGATCAGCGCTCGCATCTCGTCGAACGTGGGCCGCCGATCGGTGACCGTTCGTAGATCCTCGATGTGGATGCGCCCGCTGTCGCGCTCCTGAACGAGGACTCCGCCCGACACGCGACGCACCTCCATCTCGGTCTGACTGGCGCCTGGCTCACCAACTCTCATGACGCGCAGGTTCTTCTTCCGCTTGAAGAGCTCGACGGCCTCGCCGGAGTATCCGGGCGCAACGATCGCCTCGACGAACAGGTCGGCGAGGGCGGTCGCCGTCTCGTCGTCGACGATTCTGTTGAAGGCAATGATCGAGCCGAACGCGGACGTCGGGTCGGTTTCGAGGGCGCGATGGTAAGCCTGCAAGACAGTCCGACCAGTGGCGGCGCCGCACGGGTTCGTGTGCTTGATGATGGCGCAAGCCGTGTCATCGAACTCGTTGATCAGCGACCACGCGGCGTCCAGGTCGAGAAGGTTGTTGTAGGAGAGCTCCTTTCCCTGGAGTTGCTCCGCACCTGCGATACCTCGCGATTCGCCGTCAACGTAGAGCGCCGCGGACTGGTGAGGGTTCTCGCCGTATCGAAGGCCCATCTTGCGCGTCAGCGACAGGGTCAGCCGCGGAGGCAGCATTTCGACGCTCCCGACCGACAGGCTGCCCGTTGACTCGTCGAGCGACACACGGTTCGCGAGGAAGTCCGCGATGGCCCGGTCGTAACGTGCGGTGTGGTCAAACGCCGTCCTCGCGAGCTCGAGACGCGTGGCCATCGTCAGTCCGCCATTATTGGCGTCCATCTCATCGGCGACGCGCTCGTAGTCTGCCGGATCGACGACGACCGCGACGTCGTGGAAGTTCTTCGCCGCGGACCGGAGCATTGACGGCCCTCCGATGTCGATGTTCTCGACCGCTTCGTCCGCCGCCACGTCGGGTCGCGCCACGGTCCGTTCGAAGGGATAAAGGTTCACCACGACAATGTCGATAGGCCGAATTCCATGAGTTGCAGCCTGTTCGACGTGCGATGGGTTGTCGCGAATGTGCAGAATCCCGCCGTGGATCTTCGGGTGAAGTGTCTTCACCCGGCCGTCGAGAATCTCCGGGAACCCGGTGAAGTCAGACACTTCGCGAACGGAAATCCCGGCATCCGCGAGGAGCTTTGCCGTTCCGCCCGTCGAGAGGATCTCGACACCGTGCCCTTCGAGCCTCCGTGCGAAGGCGTCCAGTCCCCGTTTGTCCGACACGCTCACAAGAGCGCGCGCAATGGTCTTCACGCTAGTCTTCCTCCAGCTTCAGTATCCGCAAAAACGTGAAACGGGCGGGGAGCACGTAGTGACGCACTCCCCGCCCGGTAAAGCTTCCGCTGCTAATAGCTCGATTAGGCCTACGCCGCCACAAACCTCCCGATAAGCAGCAAGAGGCTGAGGACGATGACGATGACGTAGACGATAGCCTTGACGAAACTCATCGGCCGCCTCCTTTCTCGCGAGCGCTAAGGTAGCAAAGCGACTCGAGGCGGTCAATAACCGGGTCCGAGATGACTTGTAATCAATTGTAATCGTTGCTGGCATTGGACCTTGCGGGAATCAGACGTCCGAGCCACTCTGTCCGGCCCGAGAAGGTGAAGTATTCCCAGAGCAGCACGAGTACGTTGCGCTTCTCAATGCACTGGCGAACCGTCACTGCGTTTCGACGCTCTTCATCGTACCAGTTCTCCGAAGATACCGGCCGATGTACCCTGCATCGCGTCTGGTCCAGGACGATTCGACACAGATCGGCGTGGATTGCGAGCAGGTTCGCGACGGACTCACCTGGTACCGAACGCCAGCATCCCGTGGGCCTTCGAAGCAGCCAGACCCCCGCGTCGGCGACACGATCTGTAGTTACGGCGCTCCAATCCTCGGTGAACCGCGACACGAAGACGACTCGCATTGGTACGGTCGCCGTTACCGGAAAGAGCTGATTGATCTCGGCGTAACACGCGAGCTGTTCGTTCCCGAAGAGTCGGGCAAACCCAGGCTGTACGGTTCCCTGCTCAGCCGAGATCGTGTAATCCGCGAGGGGCGCGAATCCGAGCTCTTCGAGGCCCTCCGTGTAACTGGAAAGGCTCTGGTGGTCGAGCTCGGGGTAGGACTCCACGATGGCATCGTGAAACCTCAGTCCCACCGGGCACGCGTTCACCAGACTTCTCTTGATCGCCAGCAGAACGACTGCAATTCCGGCGACAACTAGAAAAGCCAGGCCGAGCCCGACGACGCCGCCGGCCACAAACGAGACGTCCGGCGCGACGTCGAAACCCAGTACGAACCCGGCTGCAGTCGAGGTGTCCATCTCCTCTCGTCAAGCCGCCAGGTCGAGCGTCTTGAGCTGTCGCCGGGCACGTTCAGCCTGCGGTCCACGCTGCACGAACTGAAGGAAAATCCGATACGCGCGGGCCGCCGCCTCCGGCTGGTTCAACTCTTCGTAGAGCTGGCCGAGCTCGTATTGAGAGAAGATGACGTCGACTCCGCCGAGCTCGTACGCCTTCTGAAATGCGGCCACGGCCGATTCACGATTCCCGCGGCGTCGCTCGAGGATCCCGGAAAGGAATGGAGCTTCCGCGGCCGAGGAATCCAGTTCCATTGCAAGCCCGATCTCGATTGCTGCTTCGTCGTTCCGATTCGCGAGCAACAGGGCCAGCGCCAGGTTCAGGCGCGGCGGATACGACTTCGGAGCCAGCTTTGCCGCAAGCCTAAGCACATCGATCGCCTCATCGTACGATCCCCTCTTCGTAAGCTGGACGCCGAGATCATTAAGCGCGAAGAGATACTCCGGCTCGATCTCGAGCGCCTTTCGAAAGCTGGCAATTGCCTCGGAGCTCTTCGATGCTCTGGCCGCGTCGACGCCGCGTCGATAATGCCGCCTGGCCTCCTTCGCGACCTTCTCGTCCGTTTCCTGTGCGGTCATCGTGCGCCCGGACACTCCGGTGATGCCCGGACCGAGCTTTCGCTTCAGATAGACCGTCACAGTGTAGGTCGTTGAGGATCTGGGCGAGCCCAGGAGGATCAGTTCCGCATATCCCTCCGAATACGGCCACGTCCTGGGGACTTTCACGTTGAATTCGTAGGTTCCCTGTCGAAGCGAACGAATGAAGAACGTTCCGCCTGGGTCCGAGAAGATCCTGAACCTGCTGCCACCAGTCGGGGTCTGGACGTAGATTTCCAGCCGCTCCGTGGGTCGACCTCCGCCTTCGAACTCGATGAAGCCATTCACCGAGCTCGACTGCGCGCTTGACTCGCTCTGTGCGAGCCCGAGATTCCTCGATGCCGCTGCCGACAGAGCAAGTAGACAGGTAATACAGACCGCGATACTTCGAACCCGGCAGCCGAACATGGCCGCACCTCCTGCACCTACTCGGCCGCGAATGCGGCGACAAGCTTCTCGTACGTGACCGCCATTTCTTCAGGCACCACGCGTGTTTCACCAATGACGGACATGAAATTCGCATCGCCGGCCCACCGCGGGACGACGTGCAGATGCACGTGGTTCGCGATGCCGGCCCCAGCCGCCTTTCCGATGTTCATGCCGATGTTATATCCGTCCGGCGCATACGTCGCATCGAGCGCCCGCTGCGAGCGCTGAACGAGCATCATCATCTCGGAAAGCGTCTCGGCATCAAGCTCGAGGATTGTCGAGACGTGCGCGTACGGCACGATCATGAGATGCCCGCTCGTGTAGGGGTAGAGATTTAGGATCACGTACGCGAGCGATTCCCGGGCGACGACGAGCGTGCTCGAAGGATCGTCGACCGCCGGTGCGTGGCAAAAGACACAGCCGCCCGGAGAGAGAACGCCATCGGCGTTTGCGCGAATGTAATGATACCGCCACGGGCTCCAGACAAAATCCATTGCCCAGCCTGCCTCCGGACGTCGTCGAGCGAATCGCGACATCCCGCCGTCGCCGGCGCTATTCCCCGTCGTCGTCGAAATCGAGAGATCCCGGAATAAGGTTCCCGTCAGCATCCCGGTTGATCATTTCCTTGAGGAACTTGCCGGGCTTGAAGTACGGCACGCGCTTCGCAGGAATGTCGACCGGGTCGCCGGTTTTCGGATTCCGCCCGCGCCGAGGGCCGCGCTCACGTACGCGGAACGAACCGAAGCCGCGAAGCTCGATTTTCTCGCCGGTGTTGAGCGAGGTGATGATGCTCTTGAAGACCTCGTCGACGATGACCTCCGAGTCTTTCTTCGTCAGCTCTGCAGCGCGGGCAACTTCTTCGACCAGCTCAGCTTTCGTCATCGTTTTTCCTCACTTTCCATCACGTTCAAACTCGCCTCGACGCCGAGTCATTTCCAGATGTAGCCGAATTGCATCGACGCACCCGACGGCGATCCGCCTGGCAGACCCTTCGCGGTCAACTCCGTCACGTCCGTTTCCGTCAGGAGATCGAGCAGCGTGAATGACTTCTGGACCGGCGGCTCGACGACGACCGGTTCCCCGTTGATTCCAACCAGCTTTGCGGCCGCGAGAATCGCCGTGCGTTCGTTACCCAACTCGTCGACGAGCCCGTTCTCGAATGCCTCGTCTCCCGTGAACACTCTCCCGTCGGCAAGCGCACGAATCTTCGTTTCATCCAGACCCTGTTTGCCCGCGCGCGCTTCCACGACGACGCCGACGAACTGGTTGTACATTCGGTCGATCATCGACTGCAGCACCACCCGTTCTTCCGGCGTCATCGGACGCACCGGCGATCCGATGTCCTTGAGAGCGCCGCTCTTGACGAGCTCGGGCTTGAGCCCCGCCATGTCGAGCAGGGATCCGTAGTTGTACCACTCGGCAATCACACCGATCGAGCCCGTGACCGTGCCCGGATTCGCGACGACGTGGTTGGCCCCGCAGGCCAGGTAATACCCCCCGGATGCCGCCACGCTTCCCATCGAGACCACGATCGTCTTGTTCTTCTCCTGACGAAGCCGAACGAGTTCCTGGTAGATCTCTTGCGATGCCGCAACGCCGCCTCCCGGCGAATCCACTCGCAGGACGATGGCCTTGACGCGATCGTCATTCGCATACCGCTGAAGGTGCGCGATTACCGACCTCGAGTCGTAGATCACGCCGTTCACCCGGACCATCGCCACGCGATCTCCGGTCGGTCCGAATAACCCGCCGCCCTGGGACATACCGAGCGCCACGGCCGCAATGGCGACGGCGAAAACAATGAGCGCGATGACCGCGACCGCGATCACGCGCGTGAGATGGCGCTTCTCCATGGTGTTGGAAGTCCCCCTTGCCCGACCGGAAATAGACGCCGGTACTACGCCGCAAGGGATGTGATGTTTCGCTTAAGACTCGACGATGGAAGAAGTTAGCACGAAAGGTAGGGCGAGGCAAGAAAGCCCTACGACCCCATCACGACGACGGAACCAGTTCGTCGCGTCGTGATCGTGCGGTCGAATTCGGGCGCGACCAGGAAGTGATCGCGCCCCGACTTCTCGCTCAGGCCCGCCGGCGCGATGGCGCTTCGGCGAGGGTTACCTGCAGCCTCGCCGGTCGTCCGGCGCGAACGATCTCAACGGTGATGCGGTCACCAGGTCGCTTCTGGTTGAGCACGAACGAAAGGTCGTCCTGCTCGCGAACAGGACGACCATCGATCGACACGACGATGTCCCCGACGACATACGATCCGGAGGACTGCTGTAACCCTCGCACTCCTGCTCGGGCCGCGGGACTTCCGGGCTCGACACCAGTGACAAGCAGACCGACTGCACTCGCGTCGAGACCGAGGGCCCGGATGACCCGCCGGTCAACCGGACGATAGGCAATTCCTAGAAAGGCCCGCGCGACACGCCCGTTGGTGAGCAGATCCGGAACAATGCGCTTGGCGATATCGACCGGAACGGCGAAGCCGATGCCGACGTTGCCGCCCGAGGCTCCCGCAATGGCCGTATTGATGCCGATCATCTCGCCGCGAGAGTTCAGCAGCGGTCCGCCGGAGTTTCCCGGATTGATGGCGGCGTCCGTCTGGATGACGCCGGCGATCTGTTCGCCCGACGGCGACCGAAGCGGCCGTTCGAGGGCGCTGATGACTCCGGTCGTGAGTGTGCTGTCGAGACCGAAGGGATTGCCGATCGCAAGAACTTTCTGGCCGACCTTGAGGCCAGTCGACGATCCAAGTGGAACGGTCCTGAGCCGATCAACGGGCGCTTCCAGGCGAAGCACCGCGAGATCGTGGTCCGGATCCACGCCGATCACCCGAGCCGGGTAGGTTGTCTTGTCGGCGAGAGAAACCTCGATGGATGACTGCGAGCCGCCAGCTGCCAGGACATCCTGAACGACGTGAAAGTTCGTCAGGACGACACGCTGACCCTCGATGTCTATGATCGCGCCGGACCCGCTCCCCTGCTGCGGATAAGCCCCAAAAAAAGAGTCGATCATCGCCTTCGTGGTGATGTTGACGACTCCAGGCGACACGGCCCGGTAGATCTCGATGTTGTTGAGCTCGTCGGAAGCGACCGACGGATCGGCGAGCACCACGGGCTCGACGCCGGACGTGCCGGCGAGACTCGAGGCTGCGGGCGTCGAAGCGATCGGCACGCCAGCGAATCGTATGATCCCGACCGCGCCGAAAGTACCGATGGCCGCCGAGGTCGCGACGACCGCGACAAGCTTGCGAAAGGACAGCGTGACCACTCGATCCACCCCCTTGAAAGAACTCTCGAGAAGTATACACGCGGTGCGCTACGCCGATCTCTGGACGCTCGTGCATCGACGTCTGCGTGAGTCTCGAACGCGCCGTTCAGTTTCCGTGAACGGATCCCGAATCACCGACGCTTCGCGGACGTCCCGGCTTGTCATGACAACACGATCAGCCGCGCGCCGACCCACCGGGAACGCGCTGACGCGTGCTTTGCAGGAATGCCGGCCGCTTCGAGCCGGCTCCTGCGGCCACGACTGCTTCCCTCAGTTGCGCGGCGAGAGCGCGTCGAACGCGAGCTCTCAGTCGGTCGCTGCGTCCGGCCGATGCGTGCTCGGCCAACAGAAGCGCGCGGTGCCAGGCGCTCTCGAGCTCATCGGCGGCACGCGAGACCTGTGTGATGTCGTACGGAATTGCGACGACTCCAACACCAATGCGCGCAAAGACCTGAAGGAACCGCGCCGTCGCGAGATCCGGACAGAGCAGCCTGCGGCGACCGACTTTCAACTCGATGCCAAGCAAGGTGTGCAGAATCTCGACGTTCGCCGGGGGTTTCGCGAGATTCAGCTCGTATCGGCGGGTTCGGTCCGACAGAACACGGGCGCGGTACACGTCCGCCACCGTGGATCCAGTCATCAGACGGCCGACCTCCGCGACGATGTCGTCGGCGCGAACCGTCCGCGGCCCCCTGCCGCGCGCGATGGGAGTCGGCCCAGTCTCTCTCGTCACGACGAGTGACCTACTTTGCCGAGAGTGCGAAGAACTTCAGCACCGCATCCGGCATCATTCCGAGATAGAAGACGCCGGCGACTGAAATCGCCAGTGCCGCAACCGCCGCTGCTCCAAGCACCGAGCGTCGACGATCGCTGTCGGGCGCCGCACTGAAGTACATCAGCACGATCGGGCGAAGGTAGTAGTAGACGGAAATGGCGCTGTTTAGGACCGCGAAGATGACGAGCATCGACAGGCCCTTCTCCCACGCGCTCTTGAAGACCAGGAACTTGCCCATGAACCCGGCGGTCATCGGAAATCCGGCGAGACTGAACATGAAGACCGCAAAAGCAATCGAAAGGCCTCGCGACTCCCAACCCAGACCGCGGTAATCGTCGAGCATCGTCTCGCGATCGTAACGGCGGCCGATGGCGGCCACCACCGCAAAGGCGCCGATGTTCATCACGCCATAACACAGCAGATAGAACGCCACCGAGTGCCAGTCGTTGGCAATGACGCCGACCAGCGCGTACCCAGCGTGTGCTATCGACGAGTAGGCAAGCATCCGCTTGATGTTGTCCTGCACCATCGCGACGACGTTGCCGACGACCATCGTCGTCACGGCGATGATCGCCAGCGCCGTCTGCGTGGCCCCTGCCAGGCCGAGGATCGGAGCACCGACCGCGAAGACGGCAATGTAGATCTTGAGGAACGCCGCAAACGCCGCGGCCTTTGGCCCCGTCGACATCCAGCCGGTCACGACCGACGGCGCTCCCTCATACACATCCGGCGTCCAGACGTGAAACGGTGCCGCTGAGATCTTGAAGCAGAGTCCGACGAGCATCATTGCGCCACCAACGAGGAGCAGCCACGTCCACTCCACCTTGCCGCTCGTGATGGCCAGACGAATGCCTTCGAGACTCGTGCTCCGCGTCGCACCGTACGTCAGCGCCATGCCATAGAGCAGGAACGCGGTCGCGAACGATCCGAGGATGTAGTACTTGAGGCCCGCCTCGTTCGAGCGCAGATCGCGTCGACGATATCCGGCCAGCACGTATGTTGCGATCGAGAGGATCTCGAGGCCGAGGAAGATCATTACGAGATCGCCGGCAGACGCCATGAGCAGCATGCCGACCGTCGCGAACATCAGGAGCGTGTGGAACTCACCGGCCGGGAGCGAGTCTTCGTCGAGCCACGCCATCGACGCGAGGACGGTCAACGCCGATACGACGAGTGCAATCGTCGAGAACGCCAGGCGGAAGGGGTCAGTCGTCAGCATCCCCATATAGGTGGAGACCGGAGCCATCGAGGCATTCGTCGACAGAAGGACCGCAATCCAGCCGATCGAGGCGCCCGCCGCAACTAACCCGCCGAGCGAGATCCACGCGTAGAGTTTCCGCTTTCGGCCGCCCGTATAGGCATCGACGAGCATCAGGACGAAGGCAAACAGCGAGACGATCGCCTCCGGCAGGATGGTGATGTAGTTGACGTATTTCTCCATGATCAGCTCGTGGCTTCCTTAGGGCATCCGCGCGGGCGCCTGTGCCTTCTGCGGCGGCACGGGGGACGACTTCTGTATGGCGGCATCGAGCGCCGGTTGACTGCGCTTGGTGAAGAACACCGGGTAGACACCCATCACGATCATGAGCACGACGAGGGGGACGAGCACGACCTTCTCCCGAAGGTTGAGATCGGGGAGTTTCGCGTTCTCGGGGTTCGTGACGTCGCCCATCACGACGCGCTGGAACATCCAGAGCATGTAGACCGCGCCCCATACCATCGCCGTCGCCGCAACCGCCGCAAACCACTTCGCGCCTTCGAGAGTTGTCGACGTGAACGTCCCGATGAGCACCAGAATCTCACCAACGAATCCGCAGAGCAGCGGCAGTCCGATCGAGGCGAACGTCGTGATCATGAAGAGCGTCGAGAACTGCGGCATCGGAGTCGCCAGTCCACCGAACTCCGAGATCTGCCGTGTATGGCGGCGCTCGTAGATCATCCCGATGATCAGGAAGAGCGCGCCGGTCGAAAGGCCGTGCGCGAGCATCTGGTAGAGCGCGCCCTGCATGCCCATCGACGTCAGCGAAAAGATGCCGAGCACGCAGAATCCAAGGTGGCTGACAGACGAATACGCGACGAGTTTCTTGATGTCGGGCTGCACCATGGCCACGAGAGCGCCATACACGATGCCGAAGACAGCGAACACGCAGATGATCGGCGCGAGCGAAATCGACGCCTCGTAGAACATCGGCACGTTGAAGCGCATCAGGCCGTAGGTGCCCATCTTCAGGAGGACGCTAGCCAGGATCACGGAACCGGCCGTCGGCGCCTCGACGTGCGCATCGGGCAGCCACGTATGGAACGGGAATAGCGGCACCTTGATGAGAAACGCGATCGCGAACGCGCCGAAGAGCCAAAGCTGCGTGTCGAGCGGGATCATGAGCATCCCGGCGGCAATCGATTGCGTGATGAGGGGAATGTCGAACGTATAGAAGCCCGTCGCCTTCCCGTGCATCAGATAGAGGGCGATGATCGCGACGAGCATGAGCAGCGAGCCGATCATCGTGTAGAGCACGAATTTGATCGACGCGTAGATGCGGCGTTCCCCTCCCCAGACCCCGATGATGAGGTACATCGGGATGAGCATCACTTCCCAGAACACGTAGAACAGGAACATGTCGAGCGCGCAGAACACGCCGATCATTCCCGTCTCGAGGATGAGCATCAGGACGAGGTACTCTCGAATCCGCTTCGTGATCGCCGAGTAGGATGCGAGCAGCGCGATCGGCATGATGAGCGTCGTCAGCAGGACGAGCCAGAGGCTCAGTCCGTCGATGCCCACGTGGTAATCGACCTTCAGGCCCGCGGCGTCGATCCAGCCCGCGCGCGCGATGAACTGGTACCCGGCTGACTTCGCGTCGAAGAGAATCGCCAGAGGCAGCGACAGGACGAAAGTGACGACCGTGACTCCGATCGCGAGCTTCTTGATTCCGTCGGAATTCCCGTCTTCGGATCGACCGTACAGCGCCACGAGAATCGCTCCGAGCAGCGGAACGAACATGACGAGCGTCAGGATGGTGTTCTCGAAAGTCATACGTGAGCGTTTCCCGGTCCTATTTGACGTAGCCCTGCACGAGGAAGTAACCGACGAGGCACGCCGCGCCGAGCAGGATGACGGCGACGTAACTACGCGTGAGACCCGACTGCAGGTAGCGCATCGTTCCGCCGAGCCCGCGGATTCCGTCCGCGACTGCGTTGACGAGCCCGTCGATTGATCGCACGTCGACGGCCTTCCAGAGAATCGACTCCGAAAGCTTGCGGATCGGGTGAATGATGGTGGCCTCGTAGAGCTCGTCGACGCGCCACTTGTCTTCGAGGATCTTCGGCAACTTCAGGAGCGGGTTCTTGCGGAAGATCCAGAAACCCACGCCGATTCCGCCGAGCGCAAGCAGGATCGAGAACGCCGTCAGTCCGAGCTCGAGGGTCGCATCGTGCGCGACGGGGGCCGCGGCTTCGACACCGTGCCCGGCCACGGCACCGTGCGATCCGACGTGCGCGACCGACGGCTCGAGGAAGTGCTCGACCATGTTCGAGTTCTCGATCCCGACGAGGTGGCCGAGCCCGTTCGGCACGCCCACATATCCGCCGACCGCCGCGGCGATCGCGAGGACGATGAGCGGTAGTGTCATCGACCACGGTGACTCGTGAGGCGTCTCGCCCTTCGCGAGGCCGTGATGCCCGTGTCCGTCGTCGGCGTGATCGGCGTGGCCGTGGTCATGGCCGTGATCGTCGTGCCAGCGTTCCTTCGTCCAGAACGTCAGGACCATCAGCCTGGTCATGTAGACCGCGGTCAGGATGGCCGTGAGCGCGCCGATGCCCCAGAAGATCTTTCCGAACACCGGATTCGCGAACGCATTCGTCGTGAAAGTCTGGTAGAGAATTTCGTCCTTCGAGAAAAAGCCTGACAAAAGCGGGAAGCCGCAGATCGCGAGCCAGCCGACGGCCATCGTCGCGTGCGTGATCGGCATGAACTTCCTGAGTCCGCCCATCTTCCGCATGTCCTGCTCGTGATGCATTCCGAGGATCACCGACCCGGATCCGAGGAAAAGCAGCGCCTTGAAGAACGCGTGCGTTACCACGTGGAACACGCCCGCCCCGAAGGCGCCAACGCCGCACGCCAGGAACATGTAGCCGAGTTGCGAAACCGTCGAATACGCGAGGACCTTCTTGATGTCCCACTGTGCAAGGCCGATGGTCGCAGCTCCCAGCGCCGTCAGTGCGCCGATCGTCGCGACGACGAACATTGCGCTCGGCGCCTTCACGAAGACCTCGCTCGTGCGGGCAACCATGTACACGCCTGCGGTAACCATCGTTGCCGCGTGGATGAGCGCAGAAACCGGCGTCGGGCCGGCCATCGCGTCAGGCAGCCACACGAACAGCGGAATCTGTGCCGACTTGCCCGTGGCGCCGATGAACATCAGCAATGCAATCGTCGATGCTCCGCCCAGGCCGAATGCGGCAACAGTCATCGGCTCGGCCGCGGTCAACGACCTGGCCCACTCGTTGACGGCCGCGAACTCGATCGACCCGGCCTTCATGAACACGAGCATGATGGCAATCGCGAAGGCCACGTCACCGATGCGGTTCACGATGAAAGCCTTCTTCGCGGACTGATTGGGGAACGCGGGTCCTTGCTGCTGAAAATAGAACCCGATTAGCAGGTAGCTGCAGAGACCGACGCCTTCCCACCCGACGAACATCACGAGCATGTTGGAGCCGAGGATCAGCACCAGCATGTTGAACATGAAGAGGTTCATGTAGCAGAAGAAGCGGTAGTACCCGCCCTCACCGTGCATGTAACCCGTTGCGAAGATGTGGATCAGGAATCCGACGCCCGTCACGAACACCACGTAAAGTGCCGAGAGCGGGTCCAGCACGAGATCGAACGGCGCCTTGAACGAGCCGACCTCGATCCACGGAAACAGCGGATTGTGAAGCCTTCGGATGCCCTCCGCCCCTTCGGGCGCCACACCGAGCAGGGTCGTGAAGGCAATGATCGCGAGGACGAACGACACGCCGACCGTCGCCGAGGCGATCAGGCCGACCGTCCGCTCGTTCATCCGCTTTCCGAAGAGGCCGAGCACCAATGCACCGATGAGCGGTGCGAAGATGATGCCACCAAGAAGTGTCGTCGTATTCATATCGTGCGGTGTTTCGATCGGGCCTCGATGGCGCGTGCACGATGCACGCTCCAGCGGCGACTAGAGCTTCAGAATATTGGCCTCATCGACGTTGAGCGTCTCGCGGTTTCGGAAAATGGCTATCACGAGGCCAAGGCCAACCGCGGCTTCGGCGGCGGCTACCGTCATCACGATGAACACGAACAGCTGTCCGGTCGTGTCACCGAAGTAGCTTGCGAACGCCACGAACGCGAGGTTAGCCGCGTTGAGCATGAGCTCGATGCACAGCAGGATCGTGATGATGTTGCGCTTGAAGAACACGCCGACGGCGCCAATCGTGAAGATCACGGCGGAAAGGAGAATGAAGTTCGTGATGGGCAGCATGGAACTACGAGACCTCCACTTCTTCGGGCTGAGCCTCGGGCTCCGGCTTCGGCGGGACTTCCTGGTTCTCGATGCCGGAAAGCTCGGCATCGTACTCCTTCGCGCGAGCGGCGAGCACGAGAGCGCCGACGATCGCCATCATGATGAGCACCGACGCCGCCTCGAACGGCAGCAGGTACTTCGTGAACATCACTTCCGCGATCCGTTCTGTCGTTCCGGCCGCCGCCGCTGTCGGTGAAGGCGCCAGCGTATCCAGGTTCGAGAACCGGATCGCGGCGAATGCACCGGCGAAGAGCACGATGGCCGACGGCGCTGCAATCCACCGCAATGCGGTGAACCGATCGAGGCGACTCTCTTCAGCGCGCACGTTGAGCAGCATGATCACGAAAACGAACAGAACGATGATCGCGCCGGCATAGACGATGATCTGGATCGCCGCGAGGAACTGAGCCTTTAGCAGCACGAAGTTCGCCGCAAGGGCAGCCATCGTGAAGATCAGCGCGACCGCACTGTAGAGCGGGCTGCGCTGCATCACGACCTCCAGCGCCGACGCGATGGCGACGATCGCGAAGAGGAAGAAGAAGTAGTGCTCCGGCGTCAGGTTCGAGAAGTAGTTGGTGATCGCGTCAAACATTCAGCCGTCTCACTTGCCCGACATCCAACCTGGCAGGTACTGCGCCAGATCGTAGTAGTGGAAGAGGAACTTCCACGTCGCGGTGAACACGATGTTGAAGATGGCGAGCGGCAGCAGGAGCTTCCATCCGAAGTCCATCAACTGGTCATAACGGAATCTCGGAAGAGTGCCGCGAATCCAGATGTATACGAACAGGAACGCGAAGACCTTGATTGCGAAGTACAGAAGGCCGAGCAGCGGCGCCCACCACGTATCCGCGCTCGCACCCGGTCCGTTCCAGCCGCCAAAGAACAACACCGTCGCCATCGACGAAGCCGTAATCATCGCCGCGTACTCGGCCATGAAGAACATGGCGAATTTCAACGACGAGTACTCTGTGTGGAATCCGCCGACTAGCTCGGTTTCTGCCTCGGGAAGGTCGAACGGCACCCGGTTCGTTTCTGCGAGGACGGCGATGAAAAAGAGAAGGAACCCGAGCGGCTGGAACGCCCAGACGTTCCACTGCATTCCGTACCACCCCGACTGTGCCTCGACGATTTTCACGAGGTCGAGCGATCCGACCTGGATCAGCACGCCGACGATCGAGAGCGACAGGGCGAGCTCGTAACTGATCATCTGCGCCGACGAGCGAAGCCCTCCGAACAGCGAATACTTCGAGTTCGACGACCAGCCGGCCAGCACGATGCCGTAGACACCGAGCGATGTCATAGCAAACACGAACAGCAGGCTGACGTTGAAGCCCGTGACGTAGAGCGAGATGTCTTTGCCGAAGATCTCGAGCCGATCTCCGAACGGGATGACGGCAAAAGTCATCAACGCCGGAATCAGGGCAGTGATTGGAGCGAGAATGTAGATGAAGCGCGTGACGTCGTTCGGTATGACGTCTTCCTTGAAGATGAACTTGATCCCGTCGGCGAGCGGCTGGAGGAGCCCGAACGGTCCGACCCGGTTCGGACCGAGCCGCACCTGGATGAACGCCAGCACGCGACGTTCCATGTACGTCAGGTACGCGACCGCCGTCAGGATGATGAAGAGCACCAGGCCGATCTTCACCGCGGTAATGAGGAACATCTCGAGCGTCATGTTGGGTTCGGGTGTTCGTGCGACGACCCGGCGAACATCGCGCCAGGTCGTCGGCCGTTAGACAGACTTGATGGAGATCAGCGCCGCTTCTTCCTCGACGGGCCGGCCCTTCGCCTTCCCGTCTGCAAATGCGTCGACAAGCAACTTGGAGTTTTTGGCGATCGTCCCGAGGTGGAACAGCCGCTCTCCCATTTCAACCGGCCGTTCGTCGTGTTTTGCCGTCGCATCCGTCGCCGCGGTGGCCGACGTGAGTGAAGACAGGAGAGTTGCGCGATCGGGTGTCGCGACGGGTCGCTCGGTCTGCACGGCGCCTTCACCGAGCATCCGGGCATACGTCGCATTCGTGTAGGCCGGGTTCGACTCGGTGAGCTTTCGATACGCCGCCGAGACCGAGCCACGGAAGTTCACGTCCGACCCGAGAACCCGGGCGAGCTGCGATGCGATGAGCCAATCGGGACGCGATGCACCGACCGGATCGATGGATTTGTGCACCCGCTGGACCTCACCGGCGATGTTCGTGAACGAACCGTCCTGTTCGGCGTACGTCGACGCCGGCAAGACTACTTCGGCCATCAAGGCCGCCTCGGTCATGAAGAGATCCTGCACGACTAGACAGTCGAGACGTCCGAGCCGCTCACGGATGGTATCGGCGTCGGCGCCATCCATCAGGTCGGCTCCGACGGCGTAGAGGCCGTGATCAGATCGCCAAGGGCGCCAATTACTTCCGAATACGCGACGCCCTGCCCGAGGGTGTCGTAGGCGCCCACCGAATTGTTGTCCTCAACGAGCGGTCGATATGTGACGTGCCGTTCGCCGTCGCCGAGCAGCGATCCCAGTGCCGCAGCCGCCTCGAGGGCGGCGCCGTGGCATTCCGACCCGACCATCACGACCAGACGCCGCGATGCCTCGAGGGCCTTTCGAAGCGCCTCGACGTCGCTCGGCGCGCACCCCGCGGACTTCGCCGAAACGTCGCTGGACCCTCCGGCGAGTCCCAGCAGCAATACGGCTTCCCCGCCAGGACGCAGATGGACGAACTGACTTGCGCGCTTGCGAATCCGGGCGAGACGCGAGCTCGCGACGTAGAGCGCCGATCTGCCCTTGAGGACCGGCTGCAACAGCTGATGCGCGGTCAGCGGCTGGTCTTCCTTCGGATCGCCGCCGATGACGAAGATCGTGTCGGCCGACGCAATGTCGGCCTTCGTCGCAAGACGTCCGGCAACGGACTTCATGAAGGTCGCCAGATCGAAGTCGGGCTTGTACGACAGCTGCGTCGTATCGAGCGCGTCGGCCACAATGGCAATCGCAACGTTCGCCTCGTTCGTGATTCGCGTCGAGCCCAGGACGGCAACCGCATCCGCGCCCTTCGCCTTCGCGATGTCTCCGAGCCGCTTGGCGACGTGCTCGAGCGCGTCATCCCACGTGGCCGGCCTCAACTCGCCGTGCTTTCGGATGAGCGGCTGCGTCACGCGTTCGCCGCTGTTGATGTAGTCGAAGCCGTAGCGACCCTTCACGCACAGGTACTCTTCGTTGATGCCCGTGCCCTGTCGCGCAACCGACCGGTGCACAACGTTGCCGCGCGAACCAAGGCGCACCCGGCAGCCGTCGGCGCAGTACGAACACGTCGTTTCTGTCTCGTCGAGGTTCCACGGCCGCGGACCATACTTGTAGCTCGTGTGCATCAGCGTGCCGGTCGGGCAGACGTCCACGCAGTTCCCGCAATGTTCGCAATCGAGCCAGCCGTCGAACGTGCCGATGGTCTCGTGCGACCCGCGATTGAGCTTGGCAAGAGCACCGACGTCCATCCACACATCGCACACACGAACGCAGCGATAGCAGAAGACGCAGCGCTGCGCGTCGTTGTAGATGAACGGCGAGATGTCGACGTCGGGAATCGGATGCTTGTCCTCGGTGAACCGGGCATCGACGTGACCGAACTTGAAGACGTTGTCCTGCAGCTCACACTCTCCGCCGCGATCACAGACAGGGCAGTCGAGCGGATGATCCGCGAGCATGAACTCGAGCATCCCTCGCCGCATGTCGGTAATTTCCGGTGTGTTGACCTCGACCGCCATGCCGTCCTTGACGATCGTCGTGCACGACGGCTGCAGTCGCGGCATCTTCTCGATCCTCACGAGGCACATCCGGCACGACGCCTGGGCCGGCAGGTTCTGGTAATAGCAGAAGTTCGGGATGTCGATCCCCTGCATCTTGAGCGCCTCTATGAGGAGTGCCCCGGCCGGCACCACGACGGGTACGCCGTCAACGGTGATCGTGCAGGTCTGAGATGTTGTGTCCGTGCTCATAGTTCCGATTCAGCCCCTAAACGGCCGCGGGTTCGCGGAGCAGCTTCTTGCCGCGGTCGAGCGCGCGCTGGAAGTCCTCGGGGAACTTCTTCATCGCGCTCGTGATCGGCCACACCAGCGCATCGCCGAGCGCGCAGTGCGACTTGCCTTCGATGTTCCTGCCGAGCGAGGTGATCAGGTCGAGGTCCTCGGATCGGCCGCCTCCGATCGAGATTCGATCGAAGATCTGCTCCATCCAGTCGCCGCCGTCTCGACACGGCGTGCACCAGCCGCACGACTCGTGCTTGTAGAAGTGGACGAGTCTGAAAGTCGATTCGAAGACGTCCGCCGTCTCGTCCATCACGATGACGCCGCCCGAACCGAGCATCGAACCGACCTCGCCGATCGACTCGAAGTCGAGCTTTACGCGGTACGCCTCTTCAGCCGTGATGATCGGGACCGACGAACCGCCGGGGATGACCGCCTTCAACTTGTTGCCGTTCCGGATGCCGCCGCATTCCTTCTCGAGCAGGTCCTTCATCGGATATCCGAGCGGAATCTCGTACACACCCGGCTTGTTTACGTGACCGCACACGGACACGAGTCGAGTGCCCCCCGACTTTTCGGTGCCCAACTGCCGGAATGTGTCGCCGCCGTGCTGGATGATCCACGGTACGGTCGCAAGCGTCTCGACGTTGTTGACGACGGTGGGACAGCCGTAGAGCCCCTCGACAGCCGGAAACGGCGGCTTGATGCGCGGGTGGCCGCGCTTCCCTTCCAGCGAATTCAGAAGGGCCGTTTCTTCTCCGCAGATGTACGCACCGGCACCCGGGTGTGTGTAGACGTCGCACGAAAAGTCGGTGCCGAGGATGTTCTTTCCGCAGTAGCCCTTCGCGTAGGCCTCGCGGATCGCGACGTCCATGATGTCCTGGACCCAGCCGTATTCGCCGCGGATGTAGATGTAGCAGGTGTGCGAGCCGAGCGCGTACGCCGCGATGAGGCACCCTTCGATGAGGGAGTGCGGGTCGAACTCCATGACTGCCCGATCCTTGAAGGTCCCGGGCTCCGACTCGTCAGCGTTGCAGACGATGTACTTCGGCTTCGGAGAGTCCTTCGGAACGAAGCCCCACTTCATTCCGGTCGGAAAGCCCGCGCCTCCACGACCGCGCAGCGCCGACTTCTTCACCTCGTCGATGACTTCGGCGGGTTGCATGGACTTGACGGCCTTCTCGAGCGCTACGTAACCGTCGTGCTGGAGGTAGACGTCGAGTGTGTGGCTGTCCGGAATGCCGAAGCGCTTCGATACGACCTTGACGGGATCAGCCATTGGAACCCTCCGCCGCCGCCTGTGTCCGCAATCTGTCGAGAAGCGCGTCGACCTTTTCGGTCGTGAGGTTCTCGTCGTACTTTTCTCGATTCACCTGAAGCATTGGCGCCGTTCCGCACGATCCGAGGCATTCGACCTGCGACACGGTGAAGAGCCCGTCGCCGGTCGTCTGACCGCGCCCGATATCGAGCTTCTTCTCGAGGTAACCGATCACGTCGTCAGACCCCATGAGCATGCACGGCGTCGTGCAGCAAACCTGCAGGTGGTACTTGCCGACAGGCCGGTCGTTGTACATCGAGTAGAACGTCACGACCTCTCGCACCTGCTCGGGCGTGATGCCGAGCCGGATCGCCAGGTATCGCTGCAGCTCGAGACTGATCCAGCCATATTGTTCCTGAGCGACCCACAGCGCCGGCAACAGAGCCGAGCGCGAGCTCGGGTACCGGGTCAGCAGTTCGTCGATCTTCTTTTCTCGTTCGGGTGTGAGCATCACTGTGATTCGGCCACCAGGTTCACGGGGATTCGTCAACGGCGACACGGCGCCGAAGTCGTGAGACGGCTACCTGTCGATTTCGCCGAGGACGATGTCGATCGATCCGATGACGGCGACGACATCGGCGATCAGGCTGCCCTTCACCATGTCGGGCAACGCGGAGAGATTCACGAAGGAAGGGCCACGCACGTGACAGCGGAACGGCCGCTCAGAGCCGTCCGAGATGATGTAGTAACCGAGCTCGCCCTTTGAGCCCTCGATGGCGACATAGACTTCGCCTTCAGGCACCTTGAAACCGTCCGCGGCAATCAGGAAGTGATGGATGAGTGCATCCATGTGGGTCTTCATGTCGTCGCGATCCGGCAACACCACCTTGTCGTTGTCGGCCTTGATCGGCCCGGTCGGCATCTTCTCGATGCACTGACGGACGATCTTCAGCGACTCGCGAAACTCCTGACGGCGAACCTGGTACCGGGCCCACACATCGCCCTCGGGGAATGTCGGGATGTCGAAGTCGTAGTTCTCGTAGCCCGAGTACGGTTCGGCCCTGCGCAGATCGTGCTCGACGCCGGAGCCCCGCAGCGATGGACCGGTGATGCCCCAGCTGATGGCATCCTCGGCCGACAGAACCCCGACACCCTGAAGCCGTCCGCGGAAGATCCGGTTGCCGGTCAGCAACGTGTCGAAAGCCTCGAGGGCCGACGGGAACTCCGAAAGGAACCGGTTCACCTTCGCGTCGAAGCCAGCGGGCAGGTCCTGGAACATCCCGCCGACGCGGAAGTAGGACGGCGTCATGCGCCCGCCGCAGACGTCTTCGAACATGTTCAGGATCTTCTCGCGCTCGTCGAAGGCATAGAAAAAGACCGACATCGCTCCGACGTCAAGGGCGTGCGTTCCGATCCAGACGAGGTGCGAGGCAATGCGCTGGAGCTCGCACATCAGGACGCGAATGCACTGCGCCCTCGGCGGAATCTCGAGCTGCAGGAGCTTCTCGACAGCAAGCACATACCCCAGGTTGTTCCCCATCGGGTTCAGGTAGTCCATGCGGTCGGTGATGCAGATGTTCGACTGGTACTTCTTGGCCTCCATGAGCTTCTCCATGCCTGTATGGAGGTAGCCGATGTCGGGCTTGGTCGAGATGACGATCTCACCGTCGAGCTCGAGCTCGAGGCGGAGCACACCGTGCGTCGACGGGTGCTGAGGGCCCATGGAAAGGGTCATCGTCGAGCCCAGTTCCCGCTCCTTGAGCTCGTTGATGTCGATGATGCCGGACGCGTCCTCCGCATAGATCGTTCGCTGCGCCGGGGGCCTTCCTGGGCGCGATCGCTCGCGCAACTGGTCCTGATCGAGTTCCATGCTCTGCCCTCTAGAAATCGTCGTAGCCGCGCACGGGAAAATCCTTGCGGAGCGGATGCCACTGAAATTCGTCGGGTGTCAGAATGCGCCGAAGGTCCGGATGCCCTTCGAACACGATGCCGAACATGTCGAACGTCTCGCGCTCGTGCCAGTTGGCCGTCTTCCAGATGGATGTCACGGAATCGATCGTCGGCTCTTCGGACGGCAGTTGCGCCTTGAGCCGAAGGCGGTGACCCAGCGGGAGAGAATAGAGGTGGTAGATGACCTCGAAACGCGGCTCCTGATCGAGCCCGAGATCGACACCGGTCAAATCCGACAGGAGATTGAACTGGAAACGCGGATCGTCGCGAAGAAACGTGCAGACTTCGAGGATGAAAGCCGGATCGACGTACGCCGAGACTTCGCCGAGCGCCTCCCGTGTGCCACGAATGGCCTCCGAGAAACGCTCACCGAGCGCAGCGATGTCCTCTGCAGACGGAGCCTTCGCCATATTGTTACGCCTCCCGCCCGACGAGCGCCGGCTCTTCGAGCATCGGCACGTCCGGATGGTTTCGCAGGCTGTCGGTCTGAATCTTCTCCTGAAGCTTCATGATTGCGTAGATGAGCCCCTCCGGCCGCGGCGGGCAGCCGGGCACGTAGACGTCCACCGGCACGACCTTGTCGACCCCCTGCAGAATGGCGTAGTTATCGAAAATCCCGCCGACCGACGCGCAGACGCCCATGGAGATGACCCATTTCGGCTCGGGCATCTGGTCGTAGATGCGTCGAAGGACCGGCGCCATCTTCTTCGAGACACGACCGGCGACGATCATCACGTCTGCTTGACGAGGACTGGCGCGGAAGGCCTCCGCACCAAATCGCGCGACATCGTTGCGGGGAGCGGTAATCGCCATCATTTCGATCGCGCAACACGCAAGCCCGAAGGTCGCTGGCCACAGGCTGGACTTGCGGGCCCAGTTGACGACCCAGTCGAGGCGCGTCGTCAGCACCTCTGGCAACGCATTTACGACTCTGTTCTCGAGACCCATGTGCTAGTTCCTCGTCCGGGACGGTCCGCGCGACGCCCGAGTTACCGATTCCATTCGAAGACGCCCTTCTTCCAGATGTAGAGCAGTCCGGCGAAGAGCACGCCGATGAACAGCATCATCTCGGAATAGAAGAGCAGTTGAAGGACCTTGTCGGGGCTGTCGAGCACTCGGCTGAAGCCGACGGCCCACGGAATCAGGAAAATCGCCTCGATGTCGAACAGCAGGAAGATCATCGCGACGATGAAGAACCTGACCGAATGACGTTCGCGCGCAGAGCCGACCGGATCCTTGCCGCACTCATACGGCATCAGCTTCTCTTTCGTCGGCTTCTTCTGCCCGATCAGGCGCGATGTCGTCAGCAGAATCGCCGCAAGACCGCCCGCCATGGCGAGCATCATGAGGATCGGGATGTAACTCACCAGCACGCTGGTCCCACTCGGAGCGGCCGTCTGCTGAAGCAGAAGCGCCAAACCTAAAGTCTCATCCACGCGAGCCTCCTCGAATTGTCCAGATCTGGACCATTTCGGACTCCTACGCTGCTGTTCTCAGGAGATTGTGCACATTAGTACAATGTCGAATTCTGTGTCAAGAAACGGGCCTGCCGGCGACAGGGCGGTACTTTCGTCACCCAATCGGGGTGCCCGAGCGTCCCACCGGCGCTACCCGTCCCTCACGATACCGAATGACGAACTCCTGGGTGACGTTGTAGGAAGCCTGGCCTGTGGTGACCTTGTCTGTCGACTCAACACAGAACTCGAAGGAATCCTGCGACACCTTTACTTCTCGAAAGACGTAGCTATTGCGCTCGACCCCGTTCGCGAGACTCGCGTCGATGAAACCTGCGCGGGCGAGCTCTGAGAGTGTCCCGTACTTGTTGTTTCGCGCGAAATATTGAGTTTCCGCCCCCGCAATCGCTCGCAGAGTTCCGATCGCGGCGGACTCGTTCGCCGCTGCGCGAGCGCGTATGAGGGACGGAATCGCAATCGCGGCGACGATTCCAATGAACAGGACTCCGACGGCAAGGACCGCGACGACGATGGCAACTATCTGACCCGTCGAGCTCCCCTTGGACGCAGCGGGTCGATTGTAAGGGGAAGGCGCCACCCACCCCCCGGCGGGGGCTCCAGCGCCAGGCGAGAATGCCTCGCCGCACCGCCCGCACGCACTCACGTTCGGCGGGTTGTACAGACCGCATCTCCTGCACACAAGGGTGTTCATCGGGGCCTTTTCGGAGAACTCGTTCGGGAACCACCGGGGTCGAGGCGGCAAGAATGTCAACGGGCCCAACGTATGTCAAGGAATCGCGGCGATGGGCGAGCCCTCACGTGGCCATCGTTGCGGCTCTTCGTGTCCGTATGCTAAGTTGCGCCCTTAAAACGATGCTGACCGGATACAATCAGGACGTCCAGGCCGGGGACGAACTCCTCCACGTACAGACCGAAGACAAGGGGCGCGACAAGGCGTTGCTGGAGACCCTCGTCTATCGTGGAGGCACGATCATTGCCGCCAAGCGGACGTCCTACGCCGACCAAATGGCCTCAGGGACGCTCAACGACGCTGACCTCGGCGAGATCCTCAAGAAGCAGCATCAGATCATCGTTGCCATTCTGAAGGCCGGGAAGGTCGAAGAGCTCGTTCGCGCCTCGCAGAAGGCCGCCGCCAAAGAGGCCGGTGTGGAGCCACTCGCTCCTGTCGCGGCGCTTCAGCCTCCTCCGCCGCCGCCTCCTCCGCCGGCAGTTGAAGTCGAACAGGTCGAGGTCTTGTCGCTGACTCCGGAGCCCGTGCAGCCTATCGCGCAGCCGGATTCGTGGGAGCCGATGTTCCCGCAGCCGGCGCCCGAAGAGCCTCGCCCGGTTGCCGTCCCTGAACTGGACGCCGCGGGCCGCGCCGTCATTCAACGTGTGACCGGTCCGCTCACGGGAGAGCTGGACCTCGACAAGATCATCTCCGATTACCTGCAAAGTGGTCTGCAGAAAGAGAAACTGCGGTTGCGACTCCTCGGACGGACAGATTTTCTCGCCGGAGACACCGTCGTTCTGCAGGTTCAGGCCACGCGTGGCACAGGGCAGCCAATCGAAGCCGCTTCGGTCGTCGTCAAGGTCATCGGCACGGCATTCAAGCCGCAGATTTTCCCCGGTCGGACAGACCGCGAAGGAATCGCATCCTTTAATATCGTGCTGCCCACATTCACCGCCGGCAGCGCCGCGGTTGTCGTTCAGGCATCGTCCAAGTATGGCGATGGCGAGATCAAACACCTGATCCGAAGGCGATGACCGACCAGATTCAGCTCACCGTGAACGGAGAAACCCGGTCTTTCGACGCCGGAATCTCCGTCGACGGCCTCCTTTCCGTCCTCGGGCTTCCCGGTGAACGGATTGCCGTCGAACTCAATCGCCGCGTCGTGCAGCGGAAGGATTGGCCCGAACGGATCCTCCAGGACGCCGATCGTGTCGAAATCGTCCATTTTGTAGGCGGCGGCTAGGACATGTGCAGATGAGTGACACTTTTTCGATCGCTGGTCGCGAGTTCTCGTCGCGGCTCATTCTTGGATCAGGCAAGTTCCCTGATTTCAGTACGATGCGTGACGCCTACGCTATCGCCGAAACCGAGATGGTGACGGTTGCCGTCCGGCGCATCGATCTCGGTGATCGATCCGGAAAGTCGTTGCTCGACTTCATCGATCCGAAGATCCACCTCCTGCCGAACACCGCCGCCTGCTACACGGCTGACGACGCCGTTCGCACTGCACAGCTGGCGCGCGAAGCCCTCGGAACCAACTGGGTCAAGCTCGAGGTGATAGGGTGCGAACGCACGCTCTTCTCTGACAACGTCGGACTCGTCGCCGCGACCGACGAGCTGGTTCGCGACGGGTTCGTGGTCCTTCCGTATCTCAATGACGACCTGATCGCTGCCCGGCGGCTCATCGATGTTGGAGCCGCGGCCATATGCCGGCGGCGGCACCGATCGGATCAGGTCTGGGGATACAGAACCTCACGAATCTGAAGATCTTGCGAGAGCAGATCGACGCCGTGCCGATCATCGTGGATGCGGGTGTTGGCACGGCATCAGACGCAGCCCTGGCAATGGAGCTCGGCGTCGATGCCATCCTCATGAACACCGCGGTGGCCGCAGCCGAGCACCCGATTCAGATGGCGGAGGCCATGAAGCTCGCGGTTCGGGCCGGACGTCTCGCCTTTCTGGCTGGCCGAATGCCGAAGCGGCTCTATGCCAACGCCAGCAGCCCATTGGCCGGCGTGATCGAGTAGCGGTGCGGGCGTAGTGAAAGCAACCGGTCATCGACGAGCCGTCAAGCCAAGGCGGATGGCGGGAGTCGAATACGAGCAGGAAGCCTGGAGTGACGGTTATTACGTCGTAGCCGGACTCGACGAGGTCGGACGTGGTGCGCTCGCCGGCCCGGTCGTCGCCGCAGCCGTGGTACTCGATCGGGAGCGAATTCCGGATGGACTCGCCGACTCGAAGACTCTGGTCCGGACGCGACGCGAAGCGCTGAGCTCGGCGATCGCCGATTCAGCCCTTGGCGTTGCCATCGCCTGCATCGAGGCGCCCGAGATCGACGCCACGAACATCCTGCGAGCAACCCTCGCCGCCATGCTGCAGGCGGTCGGTGCCCTTCCGGTCGTTCCGGACTACCTGCTCGTCGACGGCAATTCCCGAATTCCGGAATGGACAGGAACCCAGCGCACGGTCGTCGCGGGAGACGCTGCATCCGCGAGCATTGCCGCCGCCTCGATCGTCGCAAAGGTCGCGCGCGATCGACTGATGGCCGGGTACTCCGAACGGTGGCCGGATTACGGGTTTGCCGATCATGTCGGATACGGCACTGCGGCGCACATGGACGCCATTGCGCGCCTCGGACCATGCCCGATTCACCGTCGGACTTTTCGCGGAGTTTTGACGACGAGCCTGTTCGCGGGAATCGACTGAACCCCAACTTCTCGTAGGACTTGCGCAGAGTGCAAAATTGACACTCCAGAATGCGTGTGGTACGGTCGGCCAATCGTTGCAGGCCTATTCCGGGAACTAGAAGCGCTCTATGACCTTCAACAAAGCGAAAGCTCTGCGCCAGGCCGAAAAGCACGTGCAGCAGGGCAAGGTCAACGCGGCGATCGACGACTACACGAAGATTGCCGAGTTCGACTCCTCGGACCTGACCGTCGTCAACACGCTCGGGGATCTCCTCGTGCGCGCGGGACGTGTTGAAGAAGCGATCATCAACTTCACGAAGATCGCCGAGAGCTATCGCGAGAACGGCTTCACACTCAAGGCCATCGCGATGTTCAAGAAGATCTCGAAGCTGAATCCCCAGAACGTCGAGATCTCGCTGAAGCTCGCTGCGCTCTACTCTCAGCAGGGACTGCTCGTCGAGGCCCGACAGCAGTATCTCCAGGTCGCGGACTCGTATGCCCGGAGCGGCAAGACGCAGAAGGCCCTCGAGGTCTACCAGAAGATCGCCGATCTCGATCCCGAGAACACGTCGGTTCGCATCAAGCTCGCCGAAACGTATCTTCGCGAAAACATGCGCGAACAGGCGCACGACGCGTACGTCGCCGCCGGGACGGAGCTGATTCGAAAGGGCAAGGTCGACATCGGCCTCGACGCGTGCCTTCAGGCGCTCGCGATCAACCCCGAGTCGAAAGCGGCGCTCTCGGCCGTGTCCGACGCCTACATTTCGCGTGGCGAGCCGATGCGTGCCATCGACCTCCTCAAGACGGCTTTCGACAAGAACCCGGGAGACGTCGAGCTCATCGAAGTCCTCGGCAGGACCTACCTCGCCGCCGACATGATGGGTGAGGCCGAAAGCGCGTTTACGACGCTCGTCCAGCTCGACAAGTCCCGTTATCAGAACGTGCTCGACGTCGGGCGCAAGTACGCTCAACACGGTCAGCTCGATCGCGCGGCCGAACAGCTCGACCGCTGCGTCGACGTGCTCATCAGCCGTCGGGAGGAAGACCGCGCCATCGACTTCCTCCACACGCTGCTCGACAAGAACCACAACCACATTCCGTCGCTGCAGCGCCTCGCCGACATCTATCAGCGGATTCGCGAGGACCACAATCTCATCGCGACGCTCGAGGCGCTAGTCGAGGCTGCCGTGCGATCAGGGCAGACGGTCGAGGCAATCGACGCCCTGAAGCAGCTCGTAAGGCTCGAGCCCGATAATCCGACGCATCGTCAGCGCCTTCAGTCGCTTGGGGTCAACACCGAAGAGATTTCGACAACCCCGACGGGTCCGTTCGCGCAGCGTCACGCTCCGTCGGTCTCTGTCGATGACGATCCGTCGATTCAGCGCGATATCAGCGACGCCGAGCGGATGGCTCGTGGCGGTGACATCACGTCCGCCATCATGATCCTCGAGCAGATCGTCGACCGGGCTCCGGAGAGTATCGAGGCGCGAGAACACCTCAGGCAGCTCTACACCGCACAACGCATGGAAGATCGAGCCGCCGTGCAGTGTCTCGAACTTGGACAGCTCTATACGCGAATTGGCGAATACGGTAAGGCTCGCGAGATGGAGGAGCTCGCCGAGGTGCTCAACCCGGCCCGGTCCCCGTACTCCAGCGACGCATCCGTTGCCTCGAAGTCATCTTTCGAACTGGACGCCGGCGGGTTCGACGTCGCAGCCGAGCAGCCCGCGGGCTCCGCGGGATTCGACATGTCCGGCGGGTTCTCGATCGGTGCCGACGAAGATGGTTTTGGCGCGTTCGAAATTTCCGGGGCGTCAGGCGGCGGCGAGTCTTCGTGGGCACCGGCTCCTCCCCCGGTCCCGGCTGGGTCCGGATCGCTAGTGACCGACGCCGTGCTTCGCGACGAGCTCGAGGGCGTCGATTTCTACATCGCCCAGGGATACCTCGAGATCGCGAGAGACACGCTCGATCGGCTTGCGACGACCTACCCTGATCATCCCGAGATCATGCGGCGGTATACAAAGCTCCGATCCACTGCCGATCTAAAGGCACAGATGGATCGCATCGGAACTGGCGAGGTTGCCGCAGAGCTGTCTGCTCAGGTCGAGGAGCCCGTCGAGTCCGAGTTCGACCTGTCATCAATGTTCACTATTGACGCAGGCGAAGCGGCGGCCGACGAGAACGAAGCGCTGAGGAGCCGTCCGTCGCCGTTCTCGACGAGTGAGCTGCCACCGATCGAAAGCGTGCGCGCACCTGAGTCGTCACCGACCGGAGGCGAGTTCTCGGCCATTACGCTTGGAGACTCTGGTCAGAGTGTCTTCGACATCTCGACCGAGTCGGTCGGTTTCGACATAGCGTTCGAAGCTGAGCCTGCGGCCCCTGAGATGGTTGAGGCTGCTCCAATCGATGCCGCCGATCTCCTCGCGCCGTCTCTCGGTGACCCGTTCGAGGTCGTGGCGCATGTCGATGCAGGCGCCGGCGCGTTCACGATTGAGCCCGAAGTCGAGGCGGAGCCCGAGGGCGATCTGCTCGACGATCTTCTCGACAATCTTGACGACAAGTTCCTGGCCATCGAGTCGCGAAGGGGCGCGGTCGCGTCCGGCGGAATCGGTGGCTCGGCGGAGCCGGTTGAGCTCGCGGATGCCGTTGAGGCCGAGGAAGAGGACAGCGTCCTTCAGGACATTTTCGAGGAGTTCAAGAGCACGTTCGAGACCGACACGCTCCAGGACTTCGATACTCACTACAATCTGGGCATCGCGTACCGCGACATGGAACTGCACGACGATGCGATCGAAGAGTTCCAGTCCGCGATCCGCGCGACGTCGCAGAATGCGCCGGACGGACGATACGTGCAGTGCTGCAACATGCTCGGTCTCTGTTTCATGGCGAAGGACATGCCGCGACTTGCCGTCATGTGGTTCCGAAAGGGACTCGAGACGCCGAACCGTCCGGAGGACGAGTATCAGGCCATGCGGTTCGATCTCGGCCTCGCCTACGAGCGTCAGGGTGATCTCGAGGCGGCGATCGATGTCTTCTCTGAGGTCTATGCGATCGACATCAACTACCGGGAAGTGAGCGACAAGCTTCGCGAGCTTCAGTCCACTCGCAAGAACTCCTGATCCATGATGCGTTCGTTCTCGGCCAAACTCACTGTCGTTCTCTGCATCCTGGTGAGTTTCGAAATCGGGGCCTTGCTCGTTTGCCTGCCGTGGCATCGCACGTGGGAGGAGAACAACGTGTGGTTCCTGCTGACGGAATGGCTAGGGTGGCCGTGGCTGCGGCAGTGGATCGTCAGCGGATGGGCGCGTGGGTTCGTGACCGGTCTCGGACTGATCAACATTCTCATCGGAGTCCGGGAAATCGTCAGCTTCTCTCGGACGGTGCGCTCGATTGGCGGCGATTCAGCTCTGCCTGATCACTGACCGGACGTCGTTCGGCACGGGGGCGGCCGCCTTCGATGCGGTCATCCGTCTGGCCCGCGATGCTTCCACGGCCGGAGTCGACTGGATTCAGATCCGCGAGAAGGATCTTTCGGCCCGGGACCTCTGCGAACTGACGCGTCGAGTCGTGACGGCAGCATCGATCGGAAGCGCTCGAGTCCTGGTTAACGACCGCTTTGACGTTGCGCTGGCCGCGGGTGCGGACGGCGTCCACCTGACGACGTCGTCGATGAGTGCGCGGGTCGTCCGGTCCGCGGTCGGGTCGCGCCTCGCCATCGGAGCATCGACGCATTCCGAGGCGGAGGCCATGGCGGCTTCCGAGGATGGAGCCGACTTTGTCGTGTGTGGTCCGATCTTTGTGACACCATCGAAAGCCGGTTACAGCGACCCGCTCGGCCCCGGTGAAGTCGACCGTATCGCTTCAGTCGCTGGTGTTCCGTTGCTTGCGCTTGGAGGCATCGACGAGCAATCCGCCGGTCTCGCCCTTGGCCGCTCCGTCTCTGGAATCGCGGCTATTCGGCTGTTCCAGGACGCCTGGAGTTCCGGAGGAAGTGACGAGCTCCACCGGGTCGTGCATCGGCTCAGACTGCTTCGCTGACGAGGTGTCCGAGACCGGAGTTTCGCGGGCACCTTCGGCCGGCGGGCGCCCAGGGACGTCGCCTCCGCCGACGTGTTATTCTTCGGGCTTCGCTTCATTGAGCGCGACCGAACATGAAGACGGTACTTGTCATCGCCGGATTCGATCCTTCCGGAGGCGCTGGTGTCCTCGCCGATATCAAGGCGATCGCGGCCATGGGGTGCTTCGGCACCGCAGCCATCACGTCCCTGACCTACCAGAATACGCAGGGAGTGTACGGAGCGGCGCACCAGTCTGCCGATACGATTCGGCGACAGATCGATCCACTCCTCGACGACTTCACGATCGACGCGGTAAAGACGGGAATGCTGCCCACCGTCGATGTAATCGAGGCGGTCGCCGAGCGCATCGCGAGCCACAGCCTCAAGCCAGTCGTTGTCGATCCTGTCGTTCGATCGACAAGCGGCTATGACCTGATCGATGATGCCGCCCTCGAAGCGCTCGTCGCGAAGCTCTTCCCTCTCGCTGCGATCGTGACGCCAAATGCCGTTGAAGCCGAACGGATCGTCGGTCACGCGGTCACCAACGAAGTCGAGATGGAACGTGCCGCACGAAGCATGGTGTCGATGGGAGCGCGCACGGCCCTCGTGAAGGGCGGTCACCTCGATCTCGGCGGCAACGCCGTCGACGTCTTCTTTGACGGACTGGCGGTTCACACTTACTCCGAGCCGCGCATCGCGACGACGAACACGCACGGAACGGGCTGCACGATGGCGTCGGCAATTGCCGCCGGATTGGCTCTTGGCCGGTCACTTCCCGTGGCGGTCGCCGCCGCGAAGACTTATGTGGCGAAAGCCATCCGGTCTGCTCCCGGTCTCGGAAAGGGACACGGCCCCCTCAATCACTTCTACTTCCTGGAGCAGTCGTCATGACGAAGAAGTCCGCGACGTCGAAACCGGCGGCAACGTCCGCGCCGAAACCCGCCTCCCGCGGCGTGAAGCAGGCTCCAGCCGCCACCTCGACGCGTGTCGTGTCCAAGTCCGGCGCGAAGCTCGCTTCGAAGGGCTGTGTGCCGTGTGAGGGCGGAGTTCTGAAACTGACGTCGAAGCAGATCTCGAAGCTACTGCCGCAACTCGATGGCTGGGTCGTCGACGGCGACTCGCTCAGGAAGTCGAGGACGTTCTTCGATTTTGTCGACGCCATGGACTTCTGTAATGCGATGGCGGACATCGCGGAGGACGAAGGCCATCATCCTGACTTCTGCGTGCACTTCAATCGTGTGGACGTGAAGATCTGGACGCACGCGATTGGCGGACTTTCGGAGAACGACTTCATTCTGGCCGCAAAAATCGACCGGATCGACTGAAGGAGGACGATGGTGACGACATTGATTCGGCGAGGGCGTGCCGCGGCGATGCTGATCCTGTTGATCGGGACTGCGTATTTGCCGGCCTCAGGCGGGGTGCAGACCGCAGTCCCGGCACCGGAGGCGCCGGCGACGAGCGACAAACGCCTGCTGGATCGGGCCAGGGTACTCAAGCGTCCGGCGTTGACGTCCGACGCTCGAAATCTCGGCCTCTCCGGTACGGTCGCGGTTCGCGTCACGGTCGATTCCGATGGCGAGGTCGTGGTTGCGCGAGCGGTCACAGGTCCCGAAGGACTTCGTCAGGCCGCGAGTCGGGCTGCCCGTTCGTGGGAATTCGCGCCGATTCCGGATCCGGATCCGGTGACGGGTTTCGTCGTCTTCCGATTTTCGACGGGTGACGCGTACGGGTCGATCGTAGGACTGCGGGAGCAGGACGTTGCAAGCGGACCGACACGAGTCGACGGTCCCGAGGACACGTTGGCCGTGGAGCCAGCATCTGGGTCGGATCCGCCTGCCGCCGCACCGTCGTCTGGAGCGTCGCGCCCGCGTGAAGTCCTTCCGACAGAACGAATCGCGTCTTCGCCGCTGCGTCTTGCGCCCGCGGCCTTGACGGCGTTGGCCACGAAGAAGGCTTCGCCCCGGTATCCGTCCGCGGCCACATCGGCCAGGATCGAGGGCGTCGTCATCGTCGAGGTTGAAGTCGACGAGGCTGGACGCGTGACGGGCGCGCGGGCGGTTTCGGGGCACGGGATTCTCCGGCCCGCGGCCATCGACGCGGCACGAAACTGGCAGTTTCAGCCGACCCTCGTTGACGGCGCCCCGTCGAAGGTTATCGGGACGCTGGCTTTTCACTTCAGACTGTAGGGGCCGGAATCCCCGTTCCCATTCCCCGTCCCCGTTCCTTGAGCCGCGAGCGGTAGCGAGCGTCCCACGGACGATGCCTGAAACCGCAGACTCGTCGTTGAGCAAGGACAGAACTGATCGTAACCGTTCTGTAAGTGACTTGGCGGCCTCGAGCCAATGCGCGAGACGTCGCTTCCGGACAATCTGAGCAGCCCGATGTACCTCTCCTTGGCACGGCCGCCAGAAACGTTCCCAGACGCGGACCGCGACTTGTCCCGAACAACAGCGTGTAAAGGACCCGAAAGAACTTCTTCTGGGCCGCCGATTGTTCCTTGTCTGTCTGCCCTTCCACCTTCGGCATCGCGTAGACTGCCTCGGTCGCCTCTTCCGCGCTGAAGGACTCGTGCGCGTCGAGCCACTCGACGAGTTTTCGAACCATCTCAAACTCGGCGCCATTCGACAGCGAGAGCTCTCAATCTCAGAGCCATCTGCCGGTGAATTCCGCAGCGCCACGCGCTGCTCGGGCATGAATCGCTCGAGCCACATTTCCGCCTTGTGAAGCCGCTCCTCGAAATCCGCCTTCACGTACGGCGTGCCCATCGTCTCGAAGATCTTTTCGAGCGCGTCGGCGTTGCCCTGGACGATGCCGCAGAAACCCGTGAGCTGCCGGAACGGCACGGCCTTCAACTGCCGGTCACGGGTTCGTGCCAGCTCGAGTGATCGAAGGTCCGACTCCATCTGCGGCTCGCCGGCGAGTGCGCGATCGAACTCGTCGTACATTCGGAGCACCTGATCGTCGACGGCGACGTCGAACGCCTTCATCGGAGCCACCCGCGCGTACATCCAGAGCATGACTTCCGGCTGGTAGATCGTCAGAAGGTCGGCGGGCGTGAGCAGCAACCCGGTCGATCCGCTCATCTTGCCGGTGAGTCCCTTGATTCCGATGAATTCGTAGGGCTGGGGCATTGGCGGCTCGGAACCATAAACGCGGCGAGCGATCTCGCTCGAGACCTCGAAACTGCCCCCGGCCGTCGCGTGGTCTTTTCCGAATGGCTCGAACACGACCCCTTCGTGTCGCCACCGCATCGCCCAGTCCACTTTCCAGGGCAATTTCACGTTGACGGCGTCGCGCAAATCAAGGGTCTCTTCGAGCCTGCAGGCGGAACAGACTACGCGCAGGACGGTTTCGGAGTCCTCAACGAGCGACGTCCTTGTCAGGTCGCGATTGCATCCACTGCAATAAACCGTGACAGGCAGGAACGACATGCGCTCCTCGGCACTCGGAGCCTGCGTCCGATACGACGCAATGATGTCGTAGATGAGATGACGAGCCGCGACCGCCTCGAGAATTGCATCGCGGTAGACGCCGCTCGGGTACTTCTCGGATTGTCGGAGGATCTCGATCTCCGTCTCAACGCCAAGGTCAATGAGCGCGCCCTCGAATTCCTTCTCGAACCGGTCAGCATACGAAGGAAACTCGCCGAGCGGATCGGGGACGCTGGCGAGCGGCCGTCCGAGATGCTCCTCGAACGATTCCGGTATTTGCATGCGCCTTGCCCGCTCCTCGAGCCACGAGGGCAGTCCGGCATCAGCGGCGGTCTTCGGGCGGGGGATCTTTCGCAGACGATCGTAGTCGTCCCACGAGTGAATGAGCCTCACGCGCTTGCCGCGATCCCGGAGTGCGCGGCCAACGAAGAGAATCGTCGCAATGTCGCGCACGTTGCCAATATGGATCGACCCGGATGGACTGATACCCGAGGCGCACGTGTACACTTCAACGTCGGGACGCTCCGCAATCAGTGCGTCAGCCGTTCGGTCCGCCCAGTGAGTCATTCGCGAGTTCCCTCCAAAAGGAGGGGAGGCTACCGGCCACGTCCGGGTCCGTCAAGCACGCGTTCGACCGTCGAACACGCCTGAGATCACGAGGACCAGGCCTGGGTCGCCAGTCCTGCCGCAGCGACCAGCGCAGGCGCAAGTGTCGATCCTTCCACGTCGTCGATGAGGTCCGGCACCGGTCGCACCACACCCGGTCGCGTGCCCAGCGCTTCGGCGACGCTCGATGACACACGCTCTCCGTCGATCGCGCCGCATGTCAAGATAGACGAGATCGCCGCTCGCTCCGGAGCCTCGGCAATCCGGTCCCGGTAATAGAGCATCAGCCGATAAACCTCGTCGCCGAGTTTCGCGGGATCCCCGTCGAGCGATCGCACGAGCAGGAGCTCACCGTCGCGCACGAACGACGCCTGACACGTCGCACCTCGCGAACCAATGGCAAGCTTGTCACCGGGCACGCTGTCCCAATCAAACCACGCGGCCTCGCCAACGAATCTGGGAACGATGAGTCCGGCATTCCAACCGAGTGTCGCGATGAGCTCGTCGTACTGCGCGGCGACCGAGTTCCGCATGGCGACGGCGAGAAAACGGGGCATCCGGCCCGAGCCGACAAACTGGCGCGCGATCCGCAGCTCGCTGGCCGGGACTCCGACCATGCGCTCGACCTTCCAGCCAACCATCTCGCGCAACTCGTCACGCGACGCTGGCACGCTGTCGAACGTGACGACCAGCGACTTCACCGACTGTTCCGGCAGCAGGATCGACCAGCGCTGCCGACGTCCAAGCCCTGCGGCCCGGGCCGTGCCATCGACGACGCTCGCAAGCTCGCCGAGATTCGGTATGTTCGGCTGGTCGAAGCTCGGAACGAGCAGACCCGGCGCGAGCGGTGCGCGGGATGCGGCCCCGATGACGAATCGATCGCCACGACGCCGGACCTCAACGGCAGCGAGTTCCGCCGCGTCGAGGACGAAGGCCGCCCGTGGCAAGCGCGGACGGGTAAGTCGGTTCAAAAAGGTCATCGTCGGTGTGCCTCGTGACTACCAGTCGCTGTAACGGCGTTCGCCGGTGGCATCGACCTCGTTCGAACCGCTCTTGACGTCGATGATGCCCCGATCGCCGCTGATGGCAATGGCGTTGACGTCCTCGAGAATCACTTCCCACGTTTCCGCCGAACCGGTCATCGGATCGACGGGGACCTCTGGCAGGTACCTGGCTTCGACGAGATCTTCGAGTGTCTGCGGCGCCTTCTCGCGATCGGCCGTGTACTGATCGATCATCTTGCGCATCACGCGCAAGTCCTCACGGAGCGTGTCTTCATGCGCGTGCAGGATGACGCGCTGGTACCCCGGAACCGAGATCGCCACGATGATCAGGATGATGGTGATCACGATCGCCAGCTCGACGACCGTAAAACCTCCGTCGCGGCGGCATTGACGAATGACACCCATTACCAGTCCCTGTATTTAGTTCCGTTGAGCGCAACGCCATCGGACTTTGTGTAGACGTCGAAAATGTCATCGCCGCCCCATGCCGTGCTGTCAGGCTCGTCCTGCGAGCTTCGGAAACCCCACTCCTCGTCGTCGGTCATGGGATCGTCAGGCAGGCGACGGAGAAAACGCACCTTGGCAGCTTCGGTTCCGACCACGTTCGCCGGAACAAACCCTTCCGCAAGCATCTTGAGCTCTTTCGGATACCCGGTCTTCGTGCGGAACTGGATCGGTATGGCAGTGCCACCAGAGATATCGCTGAAGCGTTTGTAGGCATCGATGGCCTGGCGGATCTCGCGCAGAGACTGGCGGAGCTCGATCTCGCGCTCGCGAATGATCGAGTTGCGAAGCAGAGGGTACGACGCCCCGGCAAGCACCGACATGATCGTAAGCGTAATCACCATCTCGAGCAGCGTGAATCCCGACTGTGCCGCGAGACGCCGCGATCCGATCTGGTGTTCTGTGAAATTCAACGCCACTGTCCTGATTCCCCTAGCGAAGAACGACCGTGAGCGGCGAATCGAATCGAACGGTCGCCGCGGTACTGTCGAGCGTCAGCATTCTTGTCGCCGAAGGCACGACGGCCAGCGTGGCGGCGCCGGCTGCGATGACCTCGAAGGTGATATTGAGCATCTGTCCGTTGACTGGTGATTTAGCCATCTCGGGTGGACGAGTCATGGAGATGAAGAGCATGCCGTTTCGCACTTCGAACGGCAGCTTGTTGCCAAGCTTCCCGTCGAACATGCCGGTCGATTCGACCTTTAGCACGCGCAGCAACTGCTCGTTGAACTGGATCGCGACGGTCCCGTTCACAATTCCGCTCGAGCCCGTCGACCAGAGCGCCACCGGCATCGGTTTGCCGACGTTGCTCGACTGGAGACCCGTGAGCCGCATCGAGATCATTGCTGCTTCGGCGCCACCGGTCCCTGCATCTGGCTCCTCTTCGTCCTCGCCGTCGTATTCGTCCTCGTCCTCTTCGTCAATGCCGTTCTCCACCGTCGACACGGGCATTGCCGCTTCAGGCTTGACCGGAGGCTCGGACCGCGGCGCCGGCTTCGGCTGTGGAGTCGAGGCGTCGTCCGGACCCACGACCGGGGCCGCGGCGCGGCCGCCTGGAGTCCGTATCACTTCGCCGGTACCGGCACGAACAGGTCGCAGCGGCTCAGTGGCATCGACGAACGTTGCCTCGAGCTCGGTGGACTTGGGTCGCGCCACGGCCGGCGCTCGGGCCGGCGGCCCGGCTCCCGAGGACGCAACTTCGGGCGGAGCCTCGCCCGCTTCGGTTAGCTCGGCACGGTAGACGATTTCCTCGATCGATATCAGCCGATCCGGTGCCGTCGCCGTACCGGCCGCGACGGCGATGTGATCGTCGGGCTCGTAGACCGGGGCCCTCAGGATGTGCGGCGTGACTGTGATCACGACGTCCTGGAGCATCCTCGACTGTTTCGGAACCGTGAAGAATCGTCCGATGACCGGGAGCAGGCTTATGAGCGGCAAACCCTGACGCCCTTCGCTCTTGTTCTCGGTCGCAACGCCCGCGATAAGGGTCGTCTGTCCGTTCTTGATCGACGCAACCGAGGACATCTGCCGTTGCGTGAAGATCGGGTTGCCGCCGACGCCAGAGTTCGCCGCGACGTCCGAGGTCTCGATCTTCATCTTGATCTGCACCTGGTCCTCGTGAACCACGGGCTGCATGTCGATGTTCAGACCGACGTTTTCGTACTGGAACTGCGTTGCCGGGCCTCCGGTGAAGCCCTGATTGCCCGGATTGACGTTCTGATTATTGTTTCCGCCGCCAGTGGTCACGACTGTCGTGCCGGTGCCAACGAACGAAGCGGTCTGGATTGGCACACGCTGGCCGATTCGAATCGTGTGCTGTTCGTTGTCCAGTACGTGGACCTGCGTCGAGGCGAGCAGACGAGTCCTGCCCGACGACTGGAAAGCCCTCAGCGTCGACGTGGGCAGCGCGAGCGCAAGGCCGATGGGTCCGAAGACGCCCGCTGGCGTAATGGCCCTAAGGGCATCCGCCTGTCCGATGCCGCCGAAGAACGTCGCAAGCGAGCCCGGGTTCTTCTGGTCTACGTTGAGCTGGTTGCCGAGCTCGAGCACGTCAGTGTGGTCGGCCTCGTAGAAATTTACCTCGATGAGGACCTCGGCCCGATCCTTGTCGACCGTCGCGATGAGCGACTGAATGAGCTCCAGGTTCGCCGGAGTGTCGCGCACGGTAAGCGAGTTCTGCTGCTTGTTCGGCACCAGGTACTTGGTCGCGACGATCTGCTGGACAAGCGTCCGAACCTGATCCACCTCGGCGTTGCGCAGGAAAAAAGTGCGCACCGAGAGATTCTGGTACCGGGCCCGGTTCTGGGGTTGGTCCGGAGCCACGATTATGGTCCGCAGGTCGGCCTGAACGTAGAAAAGCTTGTTCGTCAGCAGCAGCAACTCGAGAGCCTTACCCTTGGTCGTATTCCGGACCTCGAAGTCGATGCTTTTCTCGTCCTTGAACTCCTTGTCGTAAATGACGCTGATTCCAAGGGATTCCGAGAGTGAATCAATGATGGCCCGCAGGCTCGTCGCCCTGTACACGACGTCAGTCTTCACCCGACGGGACTCAGGAATTTGCAGCGTTGCCTGGCGTCGTTCGTACTTGGCCTTTAGGAGTTTAGTCTCGGGCCCGCTCTCGTCTTCAGCCGGAAGGCCCTGCAGGCGCATCATGTAGCGCATCTTGGCGCCGGCGAGCTCGTTCGATCGGTCGTACGCCATGGCCTGTCGATAGGCCTGATAGGCGGCACTGTAGTCCTTCTGCTCCGCGAGCGTGTCGCCGCGCTGCGTGAGCATGATCGAGGCATTCGTCACCGCGCGTGCGTAACGTAGTTTGTACTCCGAGTTCTCTGGAGACTCGGAGAGCGCCAGAGCATATTGCTCGGCAGCCCGATCCCACCGCTGCGCCTCCTCGTGATCAACGCCCTTCCTGTATTCCTTTTTGCCATTGCCGGCCGACACGACTTCGGGGCACCCGAGTGCCAGTATGAGCGCCACGATGGCAACGATTCGGGCTCCGTTACTGCTGGTCATCATACGAGTGGATCTCACTTCAGAAATCGGCTGTGCTTCGACGAACGTAAGAGCCTACCACACGAAAATGGCGGCCCGCGGTCTGGGCGCTAATGGTGCGCGGAGGCTCAAACGCCTTGCCTCAGAGGCAGTTCCATCGTCTCTACTCGACGAACGTGACGCGGTTGATTTCGTGCAGGGTCGTCACGCCTTCGGATATCCGACTCACGGCCGCCTCGCGAAGGCTGATGAGTCCTTCCGCCCGCGCGGCTCTCCGGATCTCAGAACCTGGCCGACGGTCCAGAATCAGCTCCCGGATGTTGTCGGTCACGTCGAGCAGCTCGTGAATAGACGTTCGGCCTCGATAACCGGTGAAATTGCAGATCTCACAGCCAACATTCGAGTAGAACGTCCAGTCCTTTACCACGGCGAGGTCGAGACCCGAATCGATGAGCTCCTGCTCGTCGTGCTCGATCGCCTGCTTGCAGCGCGGGCACAACATTCGCACGAGGCGCTGGGCGAGCACGCAGTTGAGCGAGCTCACGAACTGGTAAGCCTCGACGCCCATGTTCATGAAACGTCCAATGACGTCGATCACATTGTTCGCGTGAACCGTCGTGAAAACGAGATGGCCAGTCAGCGCAGCGTTGATCGCGATCTGGGCCGTTTCGTTGTCGCGGATCTCGCCGACCATGATCTTGTCGGGGTCGTGACGGAGGATCGACCGCAGTCCCCTGGCGAACGTCAGTCCCTTCTTCTCGTTCACCGGAATCTGCGTGATGCCCTGGAGCTGGTACTCGACCGGATCCTCGATCGTGATGAGCTTGTCCTCGTCATTGCGGATCTCGTTGAGCGCCGCATAGAGCGTCGTCGTTTTTCCGGATCCAGTCGGACCCGTGACGAGAACCATTCCGTAAGGCTCCGCAATGAAACGACGAAACTTCACCAGATCCCGCTCGGCCATGCCGACTGTCGTCAGATTCAGCTCACGGAACGACTCGTTGATCTGCTCCTTGTCGAGGATTCGGATGACGGCGTCTTCACCGAAGACGGTGGGCATGATCGAGACACGGAAGTCGATCTTGCGGCCCCGCACGAGCACGCGGAAACGACCGTCCTGCGGCACCCGGCGTTCGGCGATGTCGAGCTCCGACATCACCTTGATGCGGGCGATGATGTTCTGCGCGTACCGGATGTCGATGGGGTCCGTCGCAGGGTAGAGCGCGCCGTCGATCCGGTACTTCACGGCCATCTCGGTGTCGCGCGTCTCGATGTGGATGTCCGAGGCGCGCCGCTCGAGCGCATTGAAGACGATGAGGTTGATGATCCGGATGACTGGAGCCGTCTCTTCGTCTGTGGCGATCGACGCGATGTCGACGACTTCCTCGCCATGTTCGGTTTCGCGTACCACCGAGACACCGATCGCGCGCGTCTGTTCGTGCATGATCCGGCTCGACGCATTTCCCCGCTTGAGCGCCTCGTCGAGCGCAAGTGTCGATGCGATTGCCATCTCGACGCGCTGTCCGACCTTCTGCTCGAGCTCGTCGATGAGCTCGAAATTCGTCGGATCCGCGACAGCAAAGACCTGTGCGCCGCCGTTGCGATCGAGTGGAATGACCTGATTCCGGACGAGGAAGTCCACGGGGAGCTTTTCGACAAGGGCGTAATCGATGTTCGCCGTCCGAAGGTCGACGTACGGCAGCCGGTAGCGCGCGGCGAGGGCCGTTGCACTGTCCTCGGCCTGCTGCCGCCGGGCGTCCTCTGCGGCTTTGGCCCCGGATCGGGCCGTCACATTCCGTCCGGTATTGCCGGCGCCAGTGGCCAGGCTTCCCGTTGGCTGATGATTTGTGGTTGCCATGTCGCGTGTCGCCTTCCTTGCTGTTTCCTACTGAACTGGCCGACCCTGGCCGAGATTGCCGACGAGCTGCAGAATCGGGAGGTAGATCGCGAGCAGGATCGTCATCACGAGGCTCCCCATTACGATCAGGATGACCGGCTCGATGAGTGTCGTCATGGCGCTCAATCGCACGTCGATCTCGGCGTCGAAGAAACCGGCCACTTCGTCGAGCATCGGCTGCAGTGCTCCGGCGCTCTCGCCGACGCCAATCATGTCGAGCGCGAGCTCGGGAACCCAATTCGCCTCCTCGAGGCTCTCAGTGAACGGTTTTCCCTCTCGAATCCGATGAATTACCACCTCTGACCGCCGTGCCAGCTCCCGGTTCGTTATGGCATCGGAAGCAATCTCAACTGCATCCGGCACAGTCAGACCGCCGGAAAGGAGAGTCGACATGCTTCGCGAATAACGGGCGATCGTCATGTCGCAGATCAAGTTCCGGATGATCGGAAGTCTCACGAGCCATCGATCGATGGACGCGCGGCCTGACGCGCTCTTCAGCCAGAAATAGGATCCCGTGACGAAACCGACGATTAGCGGGAGCAGGAACATCCAGTTCGACGTAACAAAATTCGAAATGGCGACCACGACGCGGGTCACGAGCGGCAGATCGGTTGCCGACTTGTAGAGCTGTGCAAACTGTGGAATGACGAAAGTCGTGAGGACGACGAGCAGGATGATCGACGCTCCGATCAGGATTGCCGGATAAGTCAGTGACTTGCGAAGCTTGCGACCGATCTCGACCATCCCCTTCGAGAACGACACATAACGGCTGAGCACCTCGTCTAGGCTTCCAGACCGCTCGCCGGCACGAACCGAGGCGACGTAGATCCGTGGAAAAGACTCGCCCTGCGCCGCGAAAGCGTCAGAAAGAGCTTCACCATTCTTGATCCGCTCTTCGACGTCCTGAAGCATGATGCGAAGCGTCTCGTTTTTCTGCCGCTTCGTGAGAATCTGGATCGCCTGGAGGATGGGAATGCCGGCCCGCAACAGGGCCGCCAGCTGCTGGTTGTACGTCAGGAACTCGGTGAGCTTTATCTTCCTCGAAGATCTGCTCGAAAGGAGCGAACTGGCGTCTTTCTTCGACGAGATCGAGAAGACGTGAAAGCCTTCGCGCTCGAGTCGAACGCGCAATTCACGCTCGGCACTTGCCTCGAGCGTTCTCGTCACGACATCCCCGCCGGCGGTCCCCAGGCGGCACGTATATTCGGCCATATTGCTCCTGAAATCCCCGCGAAAGGCTACCACACGGGCTGTAAGAATCGCCACGACACGGGGTTATAGCAACGCCCGTCCTGAACGCCGGTTCGACAAATCCCTGGTGACGCATGACTTGCACTCGCGTGGTACACTTCGAATCACCTGTTTGATGACGTCAAGAACAGATATTTCAACGGTTTGCGGCCTGGCGCTCCCGTCCATTCATGTGGTGACACCTTGGGGGATCCGAAGATGAGGACGAACCTCTCACTCGTTGTGATCGGACTGGCCATGAGTGTGTTCGGATACGCGGCCGTGCCGGCGGGCGCGCAACAACCGGTGCCGGCGGCCAAACCCGATGACAATGTCCGGCTCAGTCGCGACATCGTGACGGTCCACGTCACCGTATCGGACCCGTACGGCCGTTTCGTGACGGGACTCGAAAAATCGCACTTCGAGATCTTCGACGACAAACTCAAACAGGACATCGAGTTCTTCAGCGACGACGACGTCCCGGTGACGCTCGGCATCGTCTATGACGTCTCGGGCAGCATGACGAGCAAGCTGCAGCGGTCGCTTCACGCCTTGCGCCGGTTCGTCGAGACGAGCCACAACGATGACGAGTTCTTCCTTGTCGCCTTCAATCATCGCGCGCAGCTCATTCGTGACTTCTCGTCGAGCGGCGAGTCCGTCGTCAACAGCCTGACGCTCGTGACGCCGGACGGAAAGACGGCGCTCTACGATGCAGCGTATCTCGGTGTCGAGAAGGCGCGGCAGGGACGCCATACGAAGCGCGCCTTGCTCGTGATCTCGGACGGCCAGGACAATTCCAGCCGGTACACGTTCAATGAGCTGCGCACGCTCGTCAAAGAGGCGGACGTGCAGCTGTATTCAATTGGCGTTCTCGACATGAGCGACGGAACGCTCGGGTTGGCAGGCCAGGCGATCCTCGAGGAGCTTTCACGCGTGACTGGCGGTCGGGCTTTTTTTCCGCAAAGTGAAGAGGAGCTCGTGGATGTCTGTACCCAGATCGCACTCGAGCTTCGCCATCAGTACAGCATCGGCTACTACCCGACTACTAACATTCGGGACGGCCGGTGGCACAAGATCAAGGTAAAGGTCGATCCGCCTCCGGGCTTGCCGCGATTGTCGGTTCGAGCCAAGGAAGGCTATTTCGGCCTGAAACGCTGAGCGAACGCGCTTTGGCCACGGCAGCATCACAAGGCTTCGTGCACGCTTCAGTGTGGGGAGGGTCAAGTGACGGAGAGTTCGCGCATTCGACGGTTCGCGTCCGTCGGCATTCTGACGATCGTGCTCGCGGCCGGCACTTCCGGCGTTGCCGGCGGACAGCAGAAGCGTCCGGTTGAGGCCGTGACGCCGCAGGACGGTGATCAGATCCGGCTCGGGACCGAGCTCGTCATGCTCGACGTTTCCGTCGTCGACAGGGCGAACCGTCCGATTTACGACATTCAGAAGGAGAGGTTCGCCGTCTTCGAGGACGGTGCTCCGCAGCAGATCGACTTCTTCTCGAAGGAACTTGCGCCCGTCAGCCTTGGCCTGGCCATCGACACGAGCGGGTCGATGCGGTCGAAGCTCGAATACGTCATTCAGTCCGTTACGAATCTCGTGCAGGGAAACCGTCCCCAGGACGAAACGGCGGTCATCCAGTTCAAGGACACCGTCGAGCTTATCGAGGAGTTCACCGCCGACACAGGTGACATCAAGGATGCACTCGACGGTCTCATCTCGAACGGCCAGACGTCACTGCTCGACGCAATCATCCTGGCTGGCGACTATGTCGAGAAGGAAGGTCGACACCGACGCAAGGCTCTGATCATCGTCACCGATGGACTCGAAAAGGGTTCGTTCTATTCTTTCGACGACCTCGTCGACCACGCACGCGAACAGGATGTGCGGCTCTACCTGATTGGCTTCACCCAGGATCTTGATTCGCAGCGCGGCCTCTTCAAGAAATCGACGAAGACCAAGGCCGAGCAGCTGTTGAACAAGATCGCCACCGAGACTGGAGGGCGTTCTTTCTTCCCGAAAGACGTCTCGGAGCTCGGCGCCGTCACTGAACAGATCGCGCTCGATCTGCGCACCGTTTATTCAATCGGGTACTACCCGTCGAATCAGAAGCGTGACGGGACGTACCGCAAGGTCGACGTCCGCGTGTCCAACCCCGACGGACGTTCCGACGAGAAGCTGGTTGCGAGGACGCGAGCCGGATACACCGCCGACAAGGAATAGCCAGTCGGTCGAATCGCGCAGCTCGGGCATCAGTACCGCCAGGTCCCCGTTTTTCGAGCCGCGAGCGGTAGCGAGCGTCCCAAGGACGGTGCCTGAAACCGCAGATTCGTCTTTGCGGGCGGACAGAAGTGATCGGATCCGTTCGACCATCCGTGGGTCGCTCGCCCCCCCCCCCGCGGCGGGGCCCCCGGGCCGCCCCGCGTCCCGCTGCGGGCGGCGGAGGAGGCGCCCCCCCTGACCCTTCGTGGCGCCGCTACCGCTCGCGGCTCAAGGAACGGGGACCCCCCGAAACGGCTACCACCCGCATCGTGCACTGTTGGACCGGCTTCCCCCCCACTTCACCGCCCGCCCGCCCGCGTGCTAACCTCCCCGGCTTGGTCGATTTTCCCGTCGCGAGGAGCGCCATCATGCAGACCCGGATCGAGAAGGATTCCCTCGGTGAGTTCGAAGTCCCCGTCGACGCCTACTACGGCGTCCAGACTTGCCGCGCAGTTCACAACTTCCAGATCAGCGGACTCGGTCCGTGGCCCGAGTTCGTCGACGCCGTCGTGCACATCAAGAAGGCTGCGGCGCGCGTCCATGGCGAGCTCGGCATCCTGACCGACGACCAGGCCCGAACCATCGTGCAGGCGGCCGATGAAATCCTCGCCGGAAAACACCGGGACCAGTTTGTCGTGGACGTGTTCCAGGCTGGTGCCGGAACGTCCCACCACATGAACGTCAACGAAGTTATCGCCAACCGTGCCGGCGAGATTCTCGGCGTCGGGCGCGGCGATTACTCGAAGGTCAATCCGAACGATCATGTGAACTACGGACAGTCGACGAACGACGTCATCCCGACAGCCATTCGCATTGGCGGTTTGATGCTCGCTCTCGATCTCGTCGCGAAACTCGACCATCTCGCGATCGAGCTCGGCCGAAAGGCTGGCGAGTTTGCCGACGTCGTGAAGTCTGGACGAACGCACCTTCAGGATGCCGTACCCGTCACGCTCGGCCAGGAGTTCGGAGGTTACGCGCAGATCATCCGCGACCACCGCCGGCTGATTACGGCTGCAGCCGATGAGCTTCGCGCGCTCGGCATCGGCGGTTCGGCCGCCGGGTCCGGCCTGAACACCCATCCGGAATACGTCCGGCGAATGTCGGAAATGCTCAAGGAGCAGCTCGGCACCGAGGTACGCCCAGCCGAGAATCTCTTCGCTGCAATGCAGTCGATGGGACCGATCGTGGCCATGTCGTCGGCGCTCCGCAATCTGGCGCTCGACCTCGTGAAGATCGCGAACGACCTCAGGCTGCTGAGCTCTGGCCCGATGACCGGACTTTTCGAGATTGACCTGCCGGCCGTTCAGCCCGGGTCGTCGATAATGCCGGGTAAGGTCAATCCGGTCCTCCCGGAGATGCTCAACATGGTGTGTTTCCAGGTGATCGGCAACGCGACGGTCGTCGACTATGCATCGCAGGCCGGCCAACTCGAGCTCAACGTGATGATGCCGGTGATTGCCTTCGACCTCTTCTTCTCGACGAAAATCATGACGAACGCCGTCGAGGCTTTTGCTTCGAAGTGCGTCGCGGGAATCACCGCCAATGTAGATCGCTGCCGGATGTACGGAGACATGTCGCTCTCGAACGTGACGGTCCTCAATCCCCTCATCGGGTACCTCAAGGCCGCCGAGATTGCGAAACGCGCGCTCAAGGAGCATCGACCTCTTCGGGACCTCGTTCTCGAAGAAGGGCTCGTCTCTGAAGAAGAGCTCGACAAGGCCCTCAACCTCAAGCAGATGGCTCACCCTCACGAGAGTTGAAGTCCACGGATTCACCATGATCTTCACTCTTCCATGAATAAGTGTGCTGATCCGCGCAACTCTTCTGCCCAGATCTCGATCATGGGGTGACTCGAAACCAAGGAGGCACCCCAGATGCTCGAATCCATCGACGCCGTCATCTCTGGCGAAACCACACTCGCCGAACTCGAAGGACTCACTGCTGCCGAGGCCTACGCTATCGCCGACTTTGGCTGGACGATGCTCGGCCAGGGTCGAATCGAAGCCGCCGCGGCGATTTTCGAATCGCTGACCATCTCGAACCCGCGCCACGCGTACTTTCACGCGCTGTACGGTTCAGCGCTTCAGAAGCTAGGTGACGTCGAGGCCGCACTCGAGGCCTACGCTCGCGCACTCGCGATTGACCCGGACGAGACCGGTGCACTCGTCAACCGAGCAGAGTTGCTGCTCGGCAGTGAGACGTGCGACTCAGACGAGGTAACGGAGCTTCTCGGCCGGTCGCTCTCCGCCGATCCCGAGGCGACGCGGCCTGAGACGCGACGCGCCCGGGTGCTCATCGCCGCCATAGCCGCCGATCGGCTGTCACCGGAGGAAGCCGACAGGGCTGTGGTATAACGCCGGCCATGGGTGGGGGCGGCGTACGCGGATTCTTCGACGACCGGTTCGTCCGGAACTACGATCGCTGCCTTGCGCCGCTCGAGCGAGTCGCATTCGCGGAGGCCCGGAACCGCCTGATTCGCAAGGCGACGGGCCTCGTACTCGATCTTGGAGCCGGCACGGGAAGCAACTTCGGCTGTTTCGTACCGCCGGTTCGCCGGGTGATCGGCGTCGATCGCGACATTCGGATGCTCGAACGATCGTCCGACCGTAATCGCTCGGTCCCGGTCTATCTGACGGTTGCCGACGCCGAAGCGCTGCCCTTCCGATCCGGACTCTTCGACACTGTCATCGCGACGCTCGTCTTCTGCACGATTCCGCGCCCCGAGGTCGCGCTCGCCGAGCTCGTTCGAGTGCTCGTTCCGGGAGGCCGAGCGCTTTTTCTCGAACACGTCCGAAGCTCGGCGTCGCTGGTCGGATTTGCGCAGGATCTCGCCAATCCGCTGCAGCGCATCGTCGCGGGCGGTTGTAACCTGAATCGGCGCACGGAATCGATGCTGGACGGCGCTGGATTGCGCATTGACCGTCGCTCTTCCCGATTTGCTGGAATACTCGTCGAAATTGAAGCCATTTCCGCGACCTGAACGTATCTACACGCCTATGACACCGACAATCGCACGATCGATCGTACACGCTGCCGTTCTCTCAACCGTCGCGCTCGTCCTTTCACCGGTTGCCACGGCGCAGACGAGCTCGAAGTCCGTCGTCACCGTGGAAGCCGCCGGCCCCGCCGCCCCGGTTGCCGCAGGCGAGACCTTTGCGGCCACGATCACGTTGCGGATCAGATCCGGCTACCACATCAACGCGCAGAAGCCGTCCGAGGACTACCTCATCGGAACTACGGCCACCGTCAGCGCACCGAAGGGATTCAGCATCGTGCGTTCGTCGTATCCGAAGTCGCGCATGGGCTCGTTCAGCTTTTCCGAGACGCCGATTGCTGTCTACGACGGGAATGCGCAGATCGCGGTGACACTCAAGGCCGATGCCGCGGCACCCGTCGGCGTCACGACGATTCCGGCCAAGGTCGAGTTCCAGGCGTGCAATGACGACCAGTGCCTGCCGCCTTCGACGGTCGACGTGTCATTTACCGTCGATGTTACGAGCACCGGCGACGCGAATGCCGGCGAAAAGCAGACGGTGACCGTCACCGGAGCGCCGCCGGATGCGCGGATCTTCGTTGACGGCAAGGCCGCCGGAATCGCGAATTCCCAGGGCCGCGCAGTGCTCCGCGACGTCGCCGTCGGACCACGCAAGATCCGAGTCGAGTCGACCGGATTCCTCCCGTTCGAGAAAGACATCGAGGTTGACGCGGACGCGCCGGCCACTATCGTGGCGACCCTGATGCCCGATCTCAACGCGAACACGAACGCCGGATCGAACTCCAATTCGGGGATAGCGGGAGTTCCGATTCCTGCAGCGGTCGTCTCGAACACCAACTCAGCGGCCGCGGTCCCGCCGGCCACTGATTCCTCGAGCTGGCTACTCTGGGTGCTCGGCGGCGTCATCGTTGCCGCGCTGGCGGGTATCGGAATCGCCGCGGCGACTCGAAAAGGACAGGGCTAAACTCCGGCGGGGCGCGAAGACGGGCGAGCGCGAATCAGCCGGACGAAGTCGATGAAGAGATGTTCGGAGTCGTGAGGGCCAGGTCCGGCCTCGGGATGGTACTGCACCGAGAAGACGGGGAGCGACCGGTGCCGCATGCCTTCGACGGTGTTGTCGTTGAGATTCATGTGCGTCACTTCGACATCGCCGGGAAGTGATGCGGCATCAACCGCGAAACCGTGATTCTGGGCCGTGATCTCGACACGGCCGGTCCTGAGGTCCTTGACCGGGTGGTTCCCGCCGTGATGCCCGAACGGCAACTTGAACGTCCGCCCGCCGAGAGCGTGGCCAAGCAACTGGTGACCGAGGCAGATGCCGAACGTCGGGACACCCGCGGCGACGACCTCGCGAATGGCCGAGATGGGCCCCTCGAGCGTCGCTGGATCGCCGGGCCCGTTGGAGATAAAGAGCCCGTCCGGTTCGAGCTCCAGGATCTCGCCAGCAGTCGCGGTCGACGGCAACACCGTCACTTCGCAGCCAAGCGCCCGTAAATATCGCAAGCTGTTGTACTTGACGCCAAAGTCCAGCGTGACGATCCGTAGCGCCTTCGTGTCGGAGTCTGTAACTGAAGGAGCAGGGGCTCCATACGGATGCTCGTTGGCCTCGCCGTGCCATTCGTAGCTGTCCTCGCACGACACTGACGACGCCAGTTCGCGGCCGACCATCTCGGGAATCAACGTCGCCCTGCGGACCGCTTCGGCCGCATCCGTCGTCTCCGTAGAGAGGCACGCTCGCATGGCTCCCTTGTCACGAATATGGCGCACGAGCGCCCTTGTATCGATCTCGGAAATCCCCACGATGCCGTTGGCGATGAGATAGTCATCCAGCGATCCGGACGATCGCCAGTTACTGACGGTCGGGCTCACCTCGCGCACGACAAACCCCTCGAGAAAAACCCCTCGGGCCTCGACGTCGTCACGATTGACGCCGTAGTTGCCGATTAGCGGATAGGTCATCACGACGATCTGTCCAGCGTAACTCGGATCCGAGAGGATCTCCTGGTACCCGGTCATCGACGTGTTGAACACGACCTCGCCGCAACGTTCGCCTCGCGCTCCAAACGCGCGTCCGCGAAACACCCGGCCGTCTTCGAGCGCAAGAATTGCTTCGGTCATTTCTGTTTCAGGAACTCCTCGGCCTCGTGCAGCCAGCGCTGCTCCCGCCGAAACTTGAATGACGGCGCACTCTGCACCGTGTCGACGACATTTCGCATGACTTCACGCGCTTCGTCGACGAGGTTCAGGCGCGCCAGCGTCACGCCAAGAAAATACAGGCCTTCCGCATCGGTCGGGCGACGATCGGCGTACCGCTCGAATGCCGACCGGGCATCCTCCAGCTGGCCGGCATCAAGATACGTGGCACCGACCTCGCGCCAGATCTCTGACTGGGCGTGGTTCTCATCAACGCCCACCACGCTGTTGAAGTGGTCGATGGCCACTGCGTATCGCTTCTCGCGGCGCGCAATGCAGCCAAGTCGAAAGTGCGCGTCCGCCTCGTCCGGATTGATCTCGACCGCCTTCCGGTAATGTTCGACGGCCTCGGCCGTCTCGCCCCGTTCCTCGAGAATGATGCCGAGATTCAGGTGCGCCTCGCCGTCCGCCGGATTGAGCGTGGATGCCTTGAGGTTCTGCTCGTATTTCAGTCTGGCATCTCTCGTGCTCGACCAGTCTCGCCACACCCCCCGGAAGATGAAGAAGAGGATTACGAGAATGAACGGCGACATGGCCAGGTAGGAAGCCCACGCCGCCAGCGGCAGGAGAACCAGGGACGGTGAGGCGAGTGCAGCTGCCAGCGTCGATCGCCACCAGCCGGCTCCCGAGATCGGTGCAAAGCCGATGACGTACGGCACGATGAAGCCCAGGATCGGCCAGAGCGTCCACATCGACGCGCTCCGTGGTCGATACGGATCCGCGAACAGCATTGCCAGGACCGACCAGACGAGAAACACCGCTGCCCACGCCGAAAGGCTTGCAGCGATCGACGATCCATACTCGCGACGCAGTACCTCTCGTGCGCTCTCACGCGGAATCAGCGCGCCCAGGATGAGAAGCGTCACCGGAACGTAGATTCCAACGAGAAAAAGGATCGGAATCAGCGCGCGAGACACAACAGAGAGATGCTGCAGAAGAATGAAGGCAGCACCTGTATCACGGCTTCCGAGTCTCAGAATCTGCAGGAGGTCGCGCGGAAATCCACTGAGGACGAGCCCGTATACGGCCGTGGCGCCAAAGGCCGTAAAGAACGCCACTCCAACCGGTCGACTTGCACGAAGTGACACCGAAGCGCCGACCGGGTCGTAAGCGAATCGCACGAGCTGCTTCAGATATCCCATGGCTCGCCAGCGTCGCGGGGCCTCTCGTTCACTCGACCGTACCGAGTCCGGTCAAGGGCCAGTACCGAAACCACGCCTGACCGTAGATGTACTTCTCCGGCACCTGTCCCCAGTGACGACTGTCGTTACTGTGGTCCCGGTTGTCGCCCATCACGAAATACCGATGCGCCTTGACCGTCTTCACGATCGACCGCTGCGGCGCACTCGCAAACTCAGGAGAGAGGTAAGGCTCGTCGAGCAGCTTGCCGTCGATGAACACCTTTCCGTCGGTATCGATGCGGACCGTTTCTCCCGGCAGGCCAATCACCCGCTTGATGAAGGATTTCCCGGGGTCCCGGGGATACCAGAAGACAACCACGTCGCCCCTCGCGATGGGACGCCCGATCGAGAATCCCGCCCAGGGCAGGTCGTTCCCGGCGTAGACAAACTTGTTGACGAAGATCCGCTCGCCATCGTGCAGGCGAGGGAGCATGCTCGTCCCTTCGACCTTGACCGGCTGAATTATGAATACAACGAGAAGTACGGCAGTCAGCGCGGCGAACAAAACGTCCCGGATGAGGGCTTTCGCTTCTCCCCATACGTGTACGGACGGAATCGGCTTCTCGATGGAGGCCGGTGAAAGCTCGATGCCGTCGGTCGTCGTGATCGCCGGCAAGACATCGCTCGCTTCGTGTTCTGTCACCATTCCCTCGCTGCGTTTGTTCACTCAAACGGCAAACGACTGTACTTTGCACCGTCAGAAGTTGTCAAACCGCGCTCTTTCCGTCGTTTGCGGAGACTTCGGGGCTTCCGCTCACCCTTGCATTCAATTCAACCAATGGTCGAAATGGGCGGTTTGATGCTACTGTGATTTCAAATTCGGTCAGGAGCGATTTCCTACTTCACATGACGAATCCAGAAGAGCGCGGAATGCGGCGATCCATCGTCGTCGCTGGCGGCGGACTGGCGGGTTTGACGGCTGCGCGACGCCTTCTCATGGCAGGGCACGACGTCGAGCTCCTCGAGAAGCGTGAACTCCTCGGTGGCAAGGTGTCGGCGTGGCGCGACGACGATGGGGACTGGGTCGAGACCGGTCTTCACACGTTCTTCGGGGCCTACGAAGAGATCTTCGAGCTGATGCGCGAGCTCGGCGTCTACGACGAGATTCTCTGGAAGGACCACGTCCTGAAGTACACGATGGCCGGCGGCGACAGCTTCGAGTTTCGAACCGCGAAACTTCCGAGTCCGCTCCATCTGATGCCGGCAGTTTTTCAGAACCACTACTTCTCCATTCCAGAGAAGTTGTCGCTCGCCAGGGCGCTCAAGCCGATCCTCTTCGGCGGCGAAGCCTACTACGACGACATCGATCGGATGAGCTATCAGGATTGGCATCACTCGTTCGGCATCTCCGACAAGATGTTGAAGCGGATGTTCGTCCCGATGACGCTTGCGCTCAAGTTCCTCCCCCCGGAAGAAATCTCGGCAAAGATCGTAGTCGACGTATCGGGGACGTTTCTGCGCGCGCGCGATGCGTCGAAGATGGGTTTTCTTTCTGGCTCTCCAGCCGAAAAACTGACCGGACCGTTAGCCGACGACATCGTTCGACGCGGCGGACGGATCCGGACCGGGACAGGAGTGCGGTCGATGGGACTGTCCGAAGACCGCCGGATCTCGTGGATCGAGTCAACGGCGGGCGAACGATTCCAGGCGGATGCGTTCGTGCTGGCGCTGCCCATTCACAACCTGCGACGCGTCATTCCGGACGAGCTCCGGGCGGAAGGGTTCTTTGCGAATCTCGACCATTTCGATGGCGTTCCCGTCATCACCGTGCAGCTCTGGTACGACCGCCAGATCACTCACATCGACAACATTCTCTTCTGCCCCGACGGACGGATTCCGGTCTACGCCGATCTCGGCAACACGACTCCTGAATATAGCGTTCACGGCAATTCACGAATCGAGGCCGTCGTGGCGCCTGCCAGGGACCTGATGGGCCTGGACGACATCGAGATCGTTCGACGGGTTTCGGCCGACATCGCATCCTGCTTTCCCGAAGCGACGGCATCCGCCTCGGTCGTAAAGTCGACGGTCGTCCGGATTCCACAGTCCGTCTATCGGCCTGCACCAGGACTCGACCGCTATCGTCCAACACAGGCGACGCCGATCTCGAATCTCTTTCTCGCGGGCGGATACACCAGGCAGCGGTTCTACGACTCGATGGAGGGAGCCGTATCGAGCGGCAACCGCGCGGCCGATGCCCTGCTCGATCGCTATGGAGTCGCGTCGTCGGCCGTGAACGGCCCGAGGGAGGTCGTCAAACATCCGTCGTGAACATGGCTGTCAGGCTACTGACCGCTGTCGAATCGCCCAACAACGTGCGGACGCTTGTTCCGCCGTGGCTCGCGCTGCGGTATTCCGACCCCGGGGCGTCGGACGCTTTTCTCGCCGCGGCGTCTCCGACTCGCGCGCGTTGCCATCGCGTCCGGGCTCGCTGGCTGACCGGTCAGACTCAATCGTGTATTCTCACGAAGCGATGCACGATCTCGCGATCATCGGCGCCGGACCAGCGGGACTTTCGGCTGCACTGGCGGCTCACGGGCTCGGGCTCGATGTCGTCGTCCTCGAGCGGGGTCAAGTCGCCGAGACCGTTCATCAGTTCCCGATCGGCAAGCCTCTTTTCTCGACGGCCGACGAGCTCGAGCTTGCTCCGGGTACCCTGACGCCGCGCGGCCCCAAGCCGACGCGCGAAGAACTGTTGACTCACTACGCCCGATTCGTCGTCGACTCAGGGCTGGATGTACGCACGGGAGAGCAGGTGCGGGCCATCCGTCCAACCGCGGACGGATTCGAGGTCGAGACCTCAGCTGGAACCCATGCGTCGCGAACCATACTCGTCGCGACCGGCGTCAACGGCTTCCGAAAACGGCTCGGGGTTCCTGGCGAATCCGACGAGCGCGTTGAATACCGCTTCGTCGAAGGATTTCCGTATGCCGGTCGCGACGTTCTCGTGGTCGGCAGCGGCAACTCGGCGGCTGAAACCGCGCTCTTTCTGGAGGAAGTCGGCGCGCGAGTGACGCTGGCGATGCGCCGCCGCGGCTACGAGCGCGATCCGGAGGCAGGCAGGGCCGAGATCAAGTGGTGGATAGCGGACCCCCTTCGCGAGCTGGCTGGCAACGGTCGTCTCACGGTGCACTTCGACGCCTCGGTCGAGTCGATATCGGAGCGCGCAGCTGTGCTCTCGATTGCGTCGGGCTCGCATCTCGAAGTCGCCTGCGACGCCATCTTTGCCCTGCTCGGCACGAAGCCGGACCTGTCGCTTTTCGAGAGGGCCGGTGTTCGTATCGACGCGGACGGATTGCCGGCGTACGATCCCGCCACATTTGAGACGAACATCCCGGGCCTTTACGTCGCCGGACACATCACGAGAGAGCCACACATGAAGGGAGCCCTTCGCGTCGGACCGATCGTCGCCCGTCGCATCGCCGAAACGCTGTCCGTCGCTCGGAAGAATGCCTGACCGGAGGAATGGCGCTCGTCGCCGTCAATCGAATGCCAGTCTGCCCGAAGTGCAACACGGTCTACGTTGACGACCTTCGCTTCTGCAAGGCCGACGGGGCGTCGTTGATTCCGCACGCGAGCGAAACGCACATTCCGCTCGGCGTGGTCGTCAACGAGAGCCTGAGAGTCGTCGACAGGCTCCGCACGGATCGATTCGGCGTGGTCTACAGAGTCGAGGATGCCATCGATCCCGGCGAGGTTTTCGCCCTCCGTCTCTTTCGTCGTGGTCTCGTCAACTCGAAGGTCTTCGCGGCGCTCGGACAACTCGCCGAGATGCTTAGACAGGGATTGCTCGAACCGGACGTCCTCGGCGACTACATTCCGATTCAACTCGAGGACGGTCGCTATGCCCTTCTGAGCGCCGACTTTCCCGGAGTCCCGCTCGACGGCGTGATCACGACCGAAGCGCCGCTCAAGCCGCCGTTTGTCGTTTCGACGCTCCTGCGCGTCGCCGACGTCCTGACGGGAGCTCACTCGGCCGGCTTCGTTCACGGAAACATCACTCCCGAGAACGTTCTCGTCGTCGATCGATCCGAGCGGGGCGTCACGGTGAAGCTCGCGGACTTCGGCCTTGCGACGACGATCCGGCTGCATAACGCGCGCGCCCTGACGGCTCCGGCTGGGGCCGTCCGGCTCCAGAACTACGACAACTACTTTGCCCCCGAGATCGTCACGGGACGCGGCGTCGAAGCCGACGATCGGACTGACATCTTTTCGCTCGGCGCGTTGTGTTATCAGATGCTCAGTGGGTGGATTCCCTTTTCGGACGCATCCATCGAGGGCGACATCGCCGTCTACCTGACGGAGGATCCACGTCCACTCATGGTCCTCAATAAGGAGCTCGGCATTCCGCGCGCTCTCGAGCAGGCGATGCTGACCGCACTCGAGCTCAACCCGAACGCACGTCACCGATCAATCGCCGATCTCATCGAGGTCCTTCAGGAGATCGAGCTCGATCTCTCGATCATGCCCGAGCCGGGTGCGGAACCGCGGCGACGGTCATCCAGGCTCATCGAGGCGTCGCGCATTATCATGGATTCCATGGACTCGGCGGCACCGGTGCCGACCCGCGTCACCGATCCGCTTGACGGTCGCGACACCGGCGCGACCGAGGCCCAGACTGACGAGGCGGACGATGACGAGCCGGACGCCACACGACCGTCCTGAGACTGATCCGGTCGACCTGGCCCGCCCGGCCCGCCGTCGCCTCTGGCCTTACGCGCTCGGGGCGATCGGTCTCCTCCTCGGCCTGACCGCTGCCGTGTGGACTCTCTTCACCGCGCCGCCGGTGACAACCGACGGCGTGGTCATCGTCACGACGCCAACGGGGGCGACCGTCCAATTCGACGGGGCGCTGCTCGGGCCTGCACCCGTCAAGCTCGACGGCGTCCGCGTGGGAATCCACCGAGTCCGAATCGCCAAGGATGGGTTCGTCGCGATCGACGAGGACGTCACAGTGGATGTCGACCGCGACGGACCGCTCCAGTTCGCATTGAAGCCGGTCGCGCCGCAAGGGAGCGTGGCGCGCACTCCCCGTGAGCAGATCGAGGAATTCCGACGACTCGGCGAGGCTGCTTACGATCGTGGGTTGTTCGTCGAGCCCTATCTCGGAAGCGCCCTGTATTTCGCCGATGCCATTCTGGCCATCGACGCGACGGATCGCGAGGCCGTCGCCCTCCGACTGCGCATTCGCGAGCGGCTGCTCTCGAGCGGTCGCAAGGCGCTCGAGCGTCGAGAGTATTCGCGCGCGAAGTCCCTCTTTCAGCAGCTTCTGCTGGCTTTTCCAGATGATCCGGATGGGCTGGCCGGCCTGGAAGCCGCGCGCGATCCAGCCCGGCGTCCGGGCCAGCGGTCGACCAGACCGTAACGAACCGCAAACCTCTCAATGGTCGCAGATGGCATTCCTTGACAGAGCAAAGACGACCGATACAGTATTCACCGCCATGGCCGGAATGAAGTTTCGAAAGTCGTGTGATCTCTGCAACGTCACCTTCTTCACCCCGAACCGCACCGCGCTTTATTGCTCGAAGTGTTCGAAGAAGATGGGCGTTGCAGATCCCGCGGTCGTGCCCGCGTCCGGCGGTAAGCCCGCCAGGCCGGCAGCGATCGAAGTCCGAAAGGCTCGACCCCAGTCCGCGGTTGCCGAGGCGGCCCGGCCACGCACTCCAGTCCTCGTCAAGAAGGTCAAGAAGGGGCCCCGGCCGCCAAAGCCGATCGACCTGACCGACGAGCTTCGACTGCAGATTACCGAGGCCTTCGAGTCCGCCAGCAGCAACGGCACGGAGTCGCTTCGCGACATGCACGCATCGATTGCCGAGAAGCTCTGGGTTCGGCGATGGATGGTCGCCGAGGTCATCCAGGAAGTCTCGGCGAAGCAGGCACATCTGACTCCCGAGCTTCGCGAGAAAGCGGCGGTTCTCTACCGGGACATGGTCGAGTCGCACGATCGGCCGGCTGGAGGTCGCCGACGGTCCATCGCGGCCCAACTGAATGTTCCAATCAAGGAAGTCATCCTCGCGGTGCGCGACTGGGCGCGAAAGCAGGAGGCGGCCAGCCCGACTCCCAGACTTTCGCGGCAGCAGCTCTTCGAGATCGAACGAACCTACTGGCAGTCGATTCAGGCCAGAGAGCACGCACTGGACGCACTGCCTCAGCATCTTGCCGAATCGCTCGGATATGCAAACCGATGGCAGGTTCTTCGCTGGATTGACGTGCTTCACGACGACCCGAGAGCGTTCGAATCAGTCCCGGACCCGGATCCGGATCAGCGAAAAGAGATCGTCCGTCTCTACATGAATTATCTCGAGGCGACGTCTCCGCCGGACAAGGGCCTTCACCAGACCATTGCCGAGACGCTCGGTGGCACGCTGAAGCCGCGACAGGTGCACAAGGTTCTGCAGGCGTTTCGTCACGATCATCGCGCCAAATACGTGCCGGGTTCGTAGGATCGTGATCCTCTCGATGCCCCGAATCCGGTCCCTGGCCCGATGAAGCAGGTTTTCCAGAACTTCAAGTCGGGAGAGGTGAGCGTCGGCGACGTTCCTCCGCCGGCCTGCAAGCCAGGCGGCGTTCTCGTGCGTACATCGCGTTCGCTCATCAGTGCAGGCACCGAACGGGGGACGGTCTCAGTCGGCCAGAGCTCCATGCTCGGCAAGGCGAGGCAGAGACCTGATCTCGTCAAGCAGGTCATCGACAACATCCGAAAGGAAGGCCTGGGCGCGACCGTGCTCAAGGTCAGGACGCGGCTCGAGTCGCTCAAGCCTTTCGGTTACAGCGCTGCCGGTGTCGTTGCGGCCGTCGGCGAAGGCGTGAAGGACCTTCGCGTCGGCGATCGCGTCGCGTGTGCCGGAGCGACATACGCGAATCACGCAGAGATCATCTTCGTTCCGCGCAACCTCTGCACGCCCCTTCCCGATGGAGTGTCGGTCGATGACGCGGCCTACACGACGATTGGTGCGATCGCAATGCAGGGCGTTCGTCAGGCCGATTCCCGGCTCGGCGAAACGGTCGTGGTGATTGGTCTCGGGCTCATCGGACAGATCACGGTGCAATTGCTTCACGCTTCAGGCTGTCGCGTGGTCGGAATCGACCTGGATCCACAGACCGTCGAACGGGCATCGGTGTCCGGAGCCGAACTGGCGCTCCATCGCAAGGACGATGTCGAACGTCGAATCGACGCGTTTACGGGTGGAGTTGGCGCGGATGCGGTCATCATCACCGCGAGCGCGAAATCGAACGATCCCATCGAGCTGGCGGGCCGAATCGCGCGACTGCGTGCGCGTGTCGTGGTTGTGGGCCTCGTTCCGATGGATGTGCCGCGCTCGCCCTACTACGAGAAGGAACTCGACGTCCGGATGTCTCGTTCGTACGGGCCGGGTCGCTACGATCCCTCCTATGAAGAACGAGGGATCGATTATCCGATCAGCTACGTTCGCTGGACCGAAGGCCGCAACATGTCGTCGTTCATCGAGCTTCTCGCGGCGAAGCGCATCACGATGGCGCACCTCACGACGCATCGCTTCGCTCTTGCCGACGCCATTGCGGCGTACGACGTCGTTCTTGGAAAGTCCGGCGATTCGCCGTGCGGCATTCTGCTCGAATATTCGGGTGAGCCCGAGCTCGAGGAACGCATCGACCACTCGGCTGCGACTCGCGCGCCGCATGCCGGCGATGTTGGCGTTGCGTTCGTCGGGGCCGGCAATTTTGCGACGGCGAGCCTTCTTCCCCCGCTCAAGCGCCTCGCCAACGTTCGACTCACAGGCGTGGCAACGTCCACTGGTTTGACGGCTCGCGGAGTGGCCGACAAGTTCGACTTTGCATTCACGGCGTCGGGCATCGACCAGATTCTCGACGACGATTCGACCTCGTGTGTGTTCGTTGCTACGCGCCACAATCTGCATCATTCGCTCGCCGCTCGAGCGCTCGGCGCCGGAAAGGCCGTCTTCGTGGAGAAACCTCTGGCCCTCGATCGCGACGGGCTGCGCGAGGTCGCGGACGCGGCCAGGCTCAGCGGACGCCAACTGCTCACTGGATTCAATCGCCGATTTGCTCCGCTCGCCCGCCAGATACACCACAGATTTGCGAAGCGCGTTGGTCCGATGATGGTGAGTTTCCGGGTGAATGCGGGATTCGTTCCGCGTGAGCACTGGACACAGGATCCGGTCGAAGGCGGTGGCCGCATGATCGGCGAGGGCTGCCACTTCGTCGACTTCGTTCAATTCATGACTGGTGCGACTCCGGTTCGAGTCAGTGCGTCGGCGGTCCGGTCGGGCAACGCGCGTGAGACGGACGCCGACACTCTCGCGATCACGCTCGAGATGTCAGACGGATCAGTTGGCTCGATTCTCTATGTCGCACTAGGAGACAAGCGGCTCGCCAAGGAGCGGTGCGAGGTATTTGCGGACGGTTCAGCTGCTATCCTCGACGACTTCAAGAGCGGTTCGGTGTTTCGAGACGGACGCGAGGAGAAGCTCAAGGGCGGAGCCCAGGACAAGGGACACGCTTCCGAAATTGCATCTTTCATCGAGGCGGTTCGTACGGGCGGCCCGTCACCGATATCGCTCGAGTCACAGATAGCGACGACCTTGACGAGCTTTGCGGTGCTCGATGCGCTGCGAACCGGAGCGCCCGTCGATCTGACCGACGAATTGCGCGCCTTTGGAGTCGCTTCCGGCGTCGCTTAGTCCGCCGAGAAGACGTAACCGATCTCGGTCCGCCGGATGCCGTTGAGGGCCGCATGCGTGCAGTCCATCGACGATATGGGGTGGCGAGCCTTATTCACGGCGATCAACCGGTACCGGACTAATCAGGGATTTTCCACCCTTTTTCAAGTTTTTGGAACAATTCCGGCTTTGGCACGCCGTTCGCAGTGGAACAATCGAGCGGCGCGATTCGATCAGACATCGAGCGTGCCCGGAAACTTTCGGAGGTGACACGATCATGAATAGAACAATCTCAACACACAGCTTTGCGCGGCGCGGAGCCGTCCTGGCAGTGGGGCTGGCGCTGGCGCTTGGCTTCGTGGCGCCTTCGTCCTCGGCCCAGAATGGCGGTCGAGTTTCGATCCCGTCAGGGACGAGCTTCACCGTTCGTATGGACACGGCGATCGAATCGAGTTCGGCGCGTCAGGGCGACGCTGTACGTGCCACGGTCACTTCGGCTGTACTCGTATCGAACACAGCCGTTATTCCTGCCGGCACGACACTGACGGGACGCGTCCGCGAGATCAATGCTGCGAAGGCCTGGGGAACGACGAGCGGCGTCACGATCCAGCTCGACAATCTCACGTCTCCGACGGGCGCTTCGATTGCCGTGGACGGCGACCTGATGACGCCGAATGGCGAGCGGATGACTGTCGTCGACAACCTTCGTCGCGGGACAGAGCTGAACTTCATGCTTAACCGTACACTGGTGCTCGACAACGAGTTCTATGGTGAAGTCGAGCCTGAGACGTCCAACGTTCGAATCCTCAGTGCCACGGCATCGACGCGAGCCGGACAGATGATTGTCCGCATCGTCGCGCAGACCAACAACACGTTCCGTCTCAATGAAACGCATCAGCGCCGCGGCGCTACGATGCACATCTACGTCAACGGCACTCGCCAGGGATATGTCCGCGGGATGAACGAGCTCGTCGTCACGTTCACGCAGGATGAGTGGCGCGGACTTTCTGACATCGTCGTCCACAGTCTTGGAAACGACGTCGTCATCCGCTCGAACTCTATTGGCGCTGGCACGATCACGGCGGTCGAGGCGGCAAACATCGAACGGCAGGTGAATACGCTGCTGTCAGACTACGCCCGCATTCTCGGCGTCCGCTACAACCGCTTCACCGGAGCCGTTACGTTCACGGCGAGGAACTATCGCGAGAATGAGATCGAGCTTCTGTTCGCGCTCAATTCGCTCGCGTCGGCTTCCAAGCTGTACACGCAGCTCATCCGGACGACGGATGACCCGCAGGGACTTGCCGGTGCGACCGACATAGTCCTTCAGCAGGCACGTGCCGTGGATCGAGCCGCCGAGCGCACCCGCGCCGGTCGCGCCGAGCCGATCGTCCGCCGATGGACCGCGATGCGTGACGAAGTCATGGTCATGGACAATGGCACTGCCACCGTCGTCGACAGGGGCAACTGGCCGCGATAGTCGCAGGTCGTAGTGTTGTCAGAGAACGGGCCCGCCCGAGAAATCTCGGCGGGCCCGTTCACATTTCCAGATCACGGTTGGCGCGCTCGTGCCACTACGTTCTCCGCGTATTGTGAGATCTCGGCGAATTTCACCCGCGGGTTCATGCCTGCCTCGGCGATCGCCAGCCAGAGCGGGCTCTGGCGCACATCGCCCGTCGGAGACTTGACGAGGTCGGCCCAACGAACCGCAGCCGGTGGAGAATCACCATAGGCGTGGCGCATCGCGCGAAGGATCGTGCCCTGACCGCCGTTGTACGCGGCGGCGGCGAACCGCCAGCGCTCGTCTCCTCCGGGCTGGCCGTACAGTTCGTAGCCTGGGAGTTTCAGACCCGAGCGCAGCGTCACTCCTGACTGCAAGGCGAGCTCCTTGTTCCGAAGTACGACGGCAGCTGCCGGGATGGCCTTTGCCGGATCGAAACGCTCGTCGCGGGTCCGGTCGTACGCCGGCGGGTTGCTGCCGCGACGGTTTCGTGATGCCCCGGTCCGCAGACCGGCCTCGCGCGCTTCGGCGAGACCGAGCTGGGCGATTCCCGCGTAACCGTACGGATTGGCCGCAAAGACCCGGCGGTCGAACCCGGTTTCCTGCGCGAGGATGGACTTGAGAATAAGCGGGTCCGCATCGGGCCATCGGCGTACTGCGGCGCGAACTTCCTCGTTGTAGACGTTCTGTCCCGCGATCGCTCGACCAAAGCCCTTCGTCCACGTCGTTTCGATGGACGCCGTCGAAATGGCCGAGTTGTCGATCCCTGGCTGCGCGGTTGCCGGTATCCGTATGACGAATCCAGGTGGAACGAGTCCGCCGCCCGCAAGGCGTGGATTCGCGTCGAGGAACGCGCGACGCGACGACTCGTCGGTAAGACCGAATCGTTCGAGCAGCGACTCGACCGTGTCGCCGAGTCGCGCGATGTGGACGGACGTCCCGGCCTCCGGCGGCGGCGCTCCGCTTCCGCCGGCTTGAATGGGGTTTAGCATGGTTGACCTCCTGAGCGTCCATCTCGCGGCGCCGGTGTCGAGACGACTGCCCCATGATCGAGTCAGGAGGATCTGAAGTTGCGTGCTGCTGGCCGAAGGCCGGGCCTTTCCGTATCATCCGCTGTGATGGAGCCGACGACTGCCGAATTGATTCGACAACTCGCTGACGAGGATCCTTACGTGAGACGGGATGCTGCTCGCGCGCTCGGAGAGGCTGAGGCGAAGGAGGCCGTCGCCGCGCTCTGCGCGCTTTTGGGGCGTCCAGCCGAGGAGGATGACGAGTCGCACCCGGAGCACACAGCTCGTGCCGCGGCCGCCGTCGCACTCGGTCGCATCGGCGATCCGGCAGCGACCGATTCGCTGATTCAGGCGATCGAGGATCCCTTCAATGCGGGCACTGCGGCTTCGACAGCGCTCGGCCGACTCGTTCCGCCGCCTGTCGAACGGCTTGTCGCCGCCACTCGCGATGCAAGCCCCTGGCGCCGGGCCCGGGCGGTCGTGGCGCTCGGGGAATGCGGCGATGGAGAGGCGTTCCCGGCGATGGTTGCGCTGCTTGACGATCCGGAAGTTTCGGTTCGACGTGCTGCGGCGGCGGCGTTTGGGAAGTTGCGCGATCCGCGCGCCGTCGCGCCCCTGGTGGCGTTGCTTCAACGATCCGGCGAAGCGACGTTCGTTCGTAGCTACGCTGCCGTGTCGCTCGGCTCAATCAAGGATCGCGGATCGGTCGAGGCGCTCATCGCGGCCCTGGACGCGGCGGATCCCCTCCTGCGTCGATCCGCGGCGCGTGCCCTGTGCCGGATCGGCGACCCGCGATCTCACGAGCGGCTCACGACGATGGCCGTCGACGATCCGGACAAAACGGTACGACAGATCGTCGAGCGGTACTTGAACCCGCGTCCCGGTCAGCGGGAACACTGACGGCCTCGACGGCCTCAACTCTTGCGCGAAGCGCCTTGGAGTGCGGCGCGTAGCGCCGCTTTGGATGTCGATCCAGAGCGGCGCTACGCGCCGCACTCCAAGGCGCTTCGCGCAAGAGTCAGGGTGTCTGATCTACTCTGTCACCAACTGCTTGATCCGGTTCTCTTCTCCGAGCAGGACGACGGTCGGCACGTGGCCGTCGATCTCCGACTCGTGATAGTTCGCATAGGATGCGATGATGACGAGATCGCCCTTCGTCACGAGATGAGCGGCGGCACCATTCACCTTGATGCACCCGGAACCGCGCGGCCCGCGCAGCGTGTACGTCGTGAACCGGTTTCCGTTGGTGACGTTGTAGATCTGGACCTGCTCGTGCTCGACGAAGTCCGCAGCCACCATCAGGTCCGCGTCGATCGTCACCGATCCCTCGTAATGCAGGTCCGCATCCGTGACTTCCGCGCGATGCAGTTTCGATTTGAGAAGTATGCGCTCCACAGTTCCCTCAGATCTCCCCGTTGAGAACGACATTGTCGATAAGCCGCGTCTTCCCGACGAACGCGGCGACGGCAATGAGTACCGGACGGCCGTCCTCGATCGCCTGGACGGGTTCGAGATCGCGGGTATCCACGATCTCGATGTAGTCGATCCGCACGAGCGGTTCGGTCGCGATGAGCTCCTCCATCGCCGCTTGCAGCACCGCGGCCTCCCGCGTGCCTGCGCCGAAAAGAACCTGGACCTTCTCGAGCGAACGGTGCAGCACCGTCGCAGCCTGCCGTTCCTCGGCCGAGAGGTAGACGTTTCGTGACGACAACGCGAGTCCGTCCTCGTCACGAACGATGGGACAGACCACGATCTCGGGATCCATGCAGAGATCGGCCACCATGCGCTTGATGATCACTGACTGCTGCGCGTCCTTGCGTCCGAAAAATGCGAAGTGCGGCTTCACGACGTTGAAGAGCTTCGACACGACCGTCGTCACGCCGCGGAAGTGTCCTTCCCGGCTCGCGCCGCACAGTCGATCCGAAAGTCCCTCGACGATGACGTAGCTCGAGAAATTCTCCGGGTACACCTCGTCGATGAGCGGCGCGAAGATGTAGTCGACGCCGCGTGACATGCATATCTCGGCATCGTGCGCGAGGTCCCGCGGATAACGATCGAGGTCCTCGCTCGGCCCGAACTGAATCGGGTTGATGAAGATCGAGACGACGACGATGTCACTCATCTGCCGTGCGCGCTGCATCAGGCTCATGTGGCCAGCGTGGAGCGCGCCCATCGTCGGCACGAAGCCGATGCGATGTCCCTCCTCGCGAAGGCGCGCTGCGAGCGCCTTCATCTGCGGTGTGCGCTTGATGATCTCCATCGCCGGCTCCTAAGCGGTCCGCTCGTCGACCGAGGCATTCACGTCCTCTCCGTCGATTTCGAGAAGCCGGTCCGACACGCCCTCGGCGACGGCGTAGCTTTCGGCCTCATTCGGGAACGCACGCGAACGCACGTCGGCGGCGTAGCGGCCGATGGCGCCGGCAATGAGCGACTTCGCGTCGGCGTACTGCCGAACGAACTTCGGCGTATGCCCGAACGACAGTCCGATGAGGTCCGTGTACACGAGAATCTGCCCGTCGCAGTATGGACCCGCTCCAATGCCGATGGTCGGAATCGCAAGGCGCTTCGTCACGAGACGCGCGATCTCGGCGGGGACGGCCTCGAGGACGACGGCGAACGCGCCTGCCTCCTCGAGAGCGAGCGCGTCGTCGATGAGCGCCCGCGCGGCATCGATCGTCTTGCCCTGAACCCGATAGCCGCCGAGCCGGTGCACTGATTGCGGCGTCAGTCCGATGTGACCGAGGACGGGGATCTCGGCGTCCACGATGGCGCGAACGATCGCGGCGCGCTTGCGGCCTCCCTCGAGTTTCACGGCCTCGACGCCTCCCTCCTTCACGAAGCGGATGGAGGAGCGAATAGCCTGCTCCACACTCTCGTGGTACGTGCCGAACGGAAGGTCGCCGACGACGAGTGCCGTCGAGACGGCTCGACGGACGGCGCGCGACACCAGAAGCATCTCGTCGAGCGTCACCGGGATCGTCGACTCGTAGCCGAGCATTACGTTGGCGACGCTGTCGCCGACGAGCAGGAGGTCCACGCCGGCCTCGTCCACGAGGCGCGCCGACGGGTAGTCGTACGCCGTGAGCGCCACGATGGGCTCGCCGCCCTTGCGCGCCTGCAGGGCCGGCGCCGTGATCTTGGCCTTGTCGGAAGCCGGTATGTAGCTCATGGACACCCCTCCCTCGTGATTCGCTGGTAAACCGTGTTCGAACGTAGCACGGCAGCAAATTGGGCCGAACTATTCATTCGCGATAGTCTATAGGATTTCGTGATAGCCAGTGAGCGAGGAATCGATCGTCTCGGTGCCTTCGCGTCTCCGTGCCTCTGTGTGCGTAGCTCTGAGGTCAAGAGCTTCGCACACGGAGGCACAGAGACACTGAGTCGCAAAGACCGACTACACCTTCTCGAGCTGCGCAAACTTCGCGACGAACTTCTTCGCACCGTATCCCGGGAACGAAACCGTCAGCTTTGCGTCATCTCCGGTTCCCTCGCGTCGCAACAGCAACCCGATCCCGTACTTCGCGTGCTTCACCCGCGTTCCGGGCGGATAACCGGCTGGCCCGGACGGCGGCGCTTCACGCCGCGACGGCGATGGAGCAGACGGGCGCGGGCCGCCTCCGGCCACTGGCGGTCGAGCAGGCGCCGTTGCGCCCTCGGATGCGGACCCCGCTGCCGCACCTCCGTCACGCTTCGCAAAAAACGCCTTGATCGAATCCGCGCTGTTGAACGTCTTTCCGTCGTAGTTCGAGGTGCGCTTCGGAGGCTCTGTTCGATCGCGGCTCAGCGCCGCCACGGCGTCGCGGTTGTGACGCGTCGACGGACTGCCAGCGAAGCTCAGCCAGCTCGAGCCGAGCGACTGGTCCTTCATCAACTCGATCGGCAGCTCGTTGAGGAACGGCGACGGCACGGCCGGCACTTCGTTGCCATAGAGTCGGCGACGCATCGCGTGCGTTACGTAGAGCCGCTGCTCGGCGCGGGTGATAGCTACGTAGACGAGTCGGCGTTCCTCCTCCATCTGCGAAGCGTCGTCCTGCGACCTGGCGTGCGGACAAAGGCCGTCCTCGAATCCGACGATGAATACGACGGGAAACTCCAGGCCCTTTGCCGAGTGCATGGTCATCAGCGTGACCTGCGCCTTCTCGTCGTACTGGTCCGTGTCGGACGCAAGAGCCGCGTGGTCGATGAAGTCGCGCAACGTCTCGTCCTGCTCTTCGGATTCGGCCGCCGCGTTCACGAGCTCCTCGAGGTTCAGAAGCCGTCCCTCCGCCTCCTCGGTTGACTCCTGGATGAGCGACGCCTCGATCCCCGAGTCGACGATGGCCGCGTGCACGACCTCTGAGACCGACAACTCATCGGCCTTTCGAGTTAGTCCCTCGATCGTCGCGACGAACCCGGCAAGCGCCTGCGCCGCCCGCTGCGGCAGCAGACGCCGCTCGATCATTGTGGCGAGCGTCTCCCAGAGACCCGCCTCGCCTTCCTTCATCTGCCGGTCGATGGCGTCGAGCGTCGTCTTGCCGATGCCACGCCTCGGCGTGTTCACGACCCGGGCAAACGCCACGACGTCATCGTGATTGAGCGCGAGCTTGAGGTACGCGACGGTGTCCTTGATCTCGGCGCGGTCGTAGAACGAGAACCCGCCGACGATGTTGTAGCGCAGCCCGGCGCGACGGCACGATTCCTCGAAGAGTCGCGATTGCGCGTTCATCCGGTACAGAACGGCCACTCGGCCCTGTGGATCGCTCGCAAGCGCGTCGCTCGCTCTCGCCGCGACCCAGCGAGCCTCGTCGTCGCCGTCGACTGCCTGGTAGTACCCGACCTTGTCGCCCGCCGAATGCTCGGTCCAGAGCTTCTTGCCCTTGCGCGCGCGATTGTTCTTGATGACCGCGCCCGCTGCATCGAGGATGTTCTGTGTCGAGCGGTAGTTCTGCTCGAGCCGGACGATGCTCGCGCCCGGATAGTGCTTTTCGAATCCGAGAATGTTCGCGATGTCGGCGCCGCGCCACGCGTAGATCCCCTGATCGTCATCGCCGACGACGCACAGGTTCTGCGTTCGCTCGGTGAGAAGTCGAATCAGCGAAAGCTGCGGCTGATTCGTATCCTGGTACTCGTCGATCATCACGTACCGGAACCGGTTGTTGTAGTGCTCTCGTGTTTCCTTGTCTCGCCGCAGGAGCCTGACCGCGCAGAGCAGCAGATCGTCGAAGTCGAGCGCGTTCGCCGCGCGCTTGCGCGTCTCGTACATGGCGTACACGCGCGCGATCGCCTCGCGGCGCTGTTCTGCGCCGGGACCAAACCCACCGCCGGCCTGCGCGGCGTATTCTGTCGCGGCGATGCCCCGGTTCTTCGCGCTGCTGATCGCCGAGTGCGCCGCCCTGACGGGCAGGACTTTCTCGTCGACGTGCAGGTCCGACATGCACCCCTTCACGACCCGTGCCGAATCGTCAGCGTCGTAAATCGTGAAATTGCGCGTGAATCCTTCTCCGAGCCGCTCGACGTCTCTGCGCAGGATTCGGACGCACAGGCTGTGGAACGTCGACACGAGAGGGCGTCCGGTGCGCATTTCGCCGGCAAGGAGTGCATCAACACGTGTCCGCATTTCCTGCGCCGCCTTGTTCGTGAACGTCACGGCCAGGATGTTCTCGGCGCGCACGCCCACGATGTCGACGAGATAGGCGATACGGTGCGTGATGACCCGTGTCTTGCCCGATCCGGCGCCCGCGATGATGAGAAGCGGACCGTCCGTGTGTCGAACGGCCTCCTGCTGCTGCGGGTTGAGCCGCCCGAGCAACTCATCCGATCGGCCGGTGTTGGTCGAGCTCACGAGCACACCCCGGCCGTGGCCCGTCGTCCCGCCGTGCCATCGAGTTGTGGAAAATAGTCGCGTCGCATCCCGTTCACAAGCGAACGCGAAGTGTACCAGCCGCCCGGTGTGGCCGTCAGCCGGCGTCAGCGGGCGACAGGGCTTCGACGGCGCCGGTCCCGCGTGCGAGCGCGAGGTCTCGCGCGGCGGCAGGCGCAAGTCGCCGGCCGGCGTCGATCGCCGCCGATGCCGCGGCCTCTCCCGATTGCCCGGTCGCTATCAACTGTAGCCTGTCGAGCTCCGCGCGCTCCACGGGATGCACGACGATGCCCTTGGCCTCGCGGACCGCGTCGGCGGCCCCAATAAGCTGGAGCGCCCTCGTAGGTTCGCCGCCTAGAAGCGCGACTCCTGCCAGGCCCTCGAGTCCCTGCGCAACGCCATCAGCCGCGTCGAGCTGCTCGCTCATGGTCATCGCATCGCGAAACCGCGCCCGAGCCCGACTCGCGTCGCCACGGTCGAGGAACACGCACGCCAGTCCGTGTACCGCGTTCGCGATGAGCTGCCGGTCGTCGAGGTCTCGCGCGAGCTGCAGACTCTCGTCGGTCAATCGCTCGGCTCGGTCGCCGTCACCAGACCGTCTGGCCACCGTTCCAAGGTTCAGCAGCGTGCCGGCCACACTCCGCAGATCGCGCGCCTCCCTCGAGACCGCGATCGACCGCTCGAACAGCCTGCTGGCGTCGTCGAGGCGACCGCAGTCCATGGCCACGAGCCCGAGTCCGTTGATCGCCCGAGCAACACCGGTAGGCAAGTCCGTCGCTTCGAAGATCTCGAGGCTCTTGCGATACAGCTCCGTTGCCCGTTCGTATTCGCCCAGTCCGTTCGTGATGGCGCCGAGATTGAAGAGCATCCGGCCGAGAGACGCGCGGTCGTCGGACGTGCGGTGCAGCGCGACGCTTGCCTCGAGGTGTGTGCGGGCCTCGCGGATGTCGCCCTGGTAGTAGGCGAGCACTCCAAGTGCGTTCAGCGCCCGCGCGCGAGGGGCGTCGGCGAGTCCTCTCGCCCGCACGAGCGCGTCCCCGAGCCACGCGCGGCCCTCCGAGAAATACCCGTGAACCCGCCAGAAGACTCCAAGCGACGTTGCGAGCCTCAGGAGCGCCGCCGCATCACCAAGTTCGCGAAAACGGCCCAAGGCCGCCCGCATGTTGTCGTGGTCGGCCTCGAGCCGGTCGAGCCAGACGCGCGATTCGGGCCCGAGCAAAGCGAGCTCGGCTCGCTCCGCCAGCCCAGTGGCCCAGTCGCCATGCCATGCGAGCCATCTCTCGGACTCGAGCGCGGCTTCGAGTTGACGACGGCCGTAGTGTCGAATGGACTCGAGCATTCCGTAGCGCGACGCTTCGCCATGGCTCTCGACGATCACGAGCGACTTGTCTACGAGCCGGTCGAGTAGGTCGAGGACGTCCCAGGCCGACATCCCGGCCGCCGAAGCGAGAGCCTCCGCCGCGTCGAGCGTCCATCCTCCCTCGAACACGGACACTCGGCGAAACAACGCTCGCTCGTCGGGCGTCAGCAGGTCGTAGCTCCAGTCGATGGCGGCCTCGAGCGTGCTCTGCCGTCCGGAGCCCTTCGCGGAGCCCAGCAACCGGAACCTGTCCGACAGCCGGTCGCGAATCTGTCTTGTGTTCAACGACCGCACTCGCGCCGCAGCGAGCTCGATGGCGAGCGGCAGGCCATCGAGACTGCGGCACAGGTCGACGACGGTGTCGCGATTTTCGGTCGTGAGCTGGAAGTCCGGACGGCACTGACGCGCCCGTTCAACGAACAGGCGAACGGACTCGATGCGCCCGAGATCCTCGAGCTGCAACTGGTCGGTCGCGACCGGAAGCTCGAGGACGGGCACGGCGACGACCGACTCACCCCGAACGCCGAGCGCTTCACGACTCGTGACGAGCATGTGGACACCGGGCGTCGATTCGAGTAGTTCCAAGGCAAGGCTCGCCACCGCCTCGAGCACGTGTTCGCAGTTGTCGACGATGAGCAGAACCCGGCGATTCGCGAGTGCCTCGCGAAGCCACGAAATCGGGTGGTGTTCGGATCGTTCACGGACACCCGCGGAGCGCGCGACCTCGAGGGGCACCATCGCCGCGTCGCGAACCGATTCGAGCTGCGCCATCCAGATTCCGTCGGGAAATCGCTCACCCAGTCGACTGGCGACTTCGATTGCCAATCGGGTCTTGCCGATCCCCCCTGGACCGAACAGCGTGACGAGTCGCGCCGTCTCGACAGTGGCAACGGTGCCCGCGACGACGGCGTCGCGACCGACGAAAGCCGTGATAGGCCGTGGCAGGTTCGTTGGCGTCGCCAGTGACGCAAGTGCGTCAGAGAATGCCGCCGCGCTCTGGAAGCGGTCATCGGGACGTTTGGCGAGCGCCTTGAGAATGGCCGACTCGAGCGCCGGGAGCATTCCCGGCACGCGGTCCGCTGGACGTACCGGCACCACGTTTCTCTGGCAGAAGAGAACATCGGTCACGCCGCCGGCCGAATCGGCGAACGGCGGCGCGCCGACGACCATCGCGTAGAGCGTGCACCCGAGCGCGTAGACGTCGGTCCGCGCATCGGCCGGGAGTCCTTCGGCCTGCTCCGGCGCCATATAGTGCGGCGTGCCGACGATTCCCTCGGGAAATAGCGACGACGCGTTGTCGTCGCCACGCAGGTCGGCTATTCCAAAATCGAGCACTTTGGCGATCTCGCGCTCGCCGACGGACTCGAGGACGATGTTGGCCGGCTTGATGTCGCGGTGGAGCACCCCAGCCTGATGCGCCGCCTCGATGGCGTCGCAAGCCTGACGAATGATCGCCACAGCCCGCGCCGGCTCGAGCCGACCTTGGTGCGAGATGACCGTCTGCAGCGAATCGCCCTCGACGAGTTCCATCACGATGTATGTGCCGACGTCCGGCGAATCGGTGATGTCGTGAATGGTGACGATCTGCGGATGCTTGAGTCTCGCGAGGGCGATGGCTTCTCGGCGGAAGCGCTCGACCGCGTTCGATGCAAGCGACTTGTCGCGTCGCATCACCTTGATTGCGACGGGTCGCCGGAGAGCAAGCTGAGTGGCCCGCAGGACGGAACCCATGCCGCCCTCCCCGAGGAACCCGTCGACTCGGTATTTCCCGTCGATCACCGTACCCGGCGCCATTCGGTGCGCGCTCGCCGCGCGGGCTGCACGTGCCTCGGGCGGCATCGGATAGGCGCCTTCGGGCGTCTCGGTGATGTCCCCGACGCGCTCTGTCTCGTCGGCGTTGTTCGACTTGGGATCGTCGATCATCGCGCGACTACCGCTCGCGGTCCCGATCCGGCGCAGGCGGCGGGCGCTCGATCACGATGCGCGCCGGTCCTGACGACGTAATCGGCACATCGTGCGACCTCGTGCCATGTCCACCGTTTGCGGTTGCACGCGCTGAATACGACCGATCCCGAAAGGCACGAATCGAAAAGCGGCCCTCCGCGTCGGAAATCGCTGTGAGTTCCGTGTCGATGCCTGGCATCGCCGCGTCGATCAACTCGACGTAAGCACCGGTACCGGGCGTCCCGTCCGTCCAGACGACAACGCCGGTAACGGTCAACTCGGAAAGACGAGCCGGTAGCGAGACGTCGACCGTGATCTCCTGACCGGCAGCAAGTTCGATGACAGCAGCCTGCTCAACGTCCTCGACTCCTGGATGGTAGGTCGGAGGATACGGAGACTTGCCTCTCCAACTCCATCTGTTGATCCCGATGACATAACGACCCGGAGGAATCCGTTCGAAAACGAACGCGCCGCCGGGGTGCCGAATGTGATCGAGACCGACCCCGGTTGGACTGCGGTCGGGCCCGAGCGCGAGTAGCGTGAGATCGACCTCACTGGCCACATACTTGCCGCTTTCGAAGAGGCGACCCGCGATTCGACCATTCGTCGACGTCCAGAAATATGCGCTCCCTCCCCCTGACTCCGGCGTTACGTCGACCCGGGTGGAAGGCGACGGCGAATAGACTTTTGTGAACACCGGGACGATCGAGTATTCGCCGCTGGCAAGGTTCGCGAATCGATAACGCCCCTCGCCGTCAGTCGTAGTCTCGAAGCGGCCGCCAGGCCCCGTAGCAGTGACGAGAACGCCGCCCATCGGGCCGGCATCCTTCATCCCATGGTAACCCGTTTCGAAATTCCATTCCCTGCGGCGAACGGCACCGTAGATCCGAGTTTCGATTCGTCCATCCTTGAGAGAACGAATGATCTCGAGCTCGTCCTGACGCGCGTCGAGCGGGCCCGATCTCGTACACAGGCCCGTTGCCAGATCGGGAAGCAGTTTGTTCGTTGCCTGGACACGCTCGAGGATCGATGTCGGCATCGGCTCGTCACCGCTGCCCGGATCCGGAACCTTGGTCCACGTCTGCGTGTAGATCAGATACCGGCGGCCCTTCTCGAAGCCTGCATAGCAGGAGGTATCGGACGAGTCCGTGACGACCTCGACGGTGCCTGCCGACGGTCCCTTTAGCGACTCGTCGATGCGAAACGTGAGAACGAGGATCGCATGATCGTTCACCTCCCACGGACTGTCTCCCTCAGTCCACCTGGGAGAGTTGACCTTAGCAACGACGGTCTCGCGTATCGCCGTCAACGTTCCCACAAACACTGCAGGGGAATCCCGAAAGGCTCCTACCGGCGGCGTGATCCCGCACGAGCACGCCACGGCCGTCGTCGCGGAGAGTGCCGCGAGGCAGGCCGCGAACAATCCCGACGCAACCAGCAGTTTCGATCGGAGTCGCACCGTGGCCGCATTGTAGCTCAACCGTCCCGCGGGGCGCTTGCATGCCGAATATGCCTCAGTGCTGCAACTGGACTGTGGTATCTACCGAGAATGCTTGAGTTTGAACATAAATCGGAACGGGTCGTTCCCGGAGACACATTCATTCGTCGACTGGTCGTGTCCACGTCGATAGGTCTCGGGATTACCGTCGTATCGCTCGCGGTCGGCATGTGGGGATACCACGCGTTCGAGTCCATGACCTGGATCGACGCGTTCGCCAACGCCTCGATGATCCTCTCCGGAATGGGACCGCTTGCCCAGCCGCAGACGACGGGCGGCAAGTTGTTCGCGGGTTTTTATGCGCTCTACAGCGGCCTGGCGGTCGTCGCGACGACGGGCATCACGTTCGCACCCGTCGTCCACCGGTTCCTGCACCGATTCCACGCCGAACGGTAAAGGCTACGGCGGCCCGAGGCCTTTGCGCGAAGCGCTTTGGAGTGCGGCGTGAATCGCCGCTTTGGTTCAGGTCGAGACGGACGGGAAGCGGATTGCAAAGCGGCGCTTCACGCCGCACTCCAAAGCGCTTCGCGCAATGCCTAGCGGCCGGTGCTGCCGAGCAGCGATACGCGATGCACCCCGGATCGGAACAGCGCCGGAATCTCGGCGCCCCGCCAGCCCGGCCGGACGGCTTCGGCGTAAGGCATCCGATCGATGAGCGACGGATGGCGCACGAGGTCTTCGAGATTCGAGATCTCGCCGAGGTCATTCACCGCCGCCATTCCGAACGCCGGATCGAAGAGATGCCAGCGGCCGTCATAGAAAACCTCGACGACCGTGTGCTCGATGTCGACCGGTCGCGGAGCCGACAGCGCCACGAACCGGGTCGGATACCCGGACGCCTGTGTCAGCGTCGCCAGCGCGATCGGCAGCGGTCCGCTGAACAACGTTCCGGCCTCGATCGTCCTCCTCGGAGTGTCGGTCGGATCGTTGTCCAGGGGCCGTGAGTAGCGACGGGCCACGAACACGTTCAGCGCATTGACACGATCGTGGTCGGTCGACAGACCGGCGGTCACGGCAGCAGCGACTCCGCGATACCATTCGAGATTCACTCGATCGAACGGAACGACGCGCTCAGCGAGATGGCGCACAGCGCCGTCTATCGGAGTCATCGCAGCGGCGTCGACGTAGCCGAGATCGGCCGTTCCTGATTCATCGCCCGCCGGTATCCGAACGACGATCTCCCGACGTTCGGATCCGCCACTCTCGACGACGAGCGACACCGTGTCGCCCTCGCGCACGCCAGCATCTCGGATAACGAATCGACCTTCCGAGTTCGTGAACGCCGACCATCCGGCGTCCGATGACGGCAGCGAGACTCTGACAAACGCAGTCGGAAGACTGCCGGCTACTGCGGCAACATGCGGGCCGGCGGGCTGTGTTACCCAGATCGCCGATCGTAGTTGCGGCACGGCTAGGACGACAGCTGCACAGGCGACGCAAAGGGTGGCGCCAATAGCCGCGATGAAGCGTCGCCGGCCGGACATCCAGCCTGATTCTGGAGCCGCATCGATTTCGCCGGCGTGTTGCTCACGCCCGGAAGTCGTAGTGGCAGCCGACCGATCGACGCGATCGGGGGCATTGGTCACCGAAGCGGCTGGATTGAACGACGCAGCGGAAGCCGCGCCTTCCGCGCCGGACGACCGCTCGACCAGATCCTCGAAGAGCGCTCTGGTCACATCCGACGGCTCGACGCCGAGTTCGGAGTCAAGCGCCGCCTCGCACGTGCGGAACTGGCGAACGACCGCCGACCGGTCTCCCGACGTCGACGCGACCTGCATGAGCACCCGGTGCGCGCGTTCGTCGGCGGCGTCGATCGCGACCAGTCGATTCGCCGCATCGGCCGCGCGCTCGGGGCGGCCTGCCGACAGCGAACCTTCGGCGACCGCCGCGAGCAGTCGACCGTGGAGAGATGCCAGTCGCGCGCGCCGCGCTTCGGACCAGACGTCGTAGAGGTCGCCGGGCAGCAGCGGGCCGAGAAACGGTTCGAGCGCCGCTTCGCACGCTGAGACGTTGCGCGAAACGAGTGCCGCTTCGGCCGCGGATTCGGCCTCGTCGGCGTCGATGGCGACGGTCGGGGACAGTGCCACCGTTCGATCCTGCGTGAGGATCCAGGCGGAATCGGCGCCAGCTCCGAGATCGGGCTCGAGTGCGCGCCGGGCGGCGTGAATCGCCTTGTGGAGCTGCCGGTCGGCCGCGTCGGCATCCAGATCGGTCCAGAGCGCGTCCGCAATCTGCTCGCGATGGAGCGATCGGCCGCCGGCCACTGCGAGCAGCTTCACGAGCTGCTGCGCCTTGCGCCCGCGCCACGCCGAATCGTCGACCGGCGTGCCATCGATCACGACCTCGAACCGGCCCAGGAGCCGGATGGTCGCTTTCGATCGAACGGCTTCTGGCGTGGACATCGGGACCCTCCGAAACGGGCAATGGCAGGAATCAACGTCGTGACAGGCGATTCTCGCGCCCGAAACCCGGTCCGTCAACGACCGGAAGCAAAACGGAAGTCGAAACGAAGCCGGCCGGAAGTCGAACGGAAGTCTCGTGGAAGCAACAGATGCAAGGGTCCTTGCAGCTTCGGATCAGCCAGAGGGGTGATCCGGAATTGGCAAGGAGGATCCAAGTGTTCAGAACACCGCACGTCGGCCGTCCGCAAGGACGTCGCGAAACCAGCTCCCGCTTCCGTTCAATTCGCGCGAACTTTAGGCGTCTCGTCGGAGGCCGGCCAGTTCCGACGTCCGTGACAGCGACGGTCCTCGCGTGCGTGGTGATTTTCGGGGTCGCGCTCAGTGCCCGGTTGCTGCTCCTCGCGGATCAACGCACTTCGGTCGAGGCGGCTCACGAAGTAAGTTATACGCAACCTCGCCACTACCAGAACGCCGGGCGTCGCATCCTCGACGATCCCGTACACGCCCTCCTGCTCGACGAGTCGAACGACCGCGGAAAGGAGCGCCTCCTCGTCCATCCTCCTGGCTATCCCATTCTCATCGCCGCCGTTTTCGGGGTGCTCGGCGACTCGTCGGCCGTGCTCCGCGGCGTACAAATCGTCCTGGACTCCTTCTCGGCGGTGCTGCTCTTCCTGATCGCCTCGCGGCTCTTTCACCAATCTGTCGCCTTCGTGTCCGGCCTGATCGCGGCGCTGTCGCCTCAACTCGCCTGGAATGCGCTCGTGCTTCAGCCTGACACCGTCGCCATCGTCCCGCTGCTTGCTGCCGTCCTCGTCCTTGTCTGGAATCCACGTCCGGCCATTCGATCGGCGATTGGGGCGGGAGTGCTCATCGGGATCTCATGCTGGCTGCGTTCCAACGCGTTCCTGCTCGCTCCATTCCTGGCCGTTGTCGCCGTGCCGATGCTCTTCCCTGCCGGCCAGCGTCGCCGAGCGGCGTGTGCTCTCGTCCTGGCGACGGTCGCGATGATCGCACCGGTCACGCTGCGGAACTGGTACGTCTTCGACCGCTTCATTCCTTTGTCGCTCGGAGCTGGCATCACATTTGCCGAAGGCATCGGCGACTTCGATCTCGATCGCCGATTCGGAATTCCGTCGACGGACGTCGAGATAGCAAAGGCCGATGCAGAGTGGGCGGGCCGGCCAGAGTACGCCAAGGCGGTGTGGTTCCCCGATGCCGTCGAGCGCGACCGCGAGCGGTTTCGGCGCGCCGCGGCCGTGGTCATCCGGAATCCCGTCTGGTTCTCAGGCGTAATGGTCCGTCGTGCCGCGTTGATGTTTTCGCTGCAACGACGACGCACGACTTGGTTGGCCCGCCGACACGACTCACGCGCCGATGGTCAGCCTGAATCCACCTTACGGGCACGATCGAGCGGCTCCGCCGATTGAGCCGTTGCCGCCATCCGTCCCTATCCAGTCGCATACGGTGCAGCTTTCGAACGGCGAGTCACAATCCCTGGCGTCCATGGCTGTTAATCCAGGCACCGACTATCTCGTCCGAGCGCCGGTGGAAGCGGTCTCCGGCTCCGGCGCTTTCGATGTACGGGACGACACCGGCGCGCTCATTGCTTCACTGCCGGTTCGAGAGCACGGCGACGCGAACAAGCGTCGTCGACAAAAGGCGGATCGCGACCAGCGTGATGCTCTGACAGAACTTGTGATGCCAATTGCGACGGTCAACGCGCGACGTCTGGACTTCTCATTTCGAGCTGACAACGGCGTCCGACACAACGGATTGTCGCTGAATATGGGACAGATTTCAGGCCACGACATTGGACCGACCCCCGGCCAATGGACTCGCGGCCCGAGGTGGGTCGCCAGATCCATTCAGCGGAACGTCTTCCAGACTTCGCGATGGCCCGTGCTGGTGCTCGCTGGCGCCGCCATCCTCCTTCTCGGATATCGACGACGCGCCCTCGTGGCCGTGCTTGCCGTACCCGCCTATTACCTGCTCGTGCAGTCGGCGCTACATACGGAGTTTCGGTACGTGCTTGCCGTTCATGCACTTTCATCGGTTCTGGCCGCTGTGACGCTTGTCGTGACAGCGCTCCTGGCGGCGGCGGCGGTCCGTGCGCTCCACCGCTGGCTCCGAGTCCGCCTGCTCACACGTCCCGAGGCCGAGGTGGCCTGATTCCAGTGACACTGTCAGGTTGGCTCGATGGACCCGAGCGCTACCGCGCCCGGTACTGACACGCGGCGGGCACGATCCCGGATCAACCGCCTGGCACGCGAGCGTCGCGCATCAGTACCGGGCGCGGTAGCGCTCGGGTCTGCCCGGCGACGACGAAACGGTGCGGCGACGGCGCTCCGGCTTTCAGCTGCCCGTGGATCCCGAGACTGACCCGAGCGCTACCGCGCCCGGGACTGACACACGTCGAGCACGACTCGGACACACGGATGTCAGGACCTCACCCCAATCCGACGCGGCGGACGAGGTCGACGAAGCGGGGATCGGACCGGAGCGGATCCCAGGACGGGTCCACGTTCAATTCGCCCAGCCAGCTGTTGCGCTCCTCGAAGGCCCGCTCGAGCACCACGAACGCCTCGTCTTTCCGTCCGAGATACGCCAGCTCCATTGCCGAGAACACCGCCAGCTCTTCGCCGCGGCGCTGTCTTTCGAACGCCAGCTCGAGATCTCTCTCGAAGTAACGTCGAATGCCGCCCTTCGCGAAAGCAGCCCGCAACGACTCGGCATGGTCGTCCGGCGCCATGGACATCCAGAGTCGCAAGGCCTCGTCGTATCGGCCTTCCTGCACCGAGATCCAGCCGAGCAGTCCTCGCGCCTCGACGTACTGCGGGTCGAGCTCGAGCGTTCGATTCAGCTGCTCGATCGCGGCCCCGTAGTCTCGGGACAGGAACTCCACTGCCCCGAGCGACACGTTGACGTTCAGGGACAGCGGATCGAGCTCCAGCGCCAGTCGGCTCTCGGCCTTCGCTTCGTCGAAGCGACCCTTCTCCGCGAGCAACTGGCCCAATCGCTGATGCGCCAGTGCGTAACTCGGATTGAGCTCGATCGCGCGCCGATACTGCTGTTCCGCCTCGTTGAACTTCCACTCGAAATCGTCGAACACGACACCGAGCGATGTGTGCGCCTCGGCGAGCGAGTCGTCGATAGCGAGCGCTCTTTCCGCCGCGGCTTTTGCCTTCGGCATGTAGTCGCGCGGGCGCTCGTCGCCCCAGTAGACCATTTCCGCGTAGGCATCGGAGAGTCCAGCGTAGGCCGGCGCGTAGGCCGGATCGAGCTCCACGGCCTTCGAGAACTGCTCGACGCTCTTGCGACGCCATTCAGTTCCCCGGCGATCGAGGAAGTAACGTCCGCGTACATAACTCTGGTAGGCCTCGGAACTCTCGGTGTCGCGCTTTGCGAGCTGCTGCTGCTCCCACCCCGACAATTCGAGTCGAAGCGCGAGCACGACCCGCTCAGAGATCGAATCCTGCACCTTGAACACGTCCGCCGACGCCTCGTCGATAGCCGCTGCCCACAACACCGCACCGTCGCCAACCCGCAACAACCTGAGATTGACCCGCAGGCGATCACCCGATCGCTGCAGCGTGCCGTCGAGCACGGCGGCCACCTTCAGATCGCGGCCGGCGGCGAGCGGATCGCGATCCGTCCGCGTATAGGTCCGCACGGCACTGATCGGCCGGACGTCGAGCTGACGCAGGCTGCCGAGCCGTGTGATGAGCGTGTCGGCCATGCCAAGCTCGAAGGCTTCGTCGCGAGCTTCGTTGCCGACGGGAAGGAACGGCAACACTGCGATCGAGCGGATCTCGTCACCCGCCTGAGCGCCGCCGAAAGCGCCAAAGGCCCCGAAGCGGTAAGCCATCCCGAAAGCAGCGGTCGCGAAGACGACGGCGACAACGGCCCACACTTGCCATCCGAATCGAAGCGCTGATGCCGTCGAAACGGCAGCCGAGCCGGCTCCGCTCGCCAGTGAAGGAACTTCCCTTCCCGGCTCCGCGTCTCCGGACCTCAGTCGGACTCGCTCATCGAACGCCAGATCCTCTCCGAGCGACCTCAGTGCCTCCCACACCTCCCGCGCGTTCCGGTAACGCAGTCCGGTGTCCCTTTCGAGCGATTTCCTGATGATGATCTCGAGCGCCTCCGAAACCCGTACTCCGTCAACTTCGATCGGTGGAACTTCCGCCGTGAGAATCGCGCTGATGACGCCGGCTGCCGACGGTCCGCGAAACGGTCGGGTTCCGGTGACGAGCTCGTACAGCACCACGCCAAGACTCCAGACGTCGGTCCGCTCGTCCACGCCCGTCGCGTGCAACTGCTCCGGCGACATGTACGCGACGGTCCCGAGCATCCGTCCCGGCTCGGTCGCAATCGTCGACAGCGACGCGATTCGATCGTCGTCGCCCGAAGCCGGCTCGACGGACTTGGCCAGACCAAAGTCGAGCACCTTCACGTAGCCATCGCGCCGAACCATGATGTTCTCGGGCTTGACGTCGCGATGGACGATCCCGGCCTCGTGCGCGACCGCGAGCGCCTCCGCGGCAGCGGTCCCGATGCGAACGACGTCGGCAACGGTCATCGGGCCGGCGGCAAGCCGGTCGCGCAACGTCTCTCCCTCTATGAACTCCGTCGCAATGAACTGCACGCCTTCGGCCGAACCAATCTCGTGAACGGTCATGATCCCCGGGTGGTTGAGCGCCGAAGCGGCGCGGGCTTCGCGCTTGAAGCGCGCGAGGCTGTCGGCGCTCGCCGTCAAACTCTCCGGGAGCAGCTTGAGCGCGACACGCCGGCCGAGCGCCTCGTCTTCCGCCAGAAAAACCTCTCCCATTCCGCCGGCCCCGAGTTTCGAGAGAATCCGGTACCCTGGAATCGTCCGGGCCTGACTCGCACGCGATTCATCACCCGCGAGCTCACGGGCGGCAACCGAAATCGCCGGCCGGTCGAGAAACTGCCCGTCGGCGGCGTCGAGGTCCAGAAGCGTCTTGAGCTCGTGGCCGAGCTCGGCATCGTCCTCGAGCGTTTCTGCCAGCAGCGCCTCACGCGCCGACCCATCCAGCTCGACGGCGCGGTCGAACAGATCCCTGAGCTGTCGGTTTCGATCCGGACTCACGGGTTCTCGCCCTCGCCGCCAATCTCTTTCAGAAGCCGAGCACGCGCCCACCGCCAGTCGCGCTTGACGGTCTCGACGGAAACCCGAGCCTCGGCGACTTCGTCATTCTCGAGCCCGCCGAAGAAACGCATCTCGACGACCTGGCTCGCCCGTTCGTCGGTCGCGGCCAGCGCGGTCAACGCATCGTCGAGGGCGATCAGGTCGGCGCGTCGCTCGTCCACGCCGACGATCGACTCGTTGAGCGAGACCTGAATCCGGCCGCCTCCTCGTTTCTCGCGATCGCGGGCCCGCGCGATGTCGACGAGCACGCGCCGCATCAGCTGCGACGAAACGGCGAAGAAGTGCGCGCGGTTCTGCCACTGCACCCGGCTCGAATCGATGAGCCGAAGGTAGGCTTCGTTGACGAGCGCCGTGGTCTGCAGCACGTGATTCTCGCGTTCTCCGCCCATGTAGCGGTGAGCAAGTCGCCTGAGCTCGTCGTACACGAGCGGCATGAGCCTCTCGAGCGCCGACGCGTCGCCATGGCCCCACGCCAGAAGCAGCTCGGTGACCTCGTTGGGAGAGGGCGTCGTCATCGGTTTCGCCGCGTGTCGCAAGTCGGCCCGGTCTGTGGCGATAGTAGCACCGCCGGCACGTAGCGCTGCACGCAACGAACTTTTTTCGGGCGGCCGTGACCCTTTTCCCGAATCCGCGTCGCCTTTTCGTGTGAGGACGACTTGAGGTCGTCCGACAACGCAAGAACGCGAATTGCAGGAAGTAAGGAGAACGGGAATATGTGCCGACTGAAAGTGCTTCACTCGCTGCTCGTTGCGGCGATCGTCCTTGGTTCGTTCGGGATTGCCAGTGCGCAGTCCACGGGAAATGCAGGTGCGCGCGGTGGCTGGGGTGCGCGTGCGATGTTCGGAAACGGAGCGGTCGCATCGTCGAGACGGGTCGACGACAACGATCGTCCCGGCGGAACGCCGGGCGACAATGGAAACGGGACCACCGCAGGCTCGGCGTCGGCGAAGTCGCGCGGCTTGACGGGATCCTGGCGCGTGGCGATTCCGACCTCCGACGGCGGATTGGCGCCTTTCAATGCCTACCACACGTTTTCGGATGACGGGACGTTCACCGAGGTTTCGGATCTCTTGACGACCCAGACCGAAAGCCCGGCGCACGGCGCCTGGAGCGGGAAGAAGAACGACTATCTGCTGACGTTCGAGCTGTTCGTCTTCGACCCTGAGACGAAGCAGCCCGCCGGGCGGGTGCGAGTCCGCTGCGCGATCACGCTATCGGCCGATGGGGACAGTTTCGAGGCCGATTCGGTGGTGGACTTCATCACACCCGACGGGATGGTGATCGAGGGTGTGGATTCGGGTCCCTTCAGCGGCTCGCGGGTCAAGGTCGTCCCGATCTCCGGCACATAGCGGCCCTGACCCGAATCGCTCCAGAGCACTGCGCGAAGCGCTCTGGAGTGCGGCGTGAAGCGCCGCTTTGGACCGATCCAAGCGGCGCTGCGCGCCGCACTCCAGGGCGCTTCGCGCAATGTTCAGACTACGGACACCCAGGGAACGAATCCACGTACTGCACCTTCAGGTCGGGAAACGAGTCCACGACCTGCACCTTGAAGTCCGGAAACGAATCGACGATCTGCCATTCGCCGGCACTGTCCGGGAACGACGTCACCTTCTGGACCTTGATGTCCGGGAACGAGTCGACGATCTGGATCTTGTAGTCGGGGAACGAGTCGACGAACTGGACCTTCCCCTTCAGATCGCACGGCGCTGGCCGAGAAGCCGCTGCAGCAACGTGCATCGCAGACTGCGCCTCGGCAGCTCGTCCGTCGGCTCGCAACGGCACGGCTCCCACGGCAACGGCGAGAACGACCGACAGAATCATGCTTGTATGTCTCAAGGCTCCACCTCCCGGGATCGGTATCAGCTTCCGACTCTCCTTGCACAGTAGTCCATCTCGGATTCGCTCGCCACATTGATGGACAGGATGACCGGCACCACGACAGACTCCCTCGCGGAGGAGCCGCGCGTGATTCGAGCCATAATCTTAGATCTCGACAAGTGCCTCGCACCGCCCGAAGAGATCGGACGTGCATTCTTCGATCCGCCGATCGACGCCATCCGTCGTACGAACAAAGGGACCCTGAGCGACGAAGCGCTCGAGTCGGCTATTAAGGACTTCTGGCACCTCTCCTACGACGACATCGCCACGCGCCACGGATTCTCCCCCGCAATGTTCAGGGCCGGTTGGAAGGCATACCGGTCGCTCCGTATGCCCGGGCCACTGCGCGGCTATGGCGATCTCGACGTTCTGGCGGAGTTCCGTGTGCCGCTGTTTCTCGTCACAACAGGATTCCGTGACTTTCAGGAGAGCAAAGTCGATGCGCTCGGCATTCGCGAGCGCTTCGTCGAGGTGATCGTCGATGACATCGATGGACACGTCCGTCTCGGGAAGTTCCGGATCTTCGGCGAGCTCCTCGACAGGAATCGCTGGCAACCGGAGAGTATGCTGGTCGTCGGCGACAATCCTGAGTCCGAGATCGCCGCGGGGAACCGGCTCGGGATGCCGACGGTACAGATCCTGCGCCCGGGAGTCTCGCGCGACGCGAGCGCGCGATGGCACGTAGGGGACCTGGCCGAGCTTAGCGAAATGCTCCGAACCAGCACCGTCTCATTGAAGAGCTGACGGGCGCGCTACTCGCTCGCAAAACGAGTCCTTGCTTTCGACAAGTGCTCGATACTCTCGAATGGGCCGTGAGAACTGACCCCGTTAGACCCAGAACCCCGAGCGCAGCGAGGGGCCGACTGAAGGCCCGGCGCCGTGAGGGGAAAGAGCCGGCTCCCCAACCGCCACCGATGCTGCGGCCGGCCCGTCGCTGCGCTCCGGGTTCTGGGCCAATCGGCGCGCGTTTGAACGGGCCGTGAGAACTGACCCCGATTGATGACCCTAATGAGTTTGGGAACGATGCGAGTCTGACTGGACGAAACTGCCCGGTGATGGACAATATCGAGCCTGGTTCGTGGTCGAATTGAAGATCAGCTTTTCATTCAAACAGGAGCAACAGATCCATGTACAACGCGAAGGCCTACTCTGCCGCCAGTGCGACTTCATCGCTGGCGTCCACCACGATCCCCCGGCGCGATCCGAACGAGCACGACGTGCAGATCGAGATCCTCTTCTGCGGCATCTGCCACTCCGACCTCCATTCGGTGCGGAACGAGTGGAGTGAATTCATGCCCACGGTCTACCCGATCGTCCCAGGGCACGAGATCGTCGGACGCGTTACCGCGGTAGGTTCGGCCGTGACTGGCTTCAAGCCCGGCGACCTCGCCGCGGTGGGCTGCATGGTCGACTCGGACGGCACCTGTCCTAAGTGCAAGGGCGGCCTCGAGCAGTTCTGTCAGAACGTGACGCTCACGTTCAACTCGGAGGACAAGCACCTTGGAGGTGTCACCTACGGCGGTTACTCCGACGGCGTCACCGTCGACGAGCGCTTCGTACTGCGTGTCCCGACAAAACTCGATCTCGCCGGTACTGCGCCCCTGCTGTGCGCCGGGATCACGACCTATTCGCCGATGCGCCACTGGGGAGTCGCCAAGGGCAAGAAGGTCGGTGTCGTCGGCCTCGGCGGGCTGGGCCACATGGGTGTGAAGTTCGCTCACGCGTTCGAAGCCCACGTCGTCGTATTCACCACGTCGCCGGGCAAACAGGAAGACGCGCTGCGCCTCGGCGCGGACGAGGTCGTCGTGTCCCGCAACCTCGACGAGATGCAGAAACACGCCGGCACCTTCGACTTCATACTCGATACCGTCTCGGCCGATCACGACATCAACGCCTATCTCCAGTTGCTCGGCCCTGACGGCAACCTGACACTCGTCGGCGCACCGGCAAAGCCACTGGGCGTCGCGGCGTTCAACCTGATAATGGGCCGACGGAGTCTCTCGGGCTCGATGATCGGAGGCATTGCAGAAACGCAGGAGATGCTCGACTTCTGCGGTGAACACAACATCACCGCCAACGTCGAAGTCATACCCATACAGATGGTCAACGAAGCTTACGAGAGGTTGCTCAAGTCCGACGTGAAGTACCGCTTCGCGATCGACATGGCGTCGCTCAAGTCGGAATAGTCCGCGCGGCACTTCACCGCGTCCTTTGCGCCTTTGCGCCTTTGCGCGAACGCCTTCAAACGTTGAGGAAGTTCGCGCCAAGGCGCAAAGGCGCAAAGCCCGCAACTAAAACCGGAAGGGCCTTACTCCACCGTTACCGACTTCGCCAGGTTGCGCGGCTGGTCGACGTCGCAGCCGCGGCGCACGGCGATGTGGTACGCAAGCAGCTGCAGCGGCACGATCGAGAGGATCGGCGAGAGCATCTCGGTCGTGGGCGGCACCTCGACGACGTGGTCGACCAGTTCCGCGACTTCCGTGTCGCCCTCGGTCACGATCGCGAGGACCTTGCCCTCGCGCGCCTTCACTTCCGTGATGTTCGAAAGCGTCTTCTCGTACAGGAGCTCCGAGTTCGCATTTCCCTTCTCCCGCGTCGCGATGACCACGATCGGCAGCGTCTCGTCGATGAGCGCGTTCGGTCCGTGCTTCATCTCGCCGGCCGGGTAGCCCTCGGCGTGGATGTAGCTGATCTCCTTCAGCTTCAGCGCGCCTTCGAGCGCGATCGGGAAGTTGATCCCGCGACCGAGATAGAGGAAGTCCGACGCGCGCGAGAACTCCTTCGCGATCGGCTCGAGCTCGTCGTCGCGTCCGAGCAACTGCTCCATCTTGAGCGGCACTTCGAGCAGCTCCTCGACGTGTTTCCGGCGCTCGTCGGCGGTGAGTTTCCCGCGAACCTGCGCGAGGTAGAGCCCCAGCAGGTAGAGCACGACCATCTGTGACGTGAAGGCCTTGGTCGACGCGACGCCGATCTCGGGTCCCGCGTGCGTGAGGATCGCCCCGTCCGCCTCGCGCGTGACCATCGATCCGACGACGTTACAGATCGCGAGGATCTTCGAGCCCTTCTCCTTCGCTTCGCGCACGGCCGCGATCGTGTCCGCCGTCTCGCCCGACTGCGTGATCGCGACGGTCAGCGTCCGTTCGTCGAGGATCGGATCGCGGTAGCGGAACTCCGACGCATACTCGACCTCGACGGGAATTCGGGCAAAGCCCTCGATCAAATACTTTCCGGCAAGGGCCGCGTGCCAGCTCGTTCCGCACGCGACGATCTTGATGCTCTGGATCGATCGGAGCGTCTCCTCCGAGATGTGCATGTCGGCGAGATAGATGTTGCCCGTATCGAGCGAGACGCGGCCTGCGACCGTGTCGCGGACCGCGCGCGGCTGCTCGTAGATCTCCTTGAGCATGAAGTGCTTGAAGCCGCCCTTCTCCGCCATTATCGGATCCCACGTGATCCGCTGGACCTCGGGCGTGATGGCATTGCCCTCGAAGTCGGTCACTTCAGCGCCCGAGCGCGTCAGCGTCACGATCTCGTTGTCGCCCAGATAGAAGATGTCGCGGGTGTGGTAGAGGATCGCGGGGACGTCGGACGCCACGAAATACTCGTCCTGGCCGAGTCCGATCACGACCGGCGGGCCCTTGCGGACGGCGACGATCTTCTCGGCTTCGTCCGCCGAGAGAATCGCGAACGCATAGAGGCCGCGCATCTCCTGTGCGGCCCGGCGAACGGCGTCCTCGAGCAGGGGACGCGGCTCGTCCTCGGACTGCCGATACACGTATTTCTCGACGAGGTGGGCGATGACCTCGGTGTCGGTTTCGGTGACGAAGGTGTGACCTTCATCGATGAGTTGACGCTTTATCTGGAGGTAGTTTTCGATGATGCCGTTGTGAACGACGACGAGCCTCCCGGTGCAGTCGCGGTGCGGGTGCGCGTTTTCTTCGGTCGGACGGCCATGCGTCGCCCAGCGGGTGTGGCCGAGGCCGTAGACGCCGTCCAGCGGCTTCAGGCGAAGGGCTTCCTCGAGGTTTCGGAGCTTGCCCTCGGCGCGGCGTACGTCCATCTCGCCGTTTTCGTCGACGACGGCGATACCGGCGGAGTCGTAGCCGCGGTACTCGAGTTTCTTCAGACCCTCAATGATGACGGGAACGACCTGTTTGCCACCGACGTAGCCGACGATTCCACACATAAGTCGCGGTATTCCTCCGTGTCAGAGAACCCGGAACCGTAACACAGGGGCGAAGTGCGGGACAAATCCGGGAAAATTGCCGTCTCTGCTGTGACTTTGCGCCTTTGCGCCTTTGCGCGAGATCTCACGCAAAGGCGCAAAGGCGCAAAGGAAGTATGGGGATCAGGACTCGCGTTCCAGCTTCCGGATAACCCGCGCCGGGACCCCCACCACGAGCGTGTTCGGCGGCACGTCCTTCGTCACCACGCTGCCGGCACCCGTCTTCGCCCCGTCGCCGACCGTCACTGGCGCCACCAGCATTGTGTCGCTGCCGATGTAGACCTCCGCGCCGATCGTCGTCCGGTGCTTGTTCTTGCCGTCGTAGTTGCACGTGACCGTGCCGGCACCGATGTTCGACCGGGGACCGACCTCGGCGTCGCCGAGATACGTCAGGTGGTTCGCCTTCGCTCCGGCTCCGAGCACCGAGTTCTTCACCTCTACGAAGTTCCCGACGTGGACGTCCTCACCGAGCTCCGTGCCCGGCCTGATGCGCGCGAAAGGACCAATCATAGCTCCGGACGCAATCGACGCCTTCTCGACCACGCTCATCGCGCGGACCAGGACATTGTCGGCGATTCGCGCATCGACGAGCTGGACGTTCGGACCAATTTCGCATCCCTCGCCGATGACGGTCGCGCCAGAGATCATTGATCCCGGGTGAATGATCGTGTCGCTTCCAACCTCAACCGTGTCGTCAACATACGTGTTGAGAGGATCGACGATCGTCACCCCGCCATCCATCAACCTTCCGAGCGTGCGCAGTTTCAGGCGGGCCTCGGTCTCGGCAAGCTCCCGCCGAGTATTGATGCCGGCGAGCTCCGCGGCATCAACGTGCAGAACGACTCCCACCCGCTCGCCGTCCGCGACGAGCAGGCCAAGTACATCCGTGAGGTAATACTCGCCCTGTTCGTTGCCCGTCGAGAGCCTTCCAAGCGCCGGCACGAGCTTCTCGCGATCGAAGGCATAGATCCCTGCGTTGATCTCGTCGATCGCGCGCTCCGCCTCCGATGCGTCCCGATGCTCGACGATTCGCTCGAAGTCTCGGGAACCCGAACGGACGATCCGGCCGTAGCCGGTCGGATCCGCCAGTCGCACCGAGAGAAGCGTCGCCGCGTTTCCCTCCATCGCGTGGGCGTCCACGAGCGTTCGCAGCGTCGCCGATTCCAGGAGCGGCACGTCGCCGGAAAGCACCAGTATCGTTTCGCCGGCGAGATGTTCGGCTGCCTGCTGGACGGCGTGACCGGTGCCGAGTTGCTCGGACTGGAGCGCGAAAGCGATCTCAGAAAAGCCCCGACCTTCTGCGGCGTGGCGGACGGCCGCTTCCACCGACGCCGCCTGGTGTCCGACGATGGTCACGAGACGGTCCGCGCCAAGGGCGGCGGCGGCCCGAACGACGTGTGCGACGAGCGGGCGTCCACCAACCGCGTGCAGCACTTTCGCCATACGGCTCTTCATCCGCGTTCCGAGACCGGCAGCCATGATCACAACATCGAGCATGCGTCCTCCTCGTCCGAATCCGGCATTTCGCGAGCGCGCCTTGGTTGGACGGTCGGCGCTGGCCGCGCATCAGGAAACCGCGAGTCTATGGCGAGCCGCCGTTGCGGTGTCAAGCACCACGCGCGCGAGTTTCCGCGCGTCGTGCCGAACCACGTCGCGGTCGTCGATCACGTCGAGTCCCGTGATCCGCGTCGGATTCGTGTCATGACCCGAAAGCCATACGTCGCGGTCTTGACTCGGCGGGACGGCCGAGTTGTCGCCGAATCCGAGTCGCACCTGGATTGAGCCCTCGGCAAGGTAGCGACGGCGCAGGGACTCGGAGATCGGATGCGTGTTCACGAGCACCTGGTCGACCCGGAGCGCCGGGGCGTGCTGGACAAGGGTATCGAGGTGGTCCTCGACCGTGAAACCGTCCGTTTCACCCGGTTGTGTCATTCCGTTGCATACGAAGAGCACGGGCGCGGGTGAAGTAGTGATGGCCTCCGGAATTCCCGGCACCAGGAGATTCGGAATGACGCTCGAGAAAAGTGAGCCCGGCCCGAGGACAATGAGATCCGCCGAGGCAATGGCTTCGATGGTCGCGTCGAGCGGCCGGCAATCCGCTCTGGAAAGCCGAATGCGACGAACACGCGATCCGGACGTCGCGATCTCGCGCTCGCCGCACACCGTGCGTCCATCCGCCAGATCGGCGATCAGATCGACGACCTCCATCGTTGATGGCACGATTTTGCCCTGAATGGCGAGCACCTCGCTCGACACGCGGATGGCTTCGAGAAAGTCGCCGGTCACGTCCGTCAGGGCGGTGAGAAAGAGGTTTCCGAACGAGTGTCCGCCGAGCGTTCCCTCACCGGCGAACCGGTACCGGAAGAGTCGCGTCAGGAGCTGTTCGTCCTCCGCGAGCGCGACCATGCAGTTGCGGATGTCGCCCGGCGGCAGGATGTTGAACTCCTCGCGGAGCCTGCCCGAGCTCCCGCCGTTGTCGGTCACCGTGACGATGGCCGTCAATCCATCGCCGGGCGGGCCGATCTCGACATCGACGTGCTGCTTGAGCCCTCCAAGAAGCGTCGACAGTCCCGTTCCACCTCCGATGGCCACGATCCTCAGCCCTTCGGTACGATGAACCGCATCCGTCGATCTGTCTAGATGCGTCAAGTCGTGATGCCCCGACCGTCAGCCCGTGCAGCCAGGCCCTAGACCGAACCGAGCCCGACGAGCTCCTGAAATCGGGTGTCACCACGCAACGACAGAAAATCGGGATCGGATCGAGCCTTCGACCGATGTATCTCGCGAACCTCGACGGCGCGCACGAGCGTTTGAAGCCCCGCGTCCATATCGCCGAGCCTGACCTGCGCCGCCGCGAGCGAGTAGAGCACGTGCGGCATCGCGGCATCGGACTTCAAGGCCCGCTTGAAAAGATCGATCGCGGCTTCGAAGTGGCCGTTGTTCATCTCGATGACGCCCTGGTCGTAAAGCGACTCGGGGGCCTGAGAGGGTTTAGCCGGTACCTGAAGCTTCGACTTGCAGATTGCGAGATACCTCGCCACGAGTGCGACGATGTCGCTCTGCGTCGGGTACTTTGCGACGAGCTTCTCGAAGGCATCGGCCGCAGCGACGAAGTTGCCCTTCTGAAAGAACTTCATCGCAGCGTCGAGAGACTTGAGCACCTCGGCCATCTTCGGCGCCTTGGGCTGCGAGACCGGCGGCCGGAAAACGACCGGCTCAGCCTTGACCGGCGGCAGCGGCTTTACCGGCAACTTCGAAATCGGAGTTCTCGTCGGCTGCGCCGGAGAAGGAGCCGTCGCAACCACGGCGGCCTTCTTGACGGCCTTGGCGACTGGCTTCGCCTTCGATTCCGGTAATTTTTTGGCGGGAATGGCCGTCGCCTTCGAAATCGGTTTCTTCGGCGCTATGGCGGACCTGGAGGATTTAGAGGCGGTCGCGCCAGCAGTGGCCTTGCGAGCCGGGGCCGACGGTTTCGACTTAGCCACGGGCTTCGCCGCTTTCGACGGGGCGACTGCTGACGGGGTCCGTTTGACACCCGCTCCAGACGACGCCTTCGAGCCCGATGTAGCAACCGGAATCGTGCGGGCAGCCGGCGCTTTTTTCACCGGAACCGCCTTCTTCGCGGCAATTTGCTTTGTCGCTACCGGTTTCACCGGCGCCTTTGCTGGTTTCACCGGGTCTTTCGCCGGTGCCTTTGCCGGGGCCGATTTCTTCAAAGGAGCGGCCTTCGACACGGTCGCCTTCGTTGCCGAGGCTTTCGTCGAAGGCTTCGCCTTCGCGGACGCCACCGGCACCTGCGCAACGGCGCGGCTCTTTGAAGTGCTTTTGATGGAAGGCGTTACGGACTTCTTTGGCGCGGACTTCATCGAGCCGGCCTTCGCTGGGGAGTTCCTCATCGAGTCCCTCTGTTTCACGATTCTCTGAGGTGCCTTGGCGGAGCCGCTCCAGCAGGAACGGTGCCTAAGTCGAATCGAATCGGTCGTTTATAACAGTTCGGGCCTCACGATGTCAACACGTGGGCCAGGAAAAGTCCCGCGTTATCAGAACCGGCGTTTCTATGTGACCAGTGGGCGGTCCGTGCGCTCCGTTCTCTTCGCAAGCCTCAGTGCCGGCTGAGGTTGAGGCGGCGACGAATCGCACGGTATGATGCCGGCTTCATGCACAAAACGAATCCGCAACCAATCATGATGAACGACAAGTACGACCCGAAAGCGATTGAGGCAAAGTGGCAGGCAACCTGGACAGCCGAGCAGGCCTTTCACGCGGTGCCCGACCCGTCGCGCCCGAAATTCACCGTCGTCGAGATGCTCGCCTACACCTCCGGCCGGCTTCACATGGGTCACGTCGAGAACTACTCGATCGGCGATGCACTCGCCTGGTACAAGCGGCTGCGCGGGTTCAACGTGTTCCATCCGTTCGGCTGGGACGCGTTTGGGCAACCTGCGGAAGAGGCCGCGATCAAGCACGGCATGGCCCCGGAACTCTTTACTTCTCAATCGATTGCGAAGATGAAAGGCCAGCTCGAGCGGCTCGGCATCGGCTACGACTGGACGAGCGAGATCTCGACGTGCGAGCCCGAGTACTACCGCTGGAATCAGTGGTTCTTCATCGAGATGTGGAAACGCGGGCTGATCTACCGCAAGTTCGGCCCGCTCAATTGGTGTCCCAGGGAGGAGATCGTTCTCTCGAATGAACAGGCCGAAAACGGCAAGTGCTGGCGCTGCGGTTCGGAGGTCGTTCAGAAGGAGAAGGAGCAGTGGTTTGCGCGAATCACCGAATACGCCGATCAACTGCTCACCGACATGGCCCAGATCGACGAAGGCTGGCCGGAGGGGATTCTCACGTCCCAGCGTGAATGGATCGGAAAGAGCCTCGGGGCCGACGTCACCTTCGCCGTCGAAGGCACCGACGAGTCGATTACAGTCTTCACCACGCGTATCGACACGATTTTCGGAGTCACGGCGGTGATGCTCGCGCCCGAACACCCGCTGGTTGCCGGACTCGTCGAGAAGTCCCTCGACCGCGACAACGTTGCGGAGTTTGTCGAGTCCATTCGCAAGGAGAAGCGATCCGCCCGGGATATCGAGCAGCTCGTCAAGCGCGGCATCGCTACCGGGAGCTTTGCGCTCAATCCGTTCACCAGCGAGCGGGTCCCGATCTGGGTCGCGAACTACGTGCTGATGGAGTACGGCACCGGCGCCGTGATGAGCGTGCCGGGCCACGACGAACGCGATTTCGAATTCGCGACCGCGTTCAACCTCCCGATCCGCCGAGTCATCGTGCCAGCCGGCGTGGATCCGGCAACGCTCGCCGACCTGGTCGACGAGCCGACAGCCGGGGAAGGTGTCCTGTGCAACTCCGACGAGTTCAACGGAATGCCCACGGCAGAGGCTCGCGAGGCTCTCGCGGCGCTCGCGGAGAAAGAGGGATTCGGGATCGCGCGAGTCAGATTCCGGCTGCGTGACTGGACGAGCACCCGCCAGCGCTACTGGGGAACTCCGGTCCCGATGGTCCACTGCCCGACGTGCGGCGTGGTGCCGGTTCCCGACGACCAGCTTCCCGTTGTGCTTCCCCACGGCGTAGCGATCACCGGCGAACGCGGCTCGCCGCTCGACCACGTCGAGTCGTATGTCGCCGTCGACTGTCCGTCGTGCGGCGAACCCGCGCGGCGCGACACCGACACGATGGACACGTTCGTGGACTCGTCGTGGTACTTCTACCGGTATTGCGATCCGCACAACGCCACGAAGCCCTTTGATTCGGAGAAGATCGCTTACTGGTTCCCGATCGATCAGTATGTCGGCGGCAAAGAGCACGCCAACATGCACCTGATCTACTGCCGCTTCTGGACGAAGTTCATGCGCGACATCGGGCTCGTAACGCACGACGAGCCCGCGAAGCGCCTGCTGAACCAGGGCATGGTCTGCATGTTCTCGGAGGAGAAGGGCGAAATCCGGAAGATGTCGAAGAGTGTCGGCAACGTCGTCGAGCCCGACGACATGTTCGACCGGTTCGGCGCCGATGCGACGCGGCTCTACGTGCTGTTTGCATCGCCGCCCGAGAAGGACATGATCTGGGAGGTCAAGAAGTCGGCTTCGGGCGAACAGGAATATCCCGGCATCGAGGGTGCGTATCGATACATCGCACGGGTGTGGCGACTCGTGGCCCGATGGCACGAATCCATACTCGCCGCCGGCGAGCCGGGAGCCGACCTTACCGAGGCCCAGCGCGCCATCCGACGAAAGACGCACCAGAGCATTCGCCGCGCCACGGACGCGTTCGAGGACCGGTTCCGCCTCAACACCGTCGTCGCGACGCTCATGGAGCTCACGAATACGCTGTACGACTTCACGGAAGCCACGGCCACACCAAGCGCAAACGATCGGAACGTAGTGGCCGAGGCGATTTCGGCGCTCACGCGGATGCTCACGCCATTCGCGCCGCACGTCGCCTCGGAGCTCTGGGAGTTGACCGGGCACCCCGGGCTGCTCACGCAGGCATCCTGGCCCGAATGGAGCGACGACCTCGCGCGCGAGGATTCGGTCGAGATCCCCGTCCAGGTGAACGGGAAGCTGCGTTCGAAGGTCTTCGTGGCGCCCGACGCAACCCGTGAGGCGCTCGAGGCCGCAGCGCTCGCGGACGAGAAGATCGTGGCGCTAATCGATGGCAAGGCGATCGCGAAGGTCGTCGTCGTTCCGGGCCGGCTCGTAAACGTGGTGGTGAAATGAAACGACGCGACGTCCTCGTCTCGGCCCTCTCAATCCCTGCTGCGCTGGCCGCGAGCTGCAAATACAAACGCGTCGATACTGGAGAGTCGATCGGCTCGGAGTACACGACGATCGCGATCCCGACGTTCCTGAATCCGAGCCTTCGGTACCGCGTCGAGCAACGCTTCACCGACGCGGTGACGAAGGAGCTGCTTAGGCGAAACCGGCACTTCAAGATCGTGACCGACGAAAACACCGCGGATCTCGTGCTCTCGGGTGAGATCAAGGACGTACGGTCGGGCGGCGCGCTCCTCGACGACACGGGCCGCACGCGGGTATTCCAGGTCGTGATCGTGACGGGCGTGACCCTTCGCGATCGCAAGCGCTCGAGGGTCGTGTTCGACAATCAGCGGATGGTCTTTCGCGGCGAATACGAGCTCGCCGGTGATCCGCAGTCCTTCTTCAATGAGGAAGACCCGGCCTTTGACCGCATCGCGCGCGAGTTCGCCGCAAGCGTCATCTCCACGATTCTCAACGGCGCGTTCTGAGCCAGCCGCGCGAATCCGAGGTTTCGATGTCCCGAAGCCGATCGAAGACGCAGGGGCTCTCCCCGAACGACCTCGCGGCCGCCGTCTCGGCAGGGCGAGTCGACCCGCTCTACTTGTTTCTCGGCCCGGAGCGCTTCCTTCGGCGTGAATCGATCGCCCTGCTGACGGCGACGGTCGACGAGGCTTTTCGTCCGTTCAATGTCGATGCGTTCTCGGCCGCGGAGCACGACCTCGAAACGATCTTCGACGTCGCGCGACAAGTGCCGATGATGAGTGCGCGACGGCTCGTCGTCGTTCGCGATGCCGAGTCGCTCCGCGAGGGATCGCAGGAAGCGCTCGAAGGCTACCTCAAGGCCCCGGTCGATTCGGCGACCGTCGTCTTCGTCGCGGATGCGCTCGATCAGCGAAAAAAATCCTCCACGGCGCTGACGAAATCGTGCACGACCGTGAGCTTCGCGCAGCTCTCGGAGTCCGACGCCGCCCGCTGGGTGGAAGCGCGGGTGAAGCAGCTCGGAGCCAGGATCGACCGTCCCGCGATCGGCGCCGTCGTCGATCTCGCCGGGACCGAGCTGACCCGGCTATCGGTCGAAATCGAAAAGCTCGTATCGCACGCCGGCGCCGGGACCATCGACGTTCCGAGCGTCCGATCACTAATCGCGCGATCGCGCGAGCATCAAGTCTGGGATCTCACAGACGCGATTCTCGCGCGCGACCGTGCACGCGCCATCCGCGTCGTCGTCCGGCAACTCGACGCGGGCGAGGATCCGTTGGGATTGCTCGGACTTCTGGCCTCCACGTACCGCAAGATGCTCGTTGCCAAGGAGCTGATGCTCCGCAAGGCTCCGGCTGCAGAAGTGCAGGCGGCCGTGAAACTTCCTCCGTGGAAGATGTCCGAGTTCAACACCCAGGTGCGACGAGTTTCCGCCGACGCCATCGTGCGCGGACTGCTCCGGATGGACGAAGTCGACGCCGCGATCAAGAGTTCTGTCGGCACGCCAAGGCTACAGCTAGAGATTCTGGTCTGCGAACTGACTTTGTGATAAATCCAACGCGCCCGCGATCGGGCCGCGGGATTCAGGACTCCAGCACAATGAGGTGACGAAGATGGCCGTTTTCGCGCACGACGAAAACCCGCTCGATGAGCGGGAATGGGAGCACCTTAAGGCGGTCGTCATCGACGTTGCGCGACGTCGCCTGGTCGGTCGGCGAATCATCGACATCCACGGTCCGCTCGGCGCAGGCGTGCAGACGATCGTGCACGATCATTTCACGGGCACGACGATGGGACAGCTCGGATTGACGGGTGAAGGCGACCCGGATCCGATGCGGTCGGTTCGACGTGAGGCAGGCATCATCCCGATCATCTCGAAGGACTTCATCCTTCACTGGCGAGACCTCGAGACGTCGCGACTCACCGGAGTCGCTCTCGACACGGCGATCGCGGCGGGCGCCGCCGCATTCTGTGCGGATCGCGAGGACCACCTCGTGTTCTTCGGCGACTCGGAAATGGGTTACGAAGGACTGACGACCGTCGAAGGGCGACTCACACTCGACCTCGGCGACTGGACAGTGCCGGGGCAGCCGTTCAGCGATGTCGTTCGGGCCACCGAATCCCTTGTACAGGCCGGGCACTATGGCCCGTATGCGCTCGTCGTGACGCCTGAGCTCTATTCGCAGATGCACCGCGTGCACCCGGGGACCAGCGTTCTCGAGATCGCCCATATCCGCGAGATCGTCACGGACGGCGTCTTCCAGTCATCGATTCTCGGCAAGAACCGCGCGGTGATCGTGTCGACGGGCCGGCAGAATTTCGATCTCGCCGTGGCGCAGGATCTGACCGTCGCCTACCTCGGCGCCGAGAACATGAACCATCCGTTCCGGGTATTCGAGTCGGTGTATCTGCGGATCAAGCGCCACAGCTCGATCTGCACGCTCGAGCGGCACACATAGCGACGGACGGCGGATCGGACGCACGAAAGGCGCGAGGACCCTTGCGGGCATCGCGCCTTTCTCGTGACTTGAAGCTAAGCCATTTGGTGAGCGGCTTGGCCGTGTTCACGCGGGCCGTCAGGCGCGACTTGTAGCGCGCGGCCGCGTTGCGATGAACGACGCCCTTCTGGATCGACTTGTCGATGACGGACATCACCGCCGGAAGCAGCGCCTTGGCTCCCTCAACGTCGCCAAGCGCCAGTGCCGATCGGAGCCTCTTGATCTCCGTGCGCATCCGGCTGCCGTTGGCGCGATTGACCGCGCGTCGCTTCTCGTTCTGACGGATTCGCTTGATCGCTGATTTGTGGTTCGCCATACCGCTCTCTGTTTAGTCCTTCGTTGTTTTCGCGAAACGGCAACTATAGGCAGGTGTTGCCGCTCTGTCAAGCGGCACTCTGTGCCTCCGTGTCGCTGTGACTCTGTGTGCGAAGCTCTGCCGTGCGTCAGAGAGCTTCGCACACAGAGACACAGGGGCACAGAGGCACGGAGACCGCCATTGCAGGGCTCCGCCATCGTTGCCTTCGCGCACCATTCCATGCAGAATGGCGCGACCATCCCGAGCCACCGCCATGATGAAAAAGATCCTCCTCTACCTCTCCGAGCGCGAAGCGCCGAAGAAGATGCTCACGAGCATTGCCCTCTTCAACAACGTCACGAAGCGCTTCGTCGCCGGAGAGACGGTCGACGAAGCCTCGGCGGCCATCAAGGTACTCAATGCAAAGGGGATCACCGCGACGTTCGACCACCTCGGCGAAGCCATTCGCAGCGAGGAAGAAGCCACTGCCGAGGTCGAAATGTACAGCCGCATCCTCGATCGGATAGCGTCCGACGGACTGGACTCGAACGTCTCACTGAAGCTCACGCAGCTTGGTCTCGACATCCGGAAAGAGCTCTGCATCGACAACCTCACGAGGATCGTCGGGCACGCCGCGAAGACTGGCAACTTCGTTCGGATCGACATGGAGGACTCTGGTCACCTCGAGGCAACGCTCGACGTCTTCCGAGCCGTCCGGGCAAATCACGACAACGTCGGCATCGTCATCCAGTCCTATCTCTTCCGCAGCGAAAAGGACATCCGCGACCTGCTCGCGATCGGCTCGCGAATCCGCCTCTGCAAAGGCGCCTACAAGGAACCTGCCGAAGTCGCGTTCCAGGCGAAGTCAAAGGTCGACGCAAACTACGTTGATCTCATGAAGATCCTGCTGCCGAGCGGCATCTACCACGGAATCGCCACGCATGACCCGGCAATGATCAACGAGACGATCCGGTACGCCCGCGAACAAAAGCTGGATCAGAAGTGCTTCGAGTTCCAGATGCTCTACGGGATCGCACGCGACCGGCAACTCAAGCTCGTCGAGGAAGGTTTCAACGTGCGTGTCTATGTTCCGTTCGGACGCGCCTGGTACCCGTATTTCATGCGCCGACTCGCCGAACGTCCGGCAAACGTGCTGTTCATCCTTCGGGCCATGGTGAAGGGCTGACCCAGCGGCCAGCGCGCAGAGCCGCCGGCCGCAGGTCCTCCTCCAGTCACTTCTGGATCAGATCGACGGCGCCGAGTTGACGTAGGCGTTCATGTACTCCAACACCTCGGCCTTTTCCGTCGCGTCGACCCGATAGAGGTCCCGAATCGAGACCATACCTATGACGAGGTCGCCATTCGTGATCGGAAGATGCCGGCATTTGTTGTCCAGCATCTTCGTAATGCACGACTCGTACGTGTCGCCGGGCGACCCGTGCACCAGTCGTCGGGACATCACGTCTTCAACCCGCGTTTCCTTCGGATCCCGGCCTTCTGCAACAACCCGCTTCATGAGGTCGCGCTCCGAGATGATGCCGACGAGCTTCGTCTCGTCAATCACGGTGACGGCACCGACATTTCGCTCCGACATGTACTTCGCAGCATCGACGACACTGGTGCCTGGACTGACACTGTAGACTTCTTGGTCGGCGATCAGGGAATCAATCGTCCTGTGCATCGTCGCACCTCCTGCGGGATGGTGACGGGGCCGGGATTCGGCCCGACGGGAACATCGATGAATGAACCGAGTGCTTGGCGGCAAGTCTACTCCTGAAACGCAAATCTCACGAAGCGGAAGAGACCCGAATGGCGGACGAGCCGATCGACGGATTGCTCCTGATCTACAACGCGGATGCCGGCCGGGTCGCCGCGTTTCTGGATAGCGCGCGCAAGGCGCTCTCGATCGGCGCGTGCACGTTGTGTGAGTTGACGCACGGACTCTTCGGAGAGCGATCGGAATGGGCCGAATGCCGGCTTTCCTATCGGGTGCCCGTGACGGCGCTCCATCGGGACGAAGTCGACGCCGAAACGGCATCGGTCGCCGGCGAATTGCCCGCTGTTGTCGCCAGGTCCGCCGCACGCACGCTCTGCCTCGTCACGGCCCGGCAGCTTGCAGAATGCGAGAATGTCGAGGCACTCGACCGCGTCATCCGGGCAAGCGCCCGGGAAAGCGGACTTTCTTTTCCGGAGTGAAGACGAATCCTTTCCAGTGATTTGACCCGTAGGTTCCGATGAGCGTGTGGGTTCGGCTCCGACACCCGGGCCCCGTGCTGAAAGTCGTGGAATCCCTATTCATATGTGCCGCTATGTCGACTGACCGCAAAGAACTTCTCGCCCTGTACGCTCTTGGCGCCCTCGACGGCGACGATCTGATCGTTGCCGAGGCCTGCGTGGCCGAGGGCGAGCCGTCGGATCTCGCCGACCTGCGCGCCTACGAGAACGTCACGGGGCTTCTTGGATGGGCCGCAGAACCCGTCGCACCGCCAGTACGACTGCGGCCGCGCGTCGTTGACGAGATCGGAGCTCGAACGTTGGCACCGGCGCCGATTCCCTTCCGGCCTCGAGCGGAACCCATCGCATCGACGACACCGTCCCGGTTCGGGGCGTTCGCCGCGTTTGCCGCGCTCGCGGCGGCCGCGACGATCGCCGCAATCTTCCTGGGACTCGCGTTGTACCGATCGAGCACGGAGCTCGAAGCGACCGTGAGGCAACTCGCGGCGGTGCGGGCGTCAGAGGCGCAACAGCGCCAGGATCTCGACCGTGCCAACAGGTTGCTTGGCGTCACGCAGGACCCGGCATTGCGGGTAACACGGCTGACGGCGACCGGCGCCTCACCCGAACCGAGTATCGACGTTCATTGGCATCCGGAGCAGAAGAACGGCGTGCTCGTCGCCCGGAACCTGCCGAGAGTTGAACCGAACAGTACCTACGAGCTGTGGCTCATCGACGGCGCCGCCCCCATACCGGCTGGGACCTTTAACACCGATGCCAACGGGACGGCTATTTTCGAGATCGATCTATTGACCGCGGCGGGTGAGCCGAAGAAATTCGCGATCACGGTTGAACCCGCCGGCGGGTCTCCGGCGCCGACCGGCCCGATTCGCTACATCGGAGACTATCGCGGCGCTTGAATCCGTGCAGGCTCACTGCTCCTTATGCGTCTTTGCGTCTTCCTTTGCTCCTTTGCGCCTTTGCGAGAAACTCTTCAAGGCGTCGAAGAAGTTCTCGCAAAGGCGCAAAGGAAGACGCAAAGTCGCAAAGGAGCCGAAGTCACACTGACCCACTACCGGCCTTTTGTTTGACACTTGTCTTTCGCATCCTGCATGCTGGAATCCCGTGAAGCAGTACACGGCGATCGCTATCATCCCTTCCCGATTCGCTTCTACCCGTCTCCCCGGAAAGCCACTTCTCGACATTGCTGGAAAGCCGATGGTCGTTCGCGTGTGCGAATGCGCCGCATCGGCGCGGACGATTGACCGCGTCATCGTGGCAACCGACGACGAACGCATCGCCGACGCCGTGACAGCCGAGGGCTTCGAAGCCATGATGACGAGCGATCGGCACGAGACCGGGACCGATCGACTGGCGGAGGTCGCGGCGACACTCGTGGCGGACTTCATCGTTAACGTGCAGGGAGACGAGCCGTTGCTCCCTGCGTCGACGATCGACGCCGCGGTTCAGGCTCTCGTGGCCGATTCCAGTGCCGTCTGCAGTACCACGTGTGAAGCAATCGAAAAGCTCGACGACTTTCGCAATCCCAACGTTGTGAAGGTAGTCCTGCGCGACGACGGCCGCGCACTCTACTTCAGCCGGGCTGCAATCCCCTATCCGCGCGACGCCGCGGCCGCCGACGGCGTGTTGTGCGCCGAAGATATCGATTTTTCCGTCGTCCGACGGCACACCGGACTCTATGTCTTCCGTCGCGCGTTCCTCCTCGAGTTCGCTCGAATGTCCCCGTCGCCGCTCGAGCGAATCGAGAAGCTCGAACAGCTCCGAATCCTCGAACGCGGATACGACATCCGAGTGGTCGACGTCCGCGAACCCTCGTTCGGCATCGATACGCAGGACGACCTCGACCACGTCCGGGCACTCTGGGAAGCGCGCAGCCTCGTGAACCCGATATGATTTCCGATCGCAACGATCTGACCGTCAAGGATGACCGCATGAGCACCAAGTACATCTTCGTCACCGGAGGCGTCGTTTCGAGCCTCGGCAAGGGGCTCGCAGCCGCTTCGATCGCGGCCTTGCTCGAAGCCCGCGGACTCAAGGTCACGCTGCAAAAGCTCGACCCGTACATCAACATCGACCCGGGTACGATGTCGCCATTCCAGCACGGCGAGGTCTTCGTGCTCGACGACGGCGCCGAGACGGACCTCGACCTCGGCCACTACGAACGCTTCTCGTCGAACCGATTGAGTCGCGCGAGCAACTGGACGACCGGGCGCATATACCAGGCGGTCATCGACAAGGAACGACGCGGCGACTACCTGGGCAAGACGATCCAGGTCATTCCGCACATCACCGACGAGATCAAGTCGGCGATCAAGGCCGTCACGGCCGACAACGACGTCGTCATCGTAGAGATCGGCGGCACGGTCGGTGACATCGAGAGCCTTCCGTTCCTCGAAGCCATCCGCCAGCTCGCGAACGACGTCGGCCGCGGCAACGCCGTCTTCGTCCACCTCACGCTCGTTCCCTACATCGCCGCCGCCGGTGAGCTGAAGACGAAGCCCACGCAGCACTCGGTCAAGGAACTTCTCGGGCTCGGAATCCAGCCCGACATCCTGCTCTGCCGAAGCGAAAAGCCGCTTTCGCGAGAGATCAAGGGCAAGATCTCGCTCTTTTGCAACGTGTCGGAGGACGCCGTCATCTCGGCGCAGGACGTACCGACGATCTATGAAGTGCCGCTCAGTTTTGCGGCTCAGGGGCTCGACGACAAGCTCGTCCGGATGCTGCACCTCGAGACGCGCGAGCGCGACATCTCGGCGTGGGAGCGCCTCGTCGACACGATCAAGAATCCGGACGGCAACGTCACGATCGGCATGATCGGCAAATACGTTGAGCTGACCGACTCGTACAAGAGCCTCAACGAGGCGCTGACACACGGCGGCGTCGCGAACAACGTCAAGGTGAAGATCCGGTTCATCGAGTCGGAACTGCTCATGACGACCGACGACTGGCGCGACGAGCTTGCGGACCTCGACGCCATCCTCGTTCCGGGCGGATTCGGCAAGAGAGGCATCGCCGGAATGCTCCGGGCGATCCAGTATGCGAGAGAAAACGGCACGCCCTTCTTCGGCATCTGCCTCGGAATGCAGTGTGCGACGATCGAATTCGCGCGCCACGTCTGTGGCATCGAGGGCGCCGACTCGACCGAGTTCGATCCGGCAACGCCTTATCCGGTGATCTTCAAGCTCCGCGACCTGGTGAACGTCGAGGAGATGGGCGGCACGATGCGTCTTGGCAGCTGGGTCTGTCGGCTCGAACCCGGCTCGCTTGCCGAACGCGTCTATCGCGCGCCGGAGAGTCACGAGCGGCATCGGCATCGCTACGAATTCAACCCGGCGTTCGAGACGCGTCTCGCCAATGCGGGCTTGAAATTCTCCGGCAAGTCCATCGACGGCAAGTTCGTCGAAGTCATCGAGATCCCCGGCCATCCCTGGTTTCTCGGCTGCCAGTTCCATCCCGAACTGAAGAGCCGGCCGCTCGAGCCGCATCCGCTGTTCGTCGATTTCATCCGCGCCGCGTACGAGCACCGGATGCGCGACGAGATGTCCGGCGAAGAGACCGAGTCGCACGCGGCGGAGCAGTCGTAGATGAAGGATCTCGTCGGAACGGTCGAGTTCAACCGACAGCTCGCGCCGAGGTATTTCCACATCCGGCTTCGTCTGCCCGAGGCGGTCGGCGTGCTGTCCGGACAGTTCGCCATGCTGCGGCCACAGGGGCTCGTCGAGCCGATCCTGCGCCGTGCGCTGGCGATCCATCGGGCCGACGCAGACGCCGTCGAATTCATCTACCTCGTGCTCGGGCGAGGTCTCGAAGCGCTCACGCGCGTGCGCGAGGGCGAGAACGTCGACGTTCTGCTTCCGCTCGGGAACACCTACCCGACGGACGCGGTGACGTTGGAGGGCCGGCGCGCGCTCCTCGTGGCGGGAGGCGTGGGGTCGCCGGCGCTGTTCATGCTCGCGGGTGATCTCGTCGCGAAAGGCGCCGACGTCCGTGTCTACTTCGGCGGACGAACGAAATTCGACCTGCCTGCCCTCGACGAATTCGAGGCGCTCGGCTGTCCGGTGACCGTGACGACCGACGATGGATCGGCGGGCGAGCGCGGGTTTGTCACGGCACCGCTCGAGCGCGACCTCGTCGCGGATGCGGGCCCGAACGGCAGCGTGATCTACACGTGCGGCCCGTGGCCGATGATGGCGCGCGTGGGAGCAATCGCGGCCGAACGCGGCGCGCGTTGCTTCGTCTCGCTCGAGGCAAGCATGGCGTGCGGTTTCGGCATCTGCGTCGCATGCGTCGTCGAGGTCTGCGAAGGCTCGTTCGCGCCGCCGTTCAAGTACCAGAAGGTCTGCACAGAAGGTCCCGTGTTTCCGGCGGAGGCGATCGTATGGTGAGCGCGACGGAGAGTTCCCGCGATCCGCGCCTCGCCGTCGAGGTTGCGGGCATCCGGTTCCATAACCCGATCCTCACGGCTTCGGGCTGCTGCGGGTACGGACTCGAGTTCGAGCCGCTCTTCGATCTCTCACGCATCGGCGGTATCTGCACGAAGGGGCTCTCGGCGAAACCGCTGCAGGGCAATCCCCCGCCCCGCATCCAGGAAACTCCCGCCGGCATGCTCAACGCGATCGGCCTGCAGAACATCGGCGCCCGGGCGTTCATGGAGCAGAAGCTGCCGCGTTTGCGCGACTACGACGTCCGCGTGCTCACGAACGTCTTCGGCTACACCGTCGACGACTACGTCGAGGCGATTCACATGCTCAACGACGGCGACGGGATCGACGGCTACGAGCTGAACATTTCGTGCCCGAACGTGAAGGAAGGCGGACTGATCATCGGGAACGACCCGCGCGCCGCCGCTGAGGTGACCGAAGCCGTGAAGCGCGTGGCGAAGCGGCCGGTGATCGTGAAGCTCTCGCCGAACATCAGCGACGTGGCCGGGATGGCTCGCGCGCTCGAGTCGGCCGGCGCGGACGCGCTTTCTCTCATCAACACGCTCGTCGGCGTGTCCATCGACATCCATACACGGCGACCGCGCATTGCGAACGTGACGGGCGGGCTCTCCGGCCCGGCGATCAGGCCGGTGGCGGTCCGAATGGTCTGGCAGGCGGCCGGCGCCGTGAAGATCCCGCTCGTCGGCATCGGCGGCATCGCGACGGCCGAAGACGCCGTCGAGTTCCTCATTGCCGGTGCGACGGCCGTCCAGATCGGGACGGCGAGCTTCTACGATCCGCTGGCGACGGTGAAGGCCGTCGATGGGCTTTCGGCCTACTTGGACAAGACAGGAGTCGCCTCGGTCAGCGAACTGACGGGATCGATCGATCTCTCTCCACCACCGCGCGGGCATTGAAGAAACGAAAGGGAGAGCTTCGCACACAGAGACGCGGAGACACGGAGGCACCGAGGCCGACGGCTGGGTCTAATACACGTCCAGCCTCCGTGGCTCCGTGTCTCCGCGACTCAGTGTGCGAAGCTCCCGCTGTTGCTGCCCGCGGAGACACGAGAGTAGCTCTGGTAAACTCGCGGCCATGCAGCTTCCACGCACCCCGCGCGAACGTCTCGTCGTCGCCCTCGACGTCGAATCCGGAGCCGAAGCGATGGCGCTCGTCGAGCGCCTCCGCGGCACGGTCGGCATGTTCAAGGTCGGCAAGCAGCTCTTTACGGCCGAGGGACCTTCACTAGTCCGCGAGATTGTCGGCTGCGGCGAACGTGTCTTCCTCGACCTGAAATACCACGACATTCCAGCGACCGTCGCGAAGGCCTGTGTCGAGGCCGCGCGTCTTGGTGTCTCGATAATAAACGTCCATGCCTCGGGCGGGCGGCAGATGCTGACCGAGGCAGTGAAGGCCGTCGACGCCGTCTGTGCGTCGGAGCATCTCGATCGTCCGCTGCTGCTTGCCGTGACGGTGCTCACGAGCATGGACGACGCGAACCTGGTCGAAACGGGTGTTGACGGGACCGCGACCGAGCAGGTCATCCGCCTCGCGCGCCTCACGCGCGATTGCGGGCTCGATGGCGTCGTCGCATCGCCTCTCGAGATCGGCCTGATCCGGCAGAACGTCGCTCCGGAACCGTTCGCCATCCTCACGCCCGGCATCCGGCCCGCAGGTGAAGCAAAGGGTGACCAGAAGCGCGTCATGACACCGGCCGAGGCCGTCGCGGCGGGCGCGACGTACCTCGTCGTCGGCCGTCCGATCACGGCCGCCGCCGATTCGAAGGCCGCCGCCGAACGCATCGCCGCCGAGATGGAGGCAGTGCCCGGAACCGCCTCGGCGTGACGTCCCTCGAGCCGATCGGAGAAGGTCCGCCGCTCGTCTATCTGCCTGGTCTCGACGGAAGCGGCGAGCTACTCTTCGCGCAGGAAGATGAGCTCGGAACCCGCTATCGGATCCACCGCGTCCGATACCGCAGCGAAGGTGAATTCACCTACGACGACCTGGTTCGCGACGTCATCGAGGTACTCGACGAAGCGGACGTCAAGCGTGCGACAATCGTGGCCGAGTCGTTCGGCGGCACGATCGGGCTGCACCTCGCACTTGCATATCCCGAACGCGTCGAACGTCTGATGGTGCTCAACACCTTCGCGAAGTTCTCGAACCGGCGCTTTCTCAGGTGGGGTGGACTGCTGATCCGCCGTGCGCCGCCGAGACTGGTCCACGCGGTCCGGTATGCGATCGACACACCGACGCTTGCGCTCCTCGAACGCATCCCACGCGATCGGCGCCGGCGGTTCCTTGACGTGGCCCGCCGGCAGCCGCTCTGCGGTTACGCCCGGCGAATCGAATTGCTCGAGAAGCTGGATTTCACCGGAGACCTGAGTGAGATCTCGGTCCCAACGCTCGTCGTCTCGGGCGAAGTCGACCGCGTCGTGCCTTCCGCGGCATCACGCGAGCTCGCCAAACGCATACCGGGCGCCATCCTCCGCACGTTGCCCGGCGTCGGGCACGCGGCGCTGATGACGCCCGGCGTCTCACTTCTCGAAATCCTTCAGAATTGGCCCCAGATCAACACAGATGAACACAGCTGATCTGTGTCCATCCGCGTTTATCTGTGGACCTATTCGTTGTCGTAGTACTCGCGGCCGAGGTGCGTGATCTGGTCTTCGCCCATCATGTGGCGCAGCGTGTTCTTGAGCTTCATCAGCTGGATGAACAGGTCGTGCTCGGGGTACAGCCCCGGCGCGGTCATCGGGCTCTTGAAGTAGAACGACAGCCACTCCTGCACGCCCTTCATGCCCGCGCGCTGCGCGAGATCCATGAACAGCGCGAGGTCGAGCACCAGCGGCGCCGCCAGGATCGAGTCGCGGCACAGGAAGTTAAGCTTCAACTGCATCGGGTACCCGAGCCATCCCGTGATGTCGATGTTGTCCCAGCCTTCCTTGTTGTCGCCGCGTGGCGGGTAATAGTTTATGCGCACGACGTGCGAGAAGTCCTGATACAGGTCGGGATAGACGTCCGGCTGCAGGATGTGCTCGAGCACCGACAACTTCGATTCTTCCTTCGTGCGGAACGACTCGGGATCGTCGAGCACCTCGCCGTCGCGGTTGCCCAGGATGTTCGTCGAGTACCAGCCCTCGATGCCCAGGTACCGCGCCTTGAAGCCCGGCGCGAGGATCGTCTTCATCAGCGTCTGGCCGGTCTTGAAGTCCTTGCCGCAGATCGGCGAGCCAGACTGTACCGCCAGGTCACGCAGTGCCGGAATGTCGACCGTCAGGTTCGGAGCGCCGTTCGCGAATCCGATACCGCACTTCATCGCCGCGTAGGCGTAGAGCATCGACGGCGCGATGGCCTCGTTGTTCTCCTTCATCGCGGCTTCAAACGATTCGATGGTCCCGTGCGCCGCCTCGTCGATCTCCTTGAAGATCTCTGTCGACGCCGCCCAGACCATAACGAGCCGGTCGCAGCCGTGCTCGGTCTTGAAGTTCTCGATGTCGGAGATGAGCGCCTGCGCAAGCTCGAACTTGTTCGCGCCGGTCTTCACGTGGGTGCCGTTCAGGCGCTTGACGTAGTCCTGGCTGAAGACCGCCTTCATCGGCTTGATCGTGCGCAGGAAGTCCTTGACCTGGTTGAGCAGCTCCTTCTCGAGCACGCCAGCGTGAAGCGCGGCTTCGTAGGCGTCTTCCTCGAAGATGTCCCACGCCCCGAACTCGATGTCGTCGATGCCAGCGAGGGGAACGAACTCGTTGATCTTCGGCGATCGGCCGTCGGTGCGCTTGCCCAGGCGGATGGTGCCCATCTGGGTGAGCGAGCCGATCGGCTTGGCGAGCCCGCGACGCACGGCTTCGACGCCGGCGATGACGGTGGTGCTGACGGCTCCGAGGCCGACGAGAAGGATGCCAAGCTTGCCCTTGGCGTCCGCGATCTCAACTCCGCGCTTGTCCGACATGTGGATGTCTCCTTCGAGTATCTGTTCAGAGGTGTGGAAAGTATTGCAGACGGCGTGCGTCGGATCTTGCGGAGGTTTCGCGGGATCTTGCGGTGTTGGGAGGGGGCGGAAAAGCTCGCGCAAAGGCGCAAAGGCGCAAAGGTCGCAGAAAGGTGCCGTTCCCCACATGTCAGCGTGCTCGTGCAACCTTTGCGCCTTTGCGCCTTTGCGAGAGCTCTTCACGTTTTCCCACGGTGTTACGATGTATCAGGCAGGCGCACTTCCGGCCTCTCCACAACGACATGAACACATCGACCTCGCTCGTCTCTCGTGCCGCCCTTGCGATCCTCGTCGCGCTTGTAACACTTCCCGTGTCGGCTCAGGATCGAAAGTCCATCGAGATCGATCGAGATGTCATCACCGCCATCGAGAAGGGCGAGACCCGCGACATCTCGAAGCTCGCGATTGCTCGAACGGCGCCCGACACGTCCGGGTGGGACGCGCTGAAATACACGATCCACCTCGAGCCTTCGATGACTGGCAGGACGATCTCCGGAACGACGAAGATCGACGGTGTTGCGACGATCGCTGGACTGACGACAGTCAATCTCGACCTCGTAGGGTTCACAATCGACGCCGTTCGGCTCAATGGATCGTCTGCAAACTTCTCGCGAACCGGTGGCGGCCGTGTCGTCAGTGTCGTCCTGCCGGCTCCACTAAACGTCGGCCAGACCTTTTCGATCGACGTTGTCTATCGCGGTACACCGATTATTGAGGGTGGACTCGGATTCGGATTCTCGTCGAGCGGCGCCGCAACGTTCGCCGAGCCGGAAGGCTCGCGCCTCTGGTTCGCGTGCAAGGACCGCCCGTCGGACAAGGCGATTTACGAGAGCTTCATCACCGTTCCGAACCAGTTCGTCGTCGCTTCGAACGGCCGCCTGGTCGAGACGACGCAGGAGGGTGGAAAGACCACCTATCACTGGCTCGAGTCGCACCAGATCGCGACGTATCTGATCTCGCTCGCGATCTCGAACTACCGTGTCATCGAGGACAGCTACGGCGACCTGCCGGTCTGGCATTACGTGTATCCGGAGCTCGAGTCCGACGCGCGCCGCGACTTCTCGCGCACGCCCGAGATGATGCAGGTCTTCGAGGAACGACTCGGCGTTCCGTACCCCTTCGACAAATACGGCCACGCCCTCTTCGAGAACTTCGGCGGTGCGATGGAGCACCAGTCCTGCACGAGCTACGGCTCGCCGCTGATCACGGGCGACAACCGGTACGACCGCGTCGTTGCCCACGAGCTCGGACATCAGTGGTTCGGAAATCTGGTCTCGCCGGCCGAATGGGAAGAGATCTGGCTCAACGAGGGTTTTGCGACGTGGACCGAATTCATCTGGACGGAGCACATCAATCCGTCGGGACTCGCCGACTTGATGGCTGGTCGCGAGAGCTACTACATCGATTATGAGGCCAGCGCCGGGGCGTATTCGCTCTACGCGCCGCCGCCGTCGCGGCTCTTCGGCGCGACGATCTACCAGAAGGGCGGCTGGGTTGTCGCGATGCTCCGATATGTGGTCGGCGACGAAGCGTTCTTCAGTGGCTTGCGCGCGTATCTCGAGTCGCATTCTTTCGGGAACGGCCGCACCGAAGAGTTCAAGGCCGCGATGGAGGCTGCGTCGGGCCAGGAACTCGACGCTTTCTTCAGCGAATGGGTATACGCCACGGGCTATCCCCGATACGAAACAACATCGACGTCACGTGTCGTCCCGGGCGGACGCATGCAGACCGACGTCCGGATCGTGCAGGTGCAGTCGGGTACTGTCTTCACGACGCCACTCGAGATCGAGCTGGTTGGACCGGCGGGAGAACGCGTCGTTGAACGTGTCGAGATCGGGTCTCGCGAAGCGATAGTCAGTCTATGCTCGGACTTCGTGCCGACTCGTGTCACCGTCGATCCGTCGAATCGGGTACTCGGCACGGTCGAAGCCCGCAACGGCGCGGTGGCCAATCAACCTGTGCTCTGCGGCGAGAGCCCCAGCGAGATCGCGATAGCGGGCGTCACCTGGAAGTCGAACGGACAGGGCTCGCTGTCGATCTCGGGCTCGGGCTTCGTGGTTGGCGACACACGCGTCGAGGTGAATGGCGTCGAGCTGGCGAAAACGAAGTATCCGAAGGGCAACCAGAACCCCGATGGGACGACGTCTCTCGTCGTTGGCAAGCAGAAGCGGCTCAAGACGCTGGTGCCGGCCGGGACGACGGTGCAGATCACCGTAGTGAACCTTTCGACTGGACTGCGCTCCGCGCCGTTCCAATTCACGCGGTAGCCTTTCCGTCTCGGCGAGTCGACTGCGCCTCTGCGAGTCCTCTGCGTCTCTGCGAGAACCTCGATCGTGAGTCAGAGTTTCTCGCAGAGACGCGAAGCACTCGCCAATTCGCAAAGACGCTGGCGTCACCCCCGACGCGCGAGGTCCCGGTATTCCGTCGGCGTGAATCCCGTTGTCTGCCGGAACACTTTCCCGAAGTGGCTCGCGCTCTGATAGCCAACGCCGGCTCCGATGTCCGCAATCGATCGGTCCGTAGTTGAGAGCAGCCGGCGCGCGTGCTCGACGCGCAGCCCCGCGAGGTACGCGTGGGGCGTCACACCCGTGATCCGCTTGAAGAGTCGCGCGAAGTGGAACTCGCTCAGATATGCAGCTTCGGCAATCTCCGCGAGCGCCAGCTCGCGATCGAAGTTGTCGTGCATGAATTCGATCGAGCGCCGCAGTCGCCGGTCGACGAGCCCGGCGCGCGACCGTTCGAGCCGCTCGAGCCTGTCGGATGTTGCGTGCGGTCCGACTATATCGAGCGCCGCGAGTGCCATCACGAGCTCGATTGCTTCGTTCCGGCCTTCACCGCTGCGGCCGAGCTCGACCACCAGTCGGCGAATCGTCGGCGCCAGCGCGTCATCGATCGGCGCGACGGCGTGCGAAAAGATGACCGGGCCGCGTCCCTCGCGTCCAAGTCGCGCTGCCGCTTCGCCGAGCCACGGCTGCGACATGGTAAGCGTGAGCCTTTCGCCCGATCCGCTCAGCGAAAACGCGGTGCCGGAGTCGATGAGCGCCATGTACCCCGCACTGACTTCACGATCGACTCCGGCAATTCCGACTGTGAACGCCCCTACGAGCACGGCGACGACCGTCGCATCAACCGCGACGACCGCCTCGCTCCCATCGACGACCGCGCGCGACAACTCGACGCGAAACTGTGGCCGAAGCGCTGCGAGTCCCTCCGTCGATTCGCTCACGTCCGAGGCGACCTCCTACGGTTCCCGAAGCTGGAAGATCACGCGCACATCCCGTCCCGGCGCGGTCGCTTCGACGCGCACCGGGACGACGAATCGCACCTGGCGCACGAAGCAGAGGCTCTCTGCACCGGCCCTGCAGTAATAGACCGCGGCGTCGACCGTCAGCGTCGTTTGACCGTCCTTCGCCTTGAATTCAACACGGCGCGGAAAAGCATCGCCCGACTCCGGCGACGCCGGACTCGGCACGACCGTCGCGTCCTTCGCCTGCACCGCGACATACTGCGGGGCGTCGGAGCTGAACTTCAATCCGGCAGCAAGCGAAATGTCGACGACAACTGCACCACTTCCAGCCGCGATGCGTTGCTCCGGCAACTCGACGACAGGCCCGTCGAACGCCGCATCGGCGGCCATCGGCATCGCGAGCCGATCGACTCCCTTCAGGACAAGGGTTTCAACGCGCTTAGTCGTCAGGTCGACCACGCGGATCACGTGGTTGTTCGTGTCGGCAACGTAAACCTTTGTGCCGGCGACCGACAGGCCGCCCGGCTCGTCGAATTTCGCAACGCTCAGGTCGCCATCCGCAAAGCCGCCGTCGCCCGTACCGGCGAGCGTTCGCGACTCCTGCTCCTTCGGATCGATGCGCTTGATCTTGTTGTTGTAAGTGTCGGCGACGAGCAGTTGGCCATCGTGCAGCGTGACGCCGAGAGGATGCTGGAGTCGCACGGTTTGACCGAATCCGTCGACATCGCCGAATTCGAATAGCGCTTCGCCTACGACCGTCCCGACGCGCCCGGCAGGGTCGAGGTCGACTGTCCGAATGGAACTGATCTCGCTGTCGGCGACATATAGCCGGGTTCCGTCCGAGGCAAGCCCGGAAGGCTGCGCGAGCGCGGCGCGCCGAAGCGGTCCGTCGGTTCGCGTCTCGCGACCGGAACCGGCGTACGGATCGGCCCGCCAGGTTTTCAGATTCAGGGTCCAGATCTGATGAAAGCCCGCCATCGCCATGTAAAGCACGCCGCGATGGACGACGAGATCCCACGGCGAACTGAGCGGCACGGCCATGCCGACGCCGCCGACATTGAACTCACGCGCCTGCTCGCCAGTGCCGGCAATCGTGTCGACGATGCGGGTCTTGAGGTTCACGCGGCGGATCGCGTGGTTCTCGGTGTCGGCGACGTAAAGCAGGTCGCCGTCCAGCGCGACGCCCTGTGGCTTGTTGAACGACGCCTTGTCGAACGCGCCGTCCTCCATGCCCTCGGCACCCGAACCGACGACGTCCGTCACTCGTCCGTCGGAGCGATTCGCGACGACGATCCGGTTGTGGTTCGAGTCGGTTATGAAGAGCCGGTCCGTCTTCGGGTCGGCGTGGACCTTTCCCGGAAAAGACAGCACGGATCGCGGCGCGCGGTTGCGCTCGAGATTGAAAACGATCGGCCGCGTGTCGAGCGCTTTCGCGGAAGCCGCCTCGCGCACGAGCTGGCCGATCTGGGCATCGAACCTCTCATAAACGCCTTCACCCGAAGCCTTTCCGACGATCTTGCCCCGAATGTCGATGAGAACGAGCGTCGGCCATGCATTTGCCGTGTATTCGCGCCAAACGCGGAAGTCTCGGTCGTTGACGACCGGATGCTCGATACCGTAGCGGAGGATCGCTTGCCGGATGTTGTCTGTGCCCTGCTCAGTCGTGAACTTGGCCGAGTGAACACCGATGACGACGAGCGACGAGCCGTACTTCGCTTCCAGACGCTTGAGGTCCGGAATGATGCATGCAGTTGATGCAGCAGTAGGTCCAGAAGTCGAGCAGCACAACCCTGCCGCGCAACTCCGAGAGCTTCAGCGGCTTGTCGGTATTGAGCCAGTCGAGCCCCTCGGGGAACTCCGGCGCATTGACGACGGCCTGGCGGTCGGTCGACATCTCCTGGGCCTCTCCACGATGGGCGGAGATCGTCAGGACGACGGCCACCGCGAGCAGAACGGCAATCCTACGCTTTCCCACGGTCACCCCCAATGATCAACGCCACGGATTCTCGCAGATACACGCGCATTCGCGTGTATCACCGATCGCCCGTGGCGTATTTCAGCGGAGGTCGAACGAGACGTCCACCTTGGTGAACGCTGCGACCGCGCGGCCGTTCTTCATCGCGGGTGCGAACCGGCATTGCCGGGCTGCCGCGATGGCGGCCTCGTCGAGGCCGAATCCGAGACTGCGAAGAACCTTGATCTCACGGACCGAGCCGTCGGGACCGATGCCAATGCTCAAACGGACGAAGCCCTGAATCCCGTGATCCAGCGCCGCCTGTGTGTAGGTGGGCTTCGGACGATTCAGGACTCGCGCTGCGACGTCGGGATCCGAGACGTAACTGACACCGAGCACTTCGGACATCGAGAGGTCGCCACTCGGAGCCTCCGGAGCATCGACCACCGGCGCGCGTCCAACAGAGGTCGACCCGCCGGCGGTCGCAACGAAATCGGGAACTGCTTCGCCGGTAGAGCCTCCAGGCAGAGCGCCCGTGACTGGTCCTACCGTCGACGGCAAACCCGCCGTCGCACCAGCAACCGGTGCGGGAATCTCGGCACTGCGATCCTCGCGAATTGGCGAACTGACGGTACCTGCTGTCGTGGCGCGCTCGACCCGCGACGGGCGGATCGGCATCACGCGAAGTGATGATGGCAGCTCGAACACGACCGCCGTCTCGATCGGTTCGTCGATCTTCCACGGCTCGGAGCCGAACGTCATGGACGATAGCAGGAAGCCGCCAATTCCGATGTGGACGAGAATGCTCGCCGCAACTGCAACCTGGAATCGAGTCCGTCGCGGACGCGAGAGACCGAACACCGGAACCGGAGGCGCCTGGAAAACCGTCTCGCCCTGTCGCTCGCTCATCCGGCGCTGAAGCCGGTCAAGCAACATCTGGCGATGATCATGGTCGACCACAGGCACGTCCCGCCGGTCATGAATCTGCCGCAGCGTTTCAAGCAGCGAATCGTCGGTCGCGATGGTCTGCCCGCGCTTCATCCCGTCGACGAAGCGTCGCAGTTCCTCCATCTCAACCTCTGTTTTCTTGCGCCAAGCCATCGTTACAACGTAACCCCTTGATCCAGATAAACTTACTGTGCGCCCTCGCGCTCCAGCACCCGTCGCATCCTCTTGAGGGCGCGATGCAGCCGGACGTACACGAGATTCGTCGAGATGCCCATCACCTGGGCGACTTCGGGGCTCGACAACTCCTCGTAGAAGATCAACGTGACCACCAACTGGTCCTGGTCGCTCAACTTGCTGATCGCCTCTTCAACTTCGCGGCGCCTGAGCGATGCGAGAATCCTGTCCTCGGCGAGCGGCCGTTCGTCGACGAGCGTCTTGACGTCGTCGATATTGAGAACGCCTTTGCCCGACTGTCCCTTACGCCGGAAGTGATCCGTAATTCGATTGTTTGCAATCCGATACAACCAGGCTGAAACACTGACTCCCTGCCACGTGAATCGCGGCAGCGCATCGAGGGCCTTCATGAAGACGTCGGCAGTGATGTCTTCCGCGAGCTCTCGCGAGTGCAACCGCCGATACGCAAACGAGAAGATCTTCCCGTAGTAGCGCGTGTACAGCTCCTCGAAGGCGTCTGACTGCGACTTTGCCCGTTCGATGAGCGCGCGCTCTTCCTCGGCCGCTTGCGCGCGTACCAAGTCCGTTTGCGTGTCTGTGAAGGCTCCGAATCGAATCACGAAGGTTCGCTTTAGTCCCGGAAGTCGTTCGTCAACGGGCAGGTAAACGCACCCGTCACGAGCTTCTTACAGCAAATTCGAGCCCGGGTCGAGCCAGCCCAGCGGCGAACGTCCCCTCACGAATCATCCTGCGGGTCCGCTTCCCCGCCGAGCTCGAGGTCGATCATTTCATATCCGCCGTAGTGTTTCGTCGTACGGACGTCGGTCAACGCATCCAGCTTCTCGATCACCAGCTGTATTCGCCGTCCCTGGCTGACGATCTCCTGGATTCGGTCGGATGTGCCGGCATCGGTCGATGGCGCTTTCCGGAGGATCAACTCGGCGTTCCCGATTATCGTGGTGAGCGCATTGCTGATCTCGTGTCGAATCGTGGCGACGACTGCCTTGGCCGTCCCGAGCCTTTCACGCGCAAGACGCTCGGCGAGCGTCACCGAGAACAGCATCTCGTCGAGCGACGTTCGATCGGACTTTACGTCACATCGAACGAATATGCCCACAACTCCTTTTCCGTCAGCTAGTTGTGGGGCTTCGAACGGAATGGCCTCGAAGATCCACACCGACTCTCGCTCGACCGCACGGGGAAAAAGGACGAGCCGGCGCTCGGGGGTTCGACCGTCGAGCGCGGCACCTACCGCCGTCGCGACGCGCCCCGACGGGAGTAGGCTCTTCGCGTCGAAGGCATCCCCGGGCCGAATCGGACCGCCGTAGAGAGCCTCGAGACCGGGGTCAAACATGGCGAAGTTGCCGCTCCCGTCAAGCACGAAGCGAACGGCGTCGGCAGCATCGGCAAAGCGATCGGGGGCAATGCCCCCGAACAGCGTGCCGACAGCCTCGGCGCTAGAATCGTGCTCGTCAACCATCTGGGATTCCACCCTGTCCTACCAGATGGTATCGGCGCGACGGGTGCGTCCCTTTAACCCGAATGAGCGCTGGCGTCGACCTCTTCGGTGCGAATTCTCGTGTCCCGTACGAGGTTTGACGCCCGGTGCAGACTCTCGAAAGTCCCGGCATCCGTCCACCAGCCGTCGACGGTGCCGTAGGTCAGCGCGTCCCAGGCGATATACCTGTTGTTGACATCGGTGATCTCGAGCTCGCCGCGCGCCGACGGTTCGAGTCCCTTGATGATCTCGAACACACGCCCGTCGTAGACGTAGACGCCGGTGACCGCGAACGAGCTCTTCGGCTCCTTCGGCTTCTCCTCGATTCGGACGATCTTGTCGCCGGCAATCTCGGGAACGCCAAATCGCTCAGGATCATCGACCTTCGCGAGCAGCACGCGCGCCCCGGCTCCGGGATAGCCGTGTACCGCCGGCCGAATGCCGTTTTCGAAGATGTTGTCGCCGAGCACGACGCAGATCGGCTCGCCATCCGCGAAGTACTCGGCCAGAGAGAGCGCGTCGGCGATGCCGCCCTCGCCTTCCTGGTAGGTGTAGTTCAAATGTTTGAGTCCAAACTCTTTGCCGTTGCGGAGGAGCCGCAGGAAGTCGCCCGAGTTCGATCCGCCCGTGACGATGAGAATGTCGGTAATTCCGGCATCGACGAGCGCCAGCAACGGGTAATAGATCATTGGCCGGTCATAGACCGGCAGAAGATGCTTGTTGGTCACCCGGGTGAGCGGATGCATCCGCGTTCCGAGACCACCTGCGAGAATAACGCCTTTCACGATACGAACTCCTTCAGTAAGAATGCGATAGCCAAATCAGGACTTGAAGAACTCGGCGACACGACCCACAACGGCCGTTTGCTGACCCTCGGTCAGATCGGGAAAAATGGGCAGCGCGAGGGTTTCTCGCCGCGCGTTCGGCCTCGGGAAAGTCGCCTTCCGAATGGCCCAGACTGCGGAAACAGTCCTGCAGATGAAGCGGAATCGGATAATAGACCTCGGATCCGACACCCCGCTCACGAAGGTGGTCTCGAAGCGCATCGCGCCGCCCGTCGGAAACGCGAACGATGAACTGGTTGTAGACGTGGCGCCGCTTCGGGCCGAGCGGCGGAAGCGTAAGTTCACCGAGAAGTCCTGCGTCTTCAATCAGTTGGAAATAACGGCACGCGATCTCCGCGCGCCTCGCGTGCCAACTTTCGAGATACCGGAGCTTGATGCGAAGGACAGCGGCCTGCAGTTCGTCGAGCCGTGAATTCAGGCCGATCATACGGTAGGTGTACTTTGGCCGCTGTCCGTGATCCCGAAGAATCTTGAGTTTCTCGGCGAGCTCGATGTCGTCGGTCGTGATCATGCCGCCGTCGCCTGCGCCCCCCAGGTTCTTCGTCGGATAAAACGAGAAACACGCCATATGACCGAGAACGCCCGTTCGCCGCCCGTCGAACTCAGCCCCGATGGCCTGAGCCGAGTCTTCGACAATCGGAACGCCGTGCAGATCCGCGACCTCGCGAACGGCGTTCATGTCCGCTGTCTGTCCGTAGAGGTGCACCGGGCAGATGGCCCGCGTGCGCCAGTTGACCTTCGCTTCTATCTGCGACGCGTCGATGTTGAACGTCTCGGGCTCGATGTCGACGAAAACCGGTTTGGCTCCGAGTCGCGCGATCGAGCCGCCCGTCGCGAAGAAGGTATACGGCGACGTCACGACCTCATCCCCAGACTTGATGTCGAGCGCCATGAACGCGAGCAGCAAGGCATCGGAACCACTCGCACATCCGACGGCGTGTTCGGCGCCGACATAGGCCGCCAGCTCGCCTTCGAATGCAGCGCCCTCCGGACCGAGAATGAAGTGCTGGCGGTCGAAGACGCGGGTTACCGCCTCCAGGATCTCCTCGCGCATCACCGCAAAGGACGGCTTCAGGTCGAGCAGCGGAACGCTGCCTGTTTCGTTGGTCGTGTCTGCGACTTTCGGTTCCATGGCACTTGTGAAGTCTAGAATTCAAACCACCTCGAGCGTTTTGCTCGTGGAGACGTGGCGTCGGGAACGTACGGCAACGGCAGCCCCTCGACCACGGCTCGCGGATTGTCGAAAACGAGCGCCCGCGCGTGCTCTTCGCCGACGGCGTCACGGGCCGCCGCGAACGCCTGCGACAGACCGGGACGCCGCCGTCGCGGTGAGTGAGTGTCGCTGCTGATCGCGTGGATCAGGTTGTTCTTCAGCAGCACCTTGGCCGCCGCCTGCGCCTCTTTCCCGAACTTTCCGAAGAGGCTGGCCGAGTCCTGCTGTGCGTAGAGGCCGAGCTCCGCGAGGTTGTAGAACGATTCAGGTTTCTCCTGGATCGTCCGGTTCCGCTCGGGATGCGCGATGATCGGCCGGAATCCATGCGAGGTGAGCTTGTAGATGGCGTGTTCACAGCCGTGCGGAATCGAGAACGGCGGAAGCTCGAGCAGGACGTACGGACCATCGTTGATCCCCCATCCTTCTCCGGTCTCACAAAGCTGCTCGACGACAGCGTGCGTGAAATGGAGCTCGCAGCCGAGCACGAGCCGGATGGAATCTCCGACGGCTTCCTGGATCTGTGCGAGTCGTTCGCGGAGCAGCCCGATCGGATGGTTCTCGTGAATGCCGTCGAAGCGGTGCGGCGTGGCGACCATGACCTCGGTTCCGTCCGCCGCGGCGAGCTGGCACATGGCCACGGCGTCTTCGAACGTCTCGGCGCCGTCATCAATGCCGTGAAGGATGTGCGTGTGCAGATCGATCATGCGAATCGGCGAGCATAGCGGAAAGGAGGGACGATTACGAGCAGGTCACCGATCGTGCACAGCGCCAGTTCCGAGGGGATTGAATCGCCTGGCGACTGCTGAATGCACCATTGAGCATCTGCGCCTCTGCGAGTCCTCCGCGACTCTGCGAGAAACGCGTCCGTGAGCCTGATTTTCGCGCAGAGGCGCAGAGGTCTCGCAGAGGCGCGGGCGCTCGTCCCTACGGCTTCGGAGGCTGCTGGGGCTCGAGACCGTCCTGTATGCCGTCACCGTCGCTGTCCGTGCCACCCGTCGGCGCCTGCTCGCCCGTCCCGGTTGTCGTTGGCGGAAGGCCCGTCTGGGCTCCGGGCACAACACCCACTGGCGCAGGCGGAATATAGACGAAAATCATCTCTTCGTACTTGTTCATTCCGAAACGGGTGCGAACGGACTTGCCGCGCGCCTTGCTGACGACTCCGATGATCGGGCCGGTGCTTCGCGTGTTGCCAAAGACCGAAGCAGACGGGTCTCGCCTGGTCGGCTCGACTCGGCGCGGAGTTTCCTGGGCGAAGGCCACCTGGACGAACGGCGAGTTTCCGGAATCCTGCAGGCGAGCGCCGTCCTCGTCATCTTCCTCTTCGTCCTCGTCGAGATCCTCGTCCTCATCGTCTTCGTCGAGGTCCTTGTCGTCCTCATCGTCGAGCTCGTCGTCCTCCTCACCGTCCGGCTGGCCATCGGCCGGCTTCGGTGTCGTGTCGACAACGGCGCTGCCACCCATGTAAGACGCGTAGATCGGCGGAAGCTGTCGTCCGGTCGCCTGCACCCACGCGCGGAAGTACTTCCGCAGCCTCGGGTCGCCGATTCGAATCGGTTCCCATTCCTCGCCGGTCAAAGGATCGATGTAGGCGCTCTTGCGCACGAGGAAGATCTCCTCGGTGCCGACGTTGACTCCGTCGCGGAGCTTCTTGAGCTCTGTCAGGTACCCATACGGCGGCGGCGGCGACTTCACGACGAGACCGGCTGGCGGCACCTTGCCGCCGCCCGAATAGTATCGAGCGATGGCCTCAGCCATCTGCTCGCCACGCCACATCATCTCGATCTCGAGCTCACGGCGCGCCTGAATCTGGGCATCCGGAATCGCGACGCCCATTCCCACGGCCATAACCGTCAGCGCGACGATGAATCCGAGCAACGCGTAGCCTCGCTCGGAACGTCGCCGACGTAAACGTCGGGCCTTCGGGTCGATTTTGCCCGGGTACTTCATGTAGTCGACTTCGGCGTCAGGCTGATCGTCTTGCGGATGTCGTTGCGCGTGTCGAGCATCTCGACCTGACGCTCGTTGATCGCCACGATCTTCCAGAGGACGGCCCCGTTGAGCGAGTCACCGACGCTGACGACCTTCGGACGCTTTCCGTCCTTGAAGCCGATGACCGCCTGATTGCCGATCCGACCGGAGTAGATGAACGACTCGGTGGGCTCTGGCGAAGGCTGTAGCGTGAACGGAAGCTCGCGCGACCACAACTGGTCGGGCTGCGATGACGAGACGACCTTGATTCTCGCCGAGCCCGCCGACGCCATGTCGCGCGGACCGAGCGTGATCTTCAGTATCGAATCGGATTGCCGTTGCGTGGCCACGCGATTGCCGTTCACCATGACCACCGCATCCCGAGGGAAATAACTGCCGGTAACGGTGACGTTGACTGGCTTCGCCGACCCGGCAATAGCACTGCCCGGACTGATGTTGCCGATGTTGATCGTCGGGGGCGGCGGCTGTTCCACTGGCGGGGGAGGTTTCGGTCTCTCTACCACCGGAGGCGGGAAATCGAAGACGTTTCTCCTCGCAGCGATCCCCCCGGAAAACGTCGCGAGCGTTGGCAGGATCTCAAGCGACCGAACTCCTCGACGGGTCCAACCTGAGTCTGGGCGACATCACCGGCCGGGGATCCTCCGGCCGGCGCACCTGTGCAAGTAGGCGTTTCGCACCCGCCCGTCTTCCTGCGGCGGAGGCGCAACGGCTCGTTTCGGCGCTAGCCAGAAGTTCCACACAGAGACGATGACGAGCAGACCGAAGAGTGCGCCCAGCGCGATCATCTTCTTTCGGTCGGCCGACATCATCGGCTTCTCTGGATGATGTGTCGCCATGCCGTACTCCTATTGCGCCCCGGTGGTACTTGCCGCAACAGCGACAACCGGTTGGGTGCCGATCATGTCGGGCTGGAAGTACCCCGTCATCGAGATGTCGAGCGAGATGGCGCCCGTCGGGCGCCTCTCGGCGCTCCGGCCCCGCGAGCCCCTTTCGCCAGTCTCCTCGTCCTCCTCCGAAGACGAAATCACGACCGACTCGATGATGGCGAACTGGCGGCTCGATTCGAACTTCGCAAGAAACGCTCGAATCTGTGGGTAGCTCCCTGAAATCGTGCACGTCATAGTCAACGACGGATAGGTTTGAATCTCATCGTCGTTCTTTCGTGTCTTGCGCTTCGCCTTCCCGCCTTTCTCATTGGCCTCATCGGCAAGAGGGTTTCTTGCCTCGAAGCTTATCGGGCTGGTGAGTTCCACGTTGGTCTCGCGAGTCAGGTCGTTGACCAGACCGATGATCTGAAGCCGACCTGACGTGCGCGGCTGCAGCGTCAGACCACGAAAGCTGTCGAGACTCTCGTGTACGGACTGATATGCAGCCGTCAATGCCGCCGGGTCACTCGCCAGCGCACGCAGCTCATCGATCTTCGTACTGTTCGCGGCAACTTCGTTCGAGAGCGTCAGACGGCGCACCTGATCGGGAAGGATCCATCGGAAATAGATGAAAACACAGCCCCGAAGAGGACGATCAAGCCCAGAATTGCCGCGATCTCGACAGCGGTGATCTCCCGAAGAAACGATCGGACTTCAAAACCAGGTCGTGCGAGAGAACGCAACCTGGCCGCCGACGCCGCCTGCAGGCGCGCGACTGCCCCGTCCTGATTGTTGAGGTCAGCCATCGCTTCGCACCCCCGAAACTTCAGCCGCCATCGCCTGCGCCTCCTCAACAGCTTGGGGTGCCACTGTCGGACGGTACAGAACGTCGATGATGAACTCAAAATCGTTGGAATCGGTAACCGGACCGTTCTCGACCGGATCGGACGCAAACCGGCCGCCAGACCCGTCGAGCCGGGAAAGGAAGGTCGTCATCTGGTCAATGTCCTTGCCGGTCCCCGAGATCTGGAGTCGCACGACGAGCGAGGCGCCGCTCCCCTCAAACCCGATAATCTGGATGCCGGTGAGCTTCGCGCGCTCCGGGACATACGGCTCAAGGTCGCCGAGCAATCGGGACCAGGCCACGGACTTCCTTTCGAGAAGCACACGGGCGTCGTCGAGAGCTCGCCGGTCCGCGTCCGTGAAGAGGGCGCGGCCTTCGGCCGCTTTCATCTCGGCAATCGTCGCCTCGAGCTCGGCAATGACCGCGGTCTGCTTCGCGGTCTCGTCCATCAGGGCCGCCGTGTCAGCACCGACTGCTCCGGCCCGCGCGAGCACGAAGACGAGCGAAAACAGGACGACCACATAGCTGCCAGTCACGATCAGCCAGAAGGCTGTTCGATTGCGGAAGGGCTCTTTCGAAAGATTAAGGTCTATTCGCATGCAAACTCTGACAATACACCAGTCGAAAGAATCGTGACGAGTCGGCAGTCAGGGCTCGACCGTGTCAACCGCTCGCTGAAACGCACGTTCGGCCGCGAAGTTCCAGCGAGGCGGCTCTCAGGCCTTCGAGTCCGCATCCTGAATCAGCGATCGCAACTCGAGCCGCTGATAGCCCGCCTCGTCGAATCGGTCGCGAAGCGGATCGAATTCAACGACGCGGTTGCGGCCCGCGACCTTTGCACGGTACAGCGCCAGGTCCGCCTTCTCGATGAGCTCGATCGGGTCCTCGCCGTGCACGGGATACGTTGAGATCCCGATGCTGATGGTCACCGACAATCGGACGTTTGCGCCCTTGCGCGAGACGCTGATCTCGTGACGGCCGATCGTCTCGCGGATCCTCTCGGCGATGAGCGGCGCGCTCGACGACGGGATGTCGGTGAGGTAGGCGACGTACTCTTCGCCTCCATATCGAGCGGCGACATCGGATTTTCGGAGGCTGGCTTCGATGATTTCTCCGACCTGCTTGATCGTCTGACTGCCGACGACGTGACCATACGTATCGTTGACCGTCTTGAAATGATCGAGATCCATCATGAGAATCGACACCTGTCCGCGATCGGCCTGCTCGCTTCTCCGCAGCAGCTGGCGCTCGAGCTCGACAACGAAACTACGCTGCGTCAGCAGGTTCGTCAGGTCGTCACGGATGATCATCTGCTGGATGCGCTCCTGAAACTCCGTTTCATCGTCGTCGAGCAGTGCGAACTTGAAGACGTGCCGACCCACCCGGATCTTGTCGCCATCGCGCAGCACGTAGGGATCCTCGACGACCTGGCTGTTGACGAACGTTCCGTTCGTCGACCCGAGGTCGACGATGCAGTAGACGAGCCCGCCGGCCGCGGACTCGAGCCTGGCATGAGCTCGCGACGCGAGGTTGTCATCGACGCGAAGTTCGCAGTCGCTCCCCCTCCCGATCGTGAACATCTGACCACCAAGCGGAACAGCCGAACCGAGACTCTCGCCCTGAAGAACGATCAGAGTCGGCCTCTTCGCCGTGTTCGAACCGGACCCCACCTTGTCGAGCTTGACGGTTTGGTTGTCGTCCACGTTTGCGTCTCCAGAAACTGCCGTATCATAAACCGCCGGTCGGTGACGGGGCAATAGGCCCTCCTTGACGCACAAGTCTCGCGACAACTAGAATTTGCGGCCTCCGGAACGAAATGGACATGTCAGACGAAGTGACGAAGCGTTGCACGGCAGAAGAGGCGGTTGAGCCCGAGTGTCGGCCTTCACAGGGCGCCCTCACGGTCGAGCGCGTAGCCGAGGCGAGTCTTCCGACCGAACACGGCGAGTTTCGGATCATCGGCTATCGAAGCATGACGAGCGACGAAGAGTTCGTCGCCGTTGCAAAGGGCGAGTTATCCACGGAAGAACCGACGCTCGTCCGGATTCACTCGCAGTGTCTGACCGGTGACGTTTTTCATTCCCTTCGCTGCGATTGCGGTCAGCAACTCACTCGGGCGCTAGAGCTCGTCGAGGAAGCCGGACGCGGGGTGATCGTCTACCAGCAGCAGGAGGGTCGCGGCATCGGCATTCTCAACAAGATCCGTGCCTACGCATTGCAGGAGCAGGGCCAGGATACCGTCGAGGCCAACCTTTCTCTCGGCTTCGCCGCGGATCAGCGCACGTACCAGCAGTGTGCCGAGATTCTCTTCGATCTCGGGCTCTGCAAGGTCATTGTGATGTCGAACAATCCGCAGAAGATCGCGGCACTCGAGAGGGCGGGACTCAACGTCGTCGACAGGAAGGAACTCGACATCCAGCAGTACGAATCGTTCGCGAACTACCTTCGGACGAAGCGCGAGAAGATGGGACACATCCTCTAGGCCGCCCGCGTACTGTACGGAAATCGCGTAGTGGGTCAGTTTGACTTCTCTCGCGTCGACTCGGTTTTTCACACTCCTCTTGCGTCTTTGCGTCTTCCTTTGCGCCTTTGCGAGAACTTCTTCGAAGTTTTGAAGAGTCTCTCGCAAAGGCGCAAAGGAAGACGCAAAGGCGCAAAAGGAGCGGCGAGATCGAAAGTGAACCACTCCCGGGAATCGGGCAGTGGCGACTTCCGACGGGTCAGAACGAAATTCGGCCTGTCCCCCGAGAATCGCCGCCCTGTCGGACGATGCGTGCGATCTGGTCTCCGTTGATCGCGCGGGCCTGTCCGGCTGCAGTCTCGACGAAGATCTTGCTCGGCAGATCAACCCGTCGGGGAAACACGGTCTTGCCAATGACCGTGACGTAACGGGGCTGCGTCCGATCGAGTTCCGTCATTTCGTCGAGCAACACGAGGTGAGCGTCGCCGTTGTGCTCGGTGACCGTCACGAAGACGTTTCGCGTGATTATCTTGCAGACGCCAAGCGATTCCGTCTGCGAGCCGGCACCGTGGAGCGCCGTCGGGAGGTAGAGTTCAATGTCATACGAAAAGCTCATCGCGGCAATTCTACTCCTCGCCCGATCGGAGGTTCGCACCAATCTGCCGGACAAGTCGATCGAGCAACGGAACCGGTAGGCCGACGACATTCTGATAGTTCCCCGCGATCTCAGTGACGAAGAGCATCCCGCGTCCCTGGATCGCGTAGGCGCCGGCCTTGTCAACCGGTTCGCCGGTCGCGATGTAAGCCTCGATCTCTTCGTCACCGAGATCGCGAAACCGCACGAGCGTCTTCTCGAAATCCACTGCTTCGTCACCGGTCTCGATCCGCTGGACGGCGACGCCGGTCATCACGGCGTGCCATCGGCCGCCGAGCGCCCTGAGCATTCGTTTCGCGTCCGCGGCATCGCCGGGTTTTCCCAACGGCTGGCCGTCGATGACGACCACCGTATCCGCACCGATCACGACGCCCGCGCGGTACCCGTTCACAACCGCACGCACTTTGGCCACGGCAGCACGCATGACGTACTGCTGCGGCGATTCTCCCGGCAGCTGCCGCTCGTCGACGTCAGGCACCCGTACGTCGAAGTCGAGACCGAGCGTCGTGAGGATCTCGGTCCGTCGAGGCGACGCGGACGCAAGGATGAACCGTGTCTTCGGCTCGGACATCGCCCTTCTTGTCGCTCGTGTTGACCCTACGGTATATTTGCCGAGGTCGAACCTTCCGGCATCACAGGGGTTTCTGGTTGGTGTGGAGCCATTCGGCCAGCCGTGCGGATCATCAGCTCACGCCGGTCTCCAAAGGAGTTCATCGCTTGCGAAATACTCTGCAAACTACGGTCAACCTGACACTTGCACTTCTGCTCTCGACGGCATGGATTAGCACAACGTCCGTGCAGGCGCAACTCGGCAGTCCGTCTGGCGGCGTCAACGCCAAGGCCATGGCCGAGCGTCTCGGAGCAGACGACGGCTTTGCCGTCTCGCTGCAATACAGCGGAGACATTCACGGCAGCCTCGAGACCTGTGGCTGACCGAGCAGCCCCATGGGGGGTCTGGCGCGTCGCGTCAGCTACGAGAAAGCTCTGCAGGAACAGGTTGGCAGATCAATTGCCGTACTTCAGGTCGATGCGGGGAACTTCCTGTCCGACGACCTGACACTCCCGGCCATGGCGGCCGAGGCTCGGGTCAAGAACGAGTGGGTGCTCAAGTCATTCGATCAATTCAAATTCGGTGCAGCCAACGTTTCACCTCGTGACCTTCCGTATCTCTCGGAGCTCATGAAGAAGCCCGTGCACTCCGAAAGCCTCAAGCGCTTTCCGTTCCTCAGTCGCGTGATCTCGGCCAACGTCGTTCCAGCTTCGGCGGATGTGGCTGCCTTCAAGCCGTACATCATCGAGGAGCTTCGTGGTTCGCGTCTCGGAACCAAGCCGCTGAAGGTTGCTATCATCGGCGTCTCTGATACTCAGGGGACCCCGGGGAACATCGTTTCGGGCTACAAGTTCCTCGACCCGATCGCAGCACTGAAGCCGCTCCTGCTCGAGCTGCGCCCGAAAGTTGACCTCATCGTCGTCCTCGCTTACGTCGATCGACCGACTGCGAAGTTGATCGGAACGGGCACGACCGGAATCGACCTGATCGTGGCCGCCTACCAGCTCCCACTCATTCAATCAGGTGGATGAGGCGGGTGACGCCGTTGTCGGGTTCGTGCCGAATCAGACGAAGTGGCTAGGTGAGTTCCGTCTCTATCGCGCCGCAGATTCTAAGGACACGGCGATTACGAGCTACGTTCACCGCCACGTGCCACTCGACAAGGCCTTGCCCGACGACCCTGTCGCCGGAAAATTCGTGGCCGACGCTCGAGCAGCTTTCACGAAACTCACCCCGGCTGGCGGCACTGTTCAGCACTCGCACTGACGCTGGGGGTCCCTGTCAATATGGACACGACTCCCAGACGTCGCCGCGCCGATCACGATCCCGCACTCGGCGCGGTCATGCGGATGCGAGGTCGACAGTGAACTCGCTCTCCCGGTTGCTGCCGCGCATCGTTCGCGAGGGCCAGGACTCACCGCAGTCCGTTGAGATGGCCGTCTTCGCTGCGTGGGCGGATGCCGTCGGTCCAGCAACGCGACGAGCCGCCGCGCCGCTCGATTACGACGGCAGGACGCTTCACGTGGCCACCGTCGACGCAACCTGGCGGGCGCAGCTGGAGCGGCTGGCACCGCAGCTGCTCTTCAAGATCAACGGCTCCCTCGGGTCGAGCCTCGTCTCGAGAATCACGCACCGCGTTGATCCGGCGCTCGCCGCGAGGGCAGCATC
>JADIYM010000001.1 GCA_016705245.1 Blastocatellia bacterium | reverse complement strand
CATCGCGGAGACTCTACGAGGCCGCCGGCAGTATGACTGTGGAGGAGACTTCCAATGGGCCTGCATTCCAGTTTCCCATGCAAGGGTCGCGCAGCAAGGGCATCAACAATATGCAGATCTTCTGCTTCGACATGATGCTGATGCGCCTCTGTCAGCCGTGGATTGGGGCCCGGCTTTCTGATCCACGACAGCCATCTCTTCGACGGTGTCGACGGTCGCCAGCTGATCAGCGCGCTGAAGGTCGGCGCGGAGACTGCCCAAGAGCTGGGCTTTCAGTACATCGTCACGATGAATGAAGACGATGCGTTCAAGGAGACTGTCGCCGACTTCAACCTGTCGGACCACGTGATTGCGACAGTGTTGACTGATGCCGTGGAAGACGGCGGACTGTTTGGCTTCCGATTTTGAGCGATAGATATGGACGAAGCCGTCGCGTACGTGGCCAGGCAGAACGGCGCCGAACTACACGTAACCCGGGATGACCTCTTTTGCGGAAACGGACGACCTCGTCGTCGGTCCAGCGCGGCGAGAGGACGACGCGGAGGCCGACGCCGTAGGTCCCACGGGATGCCTGGGTCTTGTGTCGGATCCCCGGCCTGCACGAGCTGACGTCGTCGAGGCAACTGCCGCCGCGGGCGATCCGGTGCTTCACGTACTTCGGAGTGTCCGGCATCCAGGCCGACGCGTCTTCCGGAATCGCGTGCTCGCCGGGGAAAACTCGTCGAGGCACCACTCCGATACGTTGCCGATCGCGTCGACGATGCCGAACTGGTTTACTCGCCGAATGTTGGACCGACGCCCGCCGCCAGGCCGAGGCGACGACGCTTCGACAGGAGCAGGAGGTATCGTCGAACTCGATCGAGAAGCGGCCCGGTCTCCTTCGAATTGCTCTCTTCCCAGAACGGATGTCCCCTGGGTGGCAACGGCCCCGGTTCGAATATGGCTGCGACCATTCTCAAGTCGAGGCCGTCTCCCGACGGAAACGGCGTCATCGTTCCGCCGCGACCCGCGTACTCCCACTCAGCCTCGGTCGGCAGGATGTACGGCCGTCCCGTGGCTGCCGAGAGGCGGGCACAGAACTCGATCGCATGCGCCCACGAGACCCGGTCGACAGGCTGGCTCGAATCGCGATCGATCACGTACATCATGGTCCGCGTAGATGCCGGGCTCAACATCGATGTCGAGGCTCATCGCCACGCGGGGCAGGTCGCAGACCCGTCGCCACAACGTGTGGCTCACCGGCAATCGACCCAGGAAAAAGCGCGGGATCGTCACAACGCTCGCCTCCGCGTTCTCACCGGTCATCAAGTCCTCGGGCGACAGCGACATGAAGCCTCGCGGGACCTCGACCATCTCGAAGCAAGTGCCGCACGCAAGCGTCTCCGTGAACGCCCGGGCCCGATTGTAAACGACGCCACACGGCGTGTGCTGCCTGTCGCACAGAACCGTTTCGAACTCGATCCGATAGAGCTGCCTCACCACGCCGGAAAGCATGTCCTCGCCCGCGAGACCGAGTGACCCTGCGACACGAAGTCCACGGGTCACGAGCGGGGAGATGAGGCTCGTGACGTCCCCTCTCGGCGCGCGGGCAGGCGCATCGTGTTTCCGGTCATTGTCGCCGGGCATCGCCTGGCTCCGAACGGGCGTCGGGTGCAGCTTCTCGAGGCGACGGCGCGCCGCGTTGATGTCGACCCGAGTCTCGCGCGCGAGCGCCGCGACGAGATCCACTCGAAGCTGCGCGCGGGCCGCGCACGATCGCTCCCACAGGGCGTGGAGGTCGGAGGCTTTCAAGATTGCGAGACCCAGTCGTACGCGCGCAATCGCCAACCGGAGTCGTGCGGTTCGTCCGGACGGATCGGACGTGGGCGCGCCCTCGCGCACCTTCTGCGCGAGCGCCGCGAGCGCGGCGGTGTCGCGGGCTTCGTAGGCGGCGTTGGCTTCGACCGTGAGCTCGCAAAGCCGCTGCCGCTCGACGTCGTCGACTCCGAGGTCCGGATGCACGCGACGGGCAACTTCACGGTAGAGGCGGCGGAGGTCCGGCGTTATGTCTCCGAGGGGAGTCTCGTTCGTGTCGACGGCGGCAGCGGCTTCGCGACTCTCGATTGCCTGTTCCTCGGCCCGCCTTGCCGCGTCCTTCAGATCTGGATCGCCGTGGGCGGCTTGCTCCTTGGCTCGCGCAATTTCGGCGTTGAGCGTATCGAGCTCGACCAGCAGACGGCCGTACACCCGAACATACCTCCGCTCGAAGCGCCCGACGTCCGAATGCAGCGCGACGAGCTCGAGCTGACGCGCAGCGAGCTCGCGCTCGAACTGGTCGATCTCCGAACGCTCGTGTTCGCTGCGAAACGTCGGAAGACTCGGCTGGAACGGGCGCCGGGCCTTGAGTCTCGCCGCGCCGAGGGATCGGATCTCGGCGATCGCGGCGTCGAGCTGGTCCCACTCGGTCGCGCCGTCCGCGAGCTCGGCAAGCTCGGCGAGAATCCGCTTCCATTCGCCTTCGAGTGAGGGGACGTCGCGGGGCATGGCTGCCATCGTATCGCAGGCGGCGTGTCATTGGATTGGGCCGAGAACTGTGGGGGTCCGAGCACGCAGGGAGTACCACGTGTTTTGTCGACCCGTCGCTACCGCTCCCGGCTCTAATGATTCGTTTGAGCGAGAGGCTTCAATTCACGTCTCGCGAGACCCGGCGTCTTCGCCGCTGTTGCTCCGCGTGCCCACAGGGCTACAATGCTGGCCATGATCGAGTCGAATCCACAGATCCTGGGTGGAAAGCCGGTCGTGGCCGGGACGCGGATCAGCGTCGAGATGCTCCTCGATGCCCTTGGCGCTGGCGAAACGATCGATGACCTCGTCGACCAACACCCTCGGCTGACGAAACAGGACATTCTCGACGCCATCAAGTTTGCCGCCGAGGCGCTTCGGGCTGACGTCGTCAGGGTCTGGCCAACTTCGGAATCGTTCTTCTGAGGCTGAATGGTCTACCTGTATCGCGCAAATCCGCGATCGTCGCATCCGTGATTGCCGAGCGGTCTGAAGAAATCATCGGAGCATTCTCGGTGATCTCTCCGGGGCAGGTCAGGATTCGGCCATCGCTGTAGTCGGCCGGCTGCTCACGACTACCCGGTCGCTACGGCATCATGTGTGCGTGCGGCCGGCCGCTCGCCACCGCTCCAGGTTCCGGGACGGGCGGCTGCGGAAAGCACACGCACTTCAACGGCAAGCAGCAGGCCCTCCTGAACTTCGTGCTGGCGCACTACGTGTCGGAGAAAGTCGAAGAGCTAGACCCGGAAAAGCTCGCGCAGCTATTGCAGCTGAAGAAACAGAATTCCATCGCAGCGCCGTCGCTGACCTCGACCGTCCCGAAGAGATCGGCCGCGTGTTCACCGGGTTTCGGAAGTATTTGCATCAAGACCGTTCGGGTTACCCTCCACGACTAACGGCGTGCATCTCGTCGATCGGCAAGCATGGATCCCACGACGCCCAATGCGAGAATCAGGATCACCACCCCGAGCAGGTACAAGTTGAAGCCGTTACCGACCATCCCCTTGAGCCACTCGGCCAAAAGCATCTTCACGCCGACGACGAGCAACACCAGCGCGAGTGACACCTTCAGGTATCGGAACCGGTCGAGCATTCCTCCGAGCGCGAAGTAGAGCGACCGGAGACCGAGAATCGCGAAGACGTTGCTCGTGAACACGAGAAACGGATCGGCCGTGATCGCGAAAATCGCCGGAATCGAGTCCACGGCAAAAACCAGGTCCGTCGCCTCGACCACGATCAGGGCCAGGGCGAGCGGGGTCAGCATCCACGTGCCGGGCCGGGCCCGATCCACGGCTTCGTCGGGTTGGGCGGCCGCTCCCGGATATTCGCTCTCGAGCGACCCCGGCGCTCCGGCTCGAACGACGAAGTGCTCTCCATGGAATCGCGACGTGACCGGAAACATGCGCCGCGCGAGCCGCACGATAATGTTCCGATTTGGATCCGAATGATCGGTCTTCAAGGCGAGCATCTTGATTCCCGTGATCACCAGAAAGGCACCGAACACGTAGAGAACCCAATGAAACTCGGCAATCAGGGCTGCCCCCACCGCGATCATGGCTCCGCGCATCACCAGGGCGCCGAGGATTCCCCAGAACAGCACACGATGCTGATAGATGGCCGGGACTGCCATGAAGCCGAAGATCATGGCGATCACGAAGACGTTGTCGACGCTGAGCGACTTCTCGACGACGTAACCCGTCAGGTACTTGACCACCGCGGTCGCGCCCGTGTTCACGACGCCATCAACGGCATCGATCGAGCCGCCAAGCCCCAGCCACTGGTTCTCGTATCCGAAGTAGACGAACACGGCGAAAGACAGTCCCAGTGTCGCCCATACGGCGGACCACACAAGGGCCTCCCTCACCGTCACCACGTGGGCCTTTCGATGAAAGACCCCGAGGTCGAGAGCCAGCATTGCGACGACAAAGGCGATAAAGCCTACCCAAAGCCAAACCATGTGTTGTTCTCCATCCTCTTTCCGCGAGGTGCACAGTTATAGGCGTGTTTTGAATCGGCGACAATTAGGAAGTGTTGTCATGATGGATCGGAAAAAACGATGTGTACGGGAAGGCGTGCAGAAGGGCCACGGATCAGAGGGATCTGACGGATTGACACAGATCCGAGGTCTTTCAGATCCGTGTTTATCCGTTCGATCCGTCCAATCCGTGGCCCTTCTTAACTTTTGGCAGGCGGACGACGGGGAGCACGTTTGGGCGCGACGAGGGCCGAGGTGTCGATCCTCTTGAGCGCGTCGAAGAGGTCGCGCAGCAGGTCGAAATTCTTCAGCGCCTTGTCGAGCAGGTACGTCATCTTCGGATCCGTCGCCGGCTGCGACGCCTGCAACTCCTGCCCGAGCTGTCGCGTCACGGGAATGAGCGCTTCCTCGATCGTGCCGATCATCCGGCCAATCAACTCGTTCATCCCGGGCGGCAACACCTGCACGACCTGACCGCCGCGCGGGGCGGTCGCCATCGCGGCGAGAGTCTCGTCGAGCTTGCCCAGATACGCCGTGATGTCGGCCGCCTGCGCCGGCAGCGCAGCCGGTACGGCGGCTGCCGCGGGCGCACCAGCCGCGGCGGCTTCGGTCCCGAGCGCCCGGATCGCCTCGTTGAGCCGGTCGAGCCGATGCGCGATCGCCGCGAACTGCTGCGCGAGGACTACCACCGCCCGCTCACCCGCGGGCGTGGCATCCTCATTGCGCGTCGACGAAGCCGCGAACGCCTCGATCGCCCGGTCGACGCGGTCGAACATCGGCGTGTAATCGGGCGGTGGCAAAACCTCCGGCGCGTTCTGCGCCGCGTCGGCGAACGACTTCGCGATGACCGTTCCCACGCCCTCGACGCGCTCCGTCAGCATCGAGATGGTCCCGGTCAGCCGTGTCACCGGATCCGCGTCGGCGCCGCCGGAGACCTTGATGCGGCCGAACGACCGCTTGATCTCGTCCCAGCGCGCCGCCTGTTCCGGCGTCATCTTGCCGCGCAATTCGGCGAGCTTGAGCAGGTTGTGTTCCGCGCCAGTGGTCAATGTCTGCGACTCGCCGAGGTAGTGGTCGTCGATGAGCGACTCGAGCTCCGCGTCGTTCATCACCGGCACGACCTTCTCAGTCAGCTTGTTCATGTTCCGGTAGCTGCCCTGGAGCTTGAACGGCGGCTCGGTGCGGTACGCCTCCGTCTGCGACGCCGACAGGATGTACTGCTTGTTCACCTTCAGCAGCACCTCCTGCACGCGCACCAGTTTCTGCAGCACGTTGCGAATCTCGCCGAGCTCGATGGCCGAATATTCGTGCGACAGCTGGTCGAGCTGGATCTCTTCGCCCTTCGCCATCCGCACGAGCTTGTCGATGTCGTCCTGGCCTCGCGTCGTCAGCGGCGCGAGCACCGAGTTCGACGTCAGCGCGTTCTCGATGTAGCTCAGCGCAAACAGGTCGTCCTTGCCCTCGAGAATTTCGCCCAGGTTGTACGTGTCGGCCCGGTTCGCGAGCATGTCCGGGATCTTGAACTGCTCGCCGGACTCGGTGTATGGGTTGCCGGCCATGCACACGTAGAAGCGCTTGCCGCGGAAGTCGTACGTCTTCGTCTCGCCGTTCCAGACGCCCTCGATCTTCCGCTGCGCGTCGCACAGCGTGATGAACTTCTGCAGCAGCTCCGGATTTGTGTGCTGGATGTCGTCGAGGTAGAGCAGCACGTTGTTGCCCATCTCGAGCGCGAGATTGATCTTCTGCACTTCCTGCCGCGCCGTCGCGTTCGGCGCTTCGGCCGGATCGAGCGACACGACGCCGTGGCCGAGCGCCGGCCCGTTCACCTTCACGAACACGATGCCGAGCCGGTTTGCGACGTATTCCATCAGCGTCGTCTTGCCATACCCCGGCGGCGAAATGAGCAGGAGCATTCCCATCAGGTCCGTCCGCTTGCCCTCGCCGAGCGCGCCGATCTGCTTGGCGAGGTTGTCGCCGATGACCGGCAGGTAGACCTCGTTGATGAGCCGATTGCGCACGAACGAGTTCATGACGTTCGGCTGGAACTCGGACAGGCGCAGCCGCTTCCGCTCGCGCTCGAGCACCGCGGTGCGCTTCGCCTGGTAGTCGCGGAAGCCCGGCACGCGCACGTGACGGAACGCGCCGAGCCGTGACAGGAACTCGTCGAGGCGAAGGTTCAGCCGTCCCGCCTGGACGCGCGGGTGCTGGCCGAGCAGCCCGTCGACGTCGACAGCTCCGAGCGCACTCGAGACCGTTCGATCCAGCCGCCGGTCGACGATCACGAGCGCGACCGCTTCGTCGAGAGCCGGCGCGTAGACCCGAGCCGCTTCGACCGAAGCGACGTAGCCTTCGAGCCACGCGCGCGCGATACGGTGACGGCTCGTCAGGTCGGTGCCGAGTACGCGCAGATCCTCGACGAACTCTCGGTACGCGCCCGCTCCGTCGAGGTGCGAGACGAAGCCCGATCGCAGCGACTCGGCCTCGGCACTCGTCACGAACGACGCCGGCGAGCCCGCGATCTCCTCGAAGAGGTACTGGCCGGCCATCCGCGCGTCGTCCGCGTGCAGTTCGAGCCGGTTCTCCCGTGGAATTCCGCGATCGCCGCCGAGAGCTCGCCCACGAGCTCGGCAATGGCGGCGCTGTGCTGAAACGCCTTGCGCAGCCGCGAGAAGCTGCGGGAGCGTCGCTCCCACCGTTCGCGGTGTTCGAGCTGGGCGGAGTCGTCGAGCAAACCCCAGAAGAGGCACGCCGCCGCGCGCGCCGCCGGCGCGAAGCGCAGCAGGTCCGCGGTCTGGTAGAGCCCGACGAGCTTCTCGAGAATCGCCGCCGTGTCCGCATCGTGAATACCGCGCTCGTAGCCTTCGTCGTAGCGGGACTGCGCGTAACTCCGGACCAGCTCGACGAGCGTCGCGCGGTCGAGCGAGGCCTTAACGAGCTCGGGAATCGAGAGATTGTTCTTCAGCTCTTCGGCGTCGGCGAGCAAACACGCGGCAAGATACTCGGCGCGATAGACGTCGGGCGATTCCGAGACGATCGTCTGGTCCCAATACGGGCGCGTCGCATCGAATTCGGGATCGGCGAGCTGCTGGTAGAAGTCCGTGCCCCCGAGGTGCACCCACATCTGCCCCTCGCGGGGAATCATCGTCAGCTCGATCGGCTGCGTGTTGACCGAGAACCGGTGGCGGCCGAGCCGGATGACCGACGCGCCCTCCTCGAAGATGTCGCGCCGGTCGCGCAACCCGCGCGCGGCGTCGGACCGCGCGGACTTGAGCTTCGACTCGACTTCGTCGGCGCGAACGGCGTCGCCGATCTCGCGCAGGCGCTCAGACAGCTCGCGCAGCTTCATCACCATCGCGTCGGACGCGAAATACGCGTTGAGCTCGTCGTCGGACGCAAACGTCGCCGCGCGGCGCGCGACACCCTGCAGGATGCGCAGCGCCGCCTCCATCGTGTGGTCGGCGCGGCGGTGGCGCTCGTCGAGCAGCGCCTGCCGCTTGCTGCTGAATGCCTCGTAGACTTCCTCGCGCTTCGTCGCGAGCTGGGCGAGGAACTCGTCAAACTCCGAGAAGCGGCCCTCGAGGTCCTCGAGCGCGAGCATCGTCTTCGAAAGCTGTTCCTCGCATTTCTCCGGCGTGTCGGCGAGCGCGAGCGAGCTCGCGACGTTCTGGCCGAACAGCTTGAACCGGGCGCCGAACTCCGCGACGCCCTCTCGCGAGAGCATCTCCTTGCGGCGGTTCAGCAGCAGCGCCCGCGCGCGATTGAGCGTGCCGAGCACTTCCGAGATTCCCTCGAGAATCCGCGTGCGCAGCGTCGCGTCGTCGATCTTCAGGTTGCCGACGACGTCGGTGAGCAGCTCGAGCTCGACGCCGGTGCGGTCGAGCTCCTCCGATATCGGCGGACACTCGGACACACGCTCGAGCTTCGAGACCGACGCCTCGAGCGCCGCGATCCGGTCGATGTACGGCTGGAGCGCCGTCTCGCCGAGCAGGAAGTCCACCGTCCGCGCGCCGAGCGCGTCGTAGTGGCCGACCGTTTCGGTCTCGAGCGCGTCGAGACGCGCCCGGTCGACGTATCGCACCTCGCGCAGCGTGATGATCTGGCCCCGGTGCGACCTGAGCTTCGCCATCGCGCCGACGAACAAATCGAGCGACTTCCAGTCGTCCGAATCCAGGTCGCGCGTCAATTCCTTGAGCGTACGCTCGGCCGTGTCCACGGCTTCGATCGCCTGCTTCCGGAGCGACTCGACCTTCTCGAATTCGTCGATGATGAGCTCGGCCGTCGACCGGATCTCGCCGAGAGGCACGGCGAGGTCGCCGACCTCTGAATTCGCGAGCCAGTGGTATTGGTCGAGCATTCGGGCGACCGACTTGATCAGGTCCTCGTAGATCCGCGTCGAAGGCTGCTGGTCCTCGATCGCGCGGCGGATGCTCAGGCAGTCCGAGATCCCGCGGACGAGCTCGGCGTTTCCGACCCTCTCGAGGTACGAACCCGTTGTCGGCGCGGCCGCCGCGACCGCGTCGCTCATGAACGGCGTCTGCCAGATCTGCATGGTGTGGACGCGCGTGGCTTCTTCCTGGGCGCGGAACACGACGATCTTGCCGTCGTCGAAGATGCTGTAGCCGTGGCAGGCGATCGGCGTCTGCACCTGCTTGCGGATCATGTTGTACGTCAGCAACACCGACAGGCCGTCGGTTCGGCGATGGAACGTGTAGAGCACGTCCTCGCCGTTCGGCGAACGAAGGGATGACTCGAACTCCATGCCTTCGACGCTCGTGTCGAAGATCTTCGTCTCGCCGCTCTGAAGGTAATACCCGCCCGGAAAGATGAGTCCGTGGTCCTCGGGCAGCCGGACACACGCCTGTCCGATCGCGTCGATCCGGTCCACCTTTCGCGTTCGCGTGTTGAAGACGAGGTAACGCGTCGCCTTCTCGCGATACGGCAGGACCTGCAGCAGGATCAGTCCGCCGACCTTCGCGTACGAAACCTGAGCGTCCTCGAGCGCCTGTTCGCGCTCCTCGACGGCCTCGCGGTAAATTCCCAGCCCGTCCTCGGTGTTGTTCTCGATCTTGATCGTCATGTCGCCGCCGACCGTGTCGATGAAGACCTCGTCGAGAATCGAGATGTGCGGGTGACGGCCGAGGACGAAGTTCTCGCGCCGCGTCGGCGTCCATTCGAAGTCGTGGCTCGGGGGGAAAACGTTGTCGCGCTCGCCGCGATTGTCGATGTACGTAACCCGGCCCTGCACGTCGACCGACCAGCGGAAGACCTTGACGTCCGTGATCGCCGCGCCCGTCTGGAACACCGCGAGGAGCTTGCCCTGCGGGCGACGCAGGTGCAGCAGGCGCGTCTCCTTGTAGTACTGGTAGAGCTCCTTGAACTCCTTCACGAACTGCGGATCGGAGAGAAAACCATCGCCGGCGTCGAGCGCGATCGGATTGAACGCGAAACCCTCCTCGGTCTTCGCGAGCTCGTGGAGGCTGAAAACGGCATCGACCGACGTCTCCGTCTTCAGACCGATGAAGACGTTGAAGCCGAAGAGCAGGCGGTCTCCGACGCTGACGATGTCACGCGGGACGCAGTTGTTCTCGGTGCGGATCCGCTCGCTGCCGATGACGGCGAGCTCCGTCGATCCGAACAAGGCGAGGCGCTTCGCGTTGAGCGCCTCGGCGCGCTCGCCGAGCACACGGCCGCGCTCGATCAGCCGGTCGCGGATGATCTCGTAGGTCCCGCGCTCCACCGTCGGCTGCGGGGTTTGTGCTTCGGCGTCAGTCGACATGTCAGTCACATCTTGGCTCAATGATCTCTTCCTTTGCGTCTTTGCGGTGCCCTGCGTCTCTGTGAGAACCTGGCGAGGGATGCGTTTCTCGCAGAGACGCAGAGGACACAGAGGCAAGGGTCAGCGCGGCGTCCTCGGACCTAGTTCACCTTCATGCCGTCGACGCCGAGCGACCTGGCGGCATCCGCGAGGCGTTCGACCTTCTTGCGGCTGTCCCCGCTCGACTTGGCCATGAGCATTGCAAGGAACGCCGAAACGGTCATGTTCTGGACGTCGGCCGGCGAGATCTTGGCGCTCGCGAGCACGTCGCGCAGATCCTCGACGAGGCTGCGTTTCCCGCTCGCGTAGTCGCCGAAGACGGCCTGCATCGTTTCGCTGCGGTCGATGAAACCGTCGATGGACTTGCCCATCGTGATCGCGCCGGCAATCTTGTCGAAGAACATCCCGTCGCCGCCGATGATGTCGATCCGCGCGCTCTTGAGCGCGGCGGCGAGCACGGTGGCCTGCGACTCGGCGACGGTCTGCCTCGCCTCGATCGACTTGAGGTCGACCATGCGCTCCGACTCGAGCCGCAGCCGGTATTCCTCGTGCTGCCGGCTGACGTCGTCGAGCGCCTTCATGGCCGAGGCCTTCTGCTCGATACCGGCCGCTTCGGCGACGCCCTTTTCACGAATGGCGTGGGCCTCGGAAGTGCCCTTGTCCTTGAGGACGGTCGCCTCGGCCGTGCCGCGCTCGCGAAGGACGTTGGCATCGGCGAGCCCGCGCTCCCGCGCGACGTTCGCTTCGGCCATGCCGAGCTTCTCGGTGGCGATGGCGTCGGCTTCCTTCACCTTGGCCTGTGCGAGGCCTGCTGCCGCGGCCTCGGCCTGTGTGCCCTCGGCGAGCCGGATCTTCGCCTTCGCCGTCTTGTCTGCGGCCTCGAGGTCGGCCTCGGCGAGCGTCAGCCGCTCGCGCGCGAGGTGCGTTGCCGCCTGCTCGGCGGCTTCGGCGGCCTTGATGTCCTTGACGAACGTTTCCTGCGCCTGGGCTTCCGCGTTGATGATGAGCGCTTCCTTGTTGCGGCGTGCTTCCTCGACGACGCGCAGCTCCTTGATCTTCTCTTCCTGCTCGGCGACGGTCTTGTCGACGACGATCCGCTCGCGGATGACGTCGGCGATCTCCTTGCGCTGCTGCTCGACCTGCTTTTCCTTCTCGATGGTCTGCAGCTCGACCTCGCGCTCGCGGGCGATGACCTCGAGCATTCGGTCCTTCTCGACGCGCTCACCCTCGACTGCCGTGATGCGCTCGCGATTCTTTCGCGCGACCTCGACTTCACGGAGCTTGTTCTCCTCGCGAATCCCGATCTCCTGATCGGCGGCGATGCGCGCATTCTCGGACTTGAGCAGTTCCTCGGACTGGACCTTCTGGGTTTCGGCGTGCTCGCGGGCCAGCACGGTCTGGATCTCGCGCTGCTGTTTCGCCTTCGCGTCGGCTTCCTGGCGCTCGAGCTCGAAAATCGCCTCGGCGGCCTCGACGTCCTGCTTCTTGATGAGCTTCTTTTCGTTGTTCTGGTGATCGTTCGTCGCGATGTGCTCGACGGCGGTGAGCTCGGTGATCTTCCGGATGCCCTGGGCGTCGAGGATGTTGTCGCGATCGAGCGAGGTGAGAGGTGTCTGCTCGAGGAAGTCGATGGCGGCGTCCTCGAGCACGTACCCGTTGAGGTCGCGGCCGATGACCTCGATGATCGAGTCACGGAACTGATTCCGCTTCGTGTAGAGGTCGACGAAGTCGAGCTGCTTGCCGACGGTCTTGAGCGCTTCGGAGAACTTCGCGTTGAAGAGCTCTTCGAGCGTGTGCGGATCCGACGCCCGGACACATCCGATCGCCTGCGCGACCTTGATGACGTCGTCCTGCGTCTTGTTCACCCGCACGAAGAACATGACCTTGATGTCGGCGCGGATGTTGTCCTGGCAGATGAGGCCTTCCTTGCCGCGCCGGTCGATCTCGAGCGTCTTGACCGAGATGTCCATGATCTCGGCCTTGTGGAAGATCGGCAGGACGACCATGCCCGTGAACGTGACTTCGGGCTCGGCGCGCATCTTGTTGACGATGAGCGCCTTGCCCTGCTCGACCTTGCGGTAGAACCGGGCGAAGAGAAGCGTCGTTCCGAGGATGATGAGGGCGGCGACGACGATGATGACGACGATGAGGAAAACACCTGACATGGACATTTACTCCTTGTCGCGCGATGGCGGGATCGCGTGCGGACGAGCCGTGCACGCTGCCTTGAATGCTACTGCGAGGATTCCAGCCGACGTTCCATGGCCCGAAGGTCCGGGCCGTGTTCGACTTCCGTGATGTGATAGACGCCCTCGTCGTTGTCGTACTCGAACACGAGCGCGTGCGAGCCGCGCGTCAGATTGTTGGGCTCCGCGGCGCGGACCTGGACGAGCAAGCCCGCGCCGCCGTCCGCAATCTCGGCCTGACCGAATCCGCCGTCGACGCGCATCGTGGTGATGGTGCAGACCTTGCCGACGAGCGCGAGGTTCTTCGGGCCGACGGGCGCCGTAAAGAGCCGCCGGACGGGCCGGACGGCAAACGACGTGAGCACGGCGGAGAGCGTCATGCCTGCAACTGCAATGAGGGTGCTCGAAACGAGCGAGCCCGTGACGGCCTGCAGGAACGGCCCGACGAAGACCGACGCGAGAAGCAACGCAACCCAAGCGATCAACACGAAGAAGCTCAACCAGACCGTGACCGGCACTCCGCGCAGGCCGAGCGCCGTGAGCGTCTCGGACGCGTTCGCATCGACCGAGGCGTCGAGGTCGAGGATGTCGACGTCGAGGCCCGCGACGATGACGGTCGTCCAGTAGATCGCGACGAGCCCGAGCAGGATCGTGAACACGACCGTTGGGAATGCGATCATCGCTGGAATGAGGCCATCCATCAGCGTCGTCCGTGGTTGAGGTTCGAAGGTGCGGGTGGCGCTTGCAGCCGCGAATGGGCGAGCGCCAGGAGGCTGCGAGCATAGCACGAGCGGGGTGAGCGAAAGCAGGCGTCAACTCTTCTCCGTGTCTCCGTGCCTCCGCGTCTCTGTGTGCGAAGCTCTTCAGACGCTTCGCACACAGAGACGCGGAGACACAAAGGCACAGAGATTTCTCTACTGCGGGTTCAACGCTCCGACGATGAGAATGAAGATCAGGAACAGTATCGGCAGAAGCGTTGCAAAGAGACCCAGGCCGATCGCCGCGTAGGCCATGCCCATCCCGTCTCGCGAACCGATCCTGTTCAGCTTGCTTCGCGCGATGAATCCAAGCACGACCCCGACCGGACCGAGAATGAAACCGATCTGACAGCACCAGCCGATGACAAGAGCCGCGATCGAACAGATCATTCCGGTGACGGCAATCTGCTTGGCCGATTTCTGTTCCGGAGAGACCATCGGCGCCATCCCCGCCACGGGATAGGCCGGGTTCTGCCAGGCGCCCTGGTTCGGATTCGTCGAGCCGGGCGAATATCCGGAGCCCGGAAAGGAGCTCTGCGGCGATCCTGGATACGACGCCGGCTGGGACGGATCCGACCCCCACGAGGGGGCACCGAAACTACCGGGTGCGCCGGCCGCCGGGGGCTGCAGCGCCTGTCCGCATCGCTGGCACGCGAACGAGCCATCCGGATTCGCATGTCCGCAAGACGTGCAATAGGGGTTCATGGTACCTCGGCAATCGGAGGGAAGGGACGCGGTCCGTAATCGGCGAGCGCCGGACCGCTCGTATCGTACCACCAGCCCCGTGTTCACCGTGTCTCCGTGCCTCCGCGCCTCCGTGTGCGAAGCTCTTCAGACGCTTCGCACACGGAGACGCCGAGGCACGGAGACACGGAGGATCATCGCCTCAGACGCGCTCACCCCGAATCAGGTCCGCCCCCTTCTCGCCGATCATTATCGTCGGCGCGTTCGTGTTGCCGCCGACGATGTCGGGCATGATCGAGGCGTCGACCACGCGCAATCCGTCGACGCCGCAGACGCGCAGGTCGTGATCGACCACGGAGCGCGCGTCGGGCCCCATCCTGCACGTGCCGACCGGGTGATAGAGCGTCTCGGCGCTTCGTCGCACGAAGGCCGCGATGTCAGCGTCCGATCGAACGTCGGACCCCGGGGTGTGCTCGTCGCCCCGGAACGGGTCGAGCGCCCTGCCGGTCACCATGTCACGGCAGCGCTTCACGCCTTCGACGAGCACCTCGAGGTCGCGGGCCTCCGAGAAATACGCCGGATCGATGATCGGCGGCGCGGCCGGATCCGACGATCCCAGCCGTATACGGCCGCGGCTCTGTGGACGCAGCAGGACGGGACCGACCGAGAAGCCGTGGCCTTCGACCTTCGTGAAACCGTGGTTAAGGTAATAGGCGGGTCCGAAGAGAAACTGGATGTCGGGTACCTCGAGCTCGTCCGAGGTGCGCAGAAACCCGCCAGCTTCGGCGACATTCGACGTGAGCGCGCCCGAGCGAAACACCAAATACCGTAGGACGTTAGGCAACGACTCTGCGCTTGCGAGACTCACCGGCTTGCGGCATCGGTAGGCGACGATGACGAGCAGGTGATCCTGCAGGTTTTCGCCGACGTCGGGCGAATCGACGACGACCGGGATTCCGTGCTCGCGCAGGTGGTCGGCTGGCCCGACGCCGGAGAGCATCAGGAGCTGTGGAGAGTTGACGGCGCCGCCCGAGAGGATGACTTCGCGGCTGGCGTGAGCGAGGTGAACATGTCCGTCGCGCGAGTATTCGACACCGACGGCGCGACCGTCTTCGATGACGACGCGATGCGCGAGCGCCCCGGTTTCGACGGTCAGGTTCGATCGCACGAGCACCGGCGTCAGGAACGCTGCCGCCGCGCTGTGACGGCGGCCCTTTCGCTGCGTCACCTGGTAATAACCGACGCCGTCCTGGTGCGAGCCGTTGAAGTCCGTCGTCCACGCGAGGCCGCGTTCGGCAGCCGACTCGACGAAGGCCCGCGAGAGCGGATTGAGTGTCCGGACGTCGGCGACATTGAGCGGTCCGCCCGTGGCGTGGAACTCCGACGCACCGCGCTCCTGGTGTTCGCTGCGCTTGAAGAGCGGAAGGACGTCGTCGAATCCCCATCCGACGTTTCCGCCATCGCGCCATCGGTCGTAGTCGGATCGGTGGCCGCGGACGTACATCATCGCGTTGATCGAGCTCGATCCGCCGAGGACCTTGCCGCGTGGCCAGAACAGCTCGCGACCGTCGAGTCCCGGTTGCGACGTGGTCGAATAGTTCCAGTCGCACTCGCTCTTGAAGAGCTTCGAGAATGCCGCAGGGATGTGGATCTCGCGCCGCCGGTCGGGGCCGCCGGCCTCGAGCAGGAGGACGCGGACGGACGGGTCTTCCGTGAGGCGTCGCGCGAGGACGCATCCCGCGGATCCTGCGCCGACGATGATGTAGTCGTGGGAGTTCATTGCGTGACTCTTTGAATCGAGATTCGAACGATCTTACGGGAGTAGTCCTTGTAACGGATTCTGGCCTCGGTGTCTCCGTGCCTCTGAGACTCTGTGTGCGAAGCTCCCCAGACGCTTCGCACACGGAGACTCGGAGGCACGGAGACACGGAGCCCGGTTCTGAACTGTCTCGACCGATCCGCGCCCATTCCTGTAGCCTCGCTGATTCGTACAGAGCTCATGCAGAAGTTCCGCAAAGTCCTTTTCTGGTGTCACCTCGCGGTCGGCGTTACCGGCGGCGTGATCATCTTTCTGATGTCCGTGACGGGAGTTCTGCTGACCTATGAGAGGCAGATGTCGGATTGGGCCGACACGAGCACGTACGCGGTCGAGCGCCGCGACAGGACGTCGCGACTTGGCGTCGAGGCCCTCGCCGCGCGAGTGCGCGAGACAACCGGCCATTCGGCAGCCCGTGTCACGCTTCACGCCGACCCGTCCGCCCCAGCGGAGATCGGATTCGACGGCGCAGCGTCGGTCTACGTCGATCCCTTCACCGGCACCGTGCTCGGCGCGGGTTCGGCGCGCACGACTGCTTTCTTCAGGTTCGTGACGGACCTGCACCGTTGGCTTGCGGCCTGGGGACAGGGACGCAACACCGGACGCGCCTTGACCGGCGCCGCGAATCTTGGATTCCTCTTCATCGTACTGAGCGGTCTCTACCTCTGGTGGCCGCGCACCTGGACTCTCAGGCACGTCCGAAGCGTGGCGTGGTTCCGAAGGGGACTCTCCGGCAAGGCCCGCGATTTCAACTGGCACAACGTGATCGGTCTCTGGATGTGGGTGCCGCTCGTACTCGTCGTTGCTTCGGGCGTCGTAATCTCGTACCCGTGGGCCGGCAATCTCGTTTACCGCGTCGTCGGCGAGGAGCCTCCCGCGCCCCGGGGCCCCGGAGGCCCACCGCCGGCCGCCGACGCGCCTCCGGTGGTGGCACCTACGGACGGACTCGACGCGCTCTGGGCTCGAGCGGAGCAGCAGACGCCCGGCTGGCGGTCCATCAGCCTGCAGCTCCCGAAGTCACTCGACGCTCCGGTGTCGTTCTCGATCGACGAAGGCGATGGCGGACAGCCGCAGAAGCGGGCGAGTCTCGCCCTCGATCGCACGACGGGCGAAGTCGTTCGCTGGGAGCCGTTCTCGAGCTTCACGACCGGTCGCCAACTCCGGGTGTTTTTCCGTTTTGCCCACACAGGGGAATACTTCGGAGTTGCTGGCCAGACGATCGCAGGAGTTGCATCGGCCGGTGCAGCCGTACTGGCGTGGACCGGTATTGCGCTCGCCTGGAGGCGGTGGCGGGCGTGGATCGCACGGCGACGCGGCCGCGCGGCCGACCTTCCGGTTGTGTAGACTCGACCTGGCATGGATGAAGAAATTGATCTCGAGGCGCTCGCTCGCGACTGCGACGAGGAGTTCTTCATCGCCGGCGGCCCCGGCGGACAGCACCGGAACAAGGTCGAGAGCGGAGTCCGGCTGACGCACCGGGCGACGGGCTTCGTGGTCACGGCCACGGAACGGCGATCTCAGGCCGCGAACCGCCGCGTCGCGCTCGAGAGGATGGCCGAGAAGATCGCCGAGTCGAGACGCGTCGAGAAGCCCCGTCGACCGACTCGACCCTCGCGCGCCAAGAAGGAAGCCCGCCTCGCCGAGAAGAAACACCGCTCGGACATCAAGCGCTCCCGCCGGGCCGACGAGGACAAACCCGACAGCCAGAAGCAATCGGGCACGGGGCGGAAACCCCGGCCCTCGCTACCGCTCGGGGTTCCGGTTGCGCGATTTGCGGCCGTGCCTTCATGATACGGCCTCGCTTGGAAGCACCCTCCCGTCGAAGTGCCATAGAAAGGAGTCACCCTCACCTGCTATGAAGGCCTACCAAACCAAGGACATCCGCAACGTCGCCATCCTCGGACACGGGGATTCGGGCAAGACCTCGCTCGTGGCGAGCATTCTCTACGTCGCAGGCGCAACGACGCGCCTCGGCCGCGTCGTCGACGGAACAACCGTCACCGATTACGACGACGAAGAACGCGAGCGGAAAATCACGATGCAGTCGGCGCTTGCGCACTGCGAGTGGAAGGGGCACAAGCTCAACTTCATCGATACGCCCGGGTACGCGGCCTTCATTCTCGATGCGAAGGGTGCCCTGCGGGGCGCCGACTCGGCGCTCGTCGTCCTCGACGCCACACACGGTGTCGAAGTGCAGACCGAGAAGGCGATGAGCTACGCCGAAGAAGCCGAGACGCCGTGCATCTTCGTCGTCAACAAGATGGACAAGGAGCGCGCGAATTACGACTCGTGCGTCGACTCCGTTCACGAGGCCTTCGGCCGTCGAGGGATCGCCTTCCAGATGCCGATGGGCGCCGAGAAGGACTTCCGCGGCGTCATCGACCTCATCACGATGAAGGCGCACGTCTACCCGACCGACGGCACGTTCACCGCCGCCGTCGAAGAGATCCCGGCCGATCTGAAGGCCGCTGCCGACACCGCGCGCGAAACGCTCGTCGAGATGGTCGCCGAGAGCGACGAAGCGCTCATGGAGAAGTATTTCGCCGACGGCACGCTCGAAGAAGCCGAGCTGCTGGCCGGCATCATCGATGGCGTGCGGGATCGGCGGATCTTCCCGATTCTCTGCGCGTCGGCCGAGACGCTCGTCGGTATCGCATCTCTCGTCAACGCCGTCATCTCGGTAGCGCCGGAGCCGTCGGCGCGCAAGACGGTCACCGGGTCGTCGTCGCCGGACGCCGAGGACGAGGTCGTCCGCGACGTGACCGACGCCGCGCCGTTCTCGGCCTACGTCTTCCGGACCACGGTCGACCAGTTCGGCAAGATCTCGATCATGAAGATCATGTCGGGAACGCTAAAACCCGACACCGGCGTCACCAATCTCTCGAGCGGCGGTGCCGAGCGAATCGGCCCAGTCCACGCGGTTCAGGGCAAGGATCTCGTCAAGATCGATCAGGCCCACGCCGGCGACGTAGTCGCAGTGACGAAGCTCAAGGACACGCACACCGGCAACACGCTTGGCGACAAGTCGGCGCCGATCGTCTACGCGCCCGTCGAGTTCCCCGAGCCGGCGATCGCCTTTGCCATCGAGCCAAAGTCGAGGCAGGACGAGGAAAAGGTCTCGGCGGCGATCCATCGCCTTCTCGACGAGGACCTCGCGCTCCGATTCTCTCGCGACCCGCAGACGGGCGAGTTCCTCCTCGCGGGCTCCGGTCAACTCCACGTCGAGACCGTCGTCGCGAAGCTCAAGCGACGAGGAGTGGAAGTGGCGCTCCATCCGCCGAAAGTCGCGTATCGAGAGACGATCACGAAGCGGGTCGAACAGCAGGGCCGTCACAAGAAGCAGTCCGGCGGTCGCGGCCAGTTCGGTGACTGCAAATGCGTTTTTGCGCCAGCGGGGCGCGGCGAAGGCTTCAAATACGTCGACAAGATCTTCGGCGGCGCCGTGCCGCAGAACTTCCGGCCGGCCATCGAGAAGGGAATCGTCGACGCCGCGTCGAAGGGCTACATCGCCGGATACCCGATGGTGGATTTCCTGGTCGAGCTCGTCGACGGCTCGTACCACTCGGTCGATTCGGACGAGCTGTCGTTCAAACTTGCGGGTCGCAAGGCGTTCCTCGGCGCGATGGAGAAGGCGGGCCCGGTGCTGCTCGAGCCGCTGATGAAAGTCGACATCACGGCGCCTGCGGAGTTCGCGGGCGACATCATGGGCGACCTGAACGGCGGGCGAGGGCGCGTCCAGGGAATGGACGCGAAGGGAACGGCGCAGGTGATCAAGGCGGTCGTGCCACAGTCCGAGATGCTGACGTATCAGTCGACGCTCAACTCGATCACGCAGGCGCGCGGAAGCTACCACATGGAGTTCTCGCACTATGACGAGGTGCCGACACACCTGACCGCGAAGATCGTGGCGGAGTCTCACGCGGCCGGCCGCAAGAGGGCGGAGGAAGAGGACTAACACGCGTTCTATACTCAGTGTCTCTGAGTCCCCGTGTCTCTTGCGTGCGAAGCTCTTCAGACGCTTCGCACGCAGAGACACGGCGGCACGGAGCCACTGAGTCAGATAAGCTCCGCGCTCCACTCCATGACCTCCTTCCGCCACGCCCACTGGGAACTCACGACGGTCAACGAGCGCGACGTCCTGCGCCTCTCCCGTGACCTCGACGTCCCGGCGCCGGTCGCGCGAATTCTGCTCGCGCGCGGATTTACCGACGTGGCCCACGCCGCCGAGTTCCTCGACCCGTCCCTCGAGCGACACCTCCACGATCCGCGGGCGATGCTTGGAATGGACCGTGCGGTCGAGCGCCTGGAGCGCGCGATCGCCGACGGCGAGCGGATCCGCATCGTCTCGGATTACGACGTCGACGGGACCACCGCATCGGTCATCCTTCAGCACACGTTCCGGCTGCTCGGCGCCGGCGACCGCGTCAGCTACCACATTCCGAGCCGCTTCGATGAAGGTTACGGATTCAGTGTCGCCGCGGCCGAACAGGCGGCCCGCGACGGCGCCGCTATCGTCGTGACGTGCGACATCGGCGTTCGGGATCACGCAGCCGTGAACCGCGCCGCGGATCTCGGAATCGACGTCATCGTGTGCGACCACCACCTCCCGCCCGGCGAGGACGTGCCGTCGCGAGCGCTGGCCGTGCTCTGTCCGAAGCAGAACAACTGCGAATACCCGAACGACTTTCTTGCTGCGTGCGGACTGTCTCTCAAGGTTGCGCAGGCCCTGCTCTCGGGGCATCCCAGGCGTGACGAACTGATCGCTTCTCTCGTGAAACTTGCGGCAATCGGCACGGTCGCCGACATGGTCGAGCTCAACGACCTCGAGAACCGCGCCATCGTGGCAGCCGGACTCGCTGGCCTGTCGAAGCCGTCACGCAATCACGGGCTCGCGGCGCTTCTCGAGGTGTCGGGCCTCGGCGGGAAGCCGGTCACGGCGTCCGATTGCGGCTACAAGCTCGGTCCTCGGATCAACGCCGCGGGACGGCTGGCCGCGGCGACGACGGTCATCGAGCTCTTCAATGCGACCTCGGCCGAGTCGGCGATGGGCATCGCGCGGGAACTGAACCGGCTAAATGGCGAGCGTCAGGAAGTCCAGCAGCGGCTCGTCGAGCACGTGATGGACGAGATGGAGGCCCTAGGCGAAGTCCCGCCGGTCGCCCTGTTTGCCGGAGACGAGGCAGTCGGCTGGCACCGTGGGGTGGTGGGAATCGTTGCGTCGAAGGTCGTCGATGCGCTGAACCGTCCCGCGTTCATCGTGGCGGTCGACGCGGAGGGCGTCGGTCGCGGGAGCGCGCGGTCGGCCAACGGAATCCACCTCGTAGACGCACTAGAGTCGGCGTCGGATCTGCTGGTGAAGTTCGGCGGTCACCGGGCCGCGGCGGGTTTTACGGTTCAGCGAGACCATCTCGAGTCGCTGAGGGATCGGCTGACCGCCTTCGTGACGGCGAACGTCGGATCGGACGGCGACCTGGCTCCCCGCTATCGCGCAGATGCGGCCATGTCGCCGGACGAAGTAACGCTCGAGGCCGCGCGCGAGCTCCAGCGCCTCGAGCCGCACGGAATCGGCAACCCGCGCCCGATGTTCCTGGTCGAATCAGCGACAGTACGGCGCGTGTTGATCATGAAGGATCGGCACCTGAAGCTCGTGCTCGCCGGCGACGACGCGGGAAGCGTCGAGGCAGTGTGGTGGGACGGCGCGGAATATGCGGGCGAGTGCCCGGTCGGGACACGAATCGATGTGCTTGCGTCGTGCAGCGTCAACGAATGGCAGGGTGTCTCGCGCCCGCAACTCGTCATCAAGGACGCACGCCCGGCAAGATAAGAGTAGACAGGATTACAGGATTCTCAGGATTGGTGTTAATCCTGAAAATCCTGCAATCCTGTCTACTCTCCTCTACTTGAGCGTCAGCTTCTGCACCTCGTCGAGTAGCGCAATCGTCCGGTCGCGGCCGGCGGCGCCGGTCTTCCGGAACGTCGCCCTGGCTTCATCGAGAGCCTTCCGGTAATCCGCTACGTATTCGGCTTGATCGGGGCCCGTGCCGTAGATGGTGGGCTCCCGATTCAGGTCCGTGATGTAAGACTCGAGATACTCCACGAAGTCTTTCACCACGAGTGCCGCGTGTACTCCGTCCGGGCGGCCGGCCAGGTATCGTCCTCGCGTGTAGTTGAAGGCCATGATGTTGCATGAAATGTCGCCTTCGCACTCGCCTCCGAGCTGCGCCTCGGCGGCGGCCCATGCCAGATCGTCGCCGGCCTTCGTGTCGGCGTATTTGTCCGCGATCTTCCAGAAGAGCTCGTCGTGAACGAGGAATGTGCCCTGGATCTCGTCGAGCCGGATGGTCGCTGCTTCCTGCTGTGCAATCCACTCCCTGTACGGGGACTTGCCTCGCTCTTCATGCGGAATCGAGTCGGACGTCTTCTGCACCATCAGCAGGTGCGAGAGCTCGAGGCGCCCCTTCGCCTCACGTGACTCGGCGCCAGCAGCGGCCCGGCTCAGGAACGTGACCGAATCGGCCAGATCAGTGAACTTGAGATCCTGGCGCGACAGCCTCTCCGTCGCGATGCGTACGTAAGCGTCGTCGACCATCGCCGGATCGACGGCCTGTGTGAGGCCTCCAAACACCCAGCCTTCTTTCCTGTTCGGGAGCGCGACGCGATACCAGTAGTCCTGTTGGTCGCCGACCATCTCGGGTCGCTCCGATCTGCCCCGTTCTTCGAGAAGCACGCCGATCGAGAGGGTATCGAGCACCGCCGCCGTCGTGCTTGGACCCGACCGCACGCGGACGGCCGAGGCCACGGTGATGCGTTTGAGACCGGGACTGCTCTGTGCCGCAACCGGCGCGACCGCAAGACACGAGGCGAGGATGGCGAGAAAGGCAAAGCGAAGGGTTTTCATTGGCTGTTCAGTCCGTGATTGGCTGTCAGTTCAAGTTCTGACCGTTTCCTCAGTGACTCCGTGTCTCCGTGTCTCTGTGTGCGAAGCGTATGAAGAGCTTCGCACACAGAGGCACCGAGGCACAGAGTCACGAAGTGAAGCGTTCTCTAGTTTGTCGTCATCACCACCCGGAACCCGCTGCGTGCGTTGCGGCCGTCCGCGGCCAGTCCGACGCGAGCAGCAGACCGGCAGTAGTCCGCGCGGCCGTACCACGATCCTCCGCGAAGGACTCGCTGGGCGACGTCGCCGCCCGTCGTCCAGGAGCCGCCGTCCGCAGGCGCTCCGTGATATCCGTCGTGCCAGACGTCCTCGCACCATTCCCAGACGTTTCCATGCATGTCGACGAGGCCGAAGCCGTTCGCCGACACCGCGCCGCCAGGAGGAGTGGTTTCCTTCCGATAAGCTCCCTTCGGAGCCGACCCGAACGGAAAACTGCCGTCGTAGTTGACGAATTCGGTCGTGATGGTAGGACCGAAATGAAACGGTGTTGCGGTGCCGGCACGGCACGCGTATTCCCACTCGGCCTCGGTCGGAAGCCGGTAGCGACGACCCGTGTGACGAGAAAGCCGCTGGCAGAACTCCTGGCAGTCGCCCCACGAGACCTTCTCGACCGGCCGGCTCGCTCCCTTGAAATGCGACGGATCCAGGTCGAGCGGAAGTCGAACCTGCGGCATCGCTGCGACGGCACGCCACTGCTCCTGCGTGATCGGAAGGCGGCCGATGAAGAAGGCGCGGAGCTTCACGTCGTGCGCCGGCGACTCTTTCGACTCCTTTCCGTCGGTCGACTCGGCTGAACCCATGCGGAACGACCCGCTCGGTATCGAGACCATCTCGAGTATGGCCGGACCGCCGAGTCCTTCATCGAAGATCTCGACCGAGCACGAGTCGCGGCCGGCCTCGCGGCCAGCCTCCGTCAGCGAGACGACGGGAAATCCGGCCGTTCGCGTCGGTAGCACCGGAGCCGCAGGCGGGACCGCGGCAGTATGGAACTCAGTGCGGGGCGGCGCCGGCGGCCGCCAGTCCGAGGGCAAAGGCGCCGACGCGCGCACGTTCGTCTGCGAGTCCGGCAATGCCTCGCCAAACGAGGACGGCGGCTGGAACATCGTTCGGGGCGAATACTGCGGATCGACCGGAGGCCGTCGCGTTTCATCCGAAGGCTTCGGCGAGGATTCCGGTTTCTGAAGGGCGTGGGGCGTCTTGGCGAAAAAGGTAGTGTCGCCCGAGTCAGCTCCGGGTAGCCCCGACGTCTTCCGCGCATCGCGGAACGCGCGTCGCAGATCGGCGGCGGACGACGGACGATCTTCGGGACTGTTCGCCATAGAGGCGTCGAGCAAGGCCGAGATCTCCGGTGGAATCAGGGGATTGACCACGCTCGCCAGTCGGAGCGGATCGCGTCGGCCGCTGACGAGCGCCATCGCCCGTGAGATGGCGTCGGGTGGCTTCACGTACGTCGCCAGGTGGTAGAGCGTCGCGGCGGCGGAGTAGATGTCGCTGCGAGGCTCCGTCCCCGAACCCTCGATCTGCTCGAGCGGAGCATAGGCGAGTGTGAACCCGACGACGGAGCTGCCGGCCGAGAGCTGGGACTTGCCCTGGCTGCTCGCCGTGCCTTTCGCGAGGCCGAAATCGAGGAGGATGAGCTCTCCGCGCTCCGTCAGCTTCATGTTCTGCGGCTTGATGTCGCGGTGCAGAACAGTTGGCGACCTCGTATGGAGGTAGTCGAGCGCGTCGAGCAACTGGTCGGCCCAACGCAGCACGACCGACACCGGAAACGGGCCGCCGTTCGCTTCGCAGAGCTTCGAGAGATCTTCGCCGGGAATGTACTGCATGACGAGAAACTGGCCTTCGCCCTCGTTGAAATGGTCGCTGACGACGGGCAGCGCGGCGTGGCGAAGTGATGCGAGCAGGTGGGCTTCGCGCTCGAACGCCTTTCGAAAGGCGTCGCCCTCAACGAGCGTTTCCTTCAACGCGACGGTGCTCCGAAGCCGCATGTCCGTCGCCTGGTAGACCGCACCCATACCACCCTGACCAAGTGGCCGGAGGATTCGATATCGATCTTGGAGGATGGTGCCGGCTTCGAGCATTGGACGGGGCCGAACTGGCCAGTGGCCATTATGCACGACGGGACCCGGCGAAGCATGCGGGATTGACCACTGGTCCAAAGTCCGTAAAGTCATGGCGCATAAAGGCCGAAAAGGCTCTCATGGCCGGCGCCCAGCCGGTTCGATGCTTGTGAGAGTTCTGTGACGATGGGCGCATAGGGTGGACTCACCAGCCCCTCGCGATCGCGAGTGCGCACCTGAGAGGAGGACAGCAGCCATGCTGTGGTGGAGACTGCAGAAGCTCAAGTCACGCGACAAGTGGGCCCGATTCGACGCGGCGAAGCGCATTGGCCAGCTTGGCGACAAGGGCGGCGTCACTCCGCTCATAAGTGTCCTGGCGAACGATGAGAGCAAGGACGTCCGGAAGGCGGCGATGCACTCGCTCGGATTGCTCGGCGACGCCAGGTCGGTGCGACCGCTGCTGGCCGTGCTCAAGTCAAAGATTCGGAGTTGCGCGATGCCGCCTCGCAGGCGCTCGCGAAGCTCGGACAGCCTGCGGTCGTGCCGCTGATGACGGCGTTGCGCGATCCAGACAATGACGTCAAGCAGGCTGCGGCGCAGGCACTCGGTCACGTCGGAGGAGCTGCCGTCACGCCGATCTCGAAGGTGATCGAGGACGACGACGATCAGGTTCGCCGGTGGGCCGTGCACGCACTCGGCCTGATCGGCGATGCCCGGTCCGTCGAGGTGCTCGTGTCGGCCCTCAAGGACGAGGAGAGGAGCGGGCGGCAGTGGGTCGTGCGGGCGCTCGGACGAATCCGGTCGAACCGGACGATCGAGCCGCTGGTGGCCGCGCTGACGGACATCGATTTTGACGTGCGGCTGGCGGCGGCGCACGAGCTTGGCGAGAACAAGACGCTCCAGGCGGTCGAGCCGCTCGTTGCATCGCTGTCCGACAATGTGAACGTCGTCCGCGACGCGGCGGCCGAGGCGCTGGGGAAGATCGGGGATGGGCGGGCGGTTTCGGCGCTCATCGCGTTGCTCGGGACCGAACAGCAGGCGGTCGGGGTGAGCGCGCTGCTGAAGATGATGGAGCGGCCGAACATGAAGATCGGCATCGATGCGCTCCGGCAGATGTCGGGCCTGCCACCGACGATGGAATACCGGGTGTGCACGACCGACGCGTCGGGTTCGGTGCATGTGAAGGAAGGCGTGGTGGACTGCACGACGCTGAAGGCAGCCGCGGCCAAGGCGCTGACGAGGCGGGGGATGGTGGCATAGGAGCGCCGCTGAGTTCCGATTTCTGGCTTTGCGCCTTTGCGGCCTTTGCGCCTTTGCGTGAACCTTCTGGCCGTGTGGGGAGGATCGCGCAAAGGCGCAAAGGCGCAAAGGCCCCGCAAAGACGCAGAGCTCAGTCCTCCGAATGCTCGCTGCCGTCATACCGGAGCGTCGTCGGCTCGCCATCGACCACCGTCTCGAGGTGCACGGGCCGCCCCCACAGCGTCTGGCAGTTCTCGAGCGTCTTGCGCGCATACCGAAGGTCCAGCTCAGAGCCCTCGAACCGATGCCGCAGGAACAGCTCGCGATTCCCGTGATAGTCCCCGTCCGCCACCTCGATGTACGGGAACCCGAAGTTCGTCATGTTCGCGACGAGCTGATCCCGCACCCGCTCCCATCGCTTCTCCGTTATCGTCCACTCCTCCTCGTCGACGAGTTCGTAGACGAACAGGTCCAGCTCCCCGCACAACTCCTCGGTCAGGTAATTCCGCAGCAGCGAGACGTCGCTCTCGACCTCGCGAACTTCGAAGAGCCGCTCGCGTCCGAAGCGCCGCTCGATGTCCTCGAGAATCCGGTACCCGACGAAATACGGATTGAGCTGGCCGGTGTGCGGCGAGACGACGCCGGCGTGAAGCTCCGCGAACTCGAGGTGCTCGTCGTCGGAAAGATCCAGTTCTCGCATGATCCGCGAGTGCCAGAAGCTCGCCCATCCCTCGTTGATCGTCTTCGTCCGCAGCTGCGGCACGAAATAGAGCATCTCCTCACGGATCATTGCGACGACGTCGCGCTGCCACGGTTCGAGCACCGGCGAGTGCGTTGCGATGAAGCCGAGCAGGTCCTTCTCGGGCAGCTCGGGACCTTCGTCGCGCGTCGCGGTCGCGACCGGCGCCGCGGGCAGTTCGTGCGCGGCGAGCAGGTCGTCGTAGCGGCCGGGTCTTGGCGTTTTCGGTGCGGTCGTCCCGTTCGGTGCCCGTTTCAGGAATGCGTCCGGGTCGACGTGTTCCTCGATCGAGAGCACCGCGTCGAGGAAACGCTCGACGACCTTGCGGCCGTGCTGGAACTCGTACTCCGAGATCCGCCGAGCGTGTGTTGCCGCGTCATCGACCATCCGGCGGTTCGTCTGCGCGAACCAGGCGTTGTTCTTGAAAAAGTCCACGTGTCCCATCACGTGGGCGATGACGAGCTTGTTCTGCAGAAGCGAGTTCGTCTCGAGCAGGAAGCCGTAGGACGGATTCGCGTTGATGACGACCTCGTATATCCGCGAGAGCCCGAAGTCGTACATCGTCTTCATCCGGTGATAGGCCTTCCCGAACGACCAATGCGAATAGCGCCCAGGCAGCGCGTACGAGCCGATCTCGTACATGACCGTCGACGGCACGATCTCGAAGTTCGTCGGGAACGGGTCGAGCCCGAAGCCCCGGCCGACTTCCCAGATGCGCTCGATGGCGCGCTCGAGCTCGGCGACTTCGCGATCCATGGCTTAATCCGTGTCGATGCCGCGCTTGCGGAAGAAATGCTTGAGCGCGGGATAGACGTCCGCCCGGTCGTCGATGCGCACGCCGGCGAACCGGTCGGTATGGCGAAGGCGATCTCCGAAGATCGACAGCAGCGCGCCGGTTGTGCGTCGGTAGCTCGGACCCTCTTCGTCGCCAATTTCGCCGTAACCGAAGAGGTTGCACGTCGACGCGAGCTCGTCGGCCAGCTTCACCGCCTCGTCGTTGTCCGAGTAGTAGTTGTCGCCGTCCGAGAAGTGGAAGGGATAGACGTTCCAGTCTCGGGTCGGGTAGCGGGCCGCGATGATGTCGAGGGCCAACCGATATGCCGAGCTGACCACCGTTCCGCCGGACTCGCCCTGCGTGAAGAACTGTTCCTCCGTCACCTCCTTCGCTTCGGTGTGGTGGCTGATGAAGACGATGTCGACGTTGTCGTAGCGCGTGCGCAGGAACCGCACCATCCAGAAGTAGAACGACCGCGCGACGTATTTCTTGAACTCACCCATCGAGCCCGAGACGTCCATCATCGCGATGACGACGGCATTGGATTCGAAAGCGTGTTGCTCCTCCCAGGTTCGATATCGGAGGTCTTCCGGACGGAACGGACCGAGGTGGGCGCGGCCGGTCTCTCGCGCCTGCCGGCGGATGTTCTCGACCAGCGACCGGCGCTTGTCGAGGTTTGACATGATGCCGGTGCGGCGGATCTCGGTGAATCGGGTCTCACGAGACGGGATCTCGCGCCTGGCCTTTTCCTGGAGGTTCGGGAGGTGGAGGTCCTCGAAGACGAGGCGCGCGATTTCATCGACGTCGACCTCGGCCTCGAAGTACTCGGTGCCGGGTTGGTCGCCGGCTCGACGGCCGCCGCGGCCCGTGCCCTGTGACTGCTGGGGCTCGCGGGCGACGACGTCGCCGACGGAGGTGTTGCCGTCGCCCTGGGCGACGTGTTTCCGCTTGCGGTGGTCGAAGCGGAATTTGTACTCGTCGAGGGAGCGGATGGGGACCTTCACGCGCTTGCGGCCGTCGGCGAGGATGATGGATTCGTTCGAGACGATGGAGCCGAGGTTCTGGCGGATGGCCTCGCGCACGCGCTCGGCGTGGCGGTCCTGGTCGATCTGACCCTTCCGCTGCAGGCTCCAGTCGTTGCGTTGAACGCCCATCGGAACTCCTCGGCGGTCCTGGGATACCTCGCGCAAAGGCGCAAAGGCGCAAAGGAAGAACCAGAAATGCAATCAAACGGGACTCTCACCCCAGGTTCGACGTCAGCAGTTGCCAACCGCAAGCCACCGACGTCGATCGAAGAAACGATCCAGTTCTTCCTTGGCGCCTTGGCGCCTTTGCGCGAACTCTTCCCGCCTTACCTCGACAACAACGACCCCACGTACGTCAGCAGCTCATTCGCGCACACCTGACAGTACCCGTGCTCGTCCACGAGCCGGTCGACCACCTCGTTTATCCTCCGCAACTGGTCTACGTCCGGCGTCTTCGTCGACGTCGTGATCTTCACCACGTCCTTCAGGTCGCTGAAGATCTTCTTCTCGATCGCCTCCCGCAGCCGGTCGTGCGCCCGGTAGTCGAACGGCTTCCCCTTCCGCGCATAACTCGAGATCCGGATCAGGATCTCCTGCCGGAACGTGTTCTTCGCCGTCTCGGACACCCCGATCTGCTCCTCGATCGAGCGCATCAACCGCTCGTCGGGCTCGAGCTCGTCCTCGGTGATCGGGTCCTTCAGCCGGTCCTTGTTGCAGAACGCCTCGACGTTGTCGAGATAGTTCTCGCACATATGTGCCGCGCCATCTCCTCGAAGCTGTACACGAACGCGCGCTGCACCTCGTTCTTCGCGATCTCGTCGTATTCCTTGCGTGCCGTCGCGATGAGGTTCAGGTACCGCTCACGCTGCTCCGCCGAGATCCCCGTGTGCTGGTCGAAGCCGTTCTTGATCGCGCGAAGAGCGTCGATCGGATTGATGCACGTGGCTCCGTCGCGCACGAGCGCACCCGAGAGCCGGTTGATGATGTAACGCGGCGAGATTCCGTCCATGCCCTCGCGCTCGGTTTCCTCGCGCAGTTCGCGGACGTCCTTTGACTTGAAGCCTTCGACGTCTTCGCCGTCGTAGAGCTTCAGCTTCTTCACGATGTCGATGTTCGCGCGCTTCGGCTCCTCGAGGCGCGTCATGACCGCGAAGATCGCGGCGACCTTGAGCGTGTTCGGACTGATATGGACAGCCTTCAGGCCGTCCGACTGCTGCAGGAGCTTCGTGTAGATCCGCTCCTCCTGCGAAACCTTCAGGTTGTAGGGGACCTTGATCATGATGATCCGGTCCTGCAGCGCCTCGCTCTTGCGGTTCGCCGCGAACGAGTTGTACTCGTTTTCGTTGGTGTGCGAGACGATGACTTCGTCGGCGTAGATCATCGCGAAACGCCCGGTCTTGATCGACTGCTCCTGCGAGAGCGTGAGCAGCGAGTAGAGGAAGCGCTCGTCGCACTTGAGAAGCTCGATGAACTCCATCAGGCCGCGGTTCGCGACGTTGAGCTCGCCATCGAAGCGGTAGGCGCGCGGATCCGACTCGACGCCGACTTCACCGATCGTCGCCAGGTCGATGGAGCCGGTGAGCTCCGAAAGGTCCTGACTCTTGGGGTCGCTCGGCGCGAACGTGCCGATGCCGGCGCGGTCCTTTTCGGAGAAGACGACACGCTCGACGAGGACTTCCTCGTGTTTGCCGTGGAAGACGTTTTCGAGGTTGTAGCGGCATTGCGGACACAGTTCGCCCTCGATGTAGAGACCGTAATGGCGCTCGATCTCGGCGCGCAGCTCCTGCGGGATGAGGTGGAGCGGCTCCTCGCGCATCGGGCAGCCTTTGATGGCGAAGACGGCGCCGTCGGCGCGGCGCGTCCAACCTTCGAGCCCGCGCTTGAGGAGCGTGACGATGGTCGACTTGCCGCCGCCGACCGGGCCCATGAGAAGAAGGATGCGCTTGCGGACTTCGAGGCGCTGCGCGGCCGACTTGAAGTACTCGACAATCTGTTCGATCGATTCCTCGATGCCGTAGAGGTCGTCGGCAAAGAAGCGGTAGCGGCGCAGCTCGTCGCGCGAGCCTTCGTTCACCTTGTCGACGCCGGCGGCGAGGACCATCTCGGAGATGCGGGCGTGCGAGAGCTGCGCGAGGCGCGGGTTCTGCGTGACGAGCTCGAAGTAGTCGCGGAACGAGCCCTCCCACGCGAGTTGTTCGCGTTCGCGACGATGGGCGTCGAGCATGTCGGACAGGTTCGGCCGGATTTCGTCCATGGCTTAGACCTCGTACCGGGGCGCGCGGGGGCGTGCTGGGCCGCGGTAAGCCCGCAACGGAACCGAAGGTCGAACCGCGGCGATCGCCGAATTCTCGAGCGGTTCGGGCGGGCGTTCAGCCCGAATCGCCGGTCGCGTCAATCAGAAAAACAAGGAGAGCGTGCGTGTGCGGCTCTCGGAACCAGTGACGTTTTCGAGTATAGCACGCGTTGCCAGTGTGGAGTTTTTGAGTCGGCTCCGTGTCTCTGTGTCTCCGTGCCTCTGTGTGCGAAGCGTCTTTTGGACGTACAAGAGCTACGCACACAGAGGCACGGAGACACAGAGACACGGAGCCGACTATCGCTCCAGCACGACGCGCGGGCGCGCGAGCTCTCCGTCGATTCTCGCGATCGCGAGCAGCCGCCCGTCCTCCCCGAGCAATGCCACGTCCGTGCCGTCGTCGGCGACCACACGTCCGTCCACGACCAACGCCCGTCCATTCCCGATGTCCGGCAACTCGTCCTCTCGAACGTGAATCCGCGGGATGTCGGCGACGAGCTCCGCCGGTGCGACCAGCCGCTCCTCCACGTGTCCCTCGAGCTCTTCGAGTGTCACCGCCTGCTCGATCGTGAATCGCCCGACGCGCGTGCGCCGCAGGGCGGCGAGATGTGCCCCACAGCCCAGAACTGCGCCAAGATCGTGCGCAAGCGTCCGCACGTATGTCCCGGCCGAACACTCCACGTCAACATCGACGTCCACCGATCCGTCATCGTTTCGAATCGTGGCTCCCGAGAGGCTCATTCGCACGCGAACCCGAACCGCCGCGCGCTCGACCTCGCGCCCTGCGCGCGCCAGCTTGTGCAGCGATCGACCGTCAACCTTCTTCGCCGAATACATCGGCGGCACCTGATCGATCTCGCCGTTGAAGGCCTCGAGCGCTTGCGCGATAACCGCGGGATCGTCCGGGATCGACGACGCCGGCGCGAGCTCGCCAAGCGCCGAGCCGGTCCGATCCTGCGTGTCCGTCGCCCAACCGAGCCGAATCCGCCCACGGTACGCCTTCTCGCATCCGACGAGCAGCTGCGACAGTCGCGTTGCCGGTCCGATGCATACCAGGAGCACGCCCGTCGCGAACGGATCGAGCGTTCCGGTGTGTCCTACGCGCCGCGTTCCGGCAAGCCGCCGGACCTTGCCGACGACGTCGTGCGACGTCCAACCCTCAGGCTTGTCGACGACGAGTCCGCCGATCACGAAAACGGCCAGAAGGGCTTCACGCCGAGCTGCACGCGGTAGATCTCTCGCGTCGTCGCGAGGATCACGTTGCCCGAGTCGTCGATGCAGAGCCCGACGAGTGATGGTCCCGCCACCTCCATCGAGATCTCGCCCGATGGCGTAATTCGATACACCCCGCGACGCCCGCGATGGCTCGCCACGACGAAGAGGTTGCTGTCGGCATCGAACGCGAGCCCTTGAGGACGACCGAGGCCCGTGAAGTAGTTCGTGACGGTGCCGTCGGCAGCGATGCGGTAGACGGAATCGAAACTCGAAGCCGTCGGCCCGGTCACATAAAGCGCGCCATCTGGGCCGAACGCAAGGTGGTAGGCGGCCATCGAAGGCTCGAGCGACGCGAAGACGTCGGGCTCGCCGATTTCGTTCACGTGGAAGATCGTCCCGGAGCGGTCTCCGACAAACATTTTGCCGTGCGAGTCGAAGGCAATGCCGGTGGCCACACCGAGGTCTCTCGCGTAGGCCTCGGCCTGCTTGAATGGCGTCACGCGATAGACGACGCCGTCGAACCGGCTCGTGATGAAGAGCGTGCCCTCCGGGTCGAAGGCGAGACCGGTGGGATTCGTCAGGTCCGAGAGAAAAGGCTGGGACTCACCCGTTGCCGTGACCTTGTAGACCGACACCGGGACTTCCTGACCGCGAGTGCCCGAAAGCGTCGTGAAGATGCTGCCGTTGTCGTGATCGAACGCCGGGTTCGCCACCGGATGAAGGCTGTCGGCGAGACGCTCGCCCGCTTCGAAGGGAATGGCGTCGCTGATGCCGGAGCCATCCGCGATGCGCAGGCTCACGCGGCCGGATATGCCAGGCGGAACCGCGGCGACGATGCGCGAGCCCGAGGCGCTCTGCGGTCGCGACGCGACGCCGTCAAACGTAACGGAAGTCTCGTGCCAGGCCCTCGGAGCGAAGCCTTCGCAGGAGATGACGATCTCTCCGCCCTCGACGCCCGCACGGGGCTCAACTGAGGTGATGACGGGCTCAGCCATAGCGGGAGAGTAAATCACGGACAGTCGGTCGCGGTCACGGGGGTCAGAGGCGCCTCCTTTTTCCCTTTGCTCGATTTTGCGCCTTGGCGCCTTTGCGTGAGATTTCGCGCAAAGGCGCCAAGGCGCAGAGGCGAGACTCAGTCTCCGATCGCCGGCGTCTTCTCTCCGACTTCCTGATCCTTGTACTGCAGCTCGTAGAGCCGGTAATACAACCCGCGCTTCGCCAGCAGCTCCTGGTGCGAGCCCTCTTCGCGCAGCTCTCCCTTGTGCATCACCATGATCTTGTCGACACGCTGGATCGTCGACAGCCGGTGCGCGACGATCACGCTCGTCCGTTTGTCCATCAGTCGCACAACGGCATCGCGGATCAACAGCTCGGTTTCGCTGTCGATCGACGACGTGGCCTCGTCGAGAATCAGGATCGGCGGATCGTACGCGAGCGCCCGCGCGAACGAGATTAGCTGTTTCTGCCCGACCGAAAGACCCGCGCCGCGTTCGTGGATCGCCGTCTCGTATTGTTCCGGCAACTGGCGGATGAAGGAGTCGGCGTGGACTTCTGTCGCCGCGAGCACCACGCGATCGTCGGCGATCTCGAGATTCCCGAGCGTGATGTTGTGCCGGACAGAGCCCGAGAACAGGTACACGTCCTGCAACACGATCGAGAAGTTCCGTCGCAGCGCGTTCAGGTCGTATTCGCGGACGTCGATGCCGTCGAGCAGGATTGCCCCCTTCTGAATGTCGTAGAACCGCAGCATCAGGTTCGTCAGCGTCGTCTTTCCGGCGCCGGTGTGCCCGACGACCCCGACCGACTGGCCCGGCTCAACCGTGAACGACACGTCGCGCAGCACCCAGTCTTCGTCCTTGTAGGCAAACCAGACGTTGCGGAACTCGATCCGGCCAAGCGCGCGCGGGGCGACGGCGGCCGGCGACGCGGGCGACGTGATCTTCGGCTGCTCGTCGAGCAGGTTGAAGATGCGCTCCGACGCGGCCATCGCAGCCTGCAGGATGTTGTATTTGTCCGAGAGATCGCGAATGGGCTGGTAAAAGCGCTGCGCGTACTGGATGAACGCGATGAGCGCGCCGAGCGACATTGCGCCAGCGATCACGCGGCCGCCGCCGTACCAGAGAATCAGCGCGATGCCCGCCGACGAGATGATCTCGATCGCCGGGAAAAAGACCGCGTAGTAGAAGATCGTCTCGATGTTCGCGACGCGGTGCTCGTCGTTGATCTTGTCGAAGCGGCCGAGCTCGAGCTTCTCGCGCCCGAACAGCTGCACGACCGACATGCCCGACACGTGTTCCTGCAGGAACGCGTTGATTCGCGCGATGCGCAGCCGCACCTTCCGGAATCCTTCGCGGGCGCCGCGACGGAACCATCCCGTGACGAGCAACATCGCCGGCAGGATGACGAGCGTCACGCACGCCAGCCGCCAGTCGAAGACGAAGAGCACGATCGTGATCGCCGTCAGCGTGATGACGTCGCCGAAGATCGCGACGAAACCGGACGTGAAGAGCTCGTTGAGCGCGTCGACGTCGCTCGTGAGACGTGTGATGAGCCGTCCGACGGGATTCCGGTCGTAGTAGCTGACGTCGATGCGCTGCAGCTTCGCGAAGATCTGGCGGCGCAGGTCGTACTGCACATATTGCCCGAGCATCTGCATCAGGTACGTGTTCGCCGCCGACAGTCCGAAGGCCATCAGCAGGCATCCGACGTAGCCGAGCGCGATGAGGTTGAGGCCGGCGTAGTCGCGGTTCGGGATGTAGCGGTCGACGGCAAGGGCCGTCAGCAGCGGGCCGGCTAGCTCCACGAGCGACCCGAACATGAGCAGGACGACGCCGACCGCCACCCGCGCGCGGTACGGGCGCAGGTATCCGGCGAGTCGGCGCGCAAGCCGGCCATCGTAGGCCTTGCCGAGTGCCTCCTCCTCGTTCGGGTTTTTTGTCGTCTCGTCGCTCATGGATTCCTTGCGCGGAGGGCCTCAGCTCGCCGCCAGCTCCTCCTCGAGCATCTGCCTCGCGTGCAGCTCGGCGTAAAGTCCGCCGTGGGCGAGGAGCTCGTCGTGAGTGCCGCGTTCGGCGATGCGTCCGTCCTCGAGCACGATGATGAGATCGGCGTCCTTCACGGTCGAGACGCGGTGCGACACGAGAATGCTCGTGCGGTCCTGCATGATGCCGCGCAGCCGCTTGAGGATCCGCTCTTCGGTGTATGTATCGACAGCCGAAAGTGCATCGTCGAGGATGAGGATGCGCGGCTGCCGAAGCAGCGCGCGGGCAATGGCGGTCCGCTGTTTCTGGCCGCCGGAGAGCGTGATGCCGCGCTCGCCGACCATCGTCTCGAATCCTTTCGGGAAGCTCACGACGTCGCGGGCAAGCCCGGCCTGCTCGGCGGCGCATTCGACATCGGCGCGTTCGGCGCCCGGTACGCCGAACGCGATGTTCTCGGCAACTGTGTCTGAGAACAGGAACGTCTCCTGCTGGACGTAGCCGATGCTCGAGCGGAGCGACTCGAGCGACACGTCGTGGATCGAATGGCCGTCGATTCGGACCATTCCCGGGCCGGCGTCGATGAGGCGCGGAATGAGGTTCACGAGCGTCGACTTGCCAGATCCCGTGCGCCCGACGATGGCGAGCGTCGTTCCGGGTTCGATCCGCAGCGAGATGTCAGAGAGCACGGGACGCGCGGCGCCTGGGTAGGTAAACGACAGGTTCGAGAACTCGATGCCGCCTGCAACCTCGATGTCGCGGGCGTCGGGCGCGTCGGTGATTGCCGGCTCGGCGTTGAGGATGCTGTTGAGCCGTCCCATCGACGCCATACCGCGCTGATAGAGGTTGATGACCCAGCCAAGCGCGATCGTCGGCCAGATGAGGTAGGTCAGGTAGAAGTTGAACTCGACGAACTGGCCGAGAGAGATGTCGCCGGAGATGACCTTCTGCCCGCCGTACCAGACGACGGCGGCGAAGCCGAGTCCCGTGAAGGTCTGCAGGCACGGGTAGAAGAGCGACTGGAGCTTCGCAATCGCTCGGTTGCGTTCGACGAACTTGCGGTTGAAGGCGCCAAAGGCTTCGGACTCGGTGTCTTCGCGGGTATAGGCGCGAACGACGCGCACGCCGGCGAGGTTCTCCTGCGCGCGGGCGGTGATCGACGAGAACTCCTCCTGGACCTTCTCGAACCGATCGTGAATGCGCTTCGCGAAGAACTTGGTGGCCATCGAGACGAACGGAAGCGTGCAGAGTGACAGCAGCGTGAGGCTGACGTTGATCTTGAGCATCAGCGGGAACGCGAGGACGATGACAGTGGTGGTCCCGAGCGCGTACATGAGGGCCGGGCCGATCATCATCCGGACGGCACCGAGGTCGTTGGTCGCGCGCGCCATCAGGTCGCCCGTGCGGTTCTCGACGTAGAACGACTGCGGAAGCCGCTGCATGTGGGCGTAGAAATCGTTGCGGAGGTCGTATTCGACGTCGCGCGACATGCCGATGAGAATCCAGCGCTGGGCGTAGAGAAACAGCCCCTGGACGAGAATGATCGAGAGGAAAACGGCGCCGTACCAGACGAGCGACCGCTGCATGGTCGCGCCGGATTCCGAAGTCAGTCGCAGGTCGTCGATGGCGAGCTTGACGATCGACGGCGCGCTCAGCTTGACGATGTACGAGAGGACGACGGCGAGGCCGCCGAGGATGAGCGCCCGTTTGTACCGCGCGTAGTACCCGAGGATGCGCTGGACGTTCGTCATCTGCAGCATGAACGGGCGAGTATAGCAGAGGGTTCCGTGCCAGACTTGAGGGCACCGTGAAGCCTCTGCGCCTTTGCGAGACCTTTGCGTCTCTGCGGGAAAGGCGCCGCCTCAAACCGAGTTTCTCACAGAGACGCAGTGGTCTCGCAGAGACGCAGAGAATCCGATTCGACCGGGGGCTACTTTGGCGGACACCCCGCGACCAGCGCCCCGAACGCCGTGTGGACGTCGTCGAGCGCCGTGAGGACGGCTTCGTCGTTGCCGGTCGCCTTCGACGCCTGGACGAGTTTCGTCACCGAACTGTTGAAGGCCTCCAGCAGCTTCACGAGCTCGAGCTTCGCCTTGCCCGTGGCCGATCCGGTGCCGCTGCGCAGGATGGCGCTGCGTTTCGCGTCGAGGTCAGGAGCCGCCGCGCGAATCCGTCCGGCGTCCTTCGCAGGCGCGGCCTCGTGAACCAGCGGGTGCATTGCATCGTGGAACGCCTTCAGTTCAGGCGTAGGGAACTGTTGGTCTTCGGTGGCTATGCCGGCAGTGGTTGTAACGGCGAGCGATGCGATTGTGATGAGGACGAGAGGAAGTTGCCGGGGAATGAAGAAGTTTGAGATCACGATGTGTACCTCCTGATGAAGTATTCGCGCAAAGGCGCAAAGGCGCAAAGGCGCGACGATACCATGTCGGACATGATCCAGCCTTCGTTGATTCCGCCCTACCAGCCGAGCAGCAACGCGAAAATCAGCGGCGCGACGATCGAGGCATCGGACTCAACTATGTACTTCGGTGTGTCCGGAGCGAGCTTGCCCCAGGTGATCTTCTCGTTCGGCACCGCACCCGAATACGAGCCGTAGCTCGTCGTCGAGTCCGAGATCTGCGCGAAGTAGCCCCACACCGGGACGCCCGTGCGGCCGAGATCCTGGTGCAGCATCGGCACGACGCAGATCGGGAAGTCGCCGGCGATGCCACCGCCGATCTGGAAGAAGCCGATCGAGTGGTCGGCGCTCGACTCGGTGTACCAGCCAGCGAGCCACGTCATGTACTCGATTCCGGTGCGGACGGTGTGGACGTTCTTGATGTCGCCAGTGATCACGTGGCCGGCGAACATGTTGCCCATCGTCGAGTCTTCCCAGCCGGGAACGATCATCGGCAGGTTCTTCTCGGCCGCGGCGATCATCCACGAGTCCTTCGGATCGATCTGGTACGAGTCCTTCAGCACGCCGGAGCGCAGGACGCGGAACATGAACTCGTGCGGGAAGTATTGCTCGCCGGCGCGGTCGGCGGCGGTCCATTCGTCGACGAGCGCGGCTTCGAGCCGGCGCATTGCTTCCTCTTCGGGGATGCACGTGTCGGTGACGCGGTTCATGTGTCGAGCGAGCAGGTCGGCTTCGTCGGCCGGCGTGAGGTCGCGGTAGTGGGGCACGCGCTCGTAGAAGTCGTGGGCGACGAGGTTGAAGAGGTCTTCCTCGAGATTCGCGCCGGTGCACGAGATGGCGTGGACCTTGTCCTGGCGGATCATCTCGGCGAGCGAGAGACCGAGCTCCGCGGTGCTCATGGCGCCGGCGAGGGTGACGAGCATCTTGCCGCCGCCGTCGAGGTGGCGCTGGTAGGCGTCGGCGGCGTCGACGAGCGCAGCGGCGTTGAAGTGGCGGAAGTGGTGACGGACAAAGTCGCTGACGGGTGATGCGCTCACGGCTGGCCTCCTGGATCGACGTGGAAGACCGGTCATTCTAGACAAGGCGGGCGCGGTTGGCCACGCGCTGCGAGCTCAGTGGCTCTGCGCTACGTGAGTGTACGACCCGCATCAGTACCGGGCGCGGTAGCGCTCGGGTCAGCCCGGCGATCAGTCGCTGGAGTGGAGACGGGGCGCCTTGTGCTTGGCACTTTGGATCTCGAGGCAAACCCGGTTGCTACCGTTCCCGGTACTGATCTTTCGCTTGGGACCCGTCAAGCTCGTTGTCAGTTCCGCCAGTCGCTTTCCACCCGCCTAAGCCCTTTGGATAGAACAGTCAGCGCCAGTTTACCGTCCGTTATGACAAGCTGCTTGCCAGTTCTTCATCTCCAGCCGCCCCGGGGCCGGATGCCCCTGAAGACAACAAACTCAATAAAATGAATATTTTGAAGGTGCCCTTTCAGTGCGCACCGCGAACTGGTGCTGAATTTGCATTCACCTTCCATCCGCCAAACGCCGGACTCAAAACGCGAGTTACCGGATTTTCGACGATTACAACCAAACGGAGCGACGTTTCATGCGATTCAGCCGCTGTCTCAAAATTGCTTCAGGCTTTGCGATTGCAGTTCTTTCTCTCGGCACGCTGGTCGTCCCGGCCTCGGGACGGATCGAAAACCCGGAAACCGAAGGCGCCCACCAAGCGGACGACTGTCACACGGATTTCTCTGTCTACCTCGCAGCGCAGCCTTACATCATCAACCCGACCGCTTCCCGTAGGGCCCGAACAAAAATCCTCGCCGTCATCGAGAACCTGGCCGCCGGCAGGAGCGGCGCAGTGCCGTACCGCCTCTCCATCACCGAAGCCGCAACCGGCCGAGTCGTCTACACGACGGAGGCCGGCGGCGACCTCGCCAAGGGCGGGTCGATGGAGTCGCAGTTCACGTGGTCCGGAGTCGATAACGACGGCCGGCCGGTTCCCGACGGCGAATACGTCATCAGCGTCGACGCGCACTTCTTTGAGGGCGAGTTCTTTTCGCCCGAACTGATTGCCGGCAAGACGGGCGACACAACCGCACTCGACGCCGCGCCGACGTCCGCCGGTTCCCCGATCTCGGTCATTGTCGACCGGGCCGGCAGGTACGACCAGCTCTTCGCCTTCAAGGGCGCCGACAAGCCGTCGCGCCCGGGCGAGACGGGGCAGCGGCCGTCGATCGATCCGACGTTCGCCTACCAGTATTTCTATGGCACGACGCACGCCCACACGAACTGGAGCGACGGCGGCATGCCGGCCACGAGCTCCTGCACGTCCGGCCGTTACGGGTACGCGGGCGGTGCGCAGCCGGTAGATGCCTTCAACTACGCGAGGACGCAGGGCAGCATCGACTTCCTTGCGGTCGTCGAGCACAACCACCTCATGAACGACGCCTGCTCGGGCTGCACCGACCAGGCGGTAAAGGACCGCTACACGGCCGGCTTCCAGGCTGCGCAGACCGCGACGGTTCCCGGAACGTTCGTCGGCCTCTTCGGAATGGAGTGGGGCGTCATCGGGAGCTCCTCGACGAAACAGGGCCACCTCAACATCTACAACCAGAGCCAGCTCATCAACTGGACCGGCGAGCCCGGCCACGTCTTCGTTCCCGACAAGACGTCGAACAGCTACGACGACCTCTACACGGCCGTGCGCAACAACCAGGGCTCCTACGGTTCCTACGCGACGTTCAATCACCCGAGCACGAACGACTACAACGTCTGGCAGCGCACCGCCGATGGCGACGCCGTGATGCGGGGGATCGCGATGATCTCGGGCCCGGCGTTCAGCACGTCGACGACGTTTGCGCCCGGCGGGTCGACCTACGTGAGCATGTACAACAAGGCGCTCTCGCTCGGGTGGAAGATCGCACCCGAAGCGCATCAGGACAACCACTGCTGGAACTTCGGCAACTCGACACCGAACCGGACGGTCGCGGTCATCCCGAACGGGACGGTCTTCGATCAGCAGTCGCTCGTCGCGGCCTACGGAGCTCGCCACTTCTACGCGGCCCAGGACCGCGACGTGCAACTCGCCTACAAGACGTCCGACAACGCGCGCATCATGGGCGACGCCTTCGCGGCGTCGACAGGGGTTCCCGTGTCGGTGCGCCTCAGCGACCCGGCCAGCGAAGGCGTCCAGAAGATCGAGATCTGGGGCGGACGGGCCGGAAGCAACGCCAGTCCCGGCGCCGCACCGGCGATCGTGGCCTCCAATACGGCGTCCGCCACGCTGACCGCGACGCTCGCGCCGAAGACCGCGGGCGAAGAGTGGTACTACTACGTCGTCGCGGTGCAGGCGGACGGCGACACGGTCTGGTCGGCGCCGATGTGGATCACCTGGGGAGGAGGCGGATGCACGCTGCCGGGCACTCCGGCGCTTTCGTCACCTGCGGCAGGAGCGACGAACGTCGCGACCTCGACGACGCTCTCGTGGGGCGCAGTTACCGGTGCTACGTCCTATGACATATCGTTCGGAAACGCCACGACGCCCCCCTTCTACCAGAACGTGACGGGCACGTCGGTGGCGGTCTCCGGCCTCTCCAACAACACGACGTATGGCTGGACGGTCACCGCGAAAAACGCATGCGGGTCGGGCACGGCTCCGACCGTGCGCACGTTCGCGACGGAAGCCGGCGGCGGCCCGGGCTCGACGCCGATCGCCTGCGCGGGTAGCGCCGGCGGGACCCTTGCCTCGACCGACGGACGCTCGACGGTCCGGACGACGAGCTACGCGGATCTCTACACCTTCACGGCGACCGCCGGGCAGCAGGTGACGATCACCGACAACTCGACGGCGTTCGACGCCTATCTCGTCCTCAAGAACCCTTCGGGTACGGTCGTGGCGCAGGATGACGACGGCAACGGCGGGACGAACTCGAAGATCGTGTACACACCCACGTTGAGCGGGACCTACACAATCGAAGCCACGAGCTACACGGCGAACGCCACGGGCGCGTACACGGTCGCGCTTTCGTGCGCGACTGGCGGCGGGACACCTGTGACGCTTCTCAGCGAGGGCGCGGAGTCGGGCGCCTCGGGCTGGACCTTCACGAAGAACACCGGCTCGGGCTGGTCGATAGAGACCTCGGACGCGCACTCCGGCACAAATCGCTTCAAGACGAACGTCGGGTTCACGACGTACCTGAACGGCGCGGACTGGAGCGTCGTTTCGCCGGTCTTCAGCCTCTCGGGCCGGTCTTCGGCAACGCTCAAGTACTGGACGAAGTACAAGACGGAGTCGGGCTACGATTTCCTGAAGGTCGAGCTCTCGACGAACGGCGGGACGTCGTGGACGCAGTTGTCGAGCGTTTCGGGCACGTCGAGCGGCTATTCGGCGTGGGCTCCGCAGGTGACCGTCAACCTCACGCCGTATGTCGGAAACGCGAACTGCAAGATCCGTTTCCGTTTCACGTCCGACACGAGCCAGCAGGACTGGGGCGTCGCGGTGGATGACATCCTGTTAACCGCGCAGTAGCCTGGCTGTGCATTTCTGTGGCCTCTGTGCTCTGTGCGCCCTGTGTGCCAACGGCAATTGCGTGGCATTACAGGGAGCACGGAGTCACGGAGCGCACAGCGCGAAATTTCGTCGCTCGTCGCGTGTCGAGGCAGTCGACCGACGACTGACTGGCGCCGATGTGGTACACACTCATGCGGGTCGAGAACTAGGAGTCGATGATGTTGGCATCCGTGTTTGTCGGGGCGAGCGTCGATGGGTTCATTGCGCGGGTCGATGGCGGCCTCGACTGGCTGCCCGGCGACGACTGTGAGGCCCACGGGTATGAAGAATTCATGGACACCGTGGATGCGCTCGTCATGGGCCGGAACACGTTCGACATCGTCCTTGGATTCGGCGAGTGGCCATTCTCGAAGCCGGTGTTCGTGCTCACCTCGCGGCCGCTGACCCGCGTTCCGCCTGGCGCGGTGCTCGAGGCCATGGCGGGAGATCCGGCCGAGATCGTGTCGGCGCTCGAGGCGCGCGGATTCCGGCATCTGTATGTGGACGGAGGGATCACGATTCAGGGATTCCTTCGAGCGGGTCTCATTCAGCGCCTGGTCGTCACGCGGGTGCCGGTGCTCATCGGCGAGGGCATTCCGCTCTTCGGCTCTCTGCCGGCGGACGAGCGGCTCCGGCACGTGGCTACGCGGACGTTTCCGAGCGGACTCGTGCAGAGCGAATACGTCGTCGTGGGAGCGGCAGGCGCCGGAGACGTGACCACCCGGTTGTGGTAGGTCGGTCGGCGCAGGAGCATGGGTTGAGCGACCGGCCCGTCTGACGCTCCGGGTTCGGTCATTGTGCCGTTGCTTCGGGCACGGACGGCGGCACGCGTTCACCGCCGTGTTGCCAGCAGCGACCGCCGCCGCGAACGAGCCGTTTGCATCGCGAGCCTTTTTTCGTGCGGCCGCCGCACGGGGCGGGCGGCTCAGGCGGCGCCGGCGCGGCGGCGGGCTTCGATGGAACGCGTGACAGATCCACGGTCGGCGCGGTCAAGGCCGACGGCCGTGCCGGAGTCGGTGGTCCGGCGATCCGTCCGAGGGTGAATGCCGTCGCGGCGACGACCGTGAGGGTGAGCGCCGAGACGAGCCCGGGGCGGGGATTGGCGATGGCGCGGCAACCCAGGCACCGCGGGCCGCCGAACCACGGCCGGTTCCGGTCCGAGAGCAGTTCGCCGCAGTCGCAACAGAACCGGGTGCGGCTCGGCATTCGAAGTCGGGGGAGTTTCATGACCCATGATCGGGCGTCGCGAGAGAAAGTTGCGCAGCATCAGCACGATACTGATGCGTTGAGCACGTGTCCTCGAGACACGTTCATGACAAACCCATGATCGTCTCTGTAGTCCGGCCGCGCGGATCCTGATCCGGTCGAGTTCGTTGACTTGCGAATCCGACTGGCTGAGTATGGGCGCACCAGCGGCCAGGCCAGGCGCCTGTAGGCCCCCAAGCGTGCATCCCCACACTCCCCGGCGCCGAGGAACTGCCGCACATCACCGGAAATCTAGTTGAGGTGACAACCGTGACCGATTCCACCGATCCAATTGCAGACCTTCAGGCCCGCGTCGCGTTTCTCGAAGAAACGCTTTACAACCCGGTGCACTTCTGACCGGCAAGAAGGATCTTGCCGAACTTCCAACTTCGGGCAAGATTCCGCTCAGCTCGCACGATCAGGGAGGATCCTGACGGCATTCGCGGAGATGCTGAGCGGCGAGAAGGTTCCAAAGTGCCCACCGTGGTGCATTCTCGATGGAAGTGCTCCGAGCGTACGTCCCGACAACTGGCCTACAGAGGATGAAACCACCGGTGCCTGATACTCAGAAATCGCGGATCAGCACGATATCGCTCGTGATCGGAGCGCGCGCACACACGAGGACACCGTCGCGAACGTCGTAGCTCAAAATCTTGCCGCCGTGTGTCGTAAACAGGCGGGTTCGGACTCCGTCAGAGAGAGCAAGCGAGTAGAGCACCGTTGAATCGCCTTCGTCGGCGAGGTAAGTAATCGCAAGACCGTCGCCGGACCAACGCACGCGTTGCCACTCGAATCGTGGAACAGAGAGCATGGGGACGTCATAGTGACGAGGAGCCGCATTTCCCGAAACAGGAAATAGCGCGGCCTTCCACGACTGCGTAGCCGTATCAAGGACCGTGCAGGCTATCCAGTTGCCATCAGGCGAGAGGGCCGGCCACTTTGCGGGCGATGTTCCAATCGAGACAGGAGTGCCACCGTCGTAGCCGACTCGCCACAACCCCGGCAGCAAGTTCTCATATCCCTGAAAAACAATATAGTCACCAGCCATCGAGCACGACGGGAACGCGTCATCGGCTCCAAAGGTCAATTGCGTCGGCTCGGTTCCGTCCGACCGTATTCGCCATATGTTGAATGCTCCCGCTCGATTCGATGAGAAGAACACAAATCGTCCGTCTGGTGACATCACCGGATCTCGGTCGATTGAATCTTCAAAGGTGATCTGACGAGCATTCCGTCCATCGGCTTCCGCGAGCCAGATGTCCGGTGTTCCACGCGTTGACGCCGAGTACAGGACTCGACCGTCTCTGGTCCAGGACACGCCATAGAATCGAGTCGTCCCAAGTGGAAGCTGCCGTTCGTCGGACTCTGTAGTGAGCGACCGTGTCCAGATGCTGGTTGGCAGGCTCGTACGTACGCTGACCACCAGCTTACCGTCCTCGGAAACGCCGATGCCGTCATTACTGTTCAGGTCGGACCTATAGGGCTCGATACTGCCGCTCGGAAAAGCAATGTCCCAGAGCTGCATTGACCCCATAGGCTCCTTCGCTGCCGACGCGAGGAGCCGCGTACCGTTCGCGACCCACTGAATCTGTCCGACATAGAACCAGTTCGGAGTTGTCAGCGACGCGAGTGACCCATCCGCGACCGTCACCAAGCCAACGAACCCACGGAATCCATCGGAGAAGTCCAAAATAGAGCAAGCGATCTTCTCGCCGTCGGGAGACCATGAGGGTCCTTCGGTCGCAAAGAGTTGGGAACCCTGTGTTGTAGCCACCGCGCGGATCTTGGCTCCGTCAGCCGAGGCAATCACAAGCTCGCGAACGCCAATCTGCGATCCGCTTCGAACGTAAGCCACCTCATCGCCCCGTGGTGAAAAAGTCACTCCGCTCTCAATATCAGAGAGAACTCGCTGTGCTGACCCACCACCGATCGAGATCTTCGAGAGAACGCTGTCGCCGTCCTTCGGCTCCTCGACGAAATACACATAGTTTCCGTCCGGCGAGAACGTCAGCCCGTAAAGCCGCGCCTCGGTGGGCTCGCCGAGCGGCACCGTGCCCCGCGTCGGAAGGTGCACGACGCTCAACTGGTACTGCGACCCAACGCGCATCACCGTCGCCACTCGCGCACCGTCCGGCGAGATCGCCGCGTCCACAGCCGTGCCCGTGTTGGTGATCAGCTCTCCTGCGTCAGCAGTCACTGCCTGCATCTGACGTGCCGGCTCCTCTTGCTGCGCCGGCTGCACGAATCGCCAGCCGCCGTACCCCGCCACACCGAGCGCAGCCGCAATGCCGACCGCCGCAGCCACCGATCGCACGGCGTGCCAGCGGCGCGCACCACGTGACGCTTCAGGCTCTTCCAGCTGGCTCGGCGGCGCTACCTCGGTCGGCGGGATCTCGTGCGTCGGCAGCGATGACATTGCGGCCTGTGCCGGGGACAGCGGACGCGACATGGTCTCGAGCACCGCGCGCAGCTCCGACACGAACGCATCCGCTGTTGCAGGCCGGTCCGTCCGTACCTTCGCCATCGCACGGGCCAGCGTCTCGGAAAACGCCCTCGAGATCACCGAATACGTCTCGCACAAGAGCGGCGGCGGATCGATGAGGTGCGCCCGCCGGATCTCGCTCATGCTCCGTCCTCGGAATGGCTGGCGCCCGCTCAACATCTCGAACATCACCACGCCGAAGCTGTAGACGTCCGCCCGACCGTCGATGTCCGGCCCTCCGTCCTCCTGCGGCGTCCCCCACTGCTCGGGCGACATGTAGGACGGCGTTCCGATGAAGTGGCCCGGATGCGTGACGTTGTGATCGGCGCCGGATGGCTCCGAGAGGATCTCCTGCAACTTCACGATGCCGAGGTCGAGCAGTTTCGCGGTCCGCTTCGCACCCGACACGCTGAGCATGATGTTGTCGGGCTTCAGGTCGCGATGGACGATGCCGTGCGCGTGCGCCTCGTCGAGGGCCGCGGCAATCGGCTCGAGCAGTACGAGGGCGTCACCCGGCGCGAACTTTCCCCGCAGCTCGAGCTCGTCGCGCAGCGTGTGACCCTCGACGTACTCCTGCACCATGTAGGTCAGGCCGTCCTTCGACGCCCGCAGGTCGTAGACCGTCACTAGGTTAGGATGGCTGATCGCGCGCGCCGCCCGACCCTCCCGCAGGAACCGCTCGATGCGCTCCGGATCCGAGCTGAGCTGGCGAGGCAGTACCTTGATCGCGACGAAATCGCGAAGCAGCGCGTGGCGCGCGAGATAGACGACGCCGAATCCTCCGCGGCCGATCATCCGAGTCACGTGGTAGAGGCCGTCGATCGTCGTGTCGACGAGGGCTTCAGGGTCCTCCACGAGCACCTCGCCGTCGACGGGGCACACGATGTCGGCGGTCGAGAACCGGCCGCTGCATCGGGGACAGAAGCGCAGCTTGCCGCTCGAAATGGCCTCGTGTCGTCCGCCGGGCTCCGTCGCGATATCGGCGGCGGCGGCTGTGGCAGTCGTTCCCGTTGCGTCTTCCGGTTCCGGCAGGAACCCGGCCGCTTCGTCGTCGGCGGCAATGAGGCCGTCGACTTCGCGCCGCAACGCCAGGTCGCCGGCGCACGCCGTGCCCAGAAAGGCTTCGCGCTCTTCCGCAGGCAATTCCACGGCCTCGTTGAACAGTTCCTTGACTCGCTGCCAGTCGACGCTCATCCGTCCACCTCGTTGCCGGCGATCTCCCGCTTCAGCCACGCGCGCGCCAGGCGCCACTCGCGCTCCACCGTCGCCGTCCCTACGCCGACGACCTCGGCGGTCTCGGCGATGCTCAGGCCGCCGAAGTATCTCAACTCGACGATGCGCGCAAGCCGGGGATCCTCGACGGCCAGACGCTCGAGCGCGTCGTTGAGCGCGATGACCTCGACGTCGAACTGCACCGGAACCGGCAACTGCTCGTCATACGTCACTCGCAGGTGCGAGCCGGCGCGCTTGCCGGCGCGGTGCCGGCGGGCGTGGTCGACGAGCGTCTGGCGCATCATCGTCGCCGCGATGCCAAGGAAGTGCGCGCGACTCTCGGGCTGCAGTCCGCTCTGGTCGGCCAGTTTCAGGTAGGCCTCGTGCACGAGCGCCGTCGGCTGAAGCGTGTGCTCGCGCCGCTCGCCCTTGAGGTACCCGGCCGCGATCCGACGCAACTCGGCGTACACGAGCGGCATGAGCTCGTCGAGAGCGGCCCGGTCTCCAGCCTGAAGCTTCTGGAGCAGAAGCGTGACCTCGTCCTGCGTGGTTCGCATCGCTCGCCGTCTTCGAAAGATTTTTTGAGGGGCTTCATCCGGGCGTGATGGAAGCCGGCCCCGATTATCGCTCTCCCGTGTGGATGCAGCAAGAAGCCGATGGGGTGGCTCACGGCAACAACGACAGTTTGGAGGACAACAGCGATGAATTGCACGACGACACTTGGACGAATCGTTCGCCGATCGGCGGCGTTTTTGGCGGCGGTTGGAATGGCGATCGGTCTCGCCGCCGCGCCGGCCGAAGCAGGACTTCGAGGACCGGTCGAGGTCACGATCCCGTTCGCCTTCAACGCCGGACGGTCAACGATGCCCGCCGGTGAATACACCGTTCGCCAGATCGGCGAAGGCACCCTCTCCGTGGAGGCGGAGAGCGGCGAACACATCCTCGTGCTCTCGAGGGTCGAAAGCACGGGGAAGGCCGGTGACGGCGTGGCGACGCTCGTCTTCTCGTGTTACGGAGAGGAGCGGTTTCTCTCCGAGATCCGCGCCGGATGGGACGGCACGTTCTATCGCGTCGCGAAGTCGAAGTCGCGCGAGCGGTTGGCGAAGGCCGCGGGCTCACCGGGCTCGGTGCTCGTGATCGCGGCGCACGGCCGGTAGCGACCTCGAATCGATGACAACCGCGGGTCGAGTGCAGCATCGGGCGACGCTGCACCGGCCCGCGGTCTGATTTTGCAGGGAGAGAGTGGACAGGATTCACCGGATTTTCAAAGGATTCACAGGAACTCCATTGATTGGAACCAACACGCTCCGTTTTTCCCATTGCGAATCCTGTTCATCCTCCGAAAATCCGGTGAATCCTGTCCACTCTCCTTACCGCACGGTTGCCCCGAAATGCTCCTGGTCGTTGCGGGTGCCGTCGATGCCCGAGGCGCCCTGCGACCACAGCTGCACGCCCTGCGAGGTGATGGGCCCGGAGAGGCTCGAATACACGACGTGAACCGCACCGCAGTCGGTGTCGCCGTCGATGTCCTCCAGAGGCACGCCGATGACGAGGTCGTCGAATCCATCGCCATTGAGGTCCCCGTTCGAGAGCGCGGCCCCGAACGTATCGCCGGATTCCGGCGCTCCCGACGCCAGGAATGCCTGCGTAAGGACCATCTGGTCACCCAGGTCAACACTGAACGACTGCGACATGAAGACGTGAACGCTTCCGGCGTTGTCCTGCGAGCCGACGCGGTCGCCCGGTGCGCCGATGCACAGATCCTCGAACGGATCCGCGCCGAGCTTCCCGATCGTAAGCGCCGCGCCGAACCGGTCACCCTCCTCTGCGACACCCTGCACGCCTCCGATGTCTTCGTGAATCACCGTCGGATATCGCGTGAAGTCTCCCGTCGCCGAGCCGTGGAACACCATGACCGAACCCGAGTTGACCGCTCCGTTGATATCGTCGCCAGGCAGTCCGATGGCCATGTCGTCGAAGCCGTCGCCGTTCAGATCGCCGGCGGCGATCGCCGCTCCAAACTCGTATCCGGTCGAGTCGCGAGGAAAGGAGGTGATGACCTCACGTCGCTGGACCTGCTGTGAGCCCGCGGACGAAAGGCCGCCGCCGGCCTCTCCGAAGATCACGTGAACCGTGCCTTCGTTCGTCGACCGGCCGTTGTCCTCGAATCGAGAGCCGATGGCCAGGTCCGACACGAGATCGCCGTTGAAGTCGCCGGTCACGAGTCCGAACCCGAACTGGTCGCCGGACTCGGCATCGTCCGCGATTCCCGGCGAATCCTGCGACCAGAGCTGATCGCTGGCTGTCGAAAGGCCAGACGCTGTTCCATAGAGAACGTGAACGATCCCGTGGGCGCTGCCACTTAATCCGAGAATCGACTCGAACGGCGCGGCGATTGCCAGGTCCGTCCGTCCGTCCGCATTGAAATCGCCCGACGCGAGGCGCAGCCCGAACTGGTCGCCGATCTCGCTCGCGTCCTCGATCCCCGCCGTATTCTGCGAAAAGAGCTGATCGTTGTTCCGGTCGAGTCCGCCTGCGTTTCCGTAGAACACGCTGACGCGACCGCCAACGCTTTCGTCAAAGTCGGTCGGTCGCGGGATGCCTACCGCGAGATCCGAGTATCCATCGCCATTGAAGTCGCCCGAGGCAAGTGCTTCGCCGAAGTGGTCGTTCGATTCGGGTGTGCCCGACACGCCAACGTCGCGCATGTCGAACGCCTGATCACCGGCCGAGGAGATCCCGGACACCGTGCCGTAGAGAACATTGATCTGCCCGGCGAAGCTCACGGGCCACCAGATCGTTCCGCCGGCGACGTTCTCCAGCGGCGACCCGACGACGAGGTCGTCGAATCCATCACCGTCGTAGTCGGCGCGCTCTCCCGAAGCGATCGGATCGATCGCAACGGTGATGACGGGCGTGCCGGACGCGATTGGCGTACTTGCCCGGATGGATGAGCCCACTCCATACAGAGCGGCAATCACCAGAAGTGTTGCGGCGCGTGTAACGCGCTTTGTGTTCTGCTGCCTCATCGTGCTGTCCCCCTGAAAATCATGCGGAGTCTTCGATTCCATCCGACGCGGCGCTACCGGACCGCCGTGCCGAAGCGCTCGTTGCTCCTTCGGGTTCCGTCGATGCCGGACGTGCCCTGCGACCAGAGCTGGACGTCCTGGTCGGTGATCGGGCCGGACAGGCTCGAGTACACGACGTGGACCGCACCGCAATCGGTGTCGGAATCGATGTCCTCTAACGGCACGCCGATCGCGAGATCGTCGAAGCCGTCACCGTTGTAGTCGCCGTTCGAGAGCGAGGCCCCGAAAGCGTCGCCGGCCTCGGGCGCTCCGGACTGGATGAATGACTGCGTGAGCACCATCTGGTCGCCCAGATCGACGCCGAAGAACTTGGACATGAAGACGTGGACGCTGCCGGCGCCGTCCTGGGATCCGACGCGGTCGCCCGGAGCGCCGATGACGAGGTCCTCGAACGCATCGGCGCCGAGTTTCCCGATCGTAAGCGTCTCGCCGAACCGGTCTCCCGCCTCCGCAACGCCCTGGATGCCGCTGAGGTCTTCGTGGATGACCGTCGCGAAGCGCGTGAAGGCTCCAGTGGCCGATCCTATGAAAAGCATCACCGAGCCCGAATCGATGGCGCCACTCGTGTCATCGCCGGGCAGGCCGACCGCGAGGTCGTCGAAGCCGTCGCCGTTGGTGTCGCCGGCTGCAAGCGCCGAGCCGAACTGATAGCCGGTCGAGTCGGGAAGTCCGGCGACGATTTTCGTGCGGCGCTGGAGTTGTCGTGAGCCCGTCGCCGTCAATCCGACGCTTGCCTGTCCGAAGATCACGTGGACCGTCCCTTCGTCGGGCGTCTGTCCGTTGTCTTCGAATGGCGCTCCGATGGCGAGGTCCGAAACGAAGTCGCCGTTGAAGTCGCCGGTCGCCAGCCCGTGACCGAACCGATCTCCCGACTCGAGGTTATCGGCGATCCCAGGAGAACTCTGCGACCAGAGCTGATTGTTGATTGTCGACAGCCCGGACGGCGATCCGTAGAGCACGGCGACGGCGCCGTGGTCGACACCGGCCTCCCCGCCGACCCGCTCGAACGGTACGGCGATGGCAAGGTCCGTCTTGGCGTCGGCGTTGAAGTCGCCGGCCGCAAGGCAAAAGCCGAACTGGTCGCCAAACTCGCCGACGTCGAGCATATTGTCCGTGTCCTGCGAAAAGATCTGGTCAGCGTCGCGGTCGAGCCCGCCGGCGTCGCCATAGAAGATGCTGACGCGTCCACCGAAAGGAGTCTGGATCTCGTCCGGATGCGGGGCACCGATCGCGAGGTCCGAGTACCCGTCCCCGTTGAAGTCACCCGATGCGAGGGCGGCTCCGAAGTTGTCGAAGTCTCTCGGAGATCCCGTCACGCCGATGTCGCGCATGTCGAACGCCTGGTTGCCGGTCGAGGACAGGAACGAGGTAGTGCCGTAGATCGCGTTGATCTGGCCGGCGTCTTCGATAGGAAACGTGAACGGGGGAACGCCAATGTTCTCGCCCGGCGAGCCGACGACGAGGTCGTCGATGAGGTCGCCGTTGTAGTCGCTGCGCTCACCCGAGGCCATCGGGTCGATCGCGAGGGATATGAGTGGTGTGCCGGACGCGGCGGCCGGTGAGGTCGCAGGCAATCCAGCGGCGAGGCTCGTGACGAGCGCGAGCGTGAGAGCGATCCGTCGTGTGTTCACCGGGGTTCTCCTTCTGGCGATGTGTGTTCGCACAGTAGGACCCGCCCCGGACCTATATCTTTAACAACACGTAAGGATTCTCTAGCGAAGTTCTAAAGAGGGGAGAGTAGACAGGATTACAGGATTGACAGGATTGATGAGTTTCATTGAATCCTGTCAATCCTGTAATCCTGTCTACTCTGTTCTTTTACTTCAGGCGCTTGGCGACGACACCCCAGTCAACGTTCTTGAAGAATGCGTCGACGTAGGCCTTTCGGCCCTGAGCACCGAACTGCAGCACGTACGCGTGTTCCCACACGTCCATCACGAGGATCGGCGTGAATCCCGCAGGATGGAAATACTCGTGGTCACTGATCCAGTGGTGCGAGAGCGCGCCATTCCACGGATCCTGGTACAGCATCGACCAGCCGATTCCGCGCATCATTCCCGTCCGTACAAAGTCCGCCATCCACGCGTCCCACGTTCCCCAGACCGCCTCGACCGCCGCCTTGAGTTTCGCGTCCACCGGCGACCCGCCCGACTTCATCGAACCGAAGTAGTACTCGTGAAGCCGCATGCCGTTGTATTCGAATCCTAGCCGCCGCCGCGTCTCGGCGAAGTCCGCCGATTCCGTCTTTCCGGCCGCGATCATCTCCGAGAGCGCCGTGTTCGCCTTGTTCGTGTTCGTCACGTAACCGGCGTACAGCTTGTAGTGCTGCTCGAGCATGTCCTTGTTCAACCCGACGAGGTCGTCGAGCTTGTAGACAACCGGCGCATAGGCCGGCACCTTCATTCCGGGCGCCGCCGGTTTCGCCATCATCTGACCGTCCTGAGCCGCCGCTCCCGTCGCCCCGACAGCGAGGCCCGTTCCCGCAACCGCCATCGACTGCAGGGCGCTGCGTCGTGTGATGTTCGCCATGTGATCCTCCTTCCCGATTGGCCCGCTCGTCGGCGGGGATTATTTGTTCCACGCCACCGAGACCGATGTCTCGACGACGACCGGAATGCTCCTGATGAACTGCTGACCTGCCCACGTCATCGTACGCTCGACCGCGTCGCGCGTGGCATCGGCAATCGACTCGTCACACTCGACGACGAGCTCGTCGTGAATCGTGTTCACGATCTGCGCGTCGGTGCCACTGAGCGCCGCGTCGAGCTCGATCATTGCCACCTTCGTGATGTCGGCGCTAGTCCCCTGGATCGGCACGTTCTTGCCGAGGCGAGCAATGCCCGCGGTCTGCGCTCGGTCTTCGTCGTCGAACTCGTAACGGACGAGACGCCCCGACCGCGTCCGCGACTCGCGGTCGCGCACCGCCTGTTCTCCGGCTTCGCGCAGCCACTGTTCGACTCCGCGGTAGGCCGAGAAATACTTGTGAACGAGCCGTTCGGCCTCGGCGACCGAGGATTCGATCCGCATCGCGAGCCCCTGAGCGCCCATTCCGTACATCAATCCGAAGTTCAGTGACTTCGCGGCCGACCGTTGCGACTTCGTGACATCGGCGAGCGGCACGTTGAACATCTGGCTCGCCGTGACCCTGTGCAGGTCCTCGCCAGACTGAAAGGCCTTCATGAGCGCGGTGTCCTGCGACCAGTCCGCAAGGATTCGCAGCTCGATCTGCGAGTAATCGGCGACGACGAGCGTCCGGCCTTCCGGCGCCCTAACGGCGTCGCGGTACTCCGGCGCGTTCGGAATCTGCTGGACGCTTGGATCCATGCAGGCGAACCGGCCCGACGTCGCGCCGATCTGGATGAACTGCGGGTGAATGCGGCCGGTCACCGGATGGATGTGGTCGAGCATGGCGCGGCCGTAGCTCGTGAGCTGTTTTGCGACTGTCCGGTACTCGAGCAGGCGCGCGACAATCTCGTGTTTGGCGAAGTGCTGCAGTTCGGTGGCTCTAGTGCCCTCGACGGGAATGCCAAGCCGGTGGAGCGCGTCCTGCACCTGTGTTGGTGAGTCGAGGTTGATCTCGGCTTTGCCAAAAAGCGCCATCTGTTGCACTGCGCCGGAAAAGTCCTCCATCAGGCGGTCGCGCAGAATGGCATGCGCGCGCTCGGTCACCTCGCAGAGGGCCTCCCACCGAACTCGGTCGATGTAGATGCCGGCGTTCTCCATCCGGGCGACGACGGGAGCGCAGTCGAACTCAATTTTTGCGACGTTGATGAGCCCGAGTTCGCGGATCTTCTCGACGAGCTTCGCGCGGAGTGGCAGGAGCACGCGGACGTCCGCCGCTGCGTATTCGACCTGGTCCGCACTCAGGATCCCGCTCCAGTCGCTCAGTTGCTGCCGCTTGTCGATCGCGACGCCGAGGTGGCGCTCGGCAACGGCCCGGAGGGAGTGCGTCTGGCCGTGCGCGCCGGCTTCAACGAGCTGGCTCGCGAGGTAGGTGTCGAAGACGCCCCGCAAGCGCGCTCCGGCATGCCGCTCGAGCATGCGCGCGTCGAATTTGGCGTTGTGGAGAATCTTGATCGGGCGCGGCAACTCGAGCAGACCGACGAGGCGCGAATCCTCGAGCGCGCCGAAGGCGAAGCAATCGATCACGAAGACGTCGCCCGGGGTCGAGAACTGGACGAGGCGCACGCGGCTCGTGAACGGATCGAGTCCCGTCGTCTCGGTGTCGAGGCCGATCAGAGGCTGGCCGCGAAGCGTTTCGAGGCAATCGCCGAGCGCGGCCGAATCCGTAACGAGAGTGTAGGGCCGCACGGACATGCGGCTGGCGACTATAACACGCGGCATACGGCGGGTCCGTGATGCGCCGTCGCCCGGCGAACGCCCAGGTGCAGTGGTAGAATCGCCGGCGTGCCGAAAAAGACACCCCCGAAACGGCGAGGACCGAGGCCTTCGCCGCAGTTGGTATTCGAGCCCTGGACTCGGGCGCGACAGCAGTCGGTGATTGGCGGAATCGCCGCGATCGTTGCTATCGCCGCGCTCGCTGTCTGGATGTCGCTCGACGCGTCTACCGAGCTGCCGCCTATGCCCCCGTTCGATGTCGCGGCGCGCCGCGCGACGCTCGCAGAGTCGACCGCTCAGGCGCGCGACGGCGCTTTTGCGAGGGTGTCGTGGGGCGCAGCTGCCGGCGCAACGGCGGTCAGTCTCGGAGAGGCAGCACCCGTCGAGATCCCGGTCGTGGACGGCAGGGCTGTGGCCTCGATCGGCATTCTTGCCGACGCGGGCGGAAAGCGGCCGTACGTGATGGTGACGGTTTCGGTGTTTGCCGGTGAGCGGCGGCTGTTCGGAAGCACGCTCAACAAGCGGGATGCGGCCGGCTCAACGGATGCCGTAACGATTTCGCTCAACGCCGAGGCGGTGCGCGCGGCCGGAGTCGGCGCCGAACCGATGACGGTGCGCGTCGAGGGCTTCGATGCCGCCGGCCGCTATCCGGGACGTGAACACGAGCCCGGTCCGGGGACGTTTGGCGAAGCGCGTCTGGTCATTGCCGAGCCATGACAACGACCGATTCGCTCGCGTATCCAGGGGAATTCGAAGTGCTCCGCACGAAGGCGGACTCGGGGTGGTTCGAAGGCGGACAGCTGACGGTGACGAATTACCGGCTGGCGTGGAAGCCGAACCGTTTCGCGCGGTTTCCTGCATTCGGCTTCGACCTCGATGCGATCCGCTCGGTGCGGGTGGTGCGGTCACTCAAGACGCTGTTCTTCTCGCCCACGATCCGGATCGTGCTCAAGGACGGGGCAGTTTACGAAATCCATAAACCGAAGGACGACGCGAACCGGGTGCATTCGGTGATCGAGGATTATCGACGTCGTGAGCGCTACAAGCCCGGGTCGCTGTTCGGTGACGCGAAGTGAGCGGAACGCTCTACGTCGTCGCGACGCCGATCGGGAACCTGGAGGACATCACGCGCCGTGCGCTGCGGGTGCTCGGCGAAGTGAAGGTTGTCGCGTGCGAAGACACTCGCCGGACGCGGACGCTGCTCACCCATTTCGGACTCGCAACACCGACCGTTTCGTATCACGAACACAACGAATCGTCGCGCGCAGCCGAGCTCATCGCTCGACTGCTCGATGGCGAGTCGGTCGCGCTCGTATCGGATGCGGGAACGCCGTGCATTTCGGATCCAGGCTACCGGCTCGTGCGCGAGGCGGCAGCGGCGGGGATCGACGTGGTACCGATCCCGGGGGCTTCGGCGGCCGTGACGGCCCTGTCGGCGTCGGGGTTGGCGACCGATGCATTCCTGTTCGTCGGGTTTCTGCCGTCGAAGAGAAGCGCCAGGAAGGCGCGGCTGGCGGAGATCGCCGGCGTGCGCGAGACGATCGTGTTCTACGAGGCGCCGCACCGCATTGGCGCAATGCTGGAAGACCTTCGGGAAGCATTCGGCGATCGCGAGATCGTCGTCGCGCGCGAGATCACGAAGCTGCACGAGGAGATCGTGAGGGGGAGTGTCTCGGAAGTGACTGCGAAGTTGACGGCGGAGCGGCATCGGGGTGAGTTCGTGGTGGTTGTCGAGGGGGCGTCCGACCGTGGAGCCGCCTCCGGCGACGATGCGATCCCCGCACGCGAACGCGTGGCGGAGCTGGAGGCCGAGGGTCTGACACGTATGGACGCGGTCAAGCGCGTTGCGAAGGAGCGGGGGCTGCCGAAGCGGGAGGTCTACCGGGAAGTCGTTGGTGACGACTCAGGCGACGCGTAGCGGACGACCGTTTCTCGCAGAGACGCAAAGGGCAGACGCAGAGACGCGGCCGGACGATCGAAGAGATTTACTTCATCTGACTTATTGCTCTGCGTCTTTGCGTCTTCCTTTGCGTCTCTGCGAGAAACTGTTTCCTGCTACGCGTTCACTTCGGTGTCCCGCAACTCAGCGTGCGCGCGCTTCGGCACACGGCTCGGGTCGAGCGACCTCGCCACCGCATCGTGCGCCTCGTCCGCCAACTCCCGCGCCCTGTGCCTCAACTCCGCAAAATCCGCATTCTCCGGCGCCTTCTCAACCGGAATCGCCGGGTGATAGACGATCCGGATTCTCCCGAACAGCTTCGGGAAAACCGTCCCCGGAGGCCAGATGTCGAACCCGCCGTCGATCGACACCGGCACAACCGGCACTCCTGCCACGAGCGCCAGCCGGAACGCGCCCGCCTTGAACGGCATCAGTTGGTGCGTCGTCGTCCGTCCTCCCTCCGGAAACACCATCAGCGCCCGCCCCGCCGCAAGGTGGCACCGAGCTTCGCGCATCGCCGCCTTGTCGTGGCCCTGCAGCCGCACCGGAAACGCCCCACAGGCGCGAACGAGGCTCGACAGGATCGGAATCCGGAAGATCGCATCCCACGCCATGTAATAGATCCGGCGCTCGATGGCCACCGACGCCCAGATCGGATCCAGGTACGTCACGTGATTCGGCGTCAACACGACCGCACCGTTAGCCGGGACGTTTTCCAGGCCCTCTAATTCGACGCGGTAGCATAGGCGCGTCCACGCGAACGCCGCCGGTCGCAGGATTCTGATGAGCCAGTCTGACATCGGACTGCGTATTGTCGCCACCGGCCCCTGAACGTGCAAGGCAGCCCTCCGACGCGGCACGTCCGCTCCGACTGCCGTTTCGCCCCCGAATCGGGTACACTTCGCCACTTCGGAACTACGACAAACTCCCCGCATGCCGGCCCCGTGCCGCATCGGGGACTCTCAGAAAGGGAAGGCACCAGCAAGCATGTCTGTCGATATCCCGGATCGGATTCCAGTCAACATCGAAGAGGAGATGAAGCGTAGTTATCTCGACTACGCAATGTCGGTCATCATCGGCCGCGCTCTCCCCGACGTCCGCGACGGATTGAAGCCGGTTCACCGGCGCATCCTCTGGGCGATGAACGAAATGGGCCTGCAGCCCAACCGCCCGTACAAGAAGTCGGCCGCGGTCGTGGGCGATGTGCTCGGCAAGTACCATCCGCACGGTGACTCGAGCGTCTACGACGCGATGGTGCGTCTCGTGCAGACGTTCTCGCTGCGCGAGCCGCTCGTCGACGGCCAGGGAAACTTCGGCAGCATCGACGGAGACTTCGCCGCGGCGTACCGCTACACCGAGGCCCGTCTCACCAAGATCGCCACCGAGATGATGGCCGATATCGACAAGGACACCGTCGATTTCTCGCCGAACTTCGACGAATCGCGCGAAGAGCCCAAGGTGCTGCCGACGCGGTTTCCCAACCTGCTCGTGAACGGCTCGGGCGGCATCGCCGTCGGCATGGCCACGAACATCCCGCCGCACAACCTGGGCGAGATCATCGAGGCCACGGTGCACATCGTCGAGCACCCGGACGCAACGTCCGCCGACCTCATGAAAATGGTCCCCGGACCCGACTTTCCGACCGGCGCATTCATTTACGGCCGAAGCGGAATCCGTGACGCCTACGAGACCGGCCGCGGCACCGTCATCATGCGTGCCCGCGCCGCGATCGACCGGGTCGGCAAACATCACGACCGGGATGCGATCGTCATCACCGAGATCCCGTTCCAGGTGAACAAGTCGAGGCTCATCGAGCAGATCGCCGAGCTCGTCAACGACAAGCGGATCGAGGGCATCTCGGATCTTCGCGACGAGTCCGACCGCGACGGCATGCGCATCGTCATCGAGCTGAAGCGCGACGCCATCGCCCAGGTCGTGATGAACAAGCTCTACAAGCTGACGGCGATGCAGACGTCGTTCGGCGTCATCAACCTGTCGATCGTCAGCGGCCAGCCACGCATTCTGGGCCTCGCCGAAACGCTCAAGCTTTTCGTCGAGCATCGTCGCGAAGTCGTCCTGCGTCGGACGCGCTTCGACCTCGCAAAAGCCGAGGCCCGCGCCCACATCCTCGAAGGCCTGAAGCGCGCACTCGACAACCTGGACGCGGTCATCGCGCTCATTCGGGCATCGAAAAATGCCGAGGAGGCCCGCATCGGCCTCATGGCGAACTTCGAATTCTCGGAGCGCCAGGCGAAGGCGATTCTCGAGATGCAGCTGCAGCGGCTGACCGGCCTCGAGCGGCAGAAGCTGATCGACGAATACCAGGAGCTGCTCAAGCTCATCGCCGAGCTCAACGAAATCCTCGGCAGCGAGGTGAGGCTCCGCAGCGTGATCACGACCGAGTTGCGCGACGTACAGCGCGACTACGCGAATCCACGGCGCACACAGATCCTCGACGAGGAGGCGGACCTTCGCCTCGAGGACCTCATCGCCGACGAAGACGTAGCGATCACGGTCACGCACAACGGCTACATCAAGCGGACGGCGGTTTCGATATTCCGCGAGCAGCGGCGCGGCGGCCTGGGCCGCAAGGGCGCGGCGCTGCGGACGGAAGACGTCGTCGACCACATTTTCGTGGCGTCGACACACAGCTACCTGATGATTTTCACGGACCGTGGCAAGGTCCACAAGCTGAAGGTCCACGAGATCCCGGACGCCGAGCCGAGCGCGCGCGGAAAGGCCATCGTGAACCTCATTCAGCTGCCACGCGACGAGAAAGTCGCGGGCTTCATCCCGGTGCGCGCCTTCGCCGAAGGCCGGTTCGTCGTCATGGTCTCGCGCAAGGGCATCATCAAGAAGACGGAGCTCTCAGAGTTCCAGAACATCCGGGCGGCCGGCATCATCGCGATGGGCGTCGACGACGACGACGAGCTGATCGCCGTGAACACGACCGACGGGACGCAGAAGATCTTCCTCGCGACCCACGAAGGCATGGCGATCGTGTTCGAGGAGAAGGGCGTGCGCGACATGGGACGGCAGGCGCGTGGCGTGCGGGGCATCAACCTGTCGACGGGCGACTATGTCGTATCGGCGGCCGTCATGCGCGGCGACGAGCAGGTGTTGTCTATCGCCGAGGGCGGATACGGGAAGCGCACGGAAGTCACGGCCTACCGGATTCAGACTCGCGGCGGCAAGGGCGTCATCAACATGAAGACGACCGACAAGACCGGACTCGTGGTCGGGGCTTTTCCGGTATCGGACGAGAGCAAGATTCTCGTGATTTCGGAGAAGGGCAAGCTTATCCGCATCGGATGCGACTCGATCCGGCAGACGGGCCGGTCGGCGCAGGGCGTGAAGATCATCGACACGGGCGACGGCGACAGGGTCGCCGGTGTCTCGCTGATCGAGCGTGAAGTGCGCGACGCGGCGGAGGAGACGCTGAAGTAGCAGGAGGCGCGGAAAAGTGAGGGCTTCGAGAGGGGAGGGCCGTAGTGTGCTCGGTCGGCATCGTGCCGGCCTGACTGCGATAGCCTGCGTCCTTCTCGGAGTCCTCTCCGCCGGGTGCGGCGGCACGACGAAACCTCCGATCGATCGCGCGCGGGATGCGTGGCGCGATCAGGACTATGTCGAGGCCGCCCAGGCTTACGAGGAATATCTGGCGACAGAGCCGGTCGGCGACGACGCCGCGAATGCGCGCTTCACGATCGCCGACCTCTACTATCACAACCTCAAGCAGTACGAGCGGGCGAGGGACCACTACGCGGCTTACCTGGCGGCGTATCCGACAGGTACGCGGGCGTACGAAGCGAGGAAGCGACTGGCAGAGGTCAACGTCGAGCTCAAGAATCTGCCCGAGGCGATCGCGCAGTACGAACTGTTGCTCGTCGAGCATCCGAATCCGCCGGCCTGGCGCACGATCCGGTCGACGATCGCTGACTTGTATTACCGGCTGGAGGACTTCAACCAGGCGGACATCGAGTACACGAGGGTCGTCGAGAACGCGTCGTACGACGAGTTGACGGAGCAGGCCCTGTTGCGCCTGGCGTCGATCGCGTACAAGGTGCGGTCTCGTGGGGAAGTCGCGTTGCCGATGTATGAGCGCGTGGCGACATCGTCTGAGGATCCGGCGGTGCGCCGCGCGGCGCTCAAGAGCCTGAGCGAGGTGTACGCGGACATGTTCCGGTTCGACGAGGCGGTGGCGACGCTCAGGAGAATCGACGATCCGTCGGAGGCCGAATACGTCGCGAAGCGGACCGCGGAGCTCGAGAAGCAGCGGAGCCTGCACACGGACGCGCCCGAGGTCGACTGGTCGAAGGGGAAGGGCGAAGGCGGGTAACGACGGCTGGCGACGCACAGGGTTGACTCTGCGCCTCCGTGTCTCCGTGCCTCTGTGTGCGTAGCTCTCTGCTGAATATGAGAGCTGCGCACACAGAGACTCAGAGACACAGAGGCACGGAGCCCTCCAATCCCCCGCAAACTTTCTCCATCCCCGCGGCGTCTGAAACCGCGAAGGATGGAGGTCCCCTCGATGACCCGGAAACAGTACTCGGCGCGCGATATCGCCCACCTGCTTCGACGCACCGGATTCGGTCCGTCGCAGGCGGAGCTCGACACATACGTCCCCCTCGGCTTCGAACGCGCGGTCGACCGGCTCATCGCGGGACTCGCCGAAAAGCCAACGGCCGACCCCGCCGGATTCAGCGTGTTCTCACCCGGCGCCGCCAACGCGGCCTGGCTCGATCGAATGCGCACCAGTGCGGTCCCGCTCGCCGAGAAACTGACCCTCTTCTGGCACGGCCACTTCGCAACTTCCGTTCGCAAGGTCGAGGATCCGAAACTGATGTGGCGCCAGGTGTCGACCTTCCGTACGCTTGGTGCCGGACGGTTCTCGGACCTCGTCGCGAGCGTCAGCCGAGACCCGGCGATGATCCGCTGGCTCGACGGCAACTCGAACCGCAAGGGCGCTCCGAACGAGAACTACGCGCGCGAGCTGATGGAGCTATTCACGATCGGCCGCGGCAATTACACGGAGACTGACGTTCGTGAGGCCGCGAGGGCCTTCACGGGCTGGGGCGCCGAGAACGGCGTCTTCGCCTTCCGACCGGAGTTCCACGACTCGGGCTCGAAGAAGGTGCTCGGCGAGACGGGAAACCTCGACGGAGACGACGTCGTCCGGATCGTGACCGGCCGTCCGGAGTGCGCCCGGTTCATCTCGCGAAAGCTCATTGCATTCCTTTCGCACCCTGAGCCGTCCAGTGCAGACATCGCCGCGGCGGCGGCTGTCTTCACTCGAACGAAGGGCTCGATCGCCGATGTCGTCCGCCACATCCTGATGGCGCCGGCGTTCCGGTCCGATGCGTCCTACCGCTCGCTCGTCAAGAGCCCCGCCGAGTTCGTCGTCGGTGCGCTGAAAGTCGCCGGTCTGGGCTCCACTCCCGCGTGGGCCGTCGAGTCGATGGGTCGCATGGGACAGACGCTGTTCGCGCCGCCAACGGTGAAGGGATGGGACGGCGGCGGGGCGTGGCTTTCGGCGGGAGCGTTGCTCGAGCGGATGCGGTTCGCCGCGAAGCTCGCGCCCGAGGCTCGGGCTGTCGATGCGACTCTGTCGCTCGCCTTCGACGGACAGATGCCGGTTGAAGTCTCAGGCGTTATTGCTGCTGCCACAGGCGCCGATCGGGTAACGCTCGCGCTCGCGTCACCGGAGTTCCAGCTGAACTGAACGGCTGCTGCCGTGTTCGGAGAGTCGACATCATGAAGAACGGAATCGATCGACGAAACATCCTGAAGGGCCTGTTCGCGCTGCCGGCGTTCGTGGTGGTGGGGTCGAAGGCGGAATGGGGAATTGCGGAAGGCAACCCGCTCGCTATCGCTCGCGGTACTGATCTTGCTGGCCGTGTCGATGCGACAGGAACCGGGCGAGCGCTGGTGATGATCCACCTGGCCGGCGGGAATGATGGACTCAACACCGTCGTGCCGATAGGCGACCCGGCATATGCGAGGCTGCGGCCGGCGCTCGCGTTGTCGAAGGCCGACGTTCTGCCGATCGATCGGGGGCTTGCGCTTCATCCGGCTCTCGGCGGATTCAAGACTCTCTACGAACGGGGTCACCTCGCGATCGTGCAGGGAGTCGGCTATCCGAATCCTGACTTCTCGCACTTCCGCGCGACCGAGATCTGGGAGGCCGGCGACCCGAACGGCGGCTCGTCCGGATGGATAGGACGCTACCTCGACGAGACGCCGGGGCGTCGCGGATTGCGCGCGGTCGCGCTCAGCAAGGAGCAGCCCCCGCTCGTCCTCGCCTCGTCGTCGTCGCCGGCCGTGACGGTCAGCGACACGGCCAGTTTTCGCCCGCCTGCGAACGCCGATGCCATCCGGGTGCCATGTACGCCGCGTATGCGAAGCAGCCGGCCGCGCGCCACGTTGTCGGCGAAGCCGGCATCGAGACGCTCAATGCGGCATCGACCATCTCCAGTCTGCGCGGCGGCAGCGGCGTGAACTACCCGCCCGGTGAGCTGTCGGCGGATCTCAGGCGTTCTGCGGAGCTGCTCGCCGCCGGCGTGGGCATCGAAGTGCTTCACCTGTCGTTTGGCGGTTTCGACACGCACGTGAACCAGACCGGCAAGCACCGGCAGCTGCTCAACCAGCTCGGTGGCGCCTTTGCCGCGTTCCAGCAGGATCTCGAGCGTCGCGGCATCGCGAAGAACGTCGCGACGGTCGTCTACTCCGAGTTCGGCCGCCGTCCGGCCGAGAACTTCGGCGGCGGGACGGATCACGGCTCGGCCGGTCCGCTCTTCGTCATTGCGAACGGCGTGCGGGGAGGCCTGCACGGCGACACGCCGTCGCTGACGGCGCTGGACAACGGCAATCTTCGATTCACGACGGACTTTCGGTCGGTTTTCGGCGGCATCGTCCGCGACTGCCTGAAGGGCGACCCGTCGGCGGTCTTTCGCGGCATTACGCCGCTCGGTCTTTTCTAGGCGGCGCGCGGCGGACGAGGTCCGATGCGTCGGTGGTTCGACCAGGGGCCCTGGCTCCCGGAGTACGAAGCGGCCACGGGTGTTCCGTGGAACTTCGCGAGTCCGGGGCTCCTGTTCCAACCACCGCACGCCGCGCCGGGGTTTTCAGACGGAATGGAGTCATCATGAAGCGAATTGTTCTTCTTTGCGTGGTCCTGGCGGTCGCTGCTCCCGCGGCGGTGTTTGCGGCCCAGCGGTTCGCCCGTGAGCGCGGCGCACAGCGCGGTTTCGGCGACGGCGTCACGCCCTCCCAGGTGTGGCGAGTCCGAACTCTGACAATGGATCAGCGGCTGAAGCTCAGTGAGATGCAGTCGTCGCTGATGCGCGACCTTCGCGATGCCCGAGGCGACGGCGCCGGTCGGCGCGAAATGGCTGGAGCGCTCGTCGAGGCGCAGCGGCGAATGGCGACCGTCGTTACGCCCGTGCAGCTCGATCTCGCACGACAGCAGCCGCGCGGACCGCTCGCTCCGGAAGAGATCCTCTATTACGGGATCGTCGCGCTGCCGGACCTCGATGCCTCGAGACGGGCAAAAGTGGACGCGGTCTACGGCTCGATCCTCGAGACCGCCCGGTCGGAAGCCGAGGAGATGGGCGGCTTCGGTCGCGGACGGGGTCGCGGTGGCCCGAACGCGGACCCTGCGGACGTCCAGGCGCGTGAACAGCGCCAGTCCGGACAGCGTCAGCGACGGCTCGCGCTCTTCGAAGTCACCGAGGCCCTGCTGACGCCGGATCAGATGATCGCGGTGAAGCGGTTTCTTCCCGACACGCTGAAGATGGTCGGTCTTCGAGAGAAGATCGTCTTCCGCCTGCCTTCGCTCACGCTCGAACAGGAAGCGCAGGTGCGAGCGATCTTCGCCGCGCTCGAGGACGAGACGGCGGCGGACAAGGCGCGGTTGAAGGCGCTTCGCGGTGAGGGCGGACGCGGCGGCGATGGTTCCGGGAGGTCCGAGCGTCGCGACCTGGCCGACCGGATCGATGAACGGGAGGCGAAAGCCCACGCGGAACTGCAGAAGGTGCTCACTCCCGAACAGGTGAAGCAGCTAGCGGCACAGGCGCCGGGGCCGCCACGGTCGCTGGTTTTCACTCCCGAGATGATCCGCTCGGTCGACGACCTGACGCCGGCACAGCAGTCGAAGCTGCGCGATGCCCTGATGGGGTTCAACCGCGCGACGATGGACGAGCGGCGCGAGGCGAGGGATCTGCGAGAGCAGGTCAAGGGCGGCGATCCGCAGTCGATGGAACTGGCGGGCGTGCGCGATCAGCTCCGGCAGGTCGGCTCGGTGCTGCAGTCGGAACACGACAAGATCACGCGGACCGTTGCTGACACCCTGACCGGCCCGCAACTCGCAAAGCTCGTCGCGACAGCGTCGACGAAGAAGCCCCGTCAGCCGTAGATTGCGCTCTCTGAGTCTCTGGGCCTCTGAGTCTCTGTGTGCGTAGCTCTTCAGACGCTACGCACACAGAGACTCAGAGGCACGGAGACTCAGAGGCCAACTACACCGGAGCGGCCCCTACAGAAACCCGATGTCCTCGAACGCGCTCCCCAGAATCGACTCTGGCTCGACCTGCAGCCAGTGCCTAAGCACCGTCGCGTACACCGACCGAAAATCGATCCCGTGAATCAGGTCGTAGTTGTCGTCGAGATTCACGAGGCTCGGGTGATCTCCGTAGATCCCGCCCGACACCGCGTTCCCGAGCAAGAACAACGGCGCCGCCGTCCCGTGATCCGTCCCGAAGCTCTCGTTTTCGTTCACACGCCGGCCGAACTCAGAGAACGTCATCACGAGTACGTCGTCCCCGCGACCGTGGGCAACCACGTCCTGATGGAACGCCGCGAGCCCGTCCGACAGCCACTGAAGCAACCGCGCGTGGTCGCCTGCCTGGTTCGCGTGGGTGTCGAACGACCCAAGTCCCGTCACGTAGATGTCCGTCCCGAGATTGGCCCCGATCAACTGCGCGATCTTCAAGAGGCTCTGGCTGAACGGATCCTCCGGGTAGGCCACTGCAGGCACGTAATCGTCCGCGACCTGGCTGATGACGCCCGACGACTCGTATGCCGCAAGGCCCGTGTTCGCGATGAAGTCGAGAGTCGCTTCCTCTCCACACACATCGTCGTAGAGGCCCGCGAACGCAGAGAACTTGTTCGCGTCGTCCTGTGGCTGCGCGCCGTCGCCGGCAATCGTGTAGGACGCGAACGAATCGATCGAGGCCACTCCCGCCGAAGTGGCCGTCGCAAGAACAGCGGGCGTCTCGAATCCGATGTTGATTGCGTCGAGCATGGTGCTGCCAGGAATCGCGATCGTGTCGAGGTAGCGCCCGAGCCAGCCCGTCGAGGCGATGGCATCCGGCTCGGCCGTCTGCCAGATCTCCGTCGACCGGAAGTGCGAGAGGTTCGGCGACGGATAGCCGACGCCCTGGACTATGGCGACGCGGTTCTGGTCGTAGAGTCCCTTGAGCGACGCAAGGCTCGGATGTAATCCGAGCGAGTCGGTCAACGGCACGAGCGACCCCGGCGCGAGCGCGAGCGACCGCCGATACTGCGAATATCGCGGGTCCGTGAACGGAACGACCGTGTTGAGGCCGTCGTTGCCACCGTTCATTTCGACGACGACGAGGATCTTCCCGTTCCCTCGCCCTGCGGCGCGGGCAATTCCGGAACCGCGCCCGAGCAGGAACCGCGGCGCCGCAAGTCCGGCACCCACAAAGGTGACGCCCCGCGTGATGAACTGCCGTCTCGAATGCGACATCGTTCCGGTCCTCCTCAGCGGGTCAGGTCGTACGGCAGCGACTGGACGCCGTCCGGATTCTCGACGACGAGCGTCACGGTTGCGCCCGCGGGGATCAGCTCGTCGATCGTGCGTCCACCCGGCGTGCTGCGGACCTTCTTGCCAACGACCCACTTCGTTGCGCCCTTCGGCGAGAGCGGGAAGAACTCGGTACCGGCGATCGACTCTCCGGTGACCCGCAGTCGAGCGCCAGCGTGCAGCCCCGCTCCCGTGTCCGAGAGCAGCAGCTTTCCCTTCTTGATGGCAGGCGAAACGATGACCGGCGCTGCGAGATCCGGATCGACCGCCAGTGCGTGCACCTGGTACTCGGCCGTCGACATGAGCAGCCGCATCAGTCCTCGAATCTTCGTGTCGATCGTCTCGGTATCCAGCGTGAACTCGCCGGGTGTACCGTCGGGCCGCGCTCGAAGGTAGTCCGCCAGCCGCCGCTTCGCCGCCGATCCGATGTCGAGCGGTCCGAGCCGACCTGCGAAAGCATCGACGATCGTCTCGGGCGTCGTCGCGCCGGTCTGGGCAACGAGCGCGGCAGCGTCGACGAGCTGGTATCCCTCACCGCGAATCATTGCCACGCCGTTCGTGAAGTTGAACCGCGCGATCAGCGTCGATGTGTTTACCCACTTTCGACCGCCGTCCCATCCCTTCACGCTCGGCGGGAAGAAGAGCGTTTGCCCCATCGACACCGTGTTGAAGATGAAGTAGCGGAAGTCAGCGAACTCGATGATCGCGCGCGACGCCTCGAGCGACCTCAGCGTGCCGACGTAGATCTCGACCGGGCTCTTGATTTGCGCATCGGCAATCGACGCCGCAAAGAACTCATCGCGCATGAACATTGTCCGGACCATCTCGCGGATCGAACGGCTGTTCGAGCGGTAGGCGGAGGCCATCGCGTCGATCGCCGCCTGTGGCGCCGGTCCCGTGCCGAAGAATGCCCAGAGCTTCTTCGCGAGGAACTGTTCGCACACGGGGCTGCCGGCGAGAATGCGGCAGACCTGGCGGCCGTCTTCGATGCCCTGCCCGGAGGGGATGAAGGTGCCGAGCACGTTCTTCGCGTCGTCGTCGTGGATTCCGTCGATGAAGTCGAAGCCGTCGCCACGAAACGTCCAGCCGGTGAAACAGCGCGCGACCTCTTTCACATCGGTCTCGGTGTAGTTGCCGATGCCGAGCGAGAAGAGCTCCATCAGCTCGCGCGCGTAATTCTCGTTTGGTGCTTCTTTCACCGACACGACGTTGTCGAGCCAGAAGAGCATCGCCGGATCGGCCGAGACCTCGATGAGCGTCTGCTGGAAATCACCTACCGCGCGCCGGCGGAAGAGCTGATTCTGCGCGAGCGTGAAGCCCGTGTCGTTGACCTTGGCGTACGACGTCGCGAAGTGGCCGTGCCAGAAGAGCGTGAGCTTCTCTTCGAGCGGCCGCGCCGTGTACAGCATCCGGTAGAGCCACCAGTAGTAGATCTGGACGATCTCGCCGAGGTCGAGGGAGAGCTGCGTCAGTCGCGTCTCGAGCGCGCTGTTGTCGATCGACTCGTAATCGACGAGGCGATCGACCGACTGCTCGTGTCCAAGGGCGGCAAACGTCTCGACCTCCGCCGGCGTTGGCCCGAACCCGGCACGCCGCAGCAGATAGGCGGCGGAGTTGGCATTCCAGGCGACGGCCACGGCGGTTCCTCCTCCGCACGCCGGTCGCGCGCGATTCAGGATTCAGCGGGAGAGACGTTCAATGCCGAGGAGGCGCCCAGGCGGCGCCGCTGATACCAGAGTCACGTGTAATGTGACGTCAGTCGGTGATCGTGTGGTCCGCTTCGCGATGGTCGAACGCGTGAAGCGCCGCTAGCGTGGCAAGCAGGTGCTGCACGTGGAGACGGAAGTCCTCGGCTTGAGGCCCGTCGCCCTCGATAGGGGTCGACGCGAGTCGCGCGGCGATTGGCCGCACGGCCTCGACGATCGCCTCGAGCCTCGCGGCTCGAGAGATGATGCCGAGCGCGCCGACAAAGGACTCGTTGATGCTCTCCGCGGTCTCGTTCGGAAACCGTTGGAGAGGAGCGTCGCTGACCGCAGCAGCTGCGGCGCGAAGGATCACCTTCTGAATCGAAGCGGTATCGTGGCCGGTCTGGCTCATTGCACCTCCTGCGTCCGGCATTCGGGCGCGCCCGTCAGTATACGAAAGTCACACGTGGAACGAGAAGAGAGTAGACAGGATTACAGGATTCCCAGGATTGAATAATGTTCTGGTCTTTCCTGAAAATCTTGATAATCCTGTAATCCTGTCCACTCTCCTTTCTCAGAACCGGAGTGCATTGATGACCAGGTCGCGTTTGAGGGTCAGGTAGGACTGCTCGCCGCCAAGCGCCCGCGCCATCACGCGCCGGAAGCCGGCGTGTCGCGCCGAAAGGCCCACGGCTCGATCGATCACCGGCGCCCCAAGGAACCTGCCTCGATAGAACCGGTCGAGATACTTCGACGCGACTTCCAGATCCTCGCCAAAGTCTTCGAACCACGCGCGTTCGTACCCGGCCAGACCGCTGCCCTCCACGAAGCTTGAGGCGAGCAACTCCGCCGAGCGGATCGCAAAGTAGATGCCCTCGCCCGTGATCGGATCGACGAAGCCCGCGGCGTCGCCTATGAGCGCCCAGCCGTCTCCGGTCGCGCGCGCTTCGCGCCACGATCCGTGGCCGAGCATCGGCACCTTCGCCCCATAGAACTCCGCGCTCTCCGGGATCGGTCCGCCGTAATACCGCTCCATGAAGTCGTGCAGCAGTGTCTTCAACTCGGCGGCCGGCCGTTCGTTGAGGCGGTTGATCACGCCGAAGTTCACGTGATCCGTCCGCGGGAACGCCCAGACATAGCCCGTCAGTCGCGGAGGAAACTCGATGTCGACCGTCGTGAGTGGCCGACCGAGAGATGGCGGAGCGTTGTACCCGACCGTCAAGGCGACGTCGCCCGGTCGGAAGCGACCGGCGAGGTCTCGTCGAACGACGCTGCCGGCGCCGTCCGCGCCGACCAGTACACCGGCCGCGTATTCGCCAGATCGCGTCGTGACTCGCCATCCGGCGTCGGCACGCTCGAACCGCGACACGGACTCTGCCACAACCGTTGCACCGGCTTCACGGGCGCGCTCGAGCAGCAGGCCGTTGAGTCGCGTGCGGTCGTAGACCCGGAAAGGCCGCTCGAGCGCCATTTCGAGACGGCGGCCGCCCGGCGCGACGAGTGCGATCCGATCGATGGTCTGCGACGGCCACGACGGATGATCCAGAAGAAACGCATACCGTTCGAGCGCCTTCGTGGTGACCCCGCCCCCGCACGGCTTCTCCCAGGCCCCTTTCGGCTCGAAGAGGGTCACGGAGAACCCCGACCGGGCGAGCTCGGCCGCGGCGAAGCTGCCGGACGGTCCACCGCCGACGATGGCGAACGAAGTGTCCTGCATCACCCCGCCGCAGAGGCGTCGACTCGCACGACGGACCTCCCGTCGACTCGAACGAGCCCCGAAGCGAAGAGCCGGACGGCCTCGGGATACGCCGCGTGCTCTTCGACGAGAATGCGGGCGCTCAGTGACGCTTCGGTGTCGTCGTCGAGTACGTCGACCGTCCGCTGAAGGACGATCGGACCGTGATCGAGCTCCTCGTCGACTACGTGAACGGTGCATCCGGTCACCTTCACGCCGTAATCGAGCGCCTGTCGCTGCGCCGCAAGTCCGGGAAAGGCCGGAAGCAGCGACGGATGAATGTTGAGGATCCGGTTCGGGTAGCTGCGAATGAAATACGGACTGAGTAGCCGCATGTACCCCGCAAGACAGACGAGGTCGACGTCGCGTTCAACGAGCGCGGCGTGCATGCGCCGGTCATGCGCTTCGCGCGTGAGTCCCCGGTGGTCGAGCGCAATTGCGTCGATGCCGCGCGCCTGCGCAGCCGCGAGACCGGCGGCGTCGGGCACGTTGCTGATGACACAGCCGACGCGCGCCGGGATCTGGCCCTCCTCGATGGCGTCGAGGATCGCCAGCATGTTCGAACCGCGGCCCGAGATGAGTATTCCGATCGTCGTCATGCCGCACCCTTCCCGAACCCGGCGGGCATCGACCGTCTGTTCGCCTGCGAAACCTCAGCCATTGAACCACTGATTCTGGCTCAGCGGGCCGGTCTTGCCAACGTCGGCTCGCGCCCGCTCGACTTCGTTGAGTAGCGACCGGACGAGCAACTTGTCCTTCTGACCGGGCTTGCTCTCGACGCCACTGCAGACGTCGATACCGTAGGGCTTGACCAGCTTGATCGCCTGAGCAACGTTCTCGGGATTCAGACCGCCAGCGAGGATGAGGCTCGAGACGTACTGCTTCGCCGCGACAGCCTTGCTCCAGTCGAACAGGCGTCCCGTTCCGCCGTAAGTGTCGGCGTCGTACGCGTCGAGCAGGATGGCCGGAACCGCGAAGTCACGCACGTGCGCCGGGTCGAAGTCGTCATTCACGCGCAGCGCCTTCACCACCGTGAAGTCCGAGAGGCGCGAGCAATACTCCGGCGATTCGCCGCCGTGGAGCTGGATGACGCTGAGGTGGCACATCTCCGCAATCGATCGGACGACGGCGAGGTCGAACTCGTTGACGAAGACGCCGACCTTCACGGCGAAGGGAGGCAGTTTCTTCGCGATCTCGGCGACCGTGGACGGCGCGACGTGGCGCGAGCTCTTTTCGTAGAAGACGAAGCCGACAGCGTCCGCTCCACAGTCGAGCGCATAGGCGGCATCATCGTAGGACGTGTTTCCGCAGATCTTGACCTTGACAGCCATGGTGGACTCACTCGACGAGGGTGCGAAGGGCGTTTCCAGGGTTCTCGGCGCTCATCAGGTGCTCTCCGATGAGAAACGCCTGAAATCCCGCGCGCCGAAGTTCATCTATCGTTGTTCGCGACTCGAGGCCGCTTTCGCTCACGAGCAGGACGTCGTCCGGCGCGAGTCTGGCGATGGTGTAGGACGTGTCGAGGTCGACGGCAAACGTCGTCAGATCGCGGTTGTTGACGCCTATGAGAGCGTGGCCGCAGTGTAACACGGCCTCCAGCTCCGCGACCGTGTGCACCTCGACGAGTACTTCGAGGCCGAGGCTCTGAGCCTCGTGACGCAAGTCGGCCATAAGTGCCGGCTCCAGCGCGGCCGCAATGAGCAGAACGGCGTCGGCTCCGGCCTCGGCCGCCTCGAAGAGTTGGTAGCGGTCGAAGAGGAAGTCCTTCCGGAGCAATGGGACGTCGACACGTCGGCGTATCTCGCGAAGGACGTCGAGCGAGCCGCCGAAGAAGTCCTCCTCGGTGAGAACGGAGATCGCAGCGGCCCACGGCGCGTATGCTTCGGCGACTTCGACCGGGTCGAGGTCGTCACGAATGACGCCCCGAGATGGCGACCGCCGCTTGACCTCGGCGATGACGTTGACGGACGCGGGGCGCGCAATCCGCTCGGTAAGGGTCGCCGTGGCCCGAGGACGTTCTCTGGCGATCGAGCTCTCGAGTTCCGACAGCGACCGTGATCGCTTCGCGGCGGCGAGCCGCTCGGCCTTGCGGTCGAGGATCTGCTGCAGAATGCCGGTGCGGGAGAGCGGGCGCATCGCGGTCGAAGAATACCCAGAACCCCGAGCAGTAGCGAGGGTCGGTGAGTGGTAACGAAAGGATGTCATCTGAACCATGCGCCTCTGCGTTTGCACTCTGCGTCTCTGCGAGAAACAGTTTCCCGCAGAGACGCAGAGTGCAGACGCAAAGGCGCAGAGAACTGAACGCCGCGTGAAGCGGCTATGGCAGGTCGCGAACCAGGCGGAGTCCGATCGTGCTGTCCCGCTTTCCGGCCGGCTCGAGATTCCGATTCGACGAGCGACAGCCCTCTCCCGGCTCGTCGAACGCGCCGCCGCGGACGACCCGGTAGGTCCCGGCCGAAGGTCCCGTCGGGTCGGTGGCGTCGCCGCGCGAATATGGCCCGTAGAAATCCGAGCACCATTCCCAGACATTGCCGTGCATGTCGAAAATCCCCCAGGAATTTGGCGCCCGCGTGCCGATCGGGTGAATGCGGTCGCCCGACGTCGCCTCGTGCCAGGCCATGACGTCGAGCTGTCCGGCGTAGTCCCCGGATGTGCCGGACCTGCAGGCGTACTCCCATTCCGCTTCGGTCGGCAGGCGGAACTTCGCCTGGCCGGCAAGTTCGTTGAGTCGCGCAATGAAGTCGACGGCTTCGGTCCAGGAGACATTCGAGATGGGCAGGTCGGGAGCTTTTTCCGGCGATGGATTCGTCGGCATGAGCCGCGACCATTGCGCCTGGGTGATTTCGAACATCGACACGCTGAATCCTCGCGTGATTGTCACCCGATGCGGCGGCCGTTCGTCCCGCTCGCCGGTCGGAGAGCCCATGAGGAACGAGCCGGGCGGCACGCTCACCATCGCGATGGCCACGCCCTCACCGAGGTCGACCGTCGGCACGTCCTCACCGGACACCGCCGGCGCGGGTCCGGGCGATCCCTGCTGCGCTTCCGCAACCGGCTCGGCGACCTGCTCATCGAGCAGTGGCTTGTATTGCCGCCATCGAACGAGCAGCCCGATTGAGACGAGGAGCGCCAGGACGGCAATGGCGACCGCGACCCACATGCGAACCTCGAGGCGTTTCCGGTCCGCGGTGAGTGCCGCTATGACGGGCGCCGCCTGGTCGTCCCGAATATCTGAACCACGAGGACCGGTTCCCGGCGCGGCGCCACCTGCCTCAGGCTTTGGCTCCGGAATCTGCGCCAGCACGTCGCCGAGCGCGCGCTGCAGTTCGTCTGGATCGGGCAGGGCGGCGCCGAGCGCCTCGCGCATCTCGTTGGCCGACGCATACCGGAGGGATGGGTCAAGCTGCATCGCCCGTTCGACAACGTCCGCCACGGCCGAAAGAACCGACGGGTTGAGCGCATCGACGCGAGCGACCGGATCCGGTTCCGGCGGGCGAGCCTTGAGGGAGCGCGTGACCGCGTCGACAGGCTTCACGCCCGTCAGAAGCTGGTACATCGTGGCGCCAAGCGAAAACAGGTCGCTCTGCGGAGTCGTGCCTTCATCGCGCATCTGTTCCGGCGACGCGTAGCTGGGAGTGAAACCGGAAATGCTCTCGTCGTTGACGGTCTGAGACATCTCGCCGGCAGCGCCCTTCGAAAGACCGAAATCGAGGAGCACGACCTGCCCGTCCGCAGTGAGTTTCAGGTTCTGGGGCTTGATGTCGCGGTGGAGAATCGGAGGATCGTGCTGGTGCAGGAACTCGAGGGCGTCGAGGATCTGGTCACCCCAGGCGACGACCGCGGCGTACGGAAAGGGTCCGAGTCCCGAGTCGTGGCGATAACGGAGCATGACCGACAGGTCATCGCCTTCGACGTAGTCCATGACGAGATAACAGGTGTCGTTCTCATCGAAGAAGTCGATGACGCCCGGCAATGCGGGATGACGCAGGTTTCGCAGTAGCCGTGCCTCGCGCTCGAAGGCGCGTGCGCCTTCGCCCTTCGCGAAGAAGGCCTGCTTGACCGCGACGGTGTTGCGAAAGCGCCCGTCCGTCGCCACGTACACGGCGCCCATCCCGCCGGAGGCGAGATGGCGCTGAATGGTGTAGCGATCCTGAAGTACGGTGCCTGTTGCGAGCATTGCGGCCGATTGTACCGCAGGGGGAGTGGCGGTTCTTTGGCTCTATGCCTACGTGACTTTGTGTCTCCGTGTGCGAAGCTCTTTTCTTCTTGAAGAGCTTCGCGCACAGAGGCACGGAGGCACGGAGACACGGAGTCCCGAATCGACGCTATCTCCGATCGCGCAGCGCCGCGAGGAGTCGCGCGGCAGCGCCCGAATCGATCGCCGCCTCGGCGCGTCGTGCTCCGTCGTCGAGCGACTCCACCACGTCTCCGATCAGGAGGCCAGCGGCCGCGTTGAGCACGACGACGTCGCGTCGCGCATCGCGTATGTCGCCGTCGAGGATGCCAGCCAGAACCGCCGCATTGTCGTCCGGCGAGCCGCCGCTGCAGGATTCGCGTGCGGCGAGTGGAAGCCCCGCATCGTCGGGCGACACCTCGAACGTCCGGACGACCGCGCCATCGCGAACGTCGGCGATGCGCGTCGTGCCGCTGATCGACATTTCGTCGAGGCCATCGCCGTGAACGATCCACGCTCTCTCGATGCCGAGACGGGCCGCGACCTCGGCGATCCGCTCGACGGCTGCAGCGGTGCCGACGCCGATGATCTGCCGCGGCGCCCGCGCCGGGTTCGTCAGCGGTCCGAGCAGGTTGAATGCCGTGCGAATGCCGAGTTGCCTTCGCACGTCGGCGACGCGACGTGTCGCGGCGTGGTACTTCGGCGCGAACATGAAGCAGATGCCTAGCTCGTCGAGGCTCGCACCGGCCTCGTCGGCATCGTCGTCGATGGTTATTCCGAGTGCCGCAAGCACGTCGGCGCTTCCAGATCGGGACGAAGCCGCGCGGTTGCCGTGTTTCGCGACAGGCAGTCCGGCCGCGGCAATGACGAAGGCAGCCGTCGTCGAGATGTTGAACGTCCCGGAACCGTCGCCTCCGGTTCCGGCCGTGTCCAGAAAGACCCGATGCCGCGTCAGCACCGGAATCGCGCGTTCGCGAAGTGCCTCGGCAAGGCCGGCGAGCTCATCGGCGGTTTCGCCCTTCATCGCAAGCGCGACGAGTGCGGCGCCTACCTGCGCATCCGTCACCCGATCGTCGATGAAACACTCGACGAGCAAGGCGGCTTCGCCGCGCGACAGGTCCTCTCGCGCGGCAAGCCGGGCAAGCAAAGGGCCGATCACGCGAGCGGGCCGGTCCCCGTTCGCTTCAGGAAGTTCGCGAGCATCTGCTTGCCGTGAGACGTCATGATCGATTCGGGGTGGAACTGCACGCCCTCGCAGGGGTACTCGCGGTGGCGCAAGCCCATCACGATTCCATCGGGCGTCGTCGCCGAGACTTCGAGGCACGCAGGGACGCTCTCTCGGTCGACGACGAGCGAGTGGTAGCGCGTAGCCGGAAACCGGTACGGCAAGCCCTCGAAAATCGAGTTGCCATCGTGGCAGATCTCGCTTGTCTTGCCGTGCATGAGATACGGCGCCCGGACGATGCGGCCGCCGAACGCCTGACCGATCGCCTGATGGCCGAGACAGACACCGAGAATCGGCGTCGTTTTCGCGAATGTGAGCACGACGTCGAGACTGATGCCGGCATCGTCCGGCGTACCGGGACCGGGCGAGATGAGAATGTGCGACGGTGCCATGATCGCGATTTCCTCGAGCGTGATCGCGTCGTTTCGGATGACGCGCGGATCCGCCCTGAGCTCGCCGAGGTACTGGACGAGGTTGTAGGTGAAGGAATCGTAGTTGTCGATGACGAGGACCATGGCGCCGAGATCCTAATTCGTCTTCCGTCGGGAACGCAAAGCGGCCACGGGCGCGCGTTTGACAGCGTGAAGCGATGAACCTATCGTTTCCGCGAAGCGTAGGACGGAGAGTTCCCCAAACAGCGCAATGGCGGCGGAGGCATATTCGGCGATGTACTGCATTGATTGCGGCACCCAGAATCTCGAGACGACGCGATATTGCAGCAGGTGCGGGTCGAACCTCGAGGTTCTACGGAGCGCACTGACGCAGCCGCTGACGCAGGAGTCGACCTCGCTGATCGGACCTCGCCACGTTGGCGCGATCCTGGCCGTGACGGCAATCATCGGCGTCGTGGGCTTTGCCGCCATCTTCGGCGCGATCATCGCTCTCTCCGACATCCTCGGCCCACGGATTGGCGGCGGCATCGTGCCGGTCATCCTGTTTGCGGGCGGAATCGGCGTGTTCGGTCTCGTGATGATCATCCGGATGCTGCTCGGGTTATTGAACGGGGCAAAGGGCACCGCGAGCGCTCACGCCGCGCCGGCGCGCCTCGCGGCGCCGCCACAGCACGCGGCGCTTCCGCCGCCGGCTTTCCGGCAGCCAGTCGGCAGCGTAGTGGAACACACGACGGCGAGGCTCGCCAACTACGCCCCGCCGCCCGATGAACGGGAGCGCGAGCGGTAGAGATCCTGCGGACGGTCGAATGGTCGAAAGTCTGTCTTGCACCGCGAGCTGGATCAGGGACCGTCTGTGGGACGGACGCCCCGAACATCCTGGCAGCCGGCTGTCTTCTCGCGTCCGGCAGGTACCGGACTCATCCAGATGAGTCTGGCGGCGGCGGCCTGGTCGCCTAAGCGCTCGCGGTCTGATGCCGGGAGTGGCAAGCCTTCGTGAAGATTGCGCACTCGCCATTTCTTCACGAAAGGTGAAGAGTTCTTGCGGTGATGCCGCAATTTGGCCGTTTTTTCGGCCGATTGAGTCTGGCACGCGAGTCGCACTGCCGATGGCCACACTGGAGGTGACCATCGTGTGGCAAACCGCTCTCTCGATCATCGGACTCGCAATACTCGGCGCCGTCACGGCACAGATCCTTCTGCTCATGGCGCGATCCGGACGCCAGGCAGCGCGTGAATGGACGCTTGCGATCCGGCACGAGCGGCGCGCGGCGGAGGCGCGAGTGAGCGCCGAACGGTTGCGCGCACACGTGGGTCGCGATGCGGGGGCGTGCGGCATGCGCGACGTGATTGCCAGAGATCGCGACGCGCCGCGGCACCGAGACTGACCTGGATCCCTTCCGATCGCTGAAACTACGGCGCGGGATCGATGGCGTGTTATTGACGGCAACAGTGAACGGGCGCAGGATGCCGAAATGAGCTCCTCAAGATCCTTCGCGTTGAATACGGCGAGCCGGCATCTCGCGATAGCCGTCCTGGTCACGCTGGTTTCGTCGTTTCCGGCCTTCGCACAGAAGCGGGCCGTGTCTCAGGGCACCGCGAGCCCTCCCGCCGTTGTCGTCGGCCCGCTCGCGGAGCGGGTCCCGGCGACGATGAACTTCTACGTCGAGCTTGCGGGCGCGAAGTCGGATGCCGAGCGCGCGGCGGTCGACGAGCTGTACACAAACCTGGTCGCGGGCCTCGGGAGCATTGGCGGTGGACCGGCGCCGATTACGCTCGAAGAGTTTCAGATGCTGGCGGCGTCGAACATCGCGATCGCCTTTCAGATGCCGGACTCCGCCGGTCGCTCGTCGTCGACGCATTGGCTCGGCATCATCCGGACGCCAGCGGCATCGACGGCCGCACTACTCGCCTCAAAAGTCGTCGCATTTGCAGGCCCGTCCGCGACCGGGGCGAAGTCCGGCAGGAGCGTCAGCGTTCGTGGGCGCAAGCTCATCCCGCTTTCGTCGTCCATCACGGCCGAGAGCCCCTTCTACACCGTTGCCGACGATACGATCCTGATTGGCGACCGGGCGTCGATCGATCGGGCGCTCGACGCGGCGCCGGCGGCGGTCTCGAGCTCTCTCGCGTCGACGCCGCTTTATCGCGACGGGAGGGCGCGCGTTGGCGAAGACGCCGGACTCCTTACCGTGATGACGGTTACGAAGGACCTCTTCGGGAAGCCCGATGCCGAAGGCGCCGAGCCGTCAATGGCAACGATTTTCGGATTGCCGAGCCTGCGCGGGATCGTCTCGGGCTCGGAACCGTGGACGCAGGGGGCTCCGGGAGTCACCGTATTCGCTTTCGAGAAGGACAAGCGGAACGTGCTGACGATCCTGGCCGGCGGTCCGGCAGTTACGCTCCGGCCGGCGGAGCTTTTGCCTGCTGACACGGGCATCGTGACCTCGTTCGCTCTGGACCTGCCCGCCCTCGAGGCGTTGCTCAGGCCTTCGAAGGCGGCGAGGGACTCTGGATTCGACATAGCCGAGCTCGAGCGGCAGGTTGGAATGAGCCTCCGCGACCAGTTGCTGCCTGCGCTCGGGAACGAGTTTGCAGTAGGCGTCCGCTTCGAGGTTCCGCCGGCCACTATGTCGATGGCCGGTGATGAACAGGAGCAGACGACTGCGCCAGTTCCCGAGATGAAGGTGGTCGTGCTCGTCGAGGCGAAACAGCTCGACGTGGTTCGCTCGGCGTTCGAGCGAGCTCTTGCTGCGACTTCACCGAGCGAGCTGACGGTGCGCGACGTGGGCGGTGTACGTATGGCGTCATCCGGGAAGGTGGCAGTGGCGGTCGTGGACGGCGTCGCAATGACTGGCGAGCCTGACGAGGTCGAACGCGTCCTGCAGGCGCGTGCCGTCGAGCAGACGCTCGGCACTTCGCGCGAGCTGGACGAATCGCGAAGCCGCCTCGATGGAGACACACTTGCGGTCGTGCACCCGACGCCGGCGCTTCGCGACACGCTGTCGTCCTACGCGTCGTCGTTCGGCGGCATGTTCAGCTCGCAGTTGATGGGGCTCTCGAATCTCGACGACACAGTTGTCCGGCGAGAGTCACTCGGGCTCTCGATCACGACGGGCGGGGCATCGGCGTTTTCAGCGGCGGCGCTGGGAATCGTCGCGGCCATCGCGATCCCGAGCCTTTTTCGGGCGAGGGGCGCGGCGAACGAGGCGGCCGCCATCGGGACGCTGCGCTCGCTTGCAAGCGCCCAGGCGACTTTCCAGGCCAAGAACGGCCGATTCGGCACGATGGCCGAGCTGGCCGACGCGGACATGATCAATCGGGACATCAGGAACGGCGTCGAGCGCAATGGATACGTCTTTCGCGAAGTCCGCCCGACGGCAAAGACATTCGAATTCTCGGCCGCGCCGGTGGGGACTGCGTCCGGTGGGAATTCCTACAATATCGTGGAGGACTTCGTCGTCCGGTACAGCGAGTCGAAGGTTCCTCCGCGGCGAAAGGCGGGGAAGCCGATCGGATAGGAGAAGAGGTTTCTATCTGGCGGGAGCGACGACGGACTTGAGCGAGCTGCCTGCGGACGGTCTTGAAACCGCAGACTCGTCGCTGCGGAAGGACGGAAGCGATCGGAACCGTTCGACTGTCCGTGGGACGCTCGCTACCGCTCGCGGCTCGAAAAACGGGGAAAACCCGCATCGTGCACTACCAGGCAAGACGCTCCGCCGGGTCCCCGTTCCCCGGCCCCCGTTTTTCGAGCCGCGAGCGATAGCGAGCGTCCCACGGACAGAGTCTGAAACCGCAGACTCGTCGCTGCGGAAGGACGGAAGCGATCGGAACCGTTCGACTGTCCGTGGGACGCTCGCTACCGCTCGCGGCTCAAGACACGGGGAGACGCCCGGTCCCCCGGATAGCCTGTCGAGGTGAGGTCTGGGCCGTGCGAAACGCGCAGCGGCGGCAGTGCCTCCGCTGCCGCCGCTGGCTCGGCCGCCCGACGTTTTCGGGCTGGGTCGAGACTCACCATCCGGCGTGTGCCGGTTGGTTGGTTTTAGTGATGTCGACTCAGGATGATGACGACGTCTTCTCCCTGAATCGGTCTGCCGTCATACGTGCTGGCAGTAAGGTGAAGGACCCGGCACTCCCGGTCATGAACATGACCGAGCGCCGCAACGACCTGTTGCGTGTTGAATTTCAGCGACATGTCGAGGAACCCGTCGCGGCCTGCCGTCCAGCAGTCCGTTGTGCAGTTCAGTCGTCCGACGTACGGCACGAACGGAGTCGCAACGTCTTCGAACGACGACCTGATCGGGGCTACACCTTCGAGTCGGATCGTCGCCGGATCGATGCTGCGGACGTCGAAGTCGTCGAGTCCGAGGATCGCGACCGGCAGCAGTCCGCAGTCACGAGTGTTGATCGGATTCGGGCACGACCTCGGCTTCACGTCGATCGGGATCGGTCGAGGCGAGTCGTTTTCGACGAAGTCGCAGACTTCGAGTGACCACGGGGCCTCGCAGAACGTGCTGACGACGTATTCGGAGCCGTTCCACCAGAACTGTCCCGTGCCGCCGCCGAACTCACTGCCGACAAGCGCCTTGCCGGACATTCCTTCGAAATCGGTCAGCGGATAACCGGCAATGCCTCCCCACGCCCCGTCGAGCGGAAAGACCGCTCCGAAGTAGGAGAGTCCCGTGTTCCCCAGCGTGCCGAGGTTGTCGGGAACGAAGTGCACATGCATCGCGCTCGGCCACGTCAGGACTGTCACCTTGTCCCCTTCAGGAGACATCGCCATCACTGCGTTTTCTGCCCAGGCGGCAACGAATATCCAGCCGCCATAGGGACCGAACGACATGGGAGCAACCTCGGGTCCTCCCATCTCACAACCGAAAACACCGACAGTCACAACCGTTCCGGTCGGGCTCACCCGGTAGACCTGGCCGCCACCCGTGACGAGCATGTCGTATCCGAACGAGCCAACCTCGTCGAAACATAGTCCCTCAACCCAGGTTGGCAGCGTGGCGAAGTGCGTGACACTTGTCCCGGCCGGGTCGATCTTGTAGACGTCGTTTCCGTTGGTAACGAAAATGTATCCGGCTGGCCAATCGCCGAGGGCCGGAGCGAAGTCAAGGTCAGCCTCCCCATAGAGGAACCATCGCTCGGGGAGCGTCGCAAATGGGGTGATCGTTCCATCAGGAGTGATTTGATAGATCACGCGCGGCTGCTCGAGGTAGGTCATCGCGAGGAGGCGCTCGGGACTCGCCGCGACGGCGAGTGCATTGTCGAGCGGGATGAATTGAACCGGATTGCTTGCGAACGCGACCAGCGCGCTAAGTCCGAAGACCAGGAGGGCAGTCGCGCAAGTCGCAAGAATCCGCCTGCGGAAGCTCTGCATCTTGATGCGTATCATCGGAGTTTCCCCCCTTCCCTGGCGATCCTTTTGCCAGAGGCAGCTCACCACAGGTGCAGCCCGTGCGCCGAAAATCGGCACACGCAGACCCACGGGGCTTACTCATTGTCATGCACGTGGCGGGCCAAAATTTACCTGTCATTTCCGGCTGCAAATTCAGTCCGGTAGGAGCCACCAATCGACGAGCCGGTCCTCTGAGAGAAAGGTCATCGCCGGTTTGGGTGCGGCAATTGGCGCGCTCCAGACGCGAGCCTTTATTCGCCAGCTGGAGCGGCCTGGGAATGGTTACGTCGCGGTCGAAGACAAGACTTGGTCGCCGAACGGCGGCAGTATCGTCACTGCCGCCGTTGCCGGGACTTTCCGCTCGTGGAGCGAAGGCGATGGGCCTGCTTCCTCGCGCGGACCTACCTTCTAGTCCTTACCACCACTTCCGAATGATGATGACGTCTTCCCCTATGAACGGCCGGCCGTCATAGGTGTTTCCAGTGATCGTGATCACGAGGCATTGCCCGTTGGAGACGGTACCCAGAGCACGCACGACGTCTCGATGGTTGAATCTAAACGACATATCGAGATAGCCGTCGCGCCCCTGTCTCGTGCAATCCGTCGAGCAGTTCAGCCTTCCGAGGAACGGAACGTACGGGGTTGCCACATCGCCGAAGCTCGATCGTCCTGACTCAACACCTGCCAGCCGCACCGTGGCCGGATCGATCGTTCGGACATCGAAGTCACTCGTGCCAAGGATCGCGGCATTCAGGGTCAAGCCTGCGTGGTAGTTGATCCAGTTCGGACATTGCCTCGGTTCCACATCGAGCGCGATCGGCCGAGGCTGAGCCGCATCGACAAAGTCCGACTTGTCGTGGTTGTAAGGCGCCGGGCAGAACTGAACCAGCGTGTAGTCCGAGCCGGTCCACGACAGCATCCAAAGTCCGGTGCCGTTGGTACTGGAAACCAGCGCGCAGCCGCCATAGCCCGAGAAGTCGCCCTGCGGATACGCGACGATGCCTCCGGGATTCACGGCCGTGAAGAACGAATATTCGGTTCCGTTGAGAGTCCCGAGGGCTTCAGGCACGAAATGTACCCGGTCGGCGTTCGGAACCGGAACAACAACCCCAGATCCTCCCGTCGGAGCCATCGCCATCACGCTTCCACTTAGCGAGCCAACGAAGAGGTAACCGGCGTAGGTGCCGAACGTCATCGGAGCGACGTCAGGTCCCTCGATGCGCTCGACGAAGTACCCGACCTGGGTCACGGTACCGGCAGGGCTCACGCGGTAAACCGCGTAGCCGCCGGTAACGAGCATGTCATACCCGAACGACCCCACCTTGTCGAAGACGAGGCCGCCTACGGCGGTCGGGATCATCGCGAACTGGCTGACGGTCGTGCCGTCAGGGCTGATCCTGTAAATGTATGTCCCCTGGGTCGCATAAACGAACCCGGGAGCCCACCCGCCCATTCCGGACGATAGGTGAAGGTCGTCCTCGAGGCAGCCTGGCTCACGAGGCGGGAGCGTCGCGAAGACCGTTACGTTGCCGGCGTTGTCGATCTGCTTGATCTGGCGCGGGTTGTCGCAAAAGGTCATCACGAGAACGCGCTCCGGGCTCGCGGCGACTGCGATCGAATCGGCCATCGGACAGAAAATGATCGGATTGCCTGCTTTCGTGACGATACTGCCAACTCCGACTATGAGGAGGACGGCTGCGCACGACGCAAAAATCCGCGTGCTGAATTTCCACATACCTATGGGTTTCATCGGAGTTTCCTCCCGTCCCTGGCGATCCTTCCGCCAAGGGCAACTCGCCGCGGATACGACCGATGCGCCGAGAACCGACGCACCAGGATCCGCAGGGCTTACTCGACTTCATGCATCCGGCGGGCCAGTGAAACGCGTCCCTGACTCAGCGGCCCAGGAGAAGGGAACCGCCAAATGTCGAATCGAGGCTTGGAAACAACCGTAACCCTTAGTCCGGTTGGGAATGTTTTCACACCTAGTGCGTGTAGATGCGCAAAATGGGGAAGAGCGCACCACTATTAGAAGCGAACTCGCGTCTGGCGCGACCGACGCGCGCTCAACGCATCAGTACCGTGCGCGGTAGCGCACGGGGCAGACTCCCGGGATGGCCCGTCGCGAGCGGCCGCATAAACTCGGGATCGACCCGTGCGCTACCGCGCACGGTACTGATGCGTGAAGCGCAATGTCAGTGTCGTCACGGATCGCGGAGCGTGGTCGCCGTTTTGTGAGCCGCGAGCGGTAGCGAGCGTCCCACGGACGGTCGAACGGTTCCGATCAGTTCTGTCCCTCCGCAGCGACGAATCTGCGATTTCAGGCACCATCCGTGGGACGCTCGCTACCGCTCGCGGCTCAAGGGACGGGGACCCGGCGGAGTGTGGTCCCGGTATTGGCCGCGCTCCGCTCGTGCGCTCACGCTCCCTCAGCGCTTCTCGATCGTCACCTTGCGAATCGTGATCGGCGCGGTCAGCTTCTCGTTTACCGCTGGCTGCTTCGACATCGCTTCGGCCACGTCCATTCCGCTCACGACCTTTGCGAACGCCGTGTATTTCCCATCGAGATTTGCCGCCCGCGACACGAGAACGAAGAAATGCACGTTCGCGCTGTCCGCATCGGCCCCGTGCGCCATGCCGACCACACCGCGCTCGAAGGGCACCGTCGCCGTGAACTCGTCCGGGACGTTCCAGATGCTGAAGCTGCGCTTTCGATTGGGACTGTCTTGCGGCCATCCCTCGGCCGATGCCCCCTGTATGAGCAGTCCCGAGATCGCGCGATAGATCGTCGCGCCATCGTAGTAGCCGGATCGCGCGAGACGGATGAAGTTCCTCGCGTTTTCGGGCGCCGTCGGCAGGAAGTCCCAGACGATTTCGCCCGCCGTCGTGTCGATGCGCGCACGCAGAGTCCCGATCTCCTCTGCTGGCGGACCGACGGGACGAATCGACACCTTCGTGATCACGATGCGCTCTTCAATCCTGTCTCCGATTCTCGGAAGCGCCGACATCTGCCGCACCACGTCCATGCCGTCCGTCACCCGGGCGAAAACCGAGAACTTGCCGTCCAGTTGCTGTTGCCAGGAATCGCAGATGAAGAACTGGGTCCCCGAGCTCCCCGGAATCGGCGCACCGGCCGGGTCTACGAGCATCACGGAAGACACCGCTCCCGCGAGGTGCCTGAGCGAGCTCGTTTCGTCGGGCAGCAGTTTCAGGCCGCCTGTTCCGTAGAGCGCCTTTTTCTTCGGGTCCTTCGACAACGGATCGCCGCCCTGCACGATCGCATACGGAATCGCGCGGTGGAACGTCGTCCCGTCGAACCCTCCGGCTCGCGCCGTCTCGATGAAGTGCGCGACGTGACGGGGCGCCTCCTTCGGAAAGAACCGGAGCGTAATCGAGCCTTTCGACGTCTCGATCACGGCCTCGAGCTTCGAGGAGTCCTCCTGGGCGTGAACCAGCGCAGGTGAGACGACAATCGCACACGCGAACGCGAGCATCCGGGCCAGACTTCGACCAGTGTGGAATCTCAGTGCGCTCACAACCCCTCCTCCGCCAACTCGATCGCCCGCATCATCGCGCGCGCCTTGTTGATCGTCTCGATGTACTCGTTCGTTGGCTGCGAATCGGCCACGATACCGGCTCCGACCTGCAGGTACGCCTTGCCGTCCTTGACGAGCAGCGTCCGGATAGCGATGCACGAGTCGAGATTCCCCGTGTAGTCGACGTAAAAGACAGTCCCCGAATACACGCTCCGGTGATCGGGCTCGAGCTCGTCGATTATCTGCATCGCCCGGATCTTGGGTGCGCCCGAGACCGTTCCCGCCGGAAAACATGCCGCAAGGGCGTCGAATCGGTCGCTACCCGGCCGCAGCCGGCCCTTTATGCCCGACACGAGGTGCATGACGTGGCTGTAGCGCTCGACCGTCATCAACTCGGTCACCTCGACCGAACCGTAGTCGCACACGCGCCCGAGATCGTTGCGGCCCAGGTCGACGAGCATCACGTGTTCGGCCGTTTCCTTTTCGTCGGTCCGCAGCTCTTCGCCGAGCAGCATGTCCTCGACGTCAGTCGCTCCGCGCGGACGCGTGCCGGCAATCGGCCGGTAATCCACCCGACGTCCCGTGCATCGCACGAGCATCTCGGGCGATGCACCGAGCAATGTCGTGTCGCCGAGCTTGAGATAGAACATGTATGGCGAAGGATTCACGATGCGCAGCGCGCGGTAGATCTGGAAGGGGTGTACGCCCGTCGTGATTTCGATGCGCTGCGACAGGACGACCTGGAAAATGTCGCCGGCCGTGATGTACTCCTTCGCACGTTCGACGGCCGCCTCGAAGTCCTCGCGGCGGAAATTCGACCTCGTCCGGTTCTTTTCGCCGACGAAGTCGTCCGGGACGTCGACGTGGTCCTCGAGCAGCGCCTCGATTTCCGCAATCCGGTCGAGCGCTGTCTGGTACTCCGACTCGAGCCCGTCCTTGCGGCCTTCGGTGAAGACGTTCGAGACGATGACCATTTCCTGCCGGGCGTGGTCGAACGCGACGAGGGTTGCGAAGAACGCCATGATCGCGTCGTCGACGCCTGTTTCGTCGGTGTGGCGGTCGGGGAGCTTCTCGAACCAGTGGATTGCTCCATAGCCCATGAAACCGACGGCGCCGCCCGAGAATGGGGGCAGGTCGTCGACCTTCACCGGAAGGAACCGTCCAGCGTGGCGGCGCATCGCGACGAGCGGCGGCACGTCTTCCTCGCGGCGCTCGCCGTTCTCCTCGACCCAGACCTTGCCGTCCTTGCAGTGCAGGAGCATGTGCGGTCTCGTGCCTAGGAACGAGTACCGGGCGACCTTTTCACCGCCTTCGACCGACTCGAGCAGGAACGCGTGCGACGCGCGGCCGGCGATTCGCAGAAACGCCGACACCGGAGTCATGAGGTCGGCGGTCACTCGCTTGACGACGGGAACTACCGTGCCCTGTCGGCACAACTCGAGGAAGGCCTCGTAGTTCGGCGGCGTCGTTCGTTGGCGCCTCGGCCCCTCGGAGAAGTGCTCCACGTCAGCCCTCCCGCACCGTGACGCCGAACCTCGGATCCGGACGCCGGCCCGCGCGTTCCGCGAGCTCGCGACAGATGTCGGTGAGTCCGAGGCCGCGTTCGACCATGAGGACGAGCAGGTGGTAGAAGAGATCGGAGAGCTCCGACGTCAGTTCCTTTGCCGAACCGTTTTTCGCCGCGATGACGGTCTCGGTCGCCTCTTCTCCGACCTTCTTCAGGATCTTGTCGAGACCGCTGTTGAAGAGATACGTCGTGTACGAGTTTTCGGGCCGCTCGGCTTCGCGCATCCGGATGAGCGTGTAGAGGTCGTTGAAGAGGATGCCGACCTCCATCGAGTCCATGTCCACAACCGAAAGGGATCGGTCGGGAACCGCAACCGGAGTCACGAGCGAGCGTTCCTCGGGCGACCGCGGAGTAGCGCCGGCCAGGGGACGGTAGAAACACGAATCCTCTCCCGTATGGCACGCGGGTCCATCGCGGTCAACGCGAACGAGGAGGGTGTCGCCGTCGCAATCGAGTCGCAGCTCAACGACGCGCTGTCGGTTTCCGGAGGATGCTCCCTTGTTCCACAGTTCCTTGCGCGACCGGCTCCAGAACCACGTCTCACCGGTCTGCAGGGTACGTGCGAGACTCTCTGCATTCATCCACGCGACCATGAGCACATCGCCCGTCGCGTGGTCCTGCACCACGGTCGGCACCAGCCCCTGTTCGTCGAAGTAGATCTTTTCGAGTTCCATGATGAATCAGAGCTGCGCCGGATCGGGAATCCAGAACACGCGACCGCCGCTGGTGACCTTCTTGAGGCCGAGCGCCGGAAGCTTCTCTTCGGCAATACCCAGGTACGTGAAGTGCGGCAGGTCGCTCACGACCGTCTGATACCACCCGTGGCGCGAGAGGATTCGCCGCACCTCCGCGTTTTCGAACTGCGCGACGTCGATGGCGAGCATAGAGAGGTGCTGCGACGTGCCTGGCGCGGCGACGGAGTAGAGGATCGACTTGTCGAATCCGGTGCTGAAGTAGATCCCGCGCTTCTCGAGCTCGAGAACCTCGGGAATCTGCTCTCGCGGTGTGAGACCGCGTAACCGAGCGCGTTCGTCGGAAGACAGACGCTTTCGGGTCACCCAGTGATCGAGCGCCGGATCCACACGACTCGTCCAGAGGCGGACGGTGTCGTCGTATCCGCGCCGCGCCGCGTCGCCTCCACGCGGCGTGATGTCGAGCCGGGCCGCTCTGGCCTCGGCTCGAGCAGAAAGCAGTGCAGTCATGGCCGGTGCCTGCAACTCGATGGAGAAGCCTCCGATCGACTCTCTCGCAATGTCGACGCTCGATTGCCAGAGCCTGACCTGGTCTTCGCCCGAGAAAACTGCCGTTGGCGGCGGAACCGCGGCGGTCACGAAGACGGCGCCGTAGTCGGCGAGGATGCGCATCTGAACCGGGTCATTGCGATCGATGGCGATGTTCGATTCGAGCATGGCGGCAAGATTCTGACCAGGGGACTGTTCTTCGACGACGGTTTCGGACGGAGGCGCTGCGTTCGAGGATTCTCCCGCGACCTCCATTTTCGGATTCTGTTCCCACCGAGATTGCACGAATCGGGTTCCGAACACCGCGAGAGCTCCGAGAGCAGCAACACTCAGGACGGTTCGGACGAGTACGGGATTTCGTGACGGCATCAGGGCGTATCGTTGTGGAAGCGTTGCCTTTCCTGCACAGGCTAGTCTCGGCCGCGAGACCCGTCAAGGCACGGGTCCGGACACGTTGCCGGGGCGCGAAACCGGGTCCGCTGCGATCACCCGCTGATTGACTCGGCACGGTCGTGACCGTAGCCTGTGAGCACTTGTCTCCGGATTTCCTCATGACCCGTAGCGCTTGTGGAACGCAGTTGAGCGACGGGGCGAGGTTCTGCCCCCGCTGCGGCGCGTCGACGCCGCCGGCGCAGCCACCGGCATTGCCGACCGAGTTCCGTAACGACTGGAACAGTGCCGGTCCCACGTTCGTCGCGAGCTCGCCGATTGGTCGGACGATCGAGGGCAAGTATCGGCTCGACGCGCTGATCGGCGAAGGCGGCATGGGTTGCGTCTACCGGGCCTCACGGCTGCTCATTGGCGATACCGTTGCGATCAAGATCCTGCATTCGGACACGATGCGCGACCCGAATGCGATCGAGCGGTTCCGGCGCGAGGCGCAAGCCGCGGCTCGCCTCAAGCATCCGAACGTCGTCGCGATCTATGACTTCGGGGTCGGCGCGGACGACTCGGTGTATCTCGTCATGGAACTGGCAGACGGCGAGGACCTGCGGTCGCTCATCGAGCGCCACGGGAAACTGTCGCTCCAGGTGGCGGCGGAGCTGCTCGACCAGATCTGCTCGGCCCTCGACGAGGCCCATCAGCACAACATCATCCACCGCGACCTGAAGCCCGAGAACATCCTCGTCCGATCCACGCAGCGCGGTTACCGCATCAAGGTACTCGACTTCGGAATCGCCAAGCTCAAGGACCTCTCGACGACGTCGGCGAATTTGACGCAGGCCGGGACCGTCATCGGGACGCCGTCCTACATGTCGCCTGAACAGTGCCGGGGGCGTGAAGTCGACAGCCGGTCGGACATCTACAGCCTGGGCGTCATCCTCTACGAGATGCTGACGGGGAGCGTACCGTTCTTCGCGAAGCACTCGGCCGAAGTGGTCGCGATGCACGTCAGCGAGGCGCCGCCGCCTCCGAGCGCCCGAAATCCGGCCGTTCCTCCCGCAGTCGAAGCCGTCGTGATGCGGGCCCTTCAGAAGCACCCGGATGCGCGCCAGCAATCGGCCGGAGAACTCGCCAAGGAGCTCTCGACCGCGGTTCGGGCAGCCGTCTCGGCGCCGCAGATCACAGAGCCTATGCCGCTCGCGCCCGCGCCGAACACCGTGCAGGGCGCGCCTGCGTCGACAGCCTCGATTGCGCCTGTCGTTCCGACTCCGCCCTCGCCGTCTCCGCTGGCGCATTTGCAGGGAGCATCGCCGCTGGGGCAGTTCTCTGAGCCCATGCCGCTGCCCCCGCCGGGCTATGCACCGACGATGCAGGAAGCGATGCGTCCTCCCGCGCCTGCGGCGCCCACGGCGACGGTCGCTGCTCCGCGGAGCGGGATGTCGGCGGTCACGAAAGTCGCGCTCGGTGTTTTCCTGCTGGCGATCGGCGTCGGACTTGGTATTGGTGCGAAGTTCCTAATCGAGAAGGTGCTGGCGGAGAGGGCGAACGTCGGCGCCACGAATGCGAACAGTGGAGCGGGATCGGTTGATACGAATGCTGGCTCGAACGGCAATGTCGATTTGAAGCCGCCCGCGAACGCAAACACCATTCAGAACGAGAATCGGCCGTCGAATTCAAATGACAACGCGGCGAACCAGAACGCGAATCGGAACTCGAACACCGGAACCGGGGAACGATCGGGGAGAGTCACGACATCGAAGGTGACCGTTCGCGACGCGCCGAGCATTCGTGGCTCGGCCATCGGACTTCTCGAAGCGAATGAACGAGTGGCGATTCTCGAGGAGCGCGAGAACACAAGCGCCAACGAGGGTGTCCTCGCACAGGACGCGCGATTCAATGGCGAGGGGTCGGGTGCGCCTGCGACCCTGCCGCGGGGGCGTGGTGTCATCGTGCTTCGCGACGCTGGCGACTCGTATTACGTCGAGACGACGGACAAGGGGCGGACGATCCGCGGGTATGTCTTCAAGAAGGACGTGACGTCGGGCACGAAGCTCTGGTTCCGGGTGCGAAGCGCGAGCGGGAAATCCGGGTGGGTGAATTCACAGTTCGTTGCCGTGGATCCGTAGTACGAGAGTGCCTCTGTGCCTTGGTGCCTCCGTGTCTCTGTGTGCGTAGCTCCGAAAGACGCTTCGCACACAGAGTCACAGAGTCACAGAGTCACGGAGCACTCGATGAGCGTGCGAACGCCCGACTCTACGAACGCCCGGGCGTCGCCCGCAGCGACGTCACGTGCGCTTCGACCGACCGCGATAGTGCGTCAAGGTGGTACCCGCCTTCGAGCAGACTCACGATCCTCGAGCGCGAGTGGCGCAACGCCCAGTCCGCGACGACCTCCGTCATCCTTCGATAACCTTCGACGGAGACGAGCGTCTCAGAGAGCGGGTCCTCAGCGTGGGCGTCAACCCCCGCCGAAACGAGCACGAGCTGCGGACGGAACGCATCGACGGCCTTTGTCATAGGACCCTCGAGCGCATCGACCCACTCGCGATCGCCGGTCCCCGCCGCCATCGGCACGTTGAGCGTCGCGCCTTCGCCGGCTCCGAGCCCGCGCTCCGACGCCGCACCGGTTCCCGGGTAGTGAGGAAACTGGTGAATCGATAGGTAGAACACGCCCGGGTCGTGCTCGAAGAGGTGTTGAGTTCCGTTCCCGTGATGGACGTCCCAGTCGAGTATGGCGATACGTTCGAGTCCGTGAGCGCGTCGCGCGTGCTCGGCCGCCACCGCCACGTTGTTGAAGAGGCAGAAGCCCATTGCGACGTCGCGTTCGGCGTGATGTCCGGGCGGACGGACGGCGCAGAAAACAGCATCCGAGTCGCCGTTCATTACGAGGTCGACCGCCCTGCACGCACCACCCGCTGCAAGCGTCGCCGAGAGGAAGCTCTCGCGCACGACGCCCGTGTCGTAATCGAGCGACAATGGACCGTCGACGCAGGACTGCTCGACATACGCGACGTAGTCCAGATCGTGGACAGCCCCGAGTTGTTCGGCCGTCGACGGAACCGGGTCGACGATGACGAGTTCATCCCACACCCCGATCCGCCGGAGGCGATTCTCGATGGCGTCGAGCCGATCGGGGATCTCCGGATGGTAAAGCCCGCTCTCGTACGAACCGTTCTGATGACGGCGGAAATCGGGGCTCGATACGAAGGAAACCTTCACGCGGGACACGTTACGCGAGCGGCGGGACACAGCCAAGTGCATCGCGGAGCCGGGATGCGACGCGTGTCACCATTCAGCGGGAGCCTTTCGTTGACTCTCCAGACACGGTGTGCTATTTCCTTCCCACGTTCAAACCAACTGGGTTAGGTCGGTACTTTTCGACTTCAATCGGACTGGATCGCGCTTCGGTCTCACCGAAGTTCGGTCACTAGTTTCTTCACTCAAAAGCTGAAGGTGCGTCGCGACCGGTTCGCCACCGCGGCGCGCTCATTCGGTAGAGCCACCTGGCACTCGCCACGGCTGGTGCTTTCCAGACGACGGACTCTCGCGAACCCGAGGATCACGACGATGTGTTGGACGCGTACACGAACGCTCCTGCTTGCGGTGTCCATTCTCCTAATTCTCCCGCCTGTGACGAGCGACGCCGCCTTTGCGTCTGCGCAGGACGGCGGCGCCACGGCGTCGGCCGACGAGAAGAAAGATTCGGCTTCGCCGAAGCAGGAGAAGGAATCGCCAAAGCCCGCTGCCGATGCGGATCACGCAAAGCCGGCGAACGCCGGCCACGACGCCCACGGTGCCGGCCAGGAAGCTGGCCACGGGGGCGGTGAAGGACACGGTGGCGAAGGTCACTACGATCCGACCAAGCGTGCAACCGGTCCGGGATATGAAGGACATCCGCCTGGATTCACGGGTCCGTCGACCGTCGAGGCGGACGACGCCGACGAGGACGGCCGTGGAATTCCGAAGCCGGATCGATGGCGCTTCGGTTTTCCGGAGGACACCCGGCACGAGCACGGACGAAAGCGCGATCCGTATCACCAGAACGTTCTGAAGGGCGATTACCCGATCAAGGGCAACGACCTCTTCATGAACCTGACGCTCGACTCGACGAGCGTGTTCTTCGGGAAGCGCGTGCCGAGCCCGAGCAGCGTCAGCACGGCGCGCCCAGGAAGCCGTGATTTCTTCGGACGCGGCGAACAGTTCGCCATGGTCCACAACTGGCGCGTGGGTTTCAGCCTCTTCAAGGGCGACACGACTTTCCAGCCGGTGAAGTGGGAGATCAAGATCACCCCGGCGTTCAATTACAACTACGTACACACCGAGGAAGTCGGCCTGCTCAACGTCGACATCCGGCGCGGGAAGACCCGCGGTGACGGGCACGTTTCGCTGCAGGAGGCCTACTTCGAGATGAAGCTGGCCGACAATCCGCGCCTGTTCCCGTTCCTTCCCCGCAAGGATGGACAGGAAATCGGGAGCCCGAACTACGATTTCAATTCGATCCGGACCGGAATCCAGCGCTTCACGAGCGACTTCCGCGGCTTCATCTTCTCTGACGAGGAGCCCGGTGTTCGTCTGTTCGGAACGTTGGGCAGCAACCGCTACCAGTACAACCTCGCGTATTTCGAGATGCTCGAGAAGGACACGAACTCGGGCCTGAACACGTTTGCCTGGCGCCACCAGAGCGTCTACGTCGCAAACCTCTATCGCCAGGACTTCCTGTTCAAGGGATGGAACGCCAACATCAGCTTCCATTTCAACAACGACCGCGCCGGCAAGAACGACGACGAGGGCGGCGGGAACTTCAAGTTTGACGACAACGGATTCCTCGTTCGTCCGGCCGCCATCGGCGACTTCACGCCGCACAATCTGAACGTCGCGTATCTCGGAACGTCGAGCGACGGCCACATCGGTCGAATCAATGTCAGCCACGCGTTCTACTGGGCGCTCGGGCACGACAGCCACAACCCGATTGCCGGCCGACCAGTCCACGTCAATGCGCAGATGGCCGCGCTCGAGCTGTCGATGGATCGCGACTGGCTTCGACCGAAGGCGTCGTTCTTCTGGTCGTCGGGCGATGCGAACCCGCGCGACAGCGTCGCGCGCGGTTTCGATTCGATTCTCGACAACGTGAATTTCGCGGGCGGCGGCGGTGGCTTCCTCGTCAATCCGACGACCACGCAGCAGGACCGCGTGCTCATCAATCCTCCGATTCCGATCGCCATCAGCTTCTGGAACCGCGAGTCGCTCCGCCTCACCGGAACGGGCGTCGCGATCCAGCAGCCTGGCAGCCTGGTCCCCAGTCTTCGCAGCAGCAAGGAACAGGGACAGGCGAACTATGTGAATCCGGGCATCTACATTGCTTCTGTGGGCGCCGACGCGAAGCTGACGCCGAAACTGCTCACGACCTACAACGTGAACTACCTGCGCTTCCACAGGCCCGAGTCGATCCAGCAGTCGCTGTTCCAGCAGACGATCAGAAAAGAGATCGGCTGGGACTACAGCGCAGGCTTCCAGTATCGGCCGTACCTGAACGAACAGTGGATCATCCTTGGTGGACTCTCGGTGCTCGTGCCGGGGCAGGGACTCAAGGACATTTACACATCTCCAACGATCTACTCGGGCTTCCTCGCGGTGAAGTTCGTCTACTGATCGAGCCCGACAGGGTTCCCATCCATAGTTTTCGAGGGGCTATGATCACCGAAACGAAGCGAATCGTCGTCGCCGGTTCATTTGTGGCCATCGCGCTTGTCGCCATTGCCAGCGGTCGCGGCCAGTCGGCCGCTGGACCGCAGGAACCGGCCGCCGCGCCAGCGGCTGCACCGGCCGCTACCAAGCAGGCTCCACCCGCCGCCAAGCCAGCTGAGAAAGTGATTCCGAAGGGATCGTTCGACTCCAGCCAGAAGCAAGTCGAGGCGGATCGCAAGAGCGCCGGTTGTGTGAGCTGTCACGGCTTCGACAAGGAAAGCGAGCCGTTCTCGATGCATCCGTTCGGTCCCGACAATATCGGGTGCGCCGACTGCCACGGCGGCGGCTTCGACGTCATGAAGCCCGAAGGCACGAAGCACGGCGACTCGGCGTTCGAGGATGCGAAGCGCAAGGCGCACGTCCAGCCGCGCAATCCCGAGGCCTGGTACGGGAACGAAGATGGCGACGGCTCGGCGAACCCCGTTCGCATGACGGCCGGGACGCTTCGTGAAAGCCTCGAGTTCATCCAGTTCGTCAATCCCGGAGATCTTCGGGTTGCCGAGAAAACGTGCGGCACGGCCGGATGCCACGAGAAGGAAGTCGGCCTCGTCGACACGAGCATGATGAAGCACGGCGCGATGCTCTGGGAGGCCGCGCTCTACAACAACGGCGGCTTCCACCTCAAGAACGCACGTTTCGGCGAGAGCTACACGAACGAGGGCCAGCCCGAACGGATCTACCCGACCGAAGAGAATCACGTCACCCCGGACTCGGCGTGGATGAGCCTGATGCTTCGCGGCATCGTTCCGTACCTCGATCCGCTCCCGAGATGGGAGATCTCGCAGCCCGGCAACGTCCTGCGCGTTTTCGAGCACGGGGAGGATCGTTTGAGCCTGCGCGGCTTCGGTACCGGCAACCGGACCGACCCGGTCTTCCTTGGCCTCCAGAAGACGCGCCTGCTCGATCCGACGCTCAACTTCCTCGGCACGAACGACCAGCCGGGCGATTACCGCTCGAGCGGCTGCACGGCCTGCCACGTCTCGTACTTCAACGACCGGCAGACCTCGCACAGCGCGGTCGTTCCTCTCAGCAACTTCCGGACCGACGGTAGCAATCGAGGGACGACGCGGACGACGGATCCGATGATCAACCGGGCGGAAACGGCCAACGAACCGGGCCATCCGATTCGCCACATCCTCACGAACAACATTCCGTCGAGCTCGTGCATGGTCTGCCACATGCACCCCGGCACGAACATGGTGACGACCTACTACGGCATGACGTGGTGGGACAACGAGACCGACGGCAAGCAGATGTACCCGGACAAGATCAAGAAACTGTCCGAGGAAGAGCGTCAGGCCATCAACCAGCGGAACCCCGAAGAATCCGCGCAGCGCGGGAAGTGGGGTGACGTCGAGTTCCTCGCCGAGGTCGGCAAACCCGGCGGCGAGATCAACAAGAACCTGACGAAGACGCAGTTCGGCGACTTCCACGGACACGGCTGGGTTTATCGTGCCGTCTTCAAGGTGGATCGCCACGGCAACTACCTTGACCACGGCGGCAAGATCGTTCCGCGCGTCGACGGCGAGTCGCTCGCCGCGGCCATGCATCCGGAAAACGATCCCACGACGGGACTGCCGATGCTCAAGGACGGCGTGCCGGTCCACATGCAGGACATCCATCTCGAGATGGGCATGCAATGCGTGGACTGCCACTTCTCAGGTGACGGCCACGGAACCGGCAACCTGCACTCGGAAGTGCGCGCAGCGGTCGAGATCGATTGTATCGACTGCCACGGCGCGATGGACAAGACGGCCACGCTTCGGACCTCGGGTCCGGCGGCCGAGACGGACAAGCAGGGCAAGCGCGGCCGCGATCTGTCGCGGTTGAAGACGAAGTTCCGCGTCGATGGCAAGGACCGCGAGGTCCCGATCTTCCAGCGGCTTGCAAAGGACGTGAAGCCGGGCGAGAAGATTCCGCGCAATGGCAACACGACGAACGTGCAGCTCTACAAGGGCGACATCATTCAGGCGTCCTACACGGACCCGGCGAAGTGGTGGCGCGTCAAACAGACGAAAGACACGGTCGTCAAGAACGCCCAGCGTCCCGACGACTACAGCGAGCTCTCGGCCTACGCGAAGACGGTCCAGATCGACAACGAGACGTGGGGCGATCCGACGGCGAGCGACGACAAGGTCGCACATCCCGACAGTGAGATGACTTGTTTCGCCTGCCACACTTCGTGGACGACGGCGTGCTTCGGATGTCACCTGCCTATGCGGGCTACGAAGCGCGAGGAGATGAAGCACAACGAAGGTGCAACGTCGCGCAACTGGACGAACTACAACTTCCAGACTCTTCGCGACGACGTCTACATGCTCGGCCGCGACGGGACGGTTTCCGGCAACCGCGTCGGTCCGATTCGCTCGTCGTGCGCAGTGCTCGTGAGCTCGGCGAGCATCAACCGGGAGTGGTTCTACTCTCAGCAGCAGACGATCTCGGCCGAGGGTTACTCGGGCCAGGCCTTCAGCTCGTACGTTCCGCACACGGTTCGCGGTAAGGGCGAAACGAAGCTCTGCAGCGATTGCCACGTGTCGAAGGACAACAACAACAACGCGGTCATGGCCCAGCTGACCCTGCAGGGCGCAAATGCCGCGAACTTCATGGGCCGGCTCGTATACGTGGCCGGGGAGGGCGGAGGCTTCGAGGCCATCGCCGTCACCGAGCGCGACGAGCCGCAGGCGGTCTTTGGAAGCTCTCTGCACAAGATGGCTTTCCCCGATGAGTACGAGCGGTTCGAGAAGAACGGGCGAAAGCTGACTGAGTCCTACTCGCACCGGCCTGGCATCGGGAACGAATCGCTGAGCCTCCAGCTCCGCGGTGAATACATCTACGTCGCAAACGGCGACGGCGGCATGCGCGTCTACGACGTCTCGCGCGTCGACGACAAGCTGTTTGCCCAGCGCATCTCGTCGTCGATCGTGTCTCCGATCGGCCAGCGGCTCAACATCGACACGAAATACGCGACGGCAGTTGCGTCGCCGACGACCCTCGGCGTCGATCCGACCGCAAGCCTGCTCGAGATCACGAAGACGCCGCTAAGCCATCACTACCGCAAGCACCTTGCGGAGAACGGCGAAGCCGTTTATCGCGTGAATGCGGCGGACGCCATCAAGATGCGACTTGCTCGGATCAATGGCGAGCCGATGCCGGCAGTGGGTTACGACCCGCAGCCGATCCACCCGCTGTACGCGTTCCTCTACATTTCGGACAAGAAGGAAGGCCTCGTGATGACCGTCGCGGCAACCCTGCTCGACGGCGACCCCGAGAACAACTTCCTCCATCGCCAGGAGTTCGCCGACGGGAAGGATCACTTCAACCCTGATGGCGTGCTCGACGGCGCCACGAACATCATTCTCGCGGGCCAGTACGCGTACATGTGCACCGACAAGGGGCTCGTGATTCTCGACATCGCCCGTTACGACGCCACGCTGCGGCCGGATCCGAAGGTCATCAAGGTCCTGCCGATCCGATCGCCGACGTCGGTGGCCATCCAGTTCCGCTACGCCTTCGTGACGTGCGCAGACGGACTGCGGGTGGTGGACCTGACGGACCCGAACGATCCGCAGCTCGTCGAGGATGCGGTCGTCCGTATCGCAGATGCGAAGAGCGTCTATATCTCTCGAACCTACGCGTTCATCGCGGCAGGGTCGCAGGGCATGGCGATCGTCGACATCGAAACGCCGACTAAGCCCGCAGCGCCCTCGTGGATGCCGGGACTCTTCTTCAATGCCGACGGGGCGATGAACGATTCGCGCGACGTCAAAATCGCGATGACGAACAACAGCACCTTTGCGTACGTCGCCGACGGAAAGAACGGTCTCCGGATCGTTCAGCTCACGTCGACCGAGGATACGCCGGGCATTTATGGCTACGCGCCTCCGCTGACTCCGCGCTTGATCGCGACGAAGAAGACGCGAGGACCAGCCGTCAATATCTCGGAGGGCCTTGACCGAGACCGTGCCGTCGACGAAAGCGGCAACCAGCTGACCGTCTTCGGACGGCGCGGCGCACGGCCATTCAACCTCGCCGAGATGCGGCGGCTCTTCATCAGTTCGATATCGGGGCGCTTCTACACCGTGAGCGACACACCGCCAGGCCCGGCGCAGAGTGCCGGCGTCATGCCCGAGGATCCGGAGCCGCAAGCCGCGGTCCCAGCCGAGGGCGCCCCGGCACGCAAGACCGTGCCGTCGGGTACCGCTTACGACTTTCTCCCGCTTCTGCTGCCAATGGGGCTTCTCCTTCGCCGGCGCCGCCGGCAGGGAGTCGATCGTCGCGCAGCTTGATCGATTGACCGAAACGGCACGGGTAACGAGCCCCCTTTCGTCCCGTGTCGTTCGTGTCTTCGCCGTCAGTGAGGAATAAAACAATGTCAGAAGGCAAAGCGAAGTTTGCGATGATTGGGCTTGGCGTGATGGGCGAGAACCTGGCGCTCAACGTGGAGCGAAACGGTTTTCCGATCGCCGTCTGGAATCGGCGAGCCGAAGCAGTTGATGCATTCGTGAATGGGCGAGGCGCCGGCAAGAACGTGGTTGGCGCGCATTCGCCAGCGGAACTGGCGGCGGCCATGGAACGACCGAGACGCATCATGATGCTCGTGAAAGCGGGCGAGGCGGTCGACTGGACCATCGACCAGATGAAACCGCACCTCGACAAGGGCGATGTGCTCATCGACGGCGGCAACTCGTGGTACGAAGACACGAAGCGGCGTGACGCGGCGCTGACCGAAGAGGGACTTCACTTCGTCGGTTCCGGCGTGTCGGGCGGTGAGGAAGGCGCCCTTTGGGGACCGAGCCTCATGCCCGGCGGCAAGAAGGAAGCCTACGAGATCGTCCGCGAGATCTTCGAGGCGGTGGCGGCAAAGACCGAGGACGGCGCGTGTGTCACGCACTGCGGTCCCGACGGCGCCGGCCATTTCGTCAAGATGATCCACAACGGCATCGAATACGGCGACATGCAGCTCATTGCCGAGGCGTACGACATCATGCGCAACGGCCTCGGCCTTGGCGCGCAGGAAATGGCGGACATCTTCAACGAGTGGAACGAGGGCGAGCTCAACTCGTTCCTCATCGAAGTCACGGCGAAGGTGCTCAGCGTGAAGGACGACGAGACCGGCAACCCGCTCGTCGACATGATCCTCGACACCGCCGGCCAGAAGGGCACGGGCCGCTGGACGTCGCAGGTCGGCCTCGACCTCGGCGTGCCGATCCCGACGATGAATTCGGCCATCGAAGCGCGCTTCATTTCGCGCGACAAGGCCGAGCGCGTCGCGGCGAGCAAGGAGATCGAGGGACCGACCGCCAAGTACACCGGCGACAAGAAGGAACTCATCGATGCCATTCGTGCGGCGCTCTATGCCTCGAAGATCACGTCGTACGCCCAGGGCATGAACCTCATCCGCGAGGGTTCGAACGTCAACAAGTGGGGCATCGACCTGGGTGAGCTCTCGCGAATCTGGAAGGGCGGCTGCATCATCCGCGCCCAGTTCCTCGACAAGATCAAGCAGGCCTATCTGGCCCGGCCGGACCTGCCGAATCTGCTCGTGGATCCGTACTTCAAGTCGTGGGTGAGTGCGTCGCAGGCGAAGTGGCGCACGGCAGTGACGACGGCTCAGACCCTGGGCGTTCCGACGCTCGCGATGTCGGCGAGCCTTGCCTACTTCGACAGCTACCGTGCGGCCAACCTCCCGGCAAACCTGACGCAGGCACAGCGCGACTACTTCGGCGCGCACACCTACGAGCGGGTCGACAAGCCGGGCGCCCCCGCGGTGCACACGAACTGGCAGGCAAAGGCCGGACACTGAGATGGTAGGGGCGCGCGAGCTTCTCGGGGGGTCGTTCGACTTCCCGCTCCGAGGCTCGTGCGCCCGTGCCGATTGAAAGGAGCGAGCCGTGGCAGCAACGACTGACAATCCCCTGCGAGAAGGCATGCGCCTCGAGCGATCCGCCGAGCCCTGTACGGTCATCATCTTCGGCGCGTCGGGCGACCTCACCAAGAGAAAACTCGTCCCGGCGCTGTATCACCTGACGCAGGACCGGCTCCTTCCGGCCGAGTTCGCTGTCGTCGGCGGCGCGCGCCGTGAAACGAGCGACGACGATTTCCGGTCCCAGATGAAGACGTCGGTCGCCGAGTTCGGCGGCGACGGCAAGGTCGACGAGGAAGTGTGGGAGAGCTATGCGAAGGGGCTCTACTACGTCTCGGGCGAATTCGGAGATCCTGAAACGTACCGAAAGCTCTCTGAGAAGCTGGCCCTCGTCGAAGCGGAGCGCGGGACGCTCGGAAATCGCGTCTTCTACCTCTCGACGGCGCCGAGCGCGTTTGCCGAGATCGTCCACAAGCTTGGTGAGGCCGGTCTGGTCGATGAATCGAAGGGACCCTGGCGCCGGGTGATCATCGAGAAGCCGATCGGCAACAGCCTCGAGGGCGCGATCGAACTGAACACTTCGGTGAGCGAGGTCCTCGCCGAGAAGCAGATCTATCGCATCGACCACTACCTCGGTAAGGAAACGGTCCAGAACCTGTTGGCGTTCCGGTTCGCAAACGGAATCTTCGAGCCCCTCTGGAACCGGAACTACATCGACAACGTGCAGATCACGAACGCCGAGGCCGTCGGCGTCGAAGGACGCGGGTCGTATTACGAGGGCACGGGTGTCGTCCGCGACATGATCCAGAACCACGTCTTCCAGGTGCTCTCGATCGTGGCGATGGAACCGCCGATCAACCTGAGCCCGGATGCCGTCCGCGACGAGAAGATCAAGGTCATGGAAGCGGTCACGCCGATTACGGCCGACATGGTCAACCAGGTCGCGGTTCGAGGGCAGTACGGTCCCGGTCACGTCGGCGGCAAGGCCGTTCCGGGATACCGCGAAGAGACCGGCGTCGCGCCGGACTCTCCGACCGAGACGTTCGCGGCGCTCAAGCTAACGTTCGACAACTGGCGGTGGGGCGGCGTGCCGTTCTACATCCGATCCTCGAAGCGCGCGGCTCGGCGCGTGACCGAAATTGCGATCACGTTCAAGGACGTGCCGCAAAAGTTGTTTGGCGACTCGGGCGGCTCCATGGTCGAGCCCAACGTGCTCATCGTCCGCGTCCAGCCGAACGAAGGCATCACGCTTCGTTTCAACGCCAAGGTTCCCGGCCAGGTCACGAACATCCGCGGCGTGAACATGGACTTCCGATACGGGTCGTCATTCGGCGCGAGGCTCGCTGAGGCTTACGAGCGGCTGCTGCTCGACTGCATCCTCGGCGACTCGACGCTCTACGCCCGTCGCGACATGACGGAGCGCGGGTGGGAGATCGTCACGCCGGTGCTCGCCCGCTGGGCGGAAGAGTTGCCGGGCGACATGTTCCCGAACTACGAGGCGGGCTCGTGGGGTCCAAAGGCGTCTGACGACTTGCTCGCCCGCGACGGGCGGACGTGGCGTCGGCTGTAGGAGGATGTCCGCATGAGCACCATTCCAGGAATCAACATCGGGGCGGTCGAGCGCGAGCTCGCCGCCATCTGGCGCGAAGAGGCCGCAGGGGACGCTTCGCACGAAGAGCGTGCCGTTACGCGCGCGCGAGTCATGACGCTCATCGTCTACGGTGAGAAGAAGGGTTTCTTGCCGCAGTTCGACGAGATCATCGCCGAAATCTCGAGCCTTCATCCGGCTCGCGCCCTCGTGCTGCAGGCCGATCGTGAAGGATCGGGAAGCGGCGCGACGTCGCACGTCTCGGCGGTTTGCCAGGTGCAGGGGCCGCGGTCAAAGCAGGTCACGTGCGAGCAGGTCACCTTTGCGGCCGAAGGTGAGGCCATCAACGATCTGCCGAGCGGAGTCGCGCAGTTGCTCGCACCGGACACTCCGGTCTTCGTGTGGCTGCTTGGCATCCCGGAACCCGGGGATTACGTTTTCAACCACATCCTGCCGATGGCGGATCGCGTGATTCTCGATTCGTCGGGGTCTCCGCATCCCGGGCGGGATCTCGTCAAGCTGGCAAAGACGTTTCGTGAGCATCCGCACTGGACGTCGCTCACCGACTTCACGTGGCAGAGACTTACGCCCTGGCGTGAGATGCTCGCGAACTTCTACGACGGGGTCGACCACCGGTCGTACCTCGACCGCGTGGATACGGTCACGATCGAGTTCAATCCTCACGCCGGAGTCGATGGCATCACGCCGCGCTCGATGCTGCTCGCGGCGTGGCTCGCCGAGCGGCTCGGCTGGAAGATTGACAGTGACGCGTCGCGTCGCGATGGTGACGCAGAGCTGTTTGCCTTCACGTCGTCTTCGGGGCCGGTGACGATCCGGTTCGTTCCGGTCGTGCACGAAGGTATGGACGGTCTGCTCTCGAGCATCACGCTCGGGGTCAGTTCGGCGCCGACGGCGGCGTTTTCCGTACGGCGTGAAGCGCGAAGCCGCCTTTCCTCGGGCATTGTCCTCGACGGACATGCGCACTCCAGCCGCGTGCTCGCTTACAGATCGCGGACGGTCGGAGAACTCCTTTCAACGGAGCTCGGAATCAATCGTCGAGACGTACTCTACGAAGCGGCGCTGGCCATTGCCGGCCAGATGGGCGAGGTCGATCTCGGCTAAGGATGCCCGCGGGTGCGGGCTCGACGTACACGGCTTCAACCGAATGATCGCGCGGCAGCGTCTTTCCGAGACACTCTCCGCGCGATCGCAGCATCCGAGCGTGACTTCGTGATCCGGCGGTGCCGGGTCCACAACCCAATCGATCACGGATTTCACCATGATTCTCGCCGGAGACGTTGGCGGCACGAAGACTACGCTGGCCATTTTTGACCCGCAGCACGAGGAGTTGCGGGTGCCTGTCATCGAGCAGAGTTATCCGAGCCGTGAGTTCGGCTCGCTCGAGGCCATTCTCGATCGCTTCATCGCGGAACACGAGCCATCCATCCAGCGCGCCGGATTCGGGATCGCCGGTCCCGTGGTCAACCGCCATGTCGAGACTCCGAATCTTCCCTGGAAGGTCACGATCCAGGCCCTGTCGGATCGGCTTGGGATTCCCGGCGACCGCATCGGCATGGCCAACGACCTCGTCGCAAATGCCATGGGCGTCGAGGCGCTCAGGCCTGAGGACGTCCGAACCGTCCATCCCGGAGTGCAAACCGACCAGGGAAACTCGGCGCTCCTTTCGGCCGGAACCGGGTGCGGTATGGCGATGGTCATCCACCACGACGACCGCGTGACTCCCGTCGCGACCGAAGGCGGCCACGTCGACTTTGCGCCGCGCAATGCGCTCGAGATCGGACTACTCGAACACATGCGCAAGCGCTTCGGCCGCGTGAGCTACGAGCGTGTGCTTTCGGGACCCGGTCTCCACAATATCTATGGATATCTTCGCGACACGGGCTTCGCGCCCGAGCCGGACTGGCTCGCGGCCGAGATTGCGAATGGCGACCCGGGCGCGGCGATCTCGAAGGCCGCGCTTGATCGTTCGTCAGATCTCGCGGCCCAGACGCTCGAGATGTTCGTGTCGATCTACGGTGCGATGGCCGGTAACCTCGCGCTCATGACACTTGCCACCCGCGGGGTTTACATCGGCGGCGGGATCGCCCCGAAGATTCTCCGAAAACTCGAGGAGGGCTCGTTCATCGAGGCCTTCCGGCAGAAGGGACGCTTCACGCCGATGATGGAGCGAATCCCCGTTCACGTCATTCTCGACGCGAAAGCCGCACTGTACGGCGCCGCGCGAGTCGCAGTCAGCCTATGAACAAACAGACCTCCGACACCCGAGAGTTTCAGCGCCTCTACGAGCCCTACACGACCCGAATCGCCCCGTGGCGGCGGTGGGGACCCTACGTCAGCGACCGGTCGTGGGGGACGGTCCGCGAGGACTACAGCGCCGACGGCAATGCGTGGGACTACTTTCCGCACGACCTCGCGCGTTCGAAGGCCTACCGGTGGGGAGAGGACGGGCTAGGGGCGATCTGCGACCGCTATCAGCTGCTGTGTTTCTCGGTGGCGCTCTGGAACGGACACGATCCGATCCTCAAGGAGCGGCTCTTCGGGCTCGTGCCGGGAGAAGCGAATCACGGCGAAGACGTGAAGGAGTATTACTTCTACGTCGACTCGACGCCGACCCACTCCTACATGAAGTACCTGTACAAGTACCCGCAGCGCGCGTACCCGTACGGGGAGCTTCTCGAGGAGAACCGTCGACGGCAGTCGGGAACGCCCTTCGAGGAGTACGAGCTGCTCGACACAGGCGTTTTTGACGAAGACCGATACTTCGACGTCGTCGTCGAATACGCCAAGGCGTCTGCGGAGGATTGCTGCATCCGCATCGAGGTCTTCAACCGCGGACCGGAAGACGCGCCGATCCACATCCTTCCGCACCTCTGGTTCCGGAACACGTGGGGATGGTCGAAAGACCCGGCGCCCGAGCCGACGATTGCACTTGGGCCACACGGCGACTCTTACGTGAGCATCGTCGCCGACGACACGAATGCGAATCAGCTTCGCACGCTGCCGTTCGAATACCACCTCGGCAAGCGGTATCTGTACGCCGACGTGGGTGGCAACCCGCTCTTCACCAACAATGAGACGAACGCCGCGCGCGTGTGGGGCGGCGACGCCCGCAGCCGCAGTGCGTTCACGAAGGACGCATTCCACCGCTACGTCGTCAATGGCGAGAACTGCGTGAACTGGGAGCAGCGCGGCACGAAGGCGTGTTTCCACTACGAATCGCTGAACGTTCCGGCTGGCGGATCTGTAGTCGTTCGGCTCCGACTCTCGGATGCGGAGTTGAGCGACCCGATCTCGGACGTCGACGCCGTCATGTCGTTGCGACTGGGCGAGGCGGACGAGTTTTACGAGACGATTCATCCCGATACCGCGAGCGACGAAGAGAAGCTCGTCCAGCGCCAGGCCATCGCCGGCATGCTGTGGAGCAAGCAGATCTATCTTTACGACGTCGGGCTGTGGCTGGAGGGCGACAACCCCGACATTCCGCCGCCTGCAGCGCGTCACAAGGGCCGCAACGTCCACTGGCAGCACCTCAATTCGATGAGGGTGCTGTCGATGCCGGACAAGTGGGAGTACCCGTGGTTCGCGGCGTGGGACCTCGCTTTTCACTGTGTTCCGATCGCGCTCGTCGACGCCGAGTTCGCGAAGGAGCAGCTCTGGCTGATGCTATTCGAGCAGTTCCAGCACCCGAATGGCCAGATTCCGGCCTACGAGTGGGAGTTCTCGGACATGAATCCGCCGGTGCACGCGTGGGCGGTCTGGCGCGTGTACAACATGGACCGCATCCGCACAGGGAAGGGCGACCGCGTCTTCCTCGAGCGGTGCTTCCACAAGCTGCTCATCAATTTCGCGTGGTGGGTGAACAAGGTCGACAGCGAGGGCAACAATGTCTTCGAGGGCGGCTTCCTCGGGCTCGACAACATCACGGTCATCGATCGAAGCGAGAAAATGCCGCACGGCGCTCGCCTCGAGCAGTCGGACGCTACGGGCTGGATGGGAATGTTCTGCCTCAACCTCATGCGCATCGCTCTCGAGCTCGCGCACGAGAACCGGGTCTACGAGGGGCTGGCGACGAAGTTCTTCCAGCACTACGTCTACATCGGCGGCGCGATGAAGAACATGGGTGGCCGCGAGTACCAGCTCTTCGACGAACGCGACGGGTTCTTCTACGACGTGCTTCGGTACGAGGACGGCAGCTTCCACAAGTTCCGCGTGCGTTCGCTCGTCGGGCTGATCCCGCTGTTCGCCGTGGAGCGGCTCGAGGTGGACTGGCTCGAGCCATTCCCGGAGTTCCGCGCGAATCTCGACTGGTTCCTCAAGAACCGAAGCGAGCTCACGGACCGGTGCGTCACGACGATCGAGCGCAACGGCTCGACCGTCCACATCCTGACTATCGTGGACGACGAGCAACTGCGGCGGATTCTCGAGCGCGTCTGGGACCCGAGCGAGTTCCGGTCTGAGTACGGACTGCGGAGCCTCTCGAAGTTCCACGAGGCAAATCCGTTCGTCTTCGGCGAGAACGTAGTGTCGTATGACCCGGCTGAGTCGGTCTCGAAGCTCAAGGGCGGGAACTCTAACTGGCGTGGGCCGGTGTGGATGCCGACGAGCTTCATGATGATCGAGTCGCTGCGGAAGCTCGGGAAGGCGTACGGCCACGACTTCACTATCGAGAGCCTGACGGAGGGCGAAGAGCCTGTGACGCTCGCCGAGATGGCGAACGGCTTCGCGGACCGGCTGATTCAGATCTTCACCAGGGACGAGCACGGTCGTCGCGCGGCGCACGGGAAGTGCGAGAAGTTCCAGAACGATCCGCACTGGCGTGACCTGGTGCTTTTCTACGAGTACTTCCACGGCGACACGGGCGCGGGAATCGGAGCATCCCACCAGACCGGCTGGACCGGCGTCGTGGCGTCACTGATCGACGAGTGGCGGGACTGAGAGGAGAGTTGACAGGATTTTCAGGATTGACAGGATTGATTTGGGGTAATTCGGACGTCCGTTGTTCAACCCAAACGAATCCTGTTAATCCTGAAAATCCTGTAATCCTGTCTACTCTCAAGTCCTCTCGATCAGGTCCCACTTGTTGCCGTAGAGGTCGAGGAAGACGACGACGCGGCCGTACGGCTCGGTGCGAGGCTTTTCCGTGAAGCGAACGCCACAGCTCGCGAGGTGGAGGAAATCGTCCTCGAAGTCCGTCGTGTGCAGGAACAGGAACACCCGGCCACCGGTCTGATTGCCGACCGCGGCGCGCTGCTCGTCGGTCACGGCCCGGGCCAGTAGGATCGACGCGCCGGCTGAGTCGGGGGGCGCGACGACGACCCAGCGTTTGTCGTTGCCGAGAGGCGTGTCCTCGACGACGTGAAACCTGAGCGCCGTCGTGAAGAAGGCGATGGCCTCGTCGTACTCGCGAACAAGCAAGCTTACGGTGGCAACGGAGAGGCCCATGCGCCTATCGTACGCCACCCGCGACGATGAGTCTCAGTCCAGACAGCTCTGCGTCTTTGCGAGACCTTTGCGTCTTGGCGAAAAAACCTTCGAAGCGGAGCTTTCCCGCAGAGGCGCCGAGGTCTCGCAAAGACGCAGAGACGAAGATTCGCGGGAGAACCCGTCGAGTGAGAGATTCACGCACGTTGACGAACCGCCGCGTACATCCATTGGTCCACGAGGACTCCGTCCTTGATGGCACTGGATCGCATGCGTCCCTCGGCGATGTATCCCGCCTTCTCGAGAACGCGGCACGACGCCAGGTTGTTCGCGTACGGTTCAGCGTGAATCCGCACGAGTCCGAATCGATCGAACGTGTATTCCGTGAACGCGGCGATCGCCTCGCTTACGATTCCTCGCCCCCAAAAAGGTTCGGCGAGCCAGTAGCCCAGTTCGGCCGTCAAACGGTGAACGTCACTGCCCAGCGAGACTCCGATGCCTCCGACGGCTTCTTCGACCGTGGCCATGGCGAAGAAGGTCACCGGGTTCTGACGTCCGACCATCGTGAGGAAGGCATCGGCGCTCGCTTCAGTGTACGGATGTGGAAACGAGTCGCGGAGGTTAAGCCAGACCTTCCGGTTGTTGGCGTATCGAACGAGACTCGGCTTGTCACACGCGGACCACGGTCGCAACGAGCCGAAGGATGTCGGGATCGAGTTGCTGTTCATGGAAGAGCCGTTGCGTCCCGTGACCGGATCAGGTCGGTGTTGCGTCGTCGACGGTGAGGCCGACTTCCTGCCCGTAAGAGAGCTCGAGGGTATGGCCATCCGGGTCGCGCAGGAATGCCCAGTACCCGACGGGAGGCCCGGCGTCGTCCGGTCCGCCGATCAGCACGCCTTCATCCGCAGCGAGGGCGCACAGTCTATCCACCTCTTCGCGATCACGGCACGCCACACCCAGGTGAGCCCACGGCGAGAGCGTCGCCGACACCTTCTCGACCTTGATGAGGACGATGACGAACGGGCGTGTCCGGTCGCTGATCCAGGCAACATCGCCTCCGTGATCGTCGGAGCGGCGGTGCACGACCTGCATCGCGGCGTAGCGGGCATAGAAATCGATGCTGCGATCCATGTCCGCAGTTTCCAGCGCAACGTGTGTGAGTCCGATGTCGACCATGGCTTCAACTCTAGGGGTCGACGGCGGCGGTTTCAATCGAGAACACTCCAGTTCACTCTTGCGCGAAGCGCCTTGGAGTGCGGCGCGCAGCGCCGCTTTGGATGGTCTCGAGCAATCCAAAGCGTCGATTCACGCTGCGCTCCAGGGCGCTTGGGCATCGGCCAACGCGTTCGACATTGCCTTGTCGTTTCCGAAACGCGATGCTTGGCACCGATCCTTCAACCGAGAGGAGGCAGCGTGATGGCCAGGTCGGTCAAGCGGAGTGAGAGGGCGAATCCCTATGGCATTCATCCGAGCGTCGCGATGGTCCAGAAGTGGATCGCCGACCTGCCGTCGAAGACCGGCCGGTCGCTCGACGAGTGGCTCGAGCTCATTCGGACGAAGGGACCGGCGACGGAAGCCGAGCGTCGCGACTGGCTGAAGGCGAAACATGGCCTCGGGACGAACTCGGCGTCGTGGCTGGCGGAGCGCGCCGATGGTCGCGGTGAGGACGACGATCCGGAAGAGTACCTCGCCTCGGCGCTCGTCTACGTCGACGAGATGTTCGCGGGAAGAACGGCCGGACTTTTGCCGCTCTATGAGGAACTGCTTGCGCTGGGCCTGTCGATGGGCGACGACGTGAAGGCGTGCCCGTGCAAGACTATCGTCCCGTTCTACCGCAAGCACGTCTTTGCACAGATCAAGCCGACGACGATCACGCGCATCGATTTTGGACTTGCGCTCAAGGACACGCCGGCCGCGGGTCGGCTTACCGACACGGGCGGCTTTGCGAAGAAGGACCGGATCACGCACCGCTTCGCGATCGTGTCGGCGGCAGACATTGATGATGAGGTGAAGGTGTGGCTGAGGAAGGCATACGAGATGGATGTGTAGGTTCGTCGAGAGGGCGGAGAGCTTCGCACGCAGAGACTCAGAGGCGCGGAGGCGGGAACTGTGGGATCGGGAAGCCATCGTCGATCCGACCATTGTCATCGGTGCGCGAGCCGACCCGGTCGCTGAACGAAACCGCTGCGCGGTAGGAAGCTAAACACGCCGAACGGAATTCGAGGACATTGGACGGGCCGATGCCGCACTCTGTCGACCTGGCCTCCGAAAAGCGCCGTAGGCCGACGAGCCTGAGCCCACGGCGCAAGCCGTGGGTTGTCCGATTGGAGCCGATCGAGCCCCGCAGGACGATACAAGGTCTTCGAAGGCGCGCCCTTTCCGGTCGAGTCCGACCGCGAGCGTCATGAAAAGCCGTGGGTCGCGCGGGGCGAGGCAGCCTACGCGCGACCCGAACCGCCACGCACCGACCGGGGGAGGGAAGCATCTCAAGCTGTGCGGATTTCGATCACGGGCCCAAGGGCAAGGCCTATGGCACCGACACTGATCGAGGTCTACCTGCACATCAGTGTTCTCGAGCACTACGCGACGAGCACGGTGCCGCCTACGACGCACGTCATCACTGGGACTGACGATGCGACCGCTCCGCGGTCGGTGCGTGACGGCCGGCGGTTCCGCGGGTCTCGCGAGGGCTCGCGGCGCTCGCCCGCGCGCGACCCACGGCTATTTCATCGACCGCTCCGCGGTCGCGGACTCTCGAACCTATGCGCTACCGCTCCCGGTTCTGAGTGAGTGAGGCTAGAATGGCGCCGCGTCTTCGACAATGGAGGGCTCACGTGAGATTCGCACACCTGCTCATTGCATCCGCGCTTCTGCTCGGCGCCGTAGCCTGTCCGCGCGAAGCGGTAGCCGCCGTCGAGCCGAAGATCAGCATCGCGGTCGCGCCGTTTACCGCGACGTATCTTCCGGACTACACCGGGCCGGCGATGACGGGCGCTGTCACCGACGCGCTGGTGCGCGCGGGCAAGTTCAACGTCGTCGCGCGCGCGAATCTCGACAAGGTTTTGGCCGAGCAACGACTGAACAATTCGGACCTCGTCGATCCGACGTCCGCGCAGAACGTCGGACGGCTTCTCGGCGCGAAATACGTCGTGGCCGGCTCGCTGATCTCGCTGCGATGGCAGCCCGGCTTCTTCTCGAAGGACGTATACGAGACGAAGATCCAGATACAGCTCGTGGACACCGAGACCGGCAGCATCAAGATCTCCGAGACGTTCACGGGCACGGAGTCGCGACTCGGCATGGCTCGCGAATTCGGCTCGACGAACATCACTCAGGCCGAGGCGACGAAGTGTTTCGAGAAGAACCTCGCGGCCATCTCGCAGCAGTTCGTCGACCGCGTCAACCAGCTTAGTCCGCTCGAGGGATTCATCGCCTCGATTGATGGCCAGCGGGTCGCGATCAACCTCGGCGAGGCGGCCGGCGCGAAGGTGGGCCAGGAGTACCTGGTGCTGGTTGAAGGGAATGCGATCAAGGATCCGGTCACCGGCGAGACTATTTCGGTGAAGACGACGAAGGTGGCGCGACTGCTCGTCACATCGGTTGAGCCGAAGCTTGCGTGGACGATGATCGTGGCGACGTATTCGCCGAAGGCCGACGTTCAGGTCGCGGGCGAGACGATGGATGCATTTCCCGTCGACGGACTGCTGCAGCCCGCGATGCCCGTGAAGCTGACCGATTCGAAGGCGCCGATCATCCAGAAGGAGATCGAGAAGGCCCGCAAGAAGCGCAAGGGGTGATCTGCCGCAGGTCGTCCCTCTGTGCCTCCGTGTCTCCGTGCCTCTGCGTGCGAAGCTCTTCCTTCCGCGAGAAGAGCTTCGAACTCAGAGGCACCGAGACACAGAGTCACAGAGCGTCTAGAGGATAATTCCCACGACCGCGGAGACTCCCCGCAGCGTCTCGGTGAAGTCCGATAGAACGCGGTGCAGCCAGGTGACCGGGTCTACGAAAATCGCGCGCCCGGCGGCGTGCGCACGGGCAAGGACGAGGCTCGCCTGCGGCGCAACGTTCGGCCTTGGCTCGACGTGCTCGAAGAAGTCGATCGCCGCGACGCGAAGGCCCACATCCCGCCCCATCCGTTCGCTCATGAACCACTTGTGATCGAGAAGCCGCGGCCACAGGTCGCGCGCCTCGTCCGCCGCGACTTCCACACCGGCGAGCTCCCTCAACATCCGACGCTCGACCTCCGCATCTTCGCGTCGAAGTCGTTCGATCACGAACTCGAGTCGCGCTGGTATCGGCATGGCAACCTCCTTTCCCTGGCACAGCGCCCGTCGATCGCTATGAAAAGCACCGATCATCCGACTACGCCAGTTCGAAAGAGAGCCTACGGGGCAGAGTATTCATTAGTCCAATACATAGTTCTAATAGCTATAATGCTCATTGCTAATGCCTGAGCGTCGGGAGGGCTGACAATGGAAATGTCCCAGATGCGCACGTTTCATACGGTGGCCGAGACGCTGAATTTCACGCGAGCGGCCGAGCGGCTCCACATCAACCAGTCCGCGGTCAGTCACCAGATCAAGGCGCTCGAAACGGAGCTCGGCGAACCGCTGTTCATACGCGCGAAGCGGGCGTCACGCTCTCGCACGCTGGCAGGATCGCGCTCGAATACGTGAAGCGCATCCTCGGCGAGTCCGAAGCCTTGCGCGAGCGGCTTGCCGGCGCCGAAGCCCAGCTTCGAGGGCCCGTCCGTGCGGCCGCCGCAACGCAGGCCTTCGTTCACTTGTTCGCGCCGCTTTTCGAGTCGTTCATGCGGAGATACCCGTCTATCGAACTGACGTTCCGGACCACCGTCTCGACCGAGCAGACGATAGCGAACATCCTCAACGGAACAGCCGACGTAGGCTTTGCCTCGATGGCGGTTTATTCGCCGGGGCTGAAGGTCACGCCGCTCTTCGAGGATGAGCTCGTGCTGGCAGTCGGTCTCGGGCACCGGCTCGCCGGGCTCGAAGCGGTTGCCGTGGACGACCTCGAGCGCGAGCGGCTGATTCTCTTCGAGCGCGGGGCGTCGATAAGGCGAGCCACGGACGAGTTCTTCAACCGTGTCGGGATCCAGCCGACGCTGGCGCTCGAATCGAACGACACCTACTTCATCAAGCTGATGGTCGAGCACGGAATGGGCGTGGCGCTGTTGCCGGCGTGGGCCGTGAAGGACGACGTCGCGGCGGGAAAAATCGCATCGGCGCGCGTGGAAGGCCATCGGATCCGGCGCTCGGTCGCCATGGTTTCGCTCGGGCAGTTCCAGCCCTCGGCGACGAGGGCGTTTCTCGAGTACATCCTCGCGGAGAAGGACACGCTGCAACGCATGGCGAGTGGGGATTGACGAGGGATTGACGGTACGAGTGTGAGGCCGGACCCGTCGGCGACTCGACGTCCTATTGCGACCAGCTGGCGACGCTGCTCTTCAACGCGGCGGCTGGGCTGGAGTCAACGCGCGAGCAGCCCGCGCTGCTTGCCATTTAATCGCTGTCTTCGAGGCGCGACTGGCGGGCCACTGGAGGCAGACACTCTGTGACCCAGTCGGCAGTTCGGGCAACGGCTGACCGGGTCGCGCGTTCAGGTCGACATCTCCACAATTGCGCCCTGTGGAGACATCGACCTCACCGTAAATTCCCGTAGGTACTCGTATCCGCCCCTGCGGTACACGTCCCCGATCTCAACACTTTCGGTGGCCCCCACACTGATCCAGTACATCGATGGCTCGTTGTAACGCGGTGTCACCTGGGCGACATGGGCCTTCGGCGCTTCGGTACTTCCCCCGACCACAAACGGGCACTCGTTGCTCCAGATCGTGAGCGGGCCACCGTCCGCTGTCTCGACATCGAGCATCGCGCGCACGAGGAAGACTCCGTCCGCGAGCGGCGTCAGCTGCGCGTACTTTCCCAACGATCCATTGGGCACGGCGACTCGTTCGTCGTCACACGCCCAGCCGATCTCGATGTTTTCCCCCGGCAAGAGTCGATGGGCGCGGTCGATGAACGTGTCACCGAAACGGCCGATGGTCTGGAAGGAATCGCGTTCGATTTCCGGAAACGATGAAAACCCGACATCGTGTCGCATCGCGGCCTCGTACGGCATGACGTACCCGGTATCCTCGCTCGACTGTCGGTACTTGAGTTCGATGGTGGCGTCCGACACGTTGACGAGCGCGACTCGAAACGAGTGCGAGCTGACGCCCTCGGTTGGATTCTTGATCTCGAAACGAAGCTGGAGTCCGTGGACGATCGGTCCGCCGAGAGGCGTTTCCGCCGCCGCCGATGCCTGGCTCGCGTGGACTGCGGTGTCGGTGCTCCGATCCCTGACGAGGGTGACTCCGGCCCAGGCAAAATCGGAGAGACCGAAGAGTGCGAGGCCAAAATACAGGTACTTCACGGCGATTCTCCTCCAGGGGTTCGCCTTGCAGCCTCCCGGAACATCGTCATTCGGCCACGGCTCTCCGTGACGGCAGGAGGACTACACGGTCGGTTCATTGTGATCCGATGCCTATGGGCTCGCAACGCGTCGTGACCGACCGGCCGATCGGACTCAATTTCCCACGGCGAGAACTTGTCTGCGAAGCTGCAGGATTTCGGCCCGGTGCGTCGTCGTGCTCGTGCATCTTTCCGGGAATGTCGCCGAGCGCGAGTCGACCGACGCCTTCCTGTGTTCCTGCGCGCGCGAGAGCGCTCGCGTCGAGCGATGCGAGGCGGGTGACGTTTGCGGAACGGGCCGCGCGGAACGCTTCGAGCGCCGTCGGAAAATCGGCGCTGTTGTAGTCGCGGGCGAGCGCAATCGCCGTCCCGTCGAAGTCTGGAAGTACCGGGTCGTCGTCGCGGAGCAGGCGATCGATCCGCACGCCGACGCCTTCGCGCTCGAGGTCGCGAAGGTGGCAGACGTGCTCGACGAGCGAGAAGTCGGATGGCGCCGGCTTCCGATGAAGCTGCGATGGCGTCAGGTCGACGGCCGCGGATTGCAGGAAGGACACCATCTCGAGCAGGGATTGATCTGCTCGGCAATGGGAGGTTGTGTGGTCCAGGTATTTCATGGGTGATCTCGATTGTGATGGCTCGTATCGTTGACGTCTCGGCGCGCAGCTCTGACAGATGGTAGCTGACTGACCGGCGGGCGATCCCCTCAATCAGAACCGCGAGCGCTAGCGAGCTGGCCGTGGGGTCGTCGTGGAATGCGCATTCTGACCGAGGGGGAAGGTGTGGAAAGGGGAGCTTCACACGCTGAGACACAGAGGCGCAGAACCACAGAAACCGACATGCGCAGAGACGCGGAGGCCCGGGACATGGAGATGCGGAGGCAGAACTTTTCCGCCCACATGCCGTACTCTTCCGGTGCGCCTCACGGCGCTTCCACCAACACATCAGGAGACGATTCCGGAATGCGATACCTCGCGATTCTCCTCGCGGTTCTGACGCTGCTCTCGCCACTCGGCGCGCCCGTCAACGCCGAGCCCGTCCAGTCCGATGCCAGCCTCGCCCGACTGCTGCGCTACCCCGACGTCAGCGCGACGCAGATTGCGTTCGTTTACGGCGGCGACATCTGGGTCGTCGAATCGGCCGGCGGACTTGCCCGGCGTCTGACATCCAGTCCCGGCGAAGAACTCTTCCCCAAGTTCTCGCCCGACGGCAGATGGATCGCCTTCACGGGCCAGTATTCCGGAACACGCCAGGTGTACGTCGTCGGAGTCGACGGCGGAGCGCCGCGCCAGCTCACGTTCTACAACGACGTCGGTGTCGTTCCTCCCCGCGGAGGCGTCGACAATCAGGTGCTCGACTGGTCGCCCGACGGCAAGAGCATCCTCTTCAATGCCCACCGATTGCCGTATTCGGACCGGATGGCGCGTCCGTACGTCGTCCCGGTCGACGGCGGAATGGAGACGCCGCTCGTCGTGCCCGAGGGCGGCAACGGCATGTTCTCGCCCGATGGAACGAAGTTCGTCTACGCGCCGGTTGACCGCGAATTCCGCACGTGGAAGCGATACCGCGGTGGCCGCAACCAGGACATCTGGGTCTTCGACCTGAAAAACATCACCGCCGAGCCGCTGCTCGAGGGGCCGAGCCAGGACATGAACCCGTGCTGGATCGGCGACACGGTTTATGTGACGTCGGATCGCGAAGCCTCCAAGCTGCACAATCTGTACGCCGTCGATCTCGCCACGAAACAGCCGAAGAAGGTCACTAACCACACCGACTACGACGTCCTCTGGGCGAGCGCCGGACCTAACGCGGTTGTCTACGAGTGCGGCGGCTACGTCCACCGCTTCGACACGGCGAAGGGTAAATCCGAGCGGGTGCCGATACGCGTCGCCGGCGACTTCCCGCAGTCGATGCCGCACGTCGTCAACGTCAAGGACAACATCGAGTCGTTCGACATCTCGCCGAGCGGCGTTCGCGCGGTCTTCGGCGCTCGCGGCGACGTCTTCACGGTGCCCGCGAAGGAGGGCGAGCCGCGCAACCTCACCAACTCGCCGGGTGTGCGTGAGCACTCCGTCGCGTGGTCGCCCGACGGCAAGTGGATCGCCTACCAGAGCGACCGCACGGGCGAATACGAATGGTATGTGCGCCCGCAGGACGGCTCCGGCGAGGAACGCCGCGTCACGAACGGCACGAACGTCTGGATGTTCAACGGTACGTGGTCGCCCGACAGCAAGAAACTGCTCTACGGTGACAAGAACAACCGACTTCGATACGTCGACGTAGAGACCGGAAAGGTCACCGAGATCGCCACGAGCACGCTCAACGACCTCAACACGTATTCGTGGTCGCCCGACAGCAAGTGGGTCGCATATTCGAAGACCTTCGAGTCGGACTTCTCGACGCTGTGGGTCTACTCGCTTGCCGACGGCAAGACGACGCAGCTCACGTCCGGGATGACGAACGACGACAATCCGGTTTTCGATCCGAAGGGCCGGTACCTGTATTTCACGTCGAACCGCGACTTCAACCTGACGTTCAGCGGCATCGAGTTCAACTACCTCTACACGAACCCGACGCGCGTGTACGTGGCAGTGCTCGCTAAGGACGGTCCCGCGCTGTTCCTCCCGCAGAGCGACGAGGAGAAGCCGAAAGACGCGAAACCGGCGGACAAGCCGAACGCGACGCCCCTGACGCCGACACCTTCGACCGCTCCTGCTCCCGCGCCCGACACAGCTGCCAAGCCGGCAGACGCCGCCGCGAAGCCTGCGGACACCGCAGCCAAGCCCGCCGAAGCAAAGCCCGAGGTCGTCGTGAAGATCGACGCCGACGGTTTCGAGAACCGGGTGCGCGCCATTCCGGCGCCGCCGGGGAACTACGGCGGTCTGATCGCGACGAACGACGGCATCGCTTACCTCGCATTTGCCCAGGGCGGGCCGCCGCGGCTCGAGTTCTACAACATCGAGGCGAAGGAGAAGCAGACGATCCTCGAGGGAATCGGCGGCTATGTGGTCTCTGCCGACGGCAAGAGCGTGCTGTTCACCCGCAACGGCGGCTACGGCATCCTGCCACTGCGTCCGGGCGGCAAGGCGACCGACGGCGCGATCGGCGTCGACAAGCTTGCGATGCGGATCGATCCGAAGGTCGAGTGGATGCAGATGTACGTCGACGTGTGGCGGATCACACGCGACTGGTTCTACGACCCGGGTATGCACGGACTCGACTGGAAGGCGATCCGGGCCAAATACGAGGTGCTCATTCCGCACGTCATGACGCGTGACGATTTCAACGCGGTCCTTGGGCAGCTTGCCGGCGAGCTGAACGCCGGACACGCTTACGTGCAGGGCGGCAACGACTCGATGGTCGATCGGGTCGATACCGGACTGCTCGGCGCCGACATCGTTGCCGATCCGTCGGGCTACTTCAAGATCGCGAAGATCTTCCCGGGCGAGAACTGGCAGGAGGATTTCCGGTCGCCGCTGACGGAACCGGGTGTGAAGGTCTCGACGGGAGACTACATTCTGTCGGTCGACGGGCGGCCAACCAGGGAAGTCCGGAACTTCTACGAGCTGATGGAAGGCAAGGCGAACCGCGTCGTGACGCTGCGCGTCAACAGCAAGCCGGAGCTGGCAGGCTCGCGCGAGGAGCGTATCCGACCCATTCGCAAGGAGACGAACATCCGGTACCTCGACTGGGTGCAGGGTCGGCGCGCCGAGGTTGCCCGGCTCTCGGGCGGCCGCATAGGCTTCGTCCACCTGCCCGACACGGCGGTGAGCGGAAATCGCGAGCTGTTCAAGACCTTCGCTCCGCAGGTGCGCAAGGACGCGCTCATTTTCGACGCCCGTTACAACGGCGGCGGATTCATCCCGGAGCGCATGATCGAGCTCGTCGGCCGAAGGGTGCTCAACTTCTGGGTCGAGCGCGGGCACGAACCGCAGCAGGTGCCGGGCTTCGCGCACGCGGGACCGAAGGCGGTGCTCATCAACGGCTACTCGGCCTCGGGCGGTGATGCATTCCCGTACTACTTCCGAAAGCTCGGACTCGGGCCGCTCATCGGGATGAGGACGTGGGGCGGGCTCATCGGCATCTCGGGCAATCCGTCGATGGTCGACGGGGGCAACATCACGGCGCCGAGATTCAGGTTCCTCGATACGGACGGGAAGTGGGCCGTTGAAGGCGAAGGTGTCTCGCCTGACATCGAGGTGTTTGACCGCCCCGATCTCGTGGCGAAGGGTCAGGATCCGACGCTCGAGCGGGCGGTGCAGGTCCTTCTCGCCGAGTTGCAGAAGAACGGCGCGCCGAAGCGTCCGAAGGTGCCGCCCGTCCCGAGCGGAAAATAGCGGCCTTCAGAGCGGCGTCACCTCTCTGCGCCTTTGCGAGTCCTTTGCGTCTCTGCGAGAAACACGACCTGAGGTCAGGTTTCTCGCAGAGACGCAAAGGACCAGAGACGCGGAGAGCGAGCAAGAGACTCCTCCACCCGTCATTCCCTCCGCACTGGTCCCATCGTCTCATCCAGCCATCGATTCACGATCGGGACCGTTGCTTCCAGTGTCGGGATGTGACCGTCGTCGACGAGCTTCAATTCCTTGGGCTCGCGCAACAGCGCAAAGAGCGGCTCGGCCTCCGTGCGCAACGTGAACATCTCGTCATACCGCCCGTGGATCATCAGCTTCGGAGCCGTCATGAACGACGCGAAGTTCGCGCCGTTGCACTCGGGAATAATGTTCGTCCACGTCGTCAACAGCCCCGCTCCCACCATCACCACGGATCGGTATCGTCGCTCGATCGACACAAGCGTGATCTTCCTGGTGTTGACGCTCATCGAGAGGCTCGCGATGCGCGAAGGGTCGATCTCCGGTCGCGTTTCCAGGTAATCGATTCCCCGAGCGTGATCCGTCGCCCAACGGACCATGAACTCACGGAAGGCGATTGTGTCCCTCGATGGAATCGGGCTTCCTGACTGAACTGGTCGCTCTCGGTAACCTTCCAGCACCACGGCGAAAACGGCTCGCCCCGACTTGATGTAGGCTGCGGTCGCCGCCTCGACTTCGTCCGGGACCGTAAACCCGTAGTAGGCCGCATCGGTCGGAATGTAGTGAATAACCTGCACCGGCAACGCGACATTCCTGGGAAGGTAGAGATAGGCGACTGCCGTACCGCCCCCGGCGCCCACATATTCGATCTTCTCTCGCCGCCAGTCCGCAGTGTCGACCACGTCGACGACGCGCGCATCGAGCGGCGTCCGGTCGTACGTGTAGTGCCGCAGCATCGCGGCGTTCGCTGCGTCCGACGGCGGGGTGTAACGCGGAACATCGGCATCCGGGCGCAACGGCATCCCGCCCTGATCGCCCGCAGCCGGCTCGGGCACCAGCACGCATCGAAATCCCAATGCGCTCGATGCAAACGCACCGGGAAAGGCTCCGTAGGACGAGAAGAGATACAACGGGTCCTTCCACGATCCGCCAGCGGTCGTGAAGCCGGCGTCCGTGGAGTTCACGCACCATTCGGCCACGTTGCCCGCCATGTTGAAGCAGCCGAACGAGCTCATCCCGAACGGCCGACTCTCGACGGGTGCGGTCCCGCTTCCAAGGTAGTTTGCACGCGCGTCACGGCCCTGCCACGACCGGCCGAGTCCCCACGGCATGATGAAGCCGTCGCCGACCGTGACCGCTCCGTTGCGCGCCGCCTTCTCCCACTGAAAGATTGTCGGCAGCCGCTTACCGCGAAACTCGGCGTAGGCCGCGGCTTCGTACCAACTCACATCGGTGACGGGATGAGCGGATTCACCATCGGGAAATGTCTGATTCGACCAGGTTTTCGGGCCCGGCAGGTCCGTGCGATCGCGGAACCGGGCCATGGCTTCGTCCCACGAGAGAACCCGTCCGTCCAAGCGAAACGGGTGGCGCCAGTACTCCTTTTTCAGGTAGCCGCCGGCCCGGATGAACTCTCGAAACTCGGCGTTCGAAACCTCGAAGGTATCGATGAAATACGGATCGAGCTGCACGGTCGCCAGCGACGGCCGCCCGTAGCCCAGAAGTCGATACTCGCCGCCGGCCACCGGCACCATCCGTTCCGGCACTCCGCCTGACTCGACGAGCGCGACGTCAATGACGATTGGCGCGTCGGCATCGAGAAAAACCCGCGGACGCTCCGACTCGGGCTCGACCGTCTCGACGCGTCGCCGAAGTCCCACTGGACCGAGCGCCGCGCTCTGGACGCGATCGAGAGCACTCGAGATCGTGCGGCGCACCGGCACGAATCCGTCCTTCTCGATTTCAAGGATGTAGTCGGCACGTCCAGTCAACAGGTGTTCGATTGGCGTGGATCCGATGAGCTCGCGCACAGGCTCGTGGTCCGGTTGACCCGGGTCGAACCTCCGGAGGTAGACGGTGGCGCCGGCTGGCGCTGTCTTCACCGAGAGGTCGTCGGTCACAACGGGGAGCAATCTTGCCATCGACGGGTCGCCCGACAGGTAACCCTCTGCCTGGGAGAGAAGCTCGAAGGCCTCGAAATACTTCTCGTCGTGCGCAAGTCTCTCGGCCTCGACGACCGCGTTTCGCGCCCACGCGATCGACCGCTGGCGCCAGACGTACCACAGGCCGGCACCGACGATGACCAGGAGCGCCGCGGCCGCGATCGCGATGGCCCATCGTGGCCGCCGGACGGCCGGTCCGGCAGGGTTCAAGTTCGGCGACTCGAGTGCGATGAGGTTGTCTCGCATTTCGGTCGCACTCGAAAACCGGTCCTCGCGTTCCTTCGCAAGCGCTCGGGCGACAAATTCGTCGAATCCTGCGGGCAGGTCTTCCCGAAGCGAGCTCGGCACCGGAGGCTCCTTCGTGATTATCGAGACGAGAATGGAAGGAACAGTCTTGCCCCCGAACGGCCTGTGGCCGGTGGCAGCCTCGTAGATCACGCAACCGAGCGAGAAGATGTCAGAGCGACCGTCCAGATCCTCGCCCCGTGTCTGCTCCGGCGACATGTAGGCGGCGGTGCCCATTATGAGGCCGACCTCGGTGATGGTTGCGACCGGGTCCGCCTCGCCGTCAGGGACACGAAACCGCTTGGCGAGCCCGAAGTCCACGACCTTGGCCTGACCGTCCTCCGTGATGAGGATGTTCGATGGCTTGAGGTCGCGGTGCACGAGTCCCGCCTCGTGAGCGACGGCGATCGCGTTCGCGACCTGGGATCCGATCGCAACGACCCGCTTGAGGGGAAGCGGCCCCCGGTCGATGAGCTGCCGAAGTGTCTCTCCGGCCACGTATTCCATGACAATGGCGTCACGACCGTCGACGCGCTCGATGGAGTGGATGGTGACGATACCGGAGTTCGACAGCGCCGACGCAGCTCGAGCCTCACGGAGAAACCGTCGTCGCGCGGCTTCGTCGAACGAGGCGCTGGTCGGCAGGAGCTTCAGTGCGACGGGCCTGTTGAGCCGCGTGTCTTCCGCGCGAAAAACCTCTCCCATCCCGCCGACGCCGAGAAGCGAGTCGATCCGATATGGCCCGAGGTGTCGACCGATCAGCGAATCGATATGGTGTTCGGCGGCGTCGCGCGCCGCGACCTCGAACGCCGGAACGTCAAGAAACGAGTCGTGGCGCTTTTCGGCCTCGAGCAACCGGGTCACATGTTCCCGCAGATCCTCATCGCCCGCGCACTTGAGCTCGACGAATCGATCACGCTCGCTCTCCGGAAGGTCCAGGGCTCCGTCGACGATTGCACTGATTCGCTGATAACGCTCGGGTGTCATGGTTCGGGAGTTTCCCCGTTCGCAGTCGCGTCAAGCTGCACGCACAGCCAGGCCTTCGCCCGATTCCAGTCGCGCATGACGGTTTCTTCCGAGAGCTTCAGGACCTCTGCTGTCTCCTTGACGCTCAATCCCCCGAAGTAACGAAGCTCGACAACCTGGCTGCGACGGGGATCGAGGCGCGCCAGTTCGACCAGCGCGTCGTCGAGCGCCACGAGCTCCGCAGCGCGTTCGTTGGAGATGACGAGCGCGTCATCGAGAGACACTGGCCGCGCATCGTTGCCGCGTTTGTGGGCATGCCGGGCCCGTGCCATGCTGACCAGGATCCGTCGCATGAGCTGTGCCGAAATCGCGAAGAAGTGTGCGCGGTTCTGCCATTGCACGCGCCGCTGGTCGATGAGCCGCAGATAGGCCTCGTTGACCAGGGCCGAAGTCTGCAGGGTGTGGTCGGCAGGCTCGCGCCGCATGTAGCGCCGCGCAAGACGATGCAGCTCGTCGTAGGCGAGCGGCATGAGCCGGTCGAGCGCCGTCGGATCGCCGTTGCTCCAGGCAATGAGCAGTTCCGTGACCTCGGGCTGTGCCTCCGATGTCATCGATTCCCTCCAACCGAGTATCGGATCAGCATCTCCAATCAGTGGCTTACCGGCTTGTTTTCAGCGAGTTGCGAGCACCGCGCAGTATAGCACCCGGCGCCACACGGGAAGAGCCGCAAAAAAGTTCGCCCGCCCATGCCAGTTCCGGCGGCAAACGTGCGCGTTCATCGACAGGACGGGAAATCCGGGACACGAACGTGACCGTCGCGTCCTCCCCGTCGGACGTCGCGCTTCGACAGCGCCAGACGGTGTGAATTCAGCAGCTACGGAGGACATCATGAACAGGACCATCTCTTCGCGCATCGCTCTGGGGCTCGGCGCCATCGCCATCGCAGTCGCCGCCGGTTCCGCCTCGCCGGGACTCCACGCACAGCATCGCCAGTCGGCGAATGCCAAACCGATAACGCTATCTGTCGACGTGGCGACCGATGCCAGCTCGTTCCGCTTTGGCAGGGAAACGTCGTTACTCGAAGCCAGGCGCGGCGACACGTTTATCGTCGAGGGCAGGATCTATCCAGCCGGAACGATCGAGCCTGGCGGTTCGCTCGAGGCTCCCGGGCCGTTCGATCCGACGTCAGCCCCGGGAAGCATCGGAACGTGGGTGCTGCGCGGGACCTTCAACCACGACTTCACCGAGATACTCGCGGGAGCGTCGCCGTTCGTCTTCGGCACGCAGTACTTCATGTTCGACGACGGCCGCGTGCTCGTATCGGAGGGCGGCCACGGCGGGCCACCGCAGCTGCGCACGATCATCGGCGGGGCGGGAGACCTGAGTGGCGCGACCGGCGAAGTTCTCGAGGAGATCATCGGCGTCAACGGAACCGGGCTCTTCAACCAGCGCTTCACGTTTCAGATCCGGAAGCAGTCGATCAAGTAGGGGACGACGGGACGCGTCTCAGCGCCTCAGCGCCTCTGCGAGTCCTCTGCGTCTCTGCGAGAGACTCTTCCAAGCGTCAGAAGAGTTTCTCGCAGAGACGCAAAGGTCTCGCAGAGGCGCAGAGGACGTCAGAACCGGTACTGCACGTCGAACTGCAGGTGGTTCGTCCAGCGGTTATCCGCCGCCGTCGTCGCAAGACGGCGATGCGCGAAGTACCTCCACGCAAACTCGACCTGCTTTCGCAGCATGTACCGGGCCCGCGCTGAATGGGTCACGCTGTTCGTCTGGATCAGCATCTCGGAATCCATGAAGACGGACGGGAACGCCTCACGCTCGACCTTCCAGAAGCTGTAGTCGAACGACCAGTCACCCTGCTCCTGACGCCGTCCAATGATTGCCTCGAGCTGTCCACCGTCCTTCTGGTTGTTGAAGGCGCTCGTGTTGTGAATCCAGTCCGCACGAAGCACGATCGGCCAGCGGCCATCCTTGCCGGGACCCGCGTTTCGGAGTTCGACGATGGCATCGATCACTCGATAGTCCGATCGGTATTCGGGCAGGTTCGTGAACGGGTTGATGACGACCGTGTTCGTCGTTCCGTATTCGAACCCCGCATTGACGACACCGGGCGCCACCGCCACCGCCGCCGGAATCACGTTGACCTGCTCGAAGTCGTGAAACGTCCCGGCGAGCGTCAGGCCCCAGTTCTCCGAAAGCTTCCAGTCCGTCAGGACCTGGCCGCCGAACAGAACCGCGTCGGCGCCGATCGCGCGCTCGCGATACGGTAGCTGCCAGGCCGTGAATTCAACCGATCGCAGCAGTCCGTCCTTCGAGACGTCGACCCAGAGGGACTGCGCGAGGCCTTCGGGCTGCAGATCCTCGTCGAACGTCAGTGCCGTGCGCTTCCACGGAGCCTCGAACTTGCCCATCCAGAGCTCGAGGTTGGTTCCGTCGGACTTCGTGTCGAAGTGCAGATACGCCCGGTCGATGCCGATCGGCTTCCGATTGTAGAAGTCGGTCAACGACTGCTGCGGACTGATCGGGTTGTTGAAGCTCCCCGATGCCAGTCGTATGCCCCAATCGAAGTTGCTGCCGATATCGCCAGCCAGCTGAGCGCGGACCCGAACCCGAAGGCGATTGCGCGCCGGCACATCGACCGGCAGGTCGAACCCCTGGTTGAAGAACCCCTCGTACCTTGCCTGGATGTCGCCCGTAAGGCGAAGCTTGCCCCAGCGCCTCACGAGCTCGTCCACCTTCTTCTCGAGGGCTTCGTCGGTCGGCTTCTGAACGGCAACCGGTGCGGCGTCCTCAGGTACGGCTGCGGTCGGCGAGGCGACGGTGGCTGCTTCCGAGTTCGTCGACGTCACGGCTTGAAGACGACGATCCAATTCGTCGAGCAGCCGGGACTGGCGATCGACAATGGCTCGAAGTGCCTCGACCTCGCCACGGAGCATGTCGATCTCCGTGGTTCCCGTGAGTGGCGCGGACGAAGTGTCCTTTGACGGTGCAGCGGATGAGTTGTTAATCGACAGCGACACCGGCGGTTGCTGCCCGGCGATGGCCGGCGTTGCGGCCAGTCCGACGACGATGACGATCAGCGGAAGCGAGAGTTGTCGCATGGGGAGAGCTCCTTCGCGAGGTCGACGCGTTGAGATAAAGCCTATCACGCAGGTAGGAGATAGCGTGGATCGGCGTGAACGTCAACTCATTTCCGAGAAGAAGGCGTTGCCGGACCAGAGAACACAGAGGCTCAGAGAACACAGAGGTCGATGCAATTCATCCACGAAGGCTCGTCCGCAGTTCGAGGCCAATGTCGAGGCTCTGTGGTGTCTGAGCCTCTGTGTTCTCTGTACGGCAGCGCCACGTCCCTGGCTACTGAGCGATCCCGCGGACTCAGGTGTAAACCTTAGCGCCCGCTTCGCTCGCAAGGGGGTAATGCGGCATCACCCGGTAGTCCTTCAGTCCCACAACCACGCGATCACCCGGCGAGAGCTGCATCTCGGACGCATCCCACTTCGACCGCGTCGCGATGACGGGTACCGTGTCGGAGAACGACTCGTCGACGAGCAGGAGTGTCGAGCTCGTGCCGGCTTCACCCGCACGCAGCGGCCGAAGCTTCAGCTGGATAATGAGGCGCTCTGACGGGCCGATATACGAGACGTCCTCTATCCAGCCTGTGCCGAGAAAGTGCGCGGCATCGAGGAACTGGGGCTGGAACCCGAGTACCAGGTCCTCCGGTCGAACGATGGCCTTCACGGGCTGGCCGTCTTCAAGGGGACGGATGCCGTCGGGCGGGTCGAGGCGCATTGCTCCGAGCATGACCTTCCCGCCGCGGTACCGGCCGAGGAGCACGTTCGCGGCACCGAGAAAGGTCGCGACGAACTCGTTAGCGGGGTGGTTGTAGACGTCGAACGGCGTTCCGATCTGTTCGATTTTCCCTTCGTTGAGCACGACGATCCGGTCCGCGAGTTCGAGCGCTTCCTCCTGATCGTGAGTGATGAACATCGCCGCCAGATTGACGGTCTTGAGGGTGTGGCGGACTTCCCGTCGCAACTCGGTGCGCGTGACGGCGTCGAGCGCACTGAACGGCTCGTCGAACAGCATCGCATCGGGCTTGATCACGAGCGCCCGGGCCACTGCAACGCGTTGACGCTGGCCTCCGGAGAGTTGCGAAGGCACCTTGTGCCGATGTGCCCCGAGTCGCGTGAGGTCGAGCATCGTCTCGACCTTTCGCGCGATTTCCTCGCGGCCGACGTGGCGCACGCGAAGTCCGAAGGCGATGTTCTCTTCCACGGACATGTGCTGGAACAACGCCTGTTCCTGGAATACGACCCCGAGTTGCCGGTCCTGCGGCTGCAGCCCAGCCGACGACTGCCCCTTCAGCAGGATCTCGCCTGAGTCCGGCCGATCGAGCCCGGCGATCAGCCTCAGAAGCGTGGTCTTGCCACTTCCCGAAGGGCCGAGGACGACCAGCATTTCTCCGGGTGGAATATCGAACGAAACTCCATCGAGAACGACCTGGCGGCCGAATCGGCGCCGAACGTCCAGGACGCGGACCGATGGAACGACGGTTTCGGACGGGTCCGGAAAACTCGCGTCGGAAAGGGAATCCTCGTTGATCTGGTCCGGCATGACTCGATTCACCTGACGATCGGAAGATCGGGTTCGCCTCGAACGAGCGACGAGTCTAGCACCTTCATCTCCCACTGCGGTAGTACAAGATCGATGAAGGCGCGATGTACATTAAGTTTGACTTTCACGAGAACGGCGAATAATCTCCGAGCAAATCCATAGGATCTAGAACATGAACGTCTCAACGAAAAGTGAATACGGCCTTCGGGCGCTCATCTACCTTGCGACGAATGCGGATCGCGGTGCGGTCCCGGCCCGGGAGATCGCCGAGCGGTGGCACGTGCCGGTCAAGTATCTCGAGCAGATTCTGAAGAAATTGAAGGATGGTGGCTTCGTCGAGAGCCAACTCGGCGTCGACGGGGGCTACCGCCTCTCGCGACCGGCGGCGCTGATCGTGACGGGCGACGTGATCCGTGCTCTCGACGGCACGCTGGCGCCAATGGGCTGCGTCAGCTCCACGGATTACTCGCCGTGCGAGTTCGAGGTCGATTGCGGTCTCAAGGTGCTGTGGTCGCGTACGCGTGCGGCGATCCTCGGGGTTGTTGATCAGACAACCGTGGCCGATCTGTGCCAGCCGCCGGTCTCATCGGGCCAGGTCGTCCGGATGCGGAAGAAGGGCTGACCCGTTCGGGTCCTGGCAAGAGGAGCCGCAGGTGTGCGGCTATGACCTACTAAATAACTAGGCTTTCGTGGCATCGGGGGAACCATGCAGAAGCGATGGAATCGGATCTTCTCTCCTCGCGCCGTCCGTGGGGCGCGCATCCGGGTCTGGTCGGTGTTTCTCGTCCTTGTCGGGAGCGTCGTGCTCGTGTCGGCGTGCGGTTCGCCGCCGGCCGTGGGTGGTTCGGTCACGCTCGTGCTCGGTGCCTACACCACGCCCCGCGAGGCGTATGCGAAAGCGGTCATTCCCGCGTTTCAGAAGTACTGGAAAGAGAAGACGGGACAGGACGTGACGTTCCAGGAGTCGTACCAGGGCAGCGGAGCCCAGGCCCGCGCGATCATCGGGGGATTCGAGGCGGACGTCGCGGCGCTTTCCCTCGAGGAGGATATCGAGAAGATCCGTGAAGCGGGCCTGATCACGCACGACTGGAGGAGCAAGCCGAACGGCGGGATGGTCACAACGTCTGTCGTCGTGATCGCCATTCGACAGGGAAACCCGCTCGGGATCCGTGACTGGGCGGATCTTGCACGGCCGAACCTCAAGGTCCTCACGCCGGATCCGAGCACGTCCGGCGGTGCGAAGTGGAATATCGCGGCCCTTTATGGAGCGGCGCTGCGCGGACACGCCGGCGTCGCCGCCAACGATCCCGAGGCTGCGGCTCAGGTCATCGCCTCGGTGTTCCGAAACGTCTCGATCATGGACAAGGGCGCCCGGGAATCCATCACGAATTTCGAGAAGGGCGTTGGTGACGTCGCGATCACGTACGAGAACGAGGTTCTCGTTGGCCGTCAGGCGGGGCAGACGTACGAATACGTCATTCCGACCTCCACGATCCTGATCGAGAATCCCGTGGCGCTTGTCGACGTGAACGTCGACAAGCATGGCGTCCGGCCTGTCGCCGAGGCCTTCGTCGAGTTCCTCTCGAGCCCGGTCGCGCAACGAGCCTACGTGACGTACGGGCTTCGACCGCTCGATCCCGTCGTTGCCGGTGAGTCGACGACCTCGTTCCCGCCGGTCAAGGATCTCTGGAAGATCGACTTCCTCGGCGGATGGCCAAAGGCCTCGCACGACATCTTTGGCGAAAGCGGGATCTTCACGAAGACGCTCGCGGCGATTCACGCGACGAAATGACGGGTGCCGTCGCATCGACGGCGCCCCTTCCGCCGCGCGTCGAATTGCTTCGACCGTGGGGCCGCTGGGGGCTGCGCGCAACGGCGATCACCTATCTCCTCCTGGTGATCGTGGCGCCGCTCTCGGCGGTTCTCGCAGACGGTTTCGGAACCGGACTCGCAGCGTTCCTCCGCGACGTGACGAGCCCGGTCGCGCTGTCGGCGCTGAAGCTCACGATCTTCGTAGCCGTCGTGACGACCGTCATCAACGCCGTCATGGGAACGCTGACGGCGTACGCGCTCGTCCGGTACGACTTTCCCGGCCGAGCCGTGCTCAACGGCATCGTCGACCTGCCGTTCGCGATTCCCACGCTCGTCACAGGGGTCATGCTCGTGGTTCTCTATGGGCCGCAGCGGCTGGTCGGCCAGTGGCTGCAGAGCCAGGGAATCGAAGTGATCTTCGCGACGCCGGGGATCGTGCTCGCCATGCTGTTCGTGACGTATCCGTTTGTCGTGAGGACGGTCCAACCCGTCCTGCTTGGCGCCGAAGTCCGTCAGGAAGAGGCCGCCTTCAGTCTCGGCGCCTCCAAGTGGACGGCGTTCCGGCGGATTCTGCTCCCAACGCTGGCGCCGGCCCTCATCTCGGGATGCCTGCTCAGTTTCGCCCGGGCGCTCGGCGAATTCGGCTCAGTGGTGATCGTTGCTGGGAACATCCCGAACGTGACGTTGACGGCTCCCGTGCACATCTACGGCCAGATCGAGTCGCAGAACCAGCAGGGCGCCAGCGCGATGTCGACAGTGCTGCTGGCGCTGTCGTTCGTCCTGATGCTCATCATCGATACGATGCAGGCGCGAAGGACGGTGGACCGTGGCTAATGAGGCGGTGCTCAGACTCGAGGGCCGGTCGAATCGCCGACCACGGCAGCGAATCGGCGAGGTCGTGATCATAACGATTGTCCTCGCATACGCCGGAGTCCTCTTGATCGGACCGCTGGCGGCAATTGTCTGGGGGGCGTTATCGAGTGGAATCGGCGAATTCGTCGCGCAGTTGACGTCGCCTAACGCGATCGCGGCGCTCCAACTCACGCTTTTTCTCGCATTTGCAGCGACGGCGATAAACACGGTCTTCGGTGTCTGCGTTGCCTGGGTGCTCGTTCGGGACGATTTCCCGGGCAAGCGGTTCGTGAACGGCCTGGTGGACCTGCCTTTTGCAGCGTCGCCGGTTATTGCGGGCTACATGCTCATTCTGCTCTTTGGCCGAAATGGATGGCTCACGCCGGTAGCGGACCTGCTAGGCGTGAAGATCGTGTTCGCGATCCCGGGCATGCTCCTGGCGACTCTGTTCGTCTCGATGCCGTTCGTGGTTCGCGAGGTCATGCCGTTGCTCGCGCACGTCGGCACAACCCAGGAGATGGCCGCGTACACGATGGGTGCCGGGCCGTGGCAGACGTTCTGGAGGGTGACGCTGCCATCCATCCGGTGGGGACTGTTCTACGGCATTTCGTTGACGTTTGCGCGGGCGATCGGAGAGTTCGGGGCGGTCCTCGTCGTGAGTGGAGGGGTCACGGGATATACAGAGACGGCGACGCTCTTCATATTCAGGGCGCTGGATGACCGGAATCCCGCGGGCGCGTACGCGATGGCACTCACGCTTGGCCTGACGTCCTTCGTGGTGCTCCTGGTGATGGAGTACTTCAAGAAGCGCTCCTCGCCAATGCCATCGTAGGCCCAGATCCTTTGCGCCTCTGCGAGACTTCTGCGTCTCTGCGAGAAACTCTTCCTCATGTGGGAAGAGTTTCTCGCAGAGACGCGGAGGTCTCGCAGAGACGCAGAGGTTCTATACCCGATCGGCGGATTTGTCTGCTTACCCGATCTGGATTCCCATGCTCTCCAGGAACTTCGTCGGCTTGTCGCCCCCGATCAGCGCGAAGATGTAGTCGTTCGGAATCGTGTCCGTGGCCTTCGCCTTCGACGCGTCCCGCTCGCGTGCACTCATGAGCATGACCTCGCCGGGCTTGATCTCCTTGATCGTCTTCCGGAAGTGCACCTTGATCTTGCCCTCGTCGATGCACTCGTAGCAGAGCATCTTGTTGCCGAGCTTCAGGTCGCCCTTGAAATCGCTGCGGATGACGAGCGTCACGATATTGTCGCGCCATCCGATGATCTGGGTGCCGTCCTCCGACCGATACGCCGCAAGGTCCACGGCCGCTTCGATCGAAGAGTTGCCGGCACCGACGACTATGCAATGCTTGCCCTTGAAGAGGTTCGGATCACTCAGCCGGTACTTCACTTTCTCGTCCTCGAACGGGGGCGGGATCGTTGTCGGATAAGCGCTTCCGCACGATTCGCAAGCGGTTTTGTCGGTAGTACGGGGAATGCCGCACTTCACGCAGAAAGCCGTCATCACCGGCGCGCTCGGTGTCACGGTGAGCTTCAAGTCTTCGCCCTCGACACGCAGCCTCATCGGGGTTCCACGTCCGCCAACCGCGATCACCACCGACTTTGTCCGGTACTCGGCGCTCTGCTTCGTCTTGTCTGAGTCGCTGCGGACTACGAACACGTCGCCATCGGCCTTCACGTTCTTGACCGTCTCGTACTCGTTTATCTTGAGCCCAAGCGTCTTCACCGTGTCGAGCCAGGAACCGATCATCGCTTCCTTCGAATTCCCGATACCTGGCAGTTCGATGCCGCCCTTCGTCTCGACCGTGTCAGGCTTGAAGAAGACGTACTTGCCAGCCGGATGCGCCTGAATCGTCGCGACGACCTTGTCCTGCTCGATGGTCACGTAACGAAGTCCGCGCTGCTTCGCCATCGCCGTGGCCGAGAGACCTCCAGGGCCGGCGCCGACGATCACGGTGTCGTACTCGGCGTTGCCGGAAGGAGGCTTGTTCTTGAGGTCGTCCGCGATGAAATCGGCAACCGCGCCGCCCTCATTGATGGCGTTCTTGATTAGCGGCACGCCCGACACGTCGCCGATCAGGTAGATGCCAGGCACGTTCGTCATGAACCGGTTGTCGCGCTTAGGTACCTTCCGCTCCGGAATCTTTTTCGTCGTGTTGACGACGATGCAGGACTTCGGACTCGTCGGACACTCGACCTGGCAGCTCGTATCCTCCATGCATTGGTCGAGCGCAATCGGTGTCGACACGCCGTTGACGATCGCGAGCACGTCGTGCGGACAGGCGTCGACACACGCGTGGCAGCCGATGCAGGTCGCCGTGTTGATGACCGGATGCGGATACGGAGGACCGTCCGAGTGCAGCGCCACGAGAACGTCGGTGGAGTGGCCCGCCTCCCTCGCGGCCCTTGCCCGCTCGGCGGCGGCCTGCTCGGCCTCGTGAATGATATGCGTGACACGGCCGCGTTCGCGGTACTCGTCGAAAACGACGAACGCGAGGCCCATCGCGAGCATCATTCCGATGAGTCCAAGCCAGCCGAACCAGGGCACCGCCCCGACCGACCCGACCGCAAAGCGCGTCGCGATGCCCGCCAACGCGAGCACTGCGAGCATGAGGAGCGTGACCAGTAGCTGCGACTTTCTCATATGGCTTCGATGAACCCCGTGGGAGATCGCGACCGGCGCAATCGATCGGTCGCACTGGCCGGACCGGCCGCTATTTGGACTTGTTCAGATGAATCTGTCTCGCCTTTCGGAAGGCGAGTGATTCCTTCGTGCCGCCGTGCTGGCCGTGACACGTCATGCACTGCGCGCTAGCCGCGACGGGCGTTCCGGCCGGCGCCTGACCCGATGTCTGGCTGTGGCAAGCCGAGCAGGACTCCCGAACGCCTACCTGGATCGACGACGCATCGAACCCCTTCGTATGGCAGTCCGAACACTGGACGCGCTGGTCGCGGTCGCCATTTGCGACGTGGACGATATGGAACTGGCTCTTCGCATCGAATTCGGCGGCCGTCTTCGGCAACCCGCGTGACTTCCAGCGATCATCGTTCCAGCCGGTCCACGCCCACTTGCCGTCGGTCACGGGGTAGCCAATGGCGGAACCGCCGTGCGGAACATCGAGGGTGACGGTCTTGCCGAGCGTGGCACTCCAGTAGGAGTGACCCGCCTTGTGGCAAGCGGCGCACGAGTCGACAGCGGCTTCGCGCGCGAAGGCGTCGCCACGGTGCTCGTTGCCGTGACACTCGGCGCACGTGATTCCGACCTTCGCGTGATAATCAGAGGACACCGAAGAGAATGCCGGCGTCGTGTGGCACGCGGCGCATCGTGCGTCCATGGACTCAGAGACCGAGTGGCAGGTCGTGCACGAGTTCGCATTCGGCGTCGTCGCAATCTGGAGCGTCGGATCGGCGTGCACCATGGCCTCGCGAACGTGCGGCGACGAGAGCGGACCCGGCGAATAGACATCCGTGAGCGCGAAGGCCGACACGACCGAAACCACCGTGACTATGATCGCGCCCCAGACGAAGAGACTCGTCGACCACGGCCGCCGGAGGTCCGACGTCGAGCGCCAATTGAACCGCGCCTTGCCGAGACGGCCCTTCATCAGATTCGGCTTGAGCGGCGTCCGCTCCGCGACCTTGCCTGCATCGCGCTTGCGCTTGTCCCAGAAGACCTTGAGCGCAAACTCCTCGGGCGCGGCGAGCATGCCCGTAAGCATCCCCGTCTTGTTCGTCAGCCTTCGGGTTCCACCCTGAGACGGTCGCGCGGCCTGCGCCGAATGTGCGGCATCCGCCAGGGCTCCTGGCTGAGCCGGGACTCCCTCCATCGCCTGCAGCAGCCCCGTTCCGCCTCCCTCGGCGGCCATCGGGTTCATGCTCAGGTCGATGGTCAACTCGATGACGTTGCCCGGAAAGGCGACGTGAACGTAGAAGGGACCAACCTGAAGGATGTCGCCGGCAGCGAGCGGAGCGTTCTCGACGACGGCGCCGTTGAGAATCGTCCCGTTTCCCTGCGAAAGGTTCGTGACCCAGTAGTCGCCCGAGATCTGGCGGATTCCCAGATGGGTTCGCGATACCGACGGATGATTGAGGGTCACGTCGTTCGCGAGAAGGCGCCCGATCGAGATGCCGTCGTCTTCGACGACAGTTGGCTCGACCTCGAGATCACGCCGGATGATGATGAACTTGGACGTCGGCATTGTGCTGGGTTACCTCACGGCAAAGTAGATCACCTGGATGATGTGAACGACCATGAGCGCCAACATCAGCGACGTGGTCAGGACGTGAGGCGCCAGCCACATCTTGAGTGACCGGTGCAGGTATATCAGCGCATCCACTCGCCGCATCATGGCGGCCTTCTCGACGTCGTCGAGGAAGCGACCACGTTCGTCCTCGGGCAGCGTGGCGGCCAGCGGGGCGTACTCCTCTCGCGTCGACTCGATGAGATCGCGAAGGTGCTCGCGGCGCACGACCTGTCGCGTCAGATATCCGAACGACAGGATGTGCGGCAGAACCTTCTTCTCGATCGCCGACCGGGTCGCATCCGACGCCGTGGCGATCGTGTCGGCAATCTCGTTCATCAACTCGCTGCGGCGAAGCTGCAGGTCGTCGATGAGCAGCGGCTGCTCCTCGATCCGCGTCATGATTCTTGGCGCGACGTAATACGTGACGATGCCCCAGAGTCCGGTCAGTATGACGAGGTCGAAGGTGATCATGAGCGTCGTCGTGAGGACGCCGCCACCGCGCACGCCGCCGTGCATCAGCAGCAGGATGCCCGCGATGACGCCCGCGTAAGCGTGCGTGAGCATCCAGTAGCGCAGAGGCATTACCCGCCGTCGGAAAATCTGCCGGCGCACCGGATAGAGCATCACGAGCACGATCGCGACGAGACCCACGATTCCCGTCGCCCAATAGAAGTTCAGCCAGGTGCTGACGATCGGCAGATCGCGGCCGAACTTCCACAGCGAGGCGATGCTCAGCAGGACGAGCACCGCCGTCGACAGGATGCCCAGCGCGTGAAGCAGCCGCTTCTTCGGGTCGGTATGTGAGGTGTGCTTCGAGACGATGTGTCTCGTCGCGGAACACGACGCCCTGAATGTTGCCGATCTCTTCGAAGTACGCCGCCGGATCGACGCGCAGGAGCGCTCCGGTCGGACAGTTCTCTTCGCAGCTGTAGGCGCGCGATTTCGCCCCCTTCGGATTGAGCGGCGTGTTCGAACAGAGGTTGCACTTGACGGCAACCAGGTCGTCGACCTCCTCCACCGAGGGCGGCGCCGGCGGCGGCGCGATGCTGAGCCACTTGCTGATCATCGACTCGGCCGCGGGAGGCTTGCCGCGGCGCGCGATGAGCGAGATCGCATCGTATGGACACTGCGTCGCGCAATCTCCGCACCCGATGCAGGTTTCCTTGGTGATGTCGACGTACCCGCCCGTGTAACGGCTGATGGCACCGGTCGGACATCCCGTCATGCACTCCGGATCCTTGCAGTGCATGCAGACCGAAGGATTGAGGAGGAACTGGATCGGCGCGTTCTTCTTGATCTTCGTTGGCCGAGTAATCGAGATGCCGCGGCGAAGGAGACGCGAGTTGCCGTGCTGGTGCTGGCAGGCGAGCGAGCAGTTGCCGCACCGCACGCACAGCTCCATGTCCATGAGCAGCAGGTTGGTGCCGTCGACTACCCCAGTGGCGATGAGCTCGCGCTGCGATGCGGCGACGGGCGCCGGCGTCGCCTGCTTGACCGTGCCGGCCTTGATCCCGAGTGTCCGAAGCGAGTTGCCGACGACGTTGATCAGTTCGGGATGGTTCCGGAGCTCGGCAATCGACACTTCGAGCAGTTCGGTGCGGCCGAGCAGTACGCCCGTGTACTGCCATTTCGCTTCGGCCGCCACGCCTTCGAGTCCAAAGGCGTGCGCCGGACCGAAGTAGCTGTCCGGAGACGGAGTCTCCCATTTCGGCCTGTCGCCCCAGGCGACTTTCCCGTCACCGGAGGGTGCAACGAGGACCGAGGTCTGCTGCTGCGGCGAAAGGCGGAGCCAGCCGGACTTCACGACATAGATGCGCTTGATCGGCTCACCCGGGTGAAAAAGCACGTGGCCCTTGCCGAAGACGCGAAACTGCGAGATCGCTTCGAGCTGCCGGATGATGTCGGGACTGAGTTGTCCGACGGTGCTGAGGACCTGGACGATCTGGCTTCGGCCGTGATGGCGGTACGAGTGATCGAGGGCCTCGCCGAAATTCGGCAGCTTGCGCAGGAGTCTCAGTGCCGGGCGCTGGACCTCGAGCATCTTGACCGTCCCGCCCGCCGGAGCGCGCACGGTCGCGGACCGCGGTACACCTGCAAGGATGGACATCTCACCGAGGATGTCGCCGGCCGACAATTGGGCGACGCGCGCCTCCTGTCCGTCCGACATGACGTAGATGTCGGCCTTTCCCTCGACCACGACGTAGAAGGTGTTTCCGCCCCACTCGCCCTCGCGCATGACCTCTTCGCCATCGGAGTAGACGAGTAGCCGGACGTACGGACCGACCTTCTTGCCGTTGTAGTTTCGGCCGTAGACGATGACCTCGAGGTCGATTTCGTGTTCGAAGTGACCGTCATGCTGCGCGGTGATGTCCTTGATGGCGGCGACGCTCTGTATCGCCTCGAGGACGGCTCGCCGTTGCTCAAGTTCTTGGGGCATGAAACCTCCCGATACTCCGCGCTGGTGAGCAGCGGACGATCGAGTGAGGATGTGGAGGAGCCGGTTCGGATGTACCGAAGCGACGAACGTCAGTGCCAGGAAAGATGCAGGAGAGATACCACGGCACCCGCATGCAAAGCCGAATGGTGTGGGAGGAGTCAATCCCGTCCGACAGAGGTCCGAGACAGCGAGCGTCGTCGCCAGGAAGATGCGGCCCGAGGTACGCCCCCGGCGCCCGTGCCGCGTGCCAAGCCCGTCGGCGGACAGCCGGGGGGGCCCCCCCGCCCGGGCCCCGCCCGCGCCCGGCAGCCCTGCACCCGCGCGCGCGACACCCCACCACCCCGCAGCGGCTTCGTGCACGGCGCCGGCGAGACATGGAAGGTGGCGTGCATCGTGGCGACCGATTCCCGGCCCCCGTAGTGCGTCGGGATCTTGCCCGTCGTCTTGAGCTCTTCGAGGCTCTTCCGAAGGGGTCCGAGCGCGGGATTGCTGGCGTTGACGGCGGCGAGCCGCACGAGCGCATCCTCAGCCCGCGCCTTGTCTCCCTTCTGTATCGACACCACGACGAGGTTCTGAAGCGTGTATTCGTGCTTCGGATCCATCTTCAGCGAACCCTCGAACAGTTCGATGGCCTTGTCGAGATCCCCGAGCTGGAAAAGCGTCGTCCCGAGATCGGTCCGCACATCCACCTTGTCCGGCTTGATCGAGAGCGCCTTCTCGTAGAGCGGTTTCGCGTCGGCGTAGAGTCCGACGTCGAACGTCTTGTTCGCGAGGATTACGAGCGCGTCATAATCGTCCGGCCGCAACTCGTGCGCGCGCTTCAGGTAGAAGACTGCCCGGTCGTCGTTCTTGATGCGATGGAACATTGCGGCCGCTTCCATCTGCGCCTCGAAGTTCGTCGGATTCTCGTCGGCCGCCTTCAGCTTAGCCTGAACCTCGGGCATTGCGGCACCGGCGTCATCCGCCGGGTGCTCGCCCGGCGGATGATTGTGGCCCTCGTGGTCGTCCGCGGCCGCGCCGGCCGCAGCAGCCGTCTGTGTTGCGGGAACGGCGCTGGCGTTCAGCCAGTTGGCGCCGAAAAAGCCCACGACGAGGCCTGCGACGAGGCCGATGAGCAGGTGAACGAGCTTGTCCTTCTTCTGCGTTTCGAGCCGTGCCCGCAACAGCTCATTCTCGATAGTGGACGGCGGAGTAGCTTTCTCGTCAGACATCGGAACCTGGCCTCAAGCGTAAGAGTGAAGTCCCGGCAACAGGTAGCTGACGCCGAGGTACGTGAATATGACGAGGAGGAAGCCGACGATCGCGAAATACGCGCTGCGGCGTCCCGTCCATCCGTGTGCGATGCGAGTGTGCAGGAAGCCTGCATACGCCAGCCACGCAACGAGCGCTCCGGTCTCCTTCGAGTCCCAGCCCCAGTAGCGTCCCCAGGATTCGTTCGCCCAGACGGCACCCGTGATTAGGAGCATGGCGAGGCCGATGAACGAGATCGCACCGGTCTTGTACATGAGGTCATCGAGTCGATCGAGGGCCGGCAGGCGCTCGACGACGCGTTCGGTGCGGAAGGCGAAGATGAGCACGAGCCCGGTCAGCGCGGCGAGCGTGAACAACGCGCCGAGCTCCACCGGATTCGAGTTCATGGTGACGGTCAGATCCTTGTTGTTCGCGACGAGCCACTGGTTCGCCTGCGACGCCGGAGCGCCACCGAGCCACTCGGCCACCTTCGGGTAAGCAGACTGCGAGGCGACGTTGATTGTGGACGCGAGATTCCCCTTGAGCGCGCCCATCTGGTAGATGATGGCGCCGATCGAAGCCACCTGCAGGAGGAACGAGGCTCCCATGGCTCTGAACGCGTGTTTTCGGTTCGTGGTCTGGTCGGCGTAGAGGTCTCGGGCCAGAATGACGAGCGCGACGACGAGTAGCACGAGCGCGGCGATCATCAACGGTCCGACAAGGGGCATCGTTGCGCGAAGCGGGAGCGGAGCTCGCTGGCCACTGGCCGGATCGGTGAGGATGACGTTCATCCCGTAGGCCGCCGTAAAGAGCAGGTCCGCGCGATTGATGAAGGTGTAGATGCCGAGCCCGGTGAGAGCCACGAAGACTCCCATCGCTTCAATCTTGAACCCGTCCTTGATCAGGTAGAGCGTGGCGATACTGAAACAGACGAGCACGACACCGTAGCTGAGCGAGGCTATGCCGACGTGTATCGGACGCCAGTAACTGTCGAGCACCGGCGGCAGGTCGATGAACTCGCGTCCAAGGAAGATGGCGAGCGTAATGATGAGCGCGGCCATGAGCATGGAGACGCCCATGACGACACGCGCTTCCTTCTTGCGGCAGATGACGACCGTGGCAAGCGCCGCTCCCATCGCGAAGGCAATAGAAAGGTCGTAGAGGTTCGCGAACGGAACGTAGCGGAAAGCCCAGCGGATCCAGCCTTCCCGGTCGCCGGCCGCGATCCACCGCGTACCCCATGCCGCGGCATTGAAGCCGAGGCCGGTAGCAGCCATCCACAGTCCCCATCGTCCGAGCACCTGCCGGTCCGCGTAGAGCTCCATCAGGCCGATGATCGCGGCGAACAGGTAACAGATCAGCGCAAGTACGATGAGCGATCCGTCGTAGAGGAACTTCGTCTCCCCAAACTGCAGGCGCGCGTAGACGATCAGGAGGGCAGCAAGAATCGGGACCACAACCGGCGCCCATTCGAGCAGGCGCGCAGCTGGTCCGAGGTTACGGCCCGGAAGGACCCTGATGTCGACTGGACTGATGGTGCTCATGACTTCTCCTCACGACCCGTTGTCGGACCGCCGAGTGCCGAAACGAGTTCTGCGAATCGTCGGCCGAAGGCCGGACGGTTCCGATTCGTGTGACCACCGACGAAAAGCTTGCGCTGACCGTCGGCATCCCTATCCATGACAACCCACACACGCTGGTGCGACGCGAAGAAAACCGAAGAGAGCGCCGCGATCAGGAGTACCGAGCCTATGTAGAAAATCCACGCGCCCGGATCGTATTGCACCGAGAGGGTATGGCTGGCGCCCACCTTCTCGAAATCGGTCAGAACGGCCTGCAGGCCGGAGGCCGTGACGGCGGCGGTCGCGGAGGCCGGACGCACATCGACGCTGGCGGGTTCGGTTGCGCCCGGTGCCAGGACCTGAACACGGGCCACGGGGTCAGTGTAGTCCTCGCCTCCCGGCCCGGCTTTCGAATTTCCCATGAAGTCTGCAAACCGGACCTTCGTGCCGTCGGCCAGGGTTGCCACCTCGCCGCGCATCAACGTGACCGATTCGGTCTGGCCGCCCATTGGCGTGAGATCGAGGGTCACCGCGCGCGCCTTGGCCACCGGTTGGTAACTCGACTGGAAGAACCGATAGCCGCGATAGTCCACCGGCTTGTTCATGTGGACATCGCCGTCCATCGTCTGACCAAGCTGCTGATCCGTTATGCGAATGCGTGTGAACCAGTCGACGGTGTTGTTGGCCTCCAGGGATCCTTCCTTGCGGATGAGCGTCTGCTGGATGTCGGTGCACTCGACGAGGAACGGCAGCGCGAACTGTCCGACCTTGACCTTGTCGAGATCGTAGACGAGCCCCTGTATGGTCGCCGACTCACCGCCCGGCTGCAGGGTCATGCTGCCATTGAACGAGAATTTCGCGGTCGCGAACCCGGCCACGAAGATCGTCAGAAGACCCACGTGGACGAAATACGCGCCGAGACGATTCCATCCGTTACGCTCGGCGAAGACGGTTGCGCGAGAGCCTTCGTGCGTGATCGTCGGCTTCATCCCGACGGATCGACACGCGGCTGCCACGCGCAGAGCTTCGTCCCCGGCGCCGTCGCCGGGAAGGACGGCGTTGAAGTCTCGCGTCTTGGCGTATTGCCGGGTCGCCGAAAGTTTCTTCTTCCGCACGTACCGCCAGGCACCGGGAAAGTGATCAATCGAAGCGAGGACGATGTTCAGGCTGAGGACCGCCAGAAGCGCGATGAACGTCCACGACCTGTAGATGTCCACGAGCGACAGGATGTTCAGCTCGCGGAGCTCGGCGCCGGTCCAGTTTCGCAGGACGCGCACGATCGGGTCCGTGTACATGATCTGCTTCGACGGCGTCAGCGACGCGTAGTACTTGTCGAACCCGTCGACGTTGATCTGCATGATCAACATGCCGGTCATGCTCATGAGGATGAGCAGGATCAGCATTGAGATACCGAACGGGACCGAGCTCAGTCGCCTGAGGATCCGGTCCAGAAGTCCGGGCTTGTTCGCGGTCGCCACGGGAGCAGGTAGTTTTTCAGCAGAGAGTTCGAGATCCGGGTTTCGGGACGTCGTCATAGGTTCATGATGCTACCAGATCGTCCGTCCGGAACCGGGAGCCGCGCCGCGATCGCGGCTCCCCGGGACGGACTTACTTAGCCTTGTGACAACCCGCGCACGACGTCACAGCCGTCGAGTTCGGGTTCTTCTTCATTTCGGCCTCGTGGCAGTTGATGCAGCCAGCGACTCCGATGTGGAAAGCGTTCTTGACGTTCAGTTCTTCGCCGTCCGCGTTGGACGGGTTCTTCTCGTCACCTTCGGCCTTGTGGCAGTTCACGCAGCGCTCGACGTCTTCGTTGATTGCTGCATTTTCCTTGCCGTTGGTGTGGTGGCACGTGAAGCACGAGACCTTGTACTTCTCGGTGTGGTTCTGGTGCGTGAGGTTAGAGATGCCCCACTTGTCGTCGAGTCCCCACTGATCGCTGGTTGCGGGGTCGCCGAGCGGCATGGGATTCGGGAGGTCGAGGTGCGACGCGCCAGGCGCCTTGGGAGGGTAGCCCTTCGAATAATCGGTTTTGGCCTGCACGGGGGCCGATGCCGACGTCGAAACGGCGTAGTGAATGGAAAGCCCGACGAGGAGGACGAGCGTGCAAGCGCAGAAGGCGGCCTTGAATTTCATCGAGTCTGGTCTCCGGCTAGGAAGTGATGCCCTCGACAATGGCAGAAGCCATGTCGGTAGCGGAGCTACGACGCGAACTACGTCGTTCGCGTGGCCTCCGCCTGTTTCGTTGGGTCCGGTCTTGGGGGACGCTGGTGCGACCTTCCCGGCATGCTAGGGGTGCATCTTGAAGAATGTCAACTTGGAGACCTCCTATCGGGCGTGGATGGCCGCAATGTCAGTCCTCGGTGTCTCTGTGCCTCCGTGTCTCCGTGTGCGAAGCTCTTGAACAAGAGCTACGCACGCGGAGACACCGAGCCGCAGAGACACGGAGATGCGCGGCAGCGCCCGGCTACATCGGCGGGAACACCATGATGCCGTGGCAGGCTCCGCATCCGGTCTCGGTGATCTTCGAGCGCCCGCCCGCCCGATGGCACTCATAGCAGTTGAACGCCGGCTTCGCGCGGTGTTCCTTCGTGCCCGACGACAGGACATGAATATCCTGCGTGACACGATGACAATCCATGCAGCCGGTCCCCAGCGCGCGAGTGTGGTCGATGTGCCGGAATCGGTACGGCAGCGCATCGTTTTTCCTCGTCGCGATCAGGCGTTTCATCTCGCTGTTCGGCTCTGTCGGTCCCGGATGGCACACGGCGCAGTTCGACAGCTCGGGCTTCGCCGCGGCGGAATTCGCACCGGGCGTGTGGCAGATGTAGCACTCCGCGTGCGCGGGAAACGCCTGATTCGCGCCACGGTTTGCGTGGCACACAACACACGTCACTTTCGAGCCGTCAGGCATCGGCACGTCCATGTGCACCTGATGCTGGCTCTTGCCCTGGGCGCCGTCGAATCGCACGCCATATTCCGTGCGGTCGGCCGGGAACGGCTTGAGCGCCTTGCCGTCCTTCGCAACGTCGGTGTGGCAGATCGCGCAGATCTGGAAAGACGTCGTCGTGAACTGGGTCACGTGGCACTGAATGCACGCGTCGTGTCCCGGGTAGAAGAGTTGCGTGTCAGCGACCTCTCGCTTGTGACAGACGTCGCATGAGATTGCCGTCTGGCCAGTCGAAGCCAGCGCTGCCTCGTGCTCCTTGTGCTCGAAGCTGCTGTAGTCCCAGACCTTGCCCCCTGCGCCCCGGATCCCGGCGGAGTGGCTGGCGGGGCCCCGGACTGTGCCTGGGTCCCTATGGCGAGCCAGCCGGCAGTGGCCAGCAGGAGCGCGGCGGCGAAGAGTTTGGGAGTTCGGCTCATCGTGTGGGTTCCCGGACGATCGAGGATGGAAGACTGATTACGGCACGAGTCGCATTTCGCGATGGGACACCGCGGGCGGCTTCGGCGCGGGATCCGCTGCCGGAGGCTTGGCCTCAGGCGCTGCGGGCTTCGGGTCGGCAGCAGCCGGCTTCGGGGCTTCCGCTGGCTTGGCAGCCGGCTTGGCCTCCTCCGGAGGAAGGTGATTCGCCGGCACCGGTTTGGCCGCATCCTGCTTCGTGTGGCATACGAGACACTGTGTCGTCTTTCCAGGCGCGGCAATCACCATCTGCTTTGCGTGAACGTGGCAGACGTTGCAAGCCGTTGCCGGCGGCTGAGTGAGCTGCGGATCAGTCTTCTTCACAGCGAACGCCGTCATCTGTATTCGGGTCGACGCGCGCTCCGCCGAAGTGTGACAGAAAAGACAGGATGCCCTGCCCTCGAGTGCCTTTCCGGCGCTCTTTCCGGTGTCCGGCTTCATCGTCGCGTGGCTCGCGTGCGAGAACGCCGGATTTCGCGGTCCCGTCGGAGTGATCACGTAACGGATCGGCAATATCATCGCCGCGACGGCGTGGGCCGCATCTTTCGGCGGCTTCAATGCCGCGTCGATCGTCGGCTTGTTCGCCTCGATGTTCGCGTGGCAACCGGTGCACTTGTTCCAGAAGCTGTCGGCCTTCTCGGGAACGATTTTTGTCTTGGCGTGGCACACGAAACAGCCATCGTGCTGCGGCAGTCTCATCTTCGCGCCCTTCGCCTCGGGAACGTGACATTCCAGACAGCGAAGGCCCTTCTCCACCGCAGCGACCGGAGCCGCGAGGCGAACGGGCGTGAAGGATGCGTCCGTCACGCGGTGCGAAGCGGTCACCTTCGCCGGTTCCGGATTGCCGTCGAAGTAGTCCTTGTGCGCCTTGTGCGAATAGCGGTCGGCGAACTGCGACAGCTCGACGTCCGGGTTCGGGAACACCCGGAGCTTCGCGATCGACTGGTGGCACATCCCGCACATCTTCGTCGACCCAGGCCGGATTTCACTGTGACACTCAATGCACGCGGAATGTGACTTCGGGAAGCCAAGCTTGTTGACCTTGTCGCCGGTCATCGCGAGCTTCGCCGTTTCGGGATACTTGATGAGGTCCGGACCCGGGTATTTGTTCGTGTCCGGCTGCGCGACCGACGACGCGTGGCACATGGCGCAGGTCAGCTCGCGCGTAACGCCCTTCTTGCCAGGAACCGGCACCTGCCCGGAGTGATGCTCGTGGAGGAACCGAACCGCAGGCCCCTTGCTCGGCACGCCCGGTTTCGGGGGGGCCGGTTTGGGGGTGGGTTTGGCCTGGGGAGCCGCCGCGGGCTTCGCGGCAGGGGGATCCGCCGGCTTGGTCTGCGCCAGCGTCCAGACGCCGCCGGCAAAGAGGGCGGCGGTCAGCAGAGCAGTAGAAGGCCGGGTGAGCATCGGTAATATTCCGGTTGTCTAGTTCGGACCGCCCGCCTTACGGAAGGTTCGGATTCCGGTTGAACTTCAGATACGGGAGTCGGATGCCGCGAATGATGACCTGATCGGCGCGGATCTCGAGCGGAGCCTCGTAGCCAATCGTCCCGGCAAACGTAACGACGTCGTCCTGTGTCACGCCATCGCCCGACACGCCGAGGCCGCCAATGACCTGATTGCCGCTGTAGAGCGGCGCCGAGCCGGGGAACCAGACTATGCCGCTCTGGTTGTCGTTGCGCGGCTGGCTGCCTTGCGTACACGGACTTGCCGCGTCACGAAGGAAGAGGTCGTAGAACGGACCCGGATCGCTGTTGTTGATGCCGATCGGGAAGAAGGGCTGCCCGCCGTAATAGAGCGTGAGGTTCGTGATTGCCGTCCCGTACGGAACGCCCGGCAGATCGCGAGAGCCGTCGAGGCTGAACCACACAACGTTGCGCGCCTTCGTGATCGCGACGTCAATCGAGAAGATCGTCGAGTCCTGCATGCGGAACACGCCGAGAATGGTCCCGTCGAGGTCCCCGACTGCGATGACCATCGAGGTTGGCGAGCCGAGCGGGAGACGAATCGCGGCGCGAGTGCGCTTGGCCTCGTTGACCGCATTCATGATGATCTGGTTGACCTGCTGAGCGGAAAGCCGCGAGCCCGACATCGGGCCGACGAGCCAGCCATCAGCTGCGAATCCGCCCGAGACCGGCCCGAAGACGAAGCGGCTTGCGTCGAACGACCCGACGCCATTTCCCGCGCCGCTCGGCGTCTGGATGGTCTCGCCCTTCTCCATGGCGTCGAGGAACGGCGAGAACGGAAGCTCGATTCCGCCAAGGATGACGCGTCCGGGCGGAGGCAGAGGAAGCGGCGGACCGCCAAGCACGAGCGAAGCCTGGAACGACGCAAACTCGGCCGCCGTCACCTGCGGAGATACTCCCTGTGTGCCGAAGTTGCCCGGCGGCGCCACGGTGACGCCGATGCCGCCCGAGACGCGACCATTCTTGTAGATCGGGAAGCCGCCCGGATCGACGAGACGACCCTCGTTGTCGAAGAAGTCCGGCTTGCCCGTGCCGATGCCGAGACTCGGTCCCGTTCCGTCGAGATTCGTGTAGACCGGGTATTCCTTGCCCGAGTTGTAGGTGACGTTGAAATCGCAGCCGCGATTCGTAAGCTCGATGCCGTAGAGGTCCGACGGGCCCGTGTCGCGGATTCCCGGCGGGAAATGCACTCCGCCAAGCGTTCGGACCGTTCGCGAGGACAGCGGCGCCATGTCGTTGCTGAAGAACGCGCCCGTCCGGGCGAGTGCCAGCGCGCGCTCGATGTCGTTCTTGTTGGCCCCGCTGCGGCGATACACCGCGAGCGGACGCCCGGCGCGATCAACGACGGCAACGACGGTGCTCGAGTCGCTGATGCTCGTCGCGGCCTTCTGGACGACGGCGCGAACCTCGTCGGCGGACAGCATCGGACCGGTCGGGACGTCGCCGCGCTTGTAGACGTTGAGAATCACGACCGCGGGATCGCTAGTGGCGACGCCGTCGTGCACCGTGAACGTGAAGCGGTCTTCGCCACTGAAGCCGGCGTCCGGCTCGTAGGTCACCTTACCCTTCTCGCCGTCGACGGTCGTCAACGAGCCGTGCTGCGGAAAGCCCGTCACCTCGAAGGTCATGTCCTTCTGTCCGGCAGACGAAGCCTTGCCCTTGAGCTTGACGACCTTCGGCTTGCCCTGGATGACGCGAACCGACCGGTCGTGTGCCACCGGCTTCGAACCATTGTTCTGTGCGCGAGCCGGCACGAGGCCGAGGCACAGGGCGACGGCAGCGCCGACAGCAAATACCACGCGCACGGACACGGAGCCGACGCTGAGACGGGAACGTCTGACGATCATGGCGACCTCACTGTTGCGGGCAGGGATGCCCGTTTCAAGAAGCTATCGGTATGCGAATCGGAAATGGAGCCCAGTGGAAGCTGCCGCGAGCCGCGGGATTGCGGTCGATCGTCGGCAGGAACGAATACGGCGCCTAGAATAGCATCGGACGCGGAGGAGTCAAGCAAGCGAAACACGGTGCGGGACATAAGGCGGAGGCAAGGGGCTTCGTCCTTGCCGGGACCCCACTCGCAGGCTATAACCGACGTCGCGCGTGGTCGAGCGATACCAGTGTCGGAGGTCGAACATGTCGGATTCGGTCGAGGAAATCTTCGCCAGCCTTGGATCTACGTTCAAGCCCGGCGTGGTACGGGAAAGGCACTCGTTCTACTTCTCGATCGACGACCACAAGTGGACTGTCGTCGTGGATGCCGAGCAATGCTCGGTCGAGCGAGGCAAGACCGTCGAGGATGCGGACTGCTTCGTGAAGACATCGGAGGAGATGTTCCTCAAGATCTACAACGGGCATCACTACCCGGGTGTAGGCGACTTCCTGAGCGGGCGGATCAAGTCGAACAATCCATACATGATGAAGACCTTCGTGGATGCGTTCTCGGGGTAGCCGGTTCCCTCCGTGCTTCTGTGCCTTCGCGTCTCTGCGTGCGAAGCTCTTCAAACGCTTCGCACGCAGAGACGCGGAGGCACGGAGACTCAGAGGCCGCGTCTGCTATAGTCCTCGCGTTGACAGGGAGTGGGTCGGACGGTCGCCGGTCGATGGGGCTTCGGCTCCGGAGACGGGAGGAAAGTCCGAACACCACAGGGCTGCGGGCTGGCTAACGGCCAGGCGGGGTGACCCGACGACAAGTGCAACAGAGAACAAGTCAGCCGATGGCCCTCGCAAGAGGGATCAGGTGATGCGTGAAACGGTGGGGTAAGAGCCCACCAGCGCCGGTGGCGACATTCGGCGGCTAGGTAAACTCCTCGCGGTGCAAGACCAAATAGGGAGGCGTCATCAGGACGGCCCGTCCAAGTGCCAGACCCTTCGGGGCGAGGACACGACCTCCGGGTAGGTCGCTCGAGCCGGTGGAGCAATCCCCGGCCTAGATGAATGACCGTCACTCGCTCTTCGGGGCGGGGACAGAATTCGGCTTACAGACCCGCTCCCTGTCAACAACTACTTCTCGAGTCTCTCGTAGCACCGGAGCCCGCACCGCCGATGGCCGACAGCAGTCCCGGACCAGCAATCCTGCGTATGGCGATCGGGTTCGCCATCGGCGCGGCGATCGGGTTCACAGTCGCCAACAACATGACGCCGGGCCGGCCGGCTCCAACCGCTATGCAGGCTCCCGTTCAGGCGACGGAGGGCTCGACGAGCGCAGCGGACTCTGACAGCCCGACAGGCGGACTCTCTGATGAGGAACTTCGACGCGCCATGGCCGCCGTCGACGCACGGCCGGACGACTTCGAGGCACAGTTCAAGATGGGTGAGGCGCTGCTGCGGATCTCGCGCCGACCGTCGGACGCGATTCACTACTACGAGCGCGCCGTCGCCATCCAGCCGAAAAACGCCGAGGCGCTCGTCGGTCTCGGTGACGCGAACTTTGCGACGGCGCTCGAGGGCGGAAACACGGCCGGCGATGCCTCGAGGCTCGATGCCGCACGCGCTGCCTACGAGCGCGCCATCGTCATCGCGCCAGGCAGCGCCGGTGTTCACGCCGCGCTCGGCTCGACGTACGCGCTGCGCAAGCCGCCGGTCGTCGACAAGGCCCGCGCCTCGTTCGAGCGGGCGCTCGCGATCGACCCACAGAACGCGCTCGCCCGTCGCGGACTCGCCGATCTCGGCGTCTCCGCGACGAACGGCAATGCGTCCGGGCCTAGGCCCTAGAAGCCGGACTCGGGACGAGCGGTGCCAGCAGGCGGCCGATAAGCGCACAAATGACCGGCATCAGCGGTCCCAGTAGCAGGCCGACCGCGCGTGACGTCATTGCCTGCGAGATCGGCACCATCGTGCCTTCAGCCACATTGAGCGCGTCCCAGTGAGTGAAGTACGACACGCCTTCCTGCCCCGCGAGGTAGGTCACCAGTGTTGCGGCAAAAATGAGGATCTGAGCCGCGAGACCGAGCGCGTAGCCCGTCAGGGCCGTGCCTCCCCATCCGAAACCGGCAAGATTCTTCGAGAGCGCGCCGTAGTAGATGCAAGAGATGAGCGTCAGGCCGAAGACGGAGAACATCGCGTTCCCGCGCGGCGCGTAGGGTACCCCCAGGACGCCGATCGTGAATCGGAAGACTGTCCACAAGACCAAGAGAACCAACGGGAGCGCGATCAGGCGCAGAACTTTCGCGATCATTCAAGTGCCTCCAAGGTGAGCTTGGCGCCGAAGCGCGGGGCCAGTCTTACCGAAACCGGCTCCGGCGCAAAGCCTTTCCTCTACTTGGTTTCAACCGTGTAACTCACAACCGTCTTTCCGCCGGCTGGCACCTGGACCTTGAACTGGATCGTGTTGGCGCCGAGCGTCTCGGACTGGTGTGTGCTCTCGAGCAACGACCAGCGGTTCTCGTCGAACGGCTCGATGCCCTCGCGCACGAAGGCGTCGGCGGCCAGCGTACCCCGGTTCGTCAGCACGACCTCGATCTTCGTCACGAGGCGCTCGCGGCGACCGCCTCCCGACATGACGTCGGCAAACGTCTTGCGCTCGACTATCCGGCGCGAGCCGAAGAGCGTTGCCGATCGTCCCTGACCGACCGTGAACTCGGCCGCCTCCGCCGTCAGACCGATGCGGTCCTGTCCGACAATCTGCAGCAGGTCGCCGGTCTTCGCGTAGACCGTCACCACACCGGCGGGTATCGGCACGCCGGTCGTGTTCTTCGAAACGAGTCGCACGTCGAGGCCACGGGGCAGCAGAGTGAACCCGTTCCTGCCGAACGTCTGCAGGTTGTAGGCGTTCTCGAAGACCTTCCGCTCCTCGACGCCCAGTTTCGTCCGCTGCATCAGCGGAAAGCGGCTCATCGCATTGTTCGCGTTGAGCACGATGCCCTTGCCGAGCGCGAGCCGGTTGAATACGGACAAACCCGTGACCGTCGTCGAGGCATCGCCCGGGGCCTCGTCGCCGCCGGCGTAAACGGCATTGCTCTGCATGTTCACCTGGTACTGCGCGACGCGGCGCGACTCGTAAGCGCCGCCGCCGTCGACGAGATTGATCTCTCCGGCTACGAGGTCGAGCGATCCTGCCCGAAGGTCGAGTCCGGTAGAGTTGAAAACCGAGAGCCACACGTCGAGCGACGCCATTGTCGGCGGCGCGCCGTTCGGACCCGGGTCGAGCACGAGCGCACAGTCGCTCTGCCAGGTCACGCTCGGCGCCAGATAGTCCACGAGGATGCGCCGCGGGCCGGCGGCGCCGCGGTTCATGATCTGAAGGTGGAGCACGGCGGTCTTCTCACCCTTCACCTCGGCGCCGTCCATGGTGACGTCCTGCCGAATAACCTCGGCATCGGCCGCCGTGACACGAAGCGTCCGCAAATACGCCTTCGGCATGAGGCTGCGCCATTCAAGAGTGTTGAGTCCGGACTGAAGTTCGACGGTGCGCATCTCCAGGAATTCGGCGATGCCGGCGTCATAGACCGTCAAATGGGCAAGATCGTCGCCAGTACCGGCATTCGTGCTCGTGGCCGCGGCAAAGCCGAGCACGAGCGCAAGAAGCGCTGCGCGTAGGGGTCGTGTTGACATGGTTCCTCCTGGGTCGGTTGCAGCCCCGGTCCGAATGAACGAACGCGGCGGACGCGTGATTCTCGCACTTTGTGGCTCCGTGCCTCAGTGTCTCTGCGTGCGCAGCTCTCAAGACGCTTCGCACACAGAGGCACTGAGGAACAGAGACACGGAGACGTAGGACCGCAATGCAAGTAAACTGCGCCAATGCGTCGCGTGGTCCGCAGTGTTTTCCTGCTTCTGTTTCTTTTCGCCTGCTCGCCGATCGCTCCGATCGGCACGCGGGCGCAGGATCGCGCGCCGAAGCTCGTCTACACGCTTCGGATGCCGGAGCCTTCGAACCATCTTCTCGAGGTGACGGTTGCGGCACGGGAAATCGGCACGCAGGCCGTCGAGTTCCAGATGCCGGCGTGGTCGCCGGGCCGCTACGTCATCTACGACTTCGCCCGAAACGTACAGGACGTGACCGCTGTCGACGGAGTCGGACATCCGCTTCGCATCGTCAAGACCGACAAGCAGACCTGGAGAGTCGAGGCGACGCCGACCGGCGACGTCGTCTTTTCGTACCGTGTTTACGCCAACAACCTCTCCGGAACGTTCAGCCAGCTCAATGATCGGCACGCGAGCGTGAACGGCGCGAGCGTCTTCGTTTCGCTCGTCGGCCACAAGCCCGATCCCCTCCGGCTCGTCATCGAACCCCCCGCCGGGTGGAAAGTGATCAACGCGCGATCTCGCACCCCCGGCCAGAGTGCGTTCGACTTCGAGAACTACGACCTGCTCATCGACACGCCGACCGCCATAGCCCCGAATCTCCAGGCCCGGGTGTTCCGCGTCGACGGCGTGGAATACCGGGTCGTCGTGCAGCAGTTCGGGTCGCGAACCGGATCGGTCGATCGATATGTCGCCGACGTCGAGCGAATCGTCACGGCCGAGAACGCGCTGCTCGGGCCTCCGCCGGATCTCGACGGCTACACGTTTCTCGTCTACTTCGCGCCCGGCAATGACGCCTCGGACGGAATGGAGCACCTCTCGTCGACATCGATTGTCCGTCCCCACCCGCTCGACGCCAGCGACGCCTACGAAGGGCTCCTCTGGGTGACGGCTCACGAGTTCTTTCATCAGTGGAACGTGAAGCGCATTCGTCCGCTCGAGCTTGGTCCGTGGGACTACACGCGTGAGAACTACACGACGAGCCTCTGGATTGCCGAGGGCATCACGAGCTACTACAGCGATCTCTTCCTTCGTCGTGCCGGTCTCGAGAGCGATGACGACTATTTCGAGGCTGTTGCCGAGATCGTCGCGAGGCATGAGAACACGCCGGGCCGGTCCCGCACGTCCGCGGAGCAGGCGAGCTTCGATACCTGGCTCTACTTCGCGACGTTTCCGAAGCAGCGCACGAATGCGGCGAAGATTTCGGTGGACTACTACAACAAGGGCGCCGTGCTCGGTCTGCTGCTCGACCTCGAAATTCGTGGCCGGACAGAAGGCCGGCGCTCGCTCGACGATGTGTTCCGACTCATGTGGTCGCGCTTCTTCGTCGACGCAAAGGCTGAGACGTATTACTACAAGGGCAAGGGGTATACCGGCGCGGATTTTCTGGCTGCCGTCAACGAGGTGTCCGGGTCCGACTTCGGCCCGTGGTTCGCCAGGTTCGTGTCGGGAACAGATGAGCTCGACTACGACACGGCCTTCGCGGCCGTGGGCCTCGAGCTCGATCGAGAGCGCCGGTACGAGAGTTTTGATGGGGGCATTCGGCTCGACGTAGGGAACGGCCGCATTCGCGTACGATCGATCGACGAGGACGGAGCCGCGTCGTCGGCCGGCCTGCGACGCGACGATGTGATCGTTCGCATCGGAGATGCCGTGGCGACGGTTGCCGCGGCGCGTGAGCTGTTCGGCAGGGGCGGAGTTGAACCCGTCAGCATTCGAGTACTGCGCGACGGCGACGCCGTGAACCTGACCATTCCGGCGCCACAGTCGATCTTCCGATGCTCGATCCGGCGGAAGGACGGCGCCGCGAACGCCATTGTCGCGCGGCGACGATCGTGGCTCGACGGTCGCTGACGGGTCGCGCAATCGAGCGGCGTGACTATAATCGCCGCCATGACCGAGCCAGTTCATACCGATTTCATCGTGGTTGGCAGCGGTATTTCCGGTCTGCGTGCCGCGATCTCGCTTGCACCGAGCGGAAGCGTGACGGTTCTCACGAAGGACCAGATCGACGAATCGAACACGCAGTACGCGCAGGGCGGCATCGCCGTCGTCCTTAACGACGACGACCGCATTGAACTGCACGTACAGGACACGCTCGATGCAGGTGCGGGACTCTGCGACGAAGACGCCGTCAAGGTGCTAGTCGAGGAGGGACCTCGCTATATCCTCGAGCTCATCCATCACGGTGCGGAGTTCGACCGGGACGAGGGATTGCTCGCGTTCACGCAGGAGGCCGCTCACTCCCGGAGGAGAATCCTCCACGCCCACGGCGATTCGACGGGACGCGAGATCGGTCGGTCTCTTCTCGCCTGGTCGAAGCACTTCGACTCGATCAAGTACCTCACGCACGCGTGCACTCAGTCGCTCATCCTCAAGGACGGCCGGGCCGTCGGCGTGACGTTCGTCGATCCGGAGTCGCAGCGCATCAAGGCGATCTACGGGCGCGCCATCGTGCTGGCGACCGGCGGCGCGGGTCAGCTCTACGAGCACACGACGAATCCCGACGTCGCGACGGGCGACGGGATGGCGATGTCTTACCGTGCCGGAGCCTCGATGTCAGACATGGAGTTCGTGCAGTTTCACCCGACGGCGCTGAATGTGTCCGGTGCCCCGAGGTTTCTGATCTCCGAGGCTCTCCGAGGCGAAGGCGGCGTGCTGCGCAACGATGCAGGTGAACGGTTCATGCCGCAGTATCACGAAAGTGCGGAGCTGGCGCCGCGCGACGTGGTCAGCCGGTCGATCTTCTTCGAGATGCGAAAGACCGGGGCCTCGCGCGTGTTTCTCGACATGACGGCGCTGGACCGAAACTTCGTGCGCGAGCGATTCCCGCGGATCTATTCGACCTGTCTGCTCTACAACGTCGACATCACGCGGGACCAGATTCCGGTGAGCCCGGCAGCGCACTACTGCATGGGAGGCGTCCGGACGGACACGGAGGGTCGGACGTCGGTGCCCGGCCTCTATGCCGCCGGCGAGGTGACCTGTTCGGGCGTTCACGGTGCGAACCGGCTTGCATCAAACTCGCTGCTCGAGGGACTTGTGTTCGGGGCGCGCGCCGGAGCGGCCGCGGCGCGCGAAGCGCCACGCTCGCTGGAATACGCAAAGCCGCCAGACAGCGATTTCGGCGAGGCGCAGAACTGGCGCATCGACAAGGAAGTCCGCGCCGAGGTGCGGAGAATCATGTGGGAGCGCGTCGGAATCGTGCGGACGGCCGAAGGACTCACTTCGGCGATTGGCGAGCTCGGAGCGATAGCGTCGCGACCGCTCAACACGACGTCGTGGAACTTTGTCACGCTCGGACGGCTGGTTGCGCAAGCGGCTCTGGCGAGAACGGAGAGTCGTGGCAGTCACTTCCGCGAGGACTATCCGCATCGCAACGACGCCGATTGGACGCGGCACTCCGTTCAGATCAAGGGTCCGGCAGCCGGAGAATCACCGGGCGACTGATATGCCGTGACACCTCCGTGTCTCGGGGCCTCTGCGCCTCTGTGCGCGAAGCTCTCAAGGATTCAGAAGAGCTTCGCACGCAGAGACACAGAGTCTCGGAGGCTCGGAGAGTGAGATCTCAACCGCAGAGCCTTCCGGGGTGAAAGAGGACTTGGCCGCGGCTGTCTTATCGAAGCCTGCTAGCCGAGTGCTGCCGCGACTGCTTCCTCGAAGCTCATGGCCCGGCCGCGCGTCCATTCCAGTTCGAAGTCTTCCGGCTCGAGCGCCGTCCTCACCATCGCGAGCGTGCGTTCCCAGGGCTCGTCACTCGTGTACGTCCGCACGCCCCCAGTTGCCTCGTAGAGCGCATCTACGGCACCCGATAGCAATGCCGCATGGGCCGGGGTCCCCTCCCTCAGCGCGATGACCGCGAGGCTTTCGAGCGCGAAGGCGGCGCGCGCCCTGTCGCCGTACCGTGCGGCGAGTACGAGCCCCTCCCTCAGGCATCGTCTCGCGTCGGCAAAGGCGCCCTCCTCCACGAAGATGTCGCCGAGGTTCATCAAGCACGCGGCCCTGTTGTGATCGAACAAGCGGAGACCGAGCGCCTCTTCCGTATAGGCCCGCACTCGTGCGCGGTCGCCTTCTGCATCGGCGACGGCCGCCAGGTTGATGAGAACGGTGCCGGCGAGGTTTTCCTGCCCAAGTGCGCGCACGATCGACAGCGCTTCTTCGAAGCAAGCGCGCGCTCGCGCGAGCATCCCGGTCTGTTTGAGGCAATTGACTCCCGCGTTGATGAGCGCGAGGGTCAGCACGCGCCTGTCCGCGAGAACCCGGCTGGCAGCTACGGCCATATCGAGGTGCTCGCCGGCCACAGTGTGCTCCCCGAGGAGGCTCTCGAAGCCGCCGATCACCGCCAGCAGCCAGGCACGCTCGAGCGGCTCCGCCTCTTCGGCGGCGAGCGCGCGCCTTGCCCAACTCAACCCTTCCGAGAAGAGGCTCCGGAAGTACCAGTAGCGCCAGAGCGCCACGACCATCCTCGCGCCCGCGGGGGCGTCTTGCTCGAGCAGATGACCGAGCGCCGACGTGAGGTTCTCGTGCTCGCGCTCGAGCATCGCGATCGCGAACGCGTCATGGTCTACCAGTTTCGGCTCCGCCTCGAGGGCCAGGTTCAGAAAGTGGCGCGCGTGAAGCAATCGCGCCGATTCGCCCTCGCCACCGACTTCCAACTGCTCGAGCGCGAATTGGCGTACGACTTCGAGCGTCCGGAACCGCGCTTCGCCGTCCCGGTCTCGTTGGACCAGGAGGCTTTTATTGACGAGGGAGGCCACGCCCTCGAGCACGTCCACGTCCTCGCCACCGCAGACAGCTTCGCAGGCCTGGAGCGTGCATCCGCCAACGAAGACGGAAACCCGGCGCAGCAGCGCCCGATCTGCATCGTCGAGCATGTCGTAGCTCCATCGCACCGCGGCCCGCATCGTCTGCTGCCGCTCTGGCAGGTCGCGCGCTCCGCCTGTCAGCAGGGTCAAGGCATTCGAGAGCCGTTCGAGCAGGGCGGATGGCGCGAGCAGCTTCACCCGTGCCGCGGCGAGTTCGATTGCAAGCGGCAGCCCGTCGAGTTGGCGGCATATCTCGATGACCGTTTCCGCGTTCTCCTCCGTGAGAGCAAAGGCCGGCTTGACGGATCGCGCGCGCTCGAGAAAGAGCGCGACCGAGGGCGCGCGACTCAGGTCGTCGAGCGACATCCTGCTCGCGGGAGCCGGGACACCGAGTGCGTCGAGCGCATATTCGCGCTCGCCCCGGAGGCGAAGAGGCGACTGGCTTGTCGCAAGCACGGTCAGCCATGCAGTGTGCGACAGAAGGTGAGCCACGAATGGGGCATCTGAGAGAAGGTGCTCGAAGTTGTCGAGCACAAGCAGCATCCGCTTCTCGGCCAGATAGCGCGCGAGGCCGTAGGCCACCGGGTGTTCCGCCGATTCCGCGACGCCGAATACGTGCGCGATGTGCTGCGCGAGCTGCGACGGGTCAACAAGCGGCGACAGGTCGACTTCGAAGACGCCGTCGGGGAATTGCGGGACCAGCGCAGCTGCGACCTCCACTGCGAGGCGCGTCTTGCCGATTCCTCCCGGGCCGACAATCGTCACAAGCCGCATGTCGTCGTCCAGAAGAAGCACCGTCAGCTCAGAAAGCTCACGCTCGCGGCCTATGCAACGCGTCACCGGCCGCGGCAGATTGTCGGGCGGACTGGTTGCGCTCGCCTGGTTCACCGTGACACGGGCCTTGCCGGAAACCTCTTGCGGTCCGATTTCCACAATCGTTGTAAGGCCCGAGTCCGAAGCGTCGAATAGCGCGGCTTCAGGATTGGCAACATGTCGCACGACGCCTTGGAGTGCGAGGCCGAACTCGGATGCCGACTGCCACCGACGCTCGGGCAGCTTGGCCAGTGCCCGTGCGATGACGCGCTCGAGTTCGTCGGGAACTTCGGGGCGCAACACACGGAGCGGCAAGGGTTGCGCGGTCTGGTGCTTCTGTAGCAATGCCAGGTGGGACTCGGCCGAGAACGGGGGACGGCCCGAGAGCAACTCATAGAGAACGCAGCCAAGGGCGTACACGTCCGAGCGCACATCCAGCTCCTCTCCGCGGCACTGCTCCGGGGACATGTAATGTGGCGTCCCCAGGACTGCACCCGCAATCGTCAGGGACTCGGCGCCAGCATCGGGACTCTCGACGAGCTTTGCAATCCCGAAGTCCGCGACCTTGGCGGACGTCTTCTCGGGGATGCCCTCCAGAAGTATGTTCTCAGGCTTGAGGTCACGGTGGATAACACCGGACTTGTGCGCAGCCTCGACGCCGTCGCAGACCTGCTGCATCAGCGATAGTGCCTCGGCGATCGCGAGCACTCCTCGCTGCTTCAACTCGGCGCGGAGCGACCGGCCGTCGACGTACTCCATGACGAGATAGGCGCCCACGCCCGGTGCATGACCAAAGTCGTGCACCGTCACGACGTTCGGGTGCCGAAGTCGTGCAATGGCGCGCGCCTCGAGCTCGAATCGCCTTCCGGCCTGGGCGTGCGGGATTGGGGGCAGGACCTTGATCGCGACAAGCCGGTCGAGGGCAAGCTGTCGAGCCCGGTAGACCTCTCCCATGCTCCCCGCACCGAGCGCTGCCTCGACCCGGTACCTGTTGTCGACGACCACTCCCGGCACGAGCCGATCTCTACGTTCAAACCAGCGCGGAGCCGTCACTTGTGTGGAGTCCGAGCCCGAGGGGGAAACTACGGTGACGTCACACAGAAGAGAGTCAACCATGGCCCGGAGCTCAGTGTCCTCACCGCAGGTCTCGTCCATGAACGCGGGTCGCGCATCGAGCGGGAGCTCGCATGCTTGAAGGAAGATCTGTTTGACGCGCTGGTGACGCTCCGGCGTCATCGTGCCTTCCTCCAAGCGACGAGAAGCGACTATCGGACTACCTTCGGCCAGTATTTCAGCTCGGCATGAAGTTGTCTACTCGGCTCACGGATGACCGATCTCTCCTACTCTACGGTCTCTGCGTGCGCAGCACTCATGCAACAGACAGGAGCTTCGCACACAGAGGCACGAAGGCACAGAGGCACCGTGAAGGCGTTCTCACACCACTGCCGCGGCGGCTCGCTCCGCTTGCAGGATGTGGCGACGCTGGTGCGCGGCGATGATCGCGATCGCGCCGACAACCGGGTACTTCAGTCGTGCCTCGAACGGCGACGCGACCTTGAGCTTGTCGATCGCCAGTCCGTCGAAAGCCACGACCGCCTTGGCCAACCGCTCCTGAAGCTCCAGAAAACGGCCGAGCTCGTCATTGACCGATCCCGTGCCGACCGGCTCGAACGCCTTCTGGGTCTTCACCTTCACCGGGACATTCGACGACGGATCAACGAACCAGAGAAGCGCGCGAGCCAGGAAACCCATCCCGAATGGCCCGAAGCCGGTCATTCCGTGTTCCCGACCTTCAGTTGAAGCAGCGTCGAGCAACGGCAGGAAAGCTTCCGTCGTGAGGCTCAGGTGGGCGAGGTTGTCGGCAACTCCCCACGCGGCGCCTTCCGGCCGGGCCGTCGCCTGTTCCGGCGACAGGGATGCGACGAGTGTCGAAAGGCGCCTGGACGAGTCCTCGAGCTCACCGAGAAACTGTTGAAGTTGCGCGCTCGAAACCGTTGACACGCGCGCAAGTATCGCCCGCGGAATCGTCCTCGCAAAGCCATTTGCTGCTTCGGATTGCCCTTCCGGACCATGCGTTGCCGGCCGGATGGCCTCCGGTATATGCTCGCAGTCCCGATTCAGACCCCACTGCCGGTAAAGGAGCAGTCGATGGCGAACGATACCCTCACGATTACGGACAATCGAACGGGAAAGTCCTACGAGGTGCCGATCAACGAAGGCACTATCCGCGCAATCGATCTTCGCAAGATCAAGGTCGAGGACACGGACTTCGGGTTGATGACCTACGACCCGGCCTTCACGAACACGGCATCCTGCCGGAGCAGCATCACCTTCATCGACGGCGATGCTGGCATCCTTCGCTATCGTGGATATCCGATCGAGCAGCTTGCAGAAAAGGCGAGTTACCTCGAAGTCGCCTATCTCATCCTTCACGGTGAACTCCCCACGGCATCGCAGCTCAAGGAGTGGAGCTTCTGGATCACGAACCACACGATGGTTCACGAGAACCTGAAGACCCAGATCGACGCGTTCCATCATGACGCCCATCCGATGGGCATGCTCTGTTCGTCGATCGCGTCGCTGTCGACGTTCTATCCGGACGCTCGCAACATCGGAAACGAAGCCAACCGTCTCAAGCAGATCTACCGGCTCGTCGCGAAGGTCCCTACGCTTGCCGCGTTCACGTATCGCCACACCAAGGGATACCCGTACGTCTACCCCGACAACGACCTCAGCTACTCCGGCAATTTCCTCAACATGATGTTCAAGATGTCGGAGCTGAAGCACTCGCCAGATCCGGTGCTTGAACGCGCGCTCGACGTCCTCTTCATCCTGCATGCCGATCACGAGCAGAACTGCTCGACCAACGCGATGCGCAGCGTCGGCAGTTCGCAGGTCGATCCGTACTCGGCGATGGCGGCGGCGATCGCCGCGCTCTACGGTCCGCTGCACGGAGGCGCCAACGAGCAGGTCCTGCGCATGCTTGCCGAGATCGGATCGCCGGCCGGCATTCCGGACTACATTGCCAAGGTGAAGACGGGCGAGAAGAAGCTCATGGGCTTCGGCCACCGCGTCTACAAGAACTACGACCCGCGCGCCAAACTTGTCAGGGACACGGCGTACCAGGTCTTCGAGGTGAAGGGACGCAACCCGCTTCTCGACATCGCGCTCGAGCTCGAGAAGGTCGCGCTCCACGAGGATTACTTCGTGTCTCGGAAGCTCTATCCGAACGTCGACTTCTACTCCGGGCTCATTTATCAGTCGATGGGATTCCCGGTCGACATGTTCCCGGTGCTGTTCGCCATTCCGCGCACGATCGGCTGGCTGGCGCAGTGGAACGAAATGGTGCAGGACTCCGAACAGAAGATCGCGCGCCCGCGGCAGATCTACACGGGTTACGATTCGCGGGACTACGTCGCGATCGAACATCGAGACTAGGCAGCGGAGCGGCGCGTTCGGCGCCGGACCATTCCTTGACGGGGGCGCATCGCTGATGCACACACCGATGCGCCCGACTCGTCTCTCGAGGCCGCCCCATGCCCGACGGTGACGACATCCGACACGCTCTCGATCTCGCAATTGCCGAGGCGACGAGTGCCGGATCCGAGGCCGTCGAGCCACTGCACGTCCTGATCGGCGTACTGCGCCTCGGTGACGGGGTCGTCGACCAGGCGGTCGCCGCGTGCGGGATCGACCCGGTCCGGCTGCGACGGCATCTTCGCGGCTATGCGCGCCGAACGGTTCGTCCGACCGCCGGGGGGCCGCTCCGCGTGTCGCGCCGCGCCGAACGTGTCCTCGAGCGCGCCGAGCGCGGCGGAACGCGGTCCCCGGCATCGGCGATCGCGTGCGCGTTGCTGGATCCTATCGACGCCGGGATCTCGAATGCTCTGCGAATCGAAGGCATCGACCCTGGTCTCCTGCTGCGCGCGCTCGCGCCCGGGCGCACATTGCAGCGTGGCCGGACCGCCTTGGTTGGTGGCAGGTCCACGACGCGACGAACCATGCGCCTCGAGGTTGCCGAGCTCGAGGCGGCGCTCCGACGGCGCGTCGTCGGACAGGATCACGCCGTCGCCACGGTTGCGAGCGTGGTGGCGCCGGCGCTTGCGAGTGCGAAGCGCAAAAACCGGACTCGCGCGGCACTGCTTTTCGTCGGGGCTGGCGACGTCGGACGAAGCTCGGTGGCGAGGGCGCTTGCCGCCCATCTCCACGGCGATCCGCGAAGGCTCGTTCGCGCACGCGCCGGAAGTCCGACGTGGGTCAACGACCTGGCGGCGGAGCTGGCGGCGATGCCGAGATCCGTTGTCTACGTAGCCGACATCGAGGCGATGCGCCCGGAGGAGCGAGCAATCGTCGCTTCGATGCTGGTCGACGGGTGCATTCACCGCGAGTCCGGCGCTTCGGTCTCACTCGAGGATGCCATCGTCGCGATCGGCACGCGTGTGAGCTGCGACGCCGGGGGATCGATGTCACCCGGCGACGTGCGGCGCCGTCTGGTCGCCGAGGTCGGCGAAGACCTCGTTTCCGCGGTCGACCGAATCGTGCTCTTTCAGCAGCTCGCCGTCGCCGACATTCGCGAGATAGCTGCGGAGTGGCTCGACGCAGCGGCAAAGTCGGCGCGAGTGCGCGACGGCATCGACGTCACGGTCCAGCCGGATGCCGTCGATGCGCTCGCCGAGATCGGAATACGGCCCGGCGAGGGACCCTGTGCGATGCGCCGTGCAGTCGAGCATTCGGTCGTGCAGCCGCTGCGCGACGCACTCGCGTCTGGCGCGCTGCGGCGCGGTGATGCGTTGCGAATAGTCGAAGGTCCGCTGGGACCGATGCTTGCGGATGCCCTGCCGGGATCGATCGTGGGAGGCGACGCAAAGTGAAATGCCTGTCCTGCGGCCTGGCCAACTTTGCGACCGACACAACGTGCCGGCGATGTGGCATTTCGATCGACTCCGCAGGACCTGCAACGGATGGAACGTGGCAGCCGATGTCGACCGTTCAGGGATGGAATTCGGCTGCGCCAGCCTATGACGTGCCGCCAGCCTATGGAGGTGCTGGTACGTCAGGGTATGGCGCGTACGTCCCGGTCCCGCAACTCGCTGGCATCTGGCGCGACGGAGACGCACTGGTGGTGCATCGAAACGCCCTGTTGCCGGACCGATGCGTCAAGTGCAACGCGCCTGCAGGGGGCGACCGTTTACGACGAAAATTCGCCTGGCATCATCCAGCGATCTACCTCCTGATTCTCGCGGGGCTGCTCGTCTATGCGATCGTCGCACTCATCGTGCAGAAGAAGGCCGTGCTCGACCTCGGGATCTGTGTCGAGCATCGCAAACAACGCCGAATGCTCCTGCTCGTTGCGTGGGGACTGCTCGCCGCGGGAATCATCTTGATTCCCGTCGCCGTCCGGATGGGCTCCGGTTTCGTCGCCCTGATCTCCGGCGCCTCGTTCCTGGGAGCACTCGTGACCGGGTATCTCGTCTCGAACTGGATTACCGTCTCGAAGATCGACGACTCGTACGTCTGGCTCGGGAAAGTGGATGCGGCGTACCGTGCCGATTATCCGGCCGCGCGGTAGCCTCAGCGACTCGCGAGGTACCGGCGTATTTCGTCGGCTGCGATCCGGCCCGACAGGGTCACGAGGGGCATGCCGCCGCCCGGATGTGCGCCGCCGCCGGCAAAGAAGAGCCCCGGGACGCGGCGCGAGCGGTTCGGCTGCCGCCAGAAGGCGTGGAGTCGGGAGTTTGACGCCGGACCGTAGAGCGATCCGTCGCGAGATCCGTCGCGCGACGCGAAGTCGGCGGGAGTGACGAACGACTCGACCACGATGTCGCTCGCATCGACGCCGAGACCGGCCCGTTCGAGCCGCTCGAAGATCCGCTCACGCTGGTGCGAGATGAGCGCGTCGCGGTCTTCGACTCCGGACATCGCCGGGAGGTTCACCATGACGAAGAGTGCCTCGCAGCCATCGGGCGCCTGCGACGGATCGGTCCGCGACGACGCGCACACGTACACCGTCGGTGCGTCCGCCGCTGTGCGACGTTTGAAGAGGTCGGCGAATTCGGCGCGCGAGTCAGGCGAGAACGCCACGTTGTGATGCTCGAGGTGAGGCGCCGGGCGCCGCAATCCGAGAACCATGACGAGCGCCGAGGTCGACGGCTCGGCGCGGACGAGTCGCCGCCTCGTCCATGGATCGGCATCGGCGGGCAACAGCCTCTCCCACGCCGTCGTGGCGTCGGCGTTAACAAGAACCGCATCCGCCTCCACGACATCGTTCGATGCGAGTCGCACTCCGACGGCCCGTCGGTCGCGCAGGATGACTTCGCTGACGTGGGCCCCGGTCACGATGTCGACGCCGAGGCGCCTGGCGAGGGCGAGCTCTGCTTCGGCAATTCGCCGAATGCCGCCGATCGGATGAAACGCGCCAAGTGCGTGTTCGACGTGGGCGATGATGGCGAACGTCGCCGGAGCTCGAAAAGGTGTGCTGCCGTTGTAGGTCGCGAAGCGGCCGACTAGCTGGCGGAGTCGCGCGTCGGCGAAGAACCGGCCCGCGATGCCGTCCAGGCTTCGCGGCGAAAGGACACGCGGCAGCTGTCGGAGCATCGCCTGCCCGGCGGCGCCCGTCATGCCGGCCGTGTTGCCGAACGGGCGCCGCATGAAGGGTTCGGACGCCGCGTCGTAGACTTCACGTACCCAGCACGCAAAGCGTCGCCACGACTCCACCTCGGCAGGATTGAATGCGTGGATTGCCTCGGTCTGCGCTTCGAGCCCGTCGGGAAGATCGAGGGAAGAGCCGTCGGCAAATCGGTATCGGCAGAGCGTGGAAAGCCGTCTGAGCGGTACCTCGGCGTCGAAATCAGCTCCGGCTTCGGCAAAGAGCTCACGGAAGACCTCTGGAAGGGTCAGGAGTGACGGACCGAGGTCGAAGCGGAATCCGTTCGCATCGAGCTGCGCCAGTTTGCCGCCCACCGTGGCGTTCTTCTCGAATATGCGGACGCGATGTCCGGACGCCGCCAGCGAGATGGCTCCCGCCAACCCTCCGAGTCCCGCGCCGACGACAACAATCGTGGAGGTTTGCGCCATCGAGGCTGTTATCCTATCGGCGAATGCGGAGTTGGTCGAACGGACGGTCCGCCCGTCCCAGGCCAAATCCAGCCGACGCCTCGGATCCGCCCCCGCGAGAATCCCAACCTCCGACGTGCGTCGTGGTGCAGTCTCCTCCCTCAATACCAATGAAGCCGAGAACGAAGACCGATGTCTCGATGGGTAACCTTGTCGACTCCGACGAGCAGGCCAGGGAACGTCTCTTCCGGGCATTGATCGAGCACGGACGCGAGGCCGTTCTGCTGCTCGATCGGGACGGTTCGGTTATCTACGCGGGTTCGCCGTCTGAACGGATCATCGGATATGACCTGCGACGCGCGTCGTCGATCAGGATCGCCGATTTTGCCCATCCCGATGAGGTCGAGGCTCTCGAACAGCAGGTCGACGCCTTGCTCGAGTCTCCGAGCGCTTCGACTACCCTCGAGTTTCGGGCACGACATGCGGATGGCTCGTGGGTCTGGGTCGAGGCGGCGATCACGAACCTTCTCGACGATCCGACCATCGCCGCGTTGATCTGCACGTTCCGCGACGTGAACGAATCGCGACTTCAGGACGAGGAGCGCGAGCGGATTCTCGATCAACTGGAGCGCGAGCGTGCGCGTTTCGAGGCGGTGCTGCAGCAGATGCCGGCTGGCGTCGGCATTGCCGAAGCCCCATCCGGGCGCGTCGTTCTTCGCAGCCGTCAACTCGACATCATATTCCGGCGCCCGACCCCGCTGCTCAATTCCATCGAGGAATACGCCCAGTATCAGGGATTTCACGATGACGGGACCCCTTACACGCCGGCGGACTGGCCACTTACCCGGGCTATCCGCTCTGGCGAGGTTGTGACGAACGAAGAAGTGGACGTCGTTCGCGGGGACAGCTCGCTTGGCCGCGTGCGGATCAACGCCGCCCCGATACGTGACGCTGAAGGCCAGATAGTAGCTGGCGTCACGGTGATCGATGACGTCACCGAATACCGGCTCGCAGAACGAGCCCTGCGTGTCAGCGAAGAGCGATATCGAACGTTCCTCGCGCAGAGCTCGGAGGGCATCTGGCGCATGGAGATCGAGGTGCCGGTGCCTGTCTCGCTGCCAGCCGACGAACAGATTGTCTGCTTCTACGAGCACGGCCGGATCGCGGAGTGCAATGACGTGATGGCGCAGATGTACGGCTACGAGTCGACGTTCGAGATGATCGGAAAGCGACTCGACAACCTGCTCGATCCGGACGATCCCGCGAACCTGACGTATTTGCGCCGCTTCGTCGAGACGGGCTATCGCATGTTCGACGACGAGTCGCACGAGTTTGACAGATACGGTCAACCAAAGGTTTTCCTCAACAACTGCGTCGGCATCGTCGAGAATGGTGCCGTCGTCCGGGCCTGGGGCAGCCAGCGAGACATCACGGAACGCAAGCGGGCCGAGGATGCGTTGCGAGTCAGCGAGGAGCGTTATGCGCTTGCCGCGCGCGGAGCGAACGACGGCCTGTGGGACTGGAACCTCGCGACGAATTCGGTCTACTTCTCGCCGCGCTGGAAACAGATGCTCGGTTATGGCGAGGATGACCTCGGAGATTCACCGAACGAGTGGTTCGTGCGGGTGTTTGACGATGACCGCGCGCAGCTCGACGATGCCATCTCGAAGCACCTCGAGGGGCGGACGCCGCACTTCGAAAGTGAGTACCGGGTCCGGCACAAGGATGGTTCGGTCCGATGGATGCTGGCGCGGGGCCTGGCCGTTCGCGGCGCCGACGCAGTCGCCTATCGCATTGCCGGCTCACAGACTGACATCACGGACCGGCGTCAGGCCGAGGCCGAGCTTGTGCAGCGCGCGTTTTATGATGCGCTCACGCGGCTGCCGAACCGCGACCTGTTCCTCGAGCGACTGTCGCGAGCCGTCGAGCGCGCGAAGCGAAAGCGGGACCACCGATTCGCCATCCTCTTTCTCGATCTCGACCGATTCAAGGTCATCAACGACAGTCTCGGACACCAGGCCGGCGATCGGCTGATTGCCATGATCTCGTCGCGTCTGCGCACGTGCCTGCGCGAGAACGACACCCTGGCGCGGCTCGGCGGCGACGAGTTCGCGGTGCTGATGGAGATCGAGGACGTGAGCGATGCCCTCAACGTCGCGGCGCGCATCAAGGACGTGTTTGGCAAGCCGTTCCCGATCGACGCCAGCGAAGTGTTTACGTCGGCGAGCATCGGCATTGCGGTCAACTCTGAGCATCACGAGTCCCCTGACGCGCTCCTCAAGGAAGCCGACATCGCGATGTACCGCGCGAAGGCAGCCGGCAAGGCGGGACACGTGCTTTACGACGAGAGCCTGCACGCGCACGTGACACAGCACTTGCGGTTCGAAACGGAGCTACGGCGCGCGATCGACCGGCGCGAGTTCTTCGTCGAATACCAGCCGATGGTCGAGCTGAGCTCGGGGCGCGTCATCGGGTTCGAGGCGCTCGTGCGGTGGCAGCACCCGTCGCTCGGCGTGATTCAACCGAAGGAGTTCGTCTCGGTAGCCGAGGAGACGAACCTGATCCTTCCGGTCGATCGCTGGGTTCTGAATGAAGCCTGCGAGCAGCTGCGGACCTGGAAGTCGAAGTATCGGCTCGATCCTCGATTCGCGATGAGCGTGAACTTCTCGAGCAAGCAGTTCTCGCAGGGAGACCTGGTCGAGACAATCGGAAAGATCCTCCACGACACGCGGGCGGACGGCGCTCAGATCAAGCTCGAGATCACCGAAAACGTGCTCATGGAAGAGTCCGAATCCGCGGCGAGGGTCCTGTCGCAACTCAAATCGCTCGGCGTGTCGCTTGCGGAAGGAGTTGAGACGCTCGATCAGGTGCGGGTTCTGCAGGGACTGCGATGTCGGTACGGCCAGGGGTATTACTACTCGCGGCCGGTCTCCGCGGCAGACGCGGAGTTTCTGCTGCGGGCTGATTAGCCCACCGCCCGTCAAATCAGACCATCGCCGACCCAGAACCCCGAGCGCAGCGAGGGGCCGACTGTAGACACCAACGGAAGCGAGTTGGACGACGGCCCCTCGCTACCGCTCTGGGCTCTGGGCCAAACGGGGTGCGTTTCCACGTTCCGTCAAATCAGACCATCGCCGCCGACGGGCTGTCTGTAGACATCAGAGGACGCGAGTTGGACGACGGCCCCTCGCTGCGCTCGGGGTTCTGGGCCAAACGGGGTGCGTTTCCACGGTCCGTCAAATCAGACCATCGCCGACCCACACGGTGTGCGTCCGGACGGGCCGTCAGACCAGACCTCGTTTGACCCAGAACCCCGAGCGCAGCGAGGGGCCGACCGGAGACACCAACGGAGGCGAGTTGGACGACGGCCCCTCGCTACCGCTCTGGGCTCTGGGTCAAACGGGGTGCGTTTCCACGTTCCGTCAAATCAGACCATCGCCGGCCCAGAACCCCGAGCGCAGCGAGGGGCCGACCGCAGACACCAACGGACGCGTGTTGGACGACGGCCCCTCGCTACCGCTCTGGGCTCTGGGCCAAACGTCGACCGGCCTACCAGAACAGGAACAACAGCCCCGCCACGACAATCGCCACGGCAAAGACGGCAAGCACCCTGAGAAACAGCGCCCGCGTGCCGAGCAGTGCAACAGCGCCGGCCTTGAACACGAGGTTCGTCGTCGCCGCGAGCAGGACCAGACGCCATCCCGTCTCCGCATCGAGCGCGCCGAGATTGATCAGCTCGGCCGACGACAGCGTGATCGCGTCGACATCGGTCAGGCCCGAGATCGCCGCAACGACATAAAGGCCGCTGTCGCCGAAATGCTCCTTCGCCGCGGCAGCCGCATACAGGACGACCGCATATAACAATCCGAACGCGACGGCCGATTTCAATTCAGACTTGCTCTCGCCGACGGGAAGCTCGTCCGAGGGTCCCCGAAGGAAGAACCACGCGCCAGCCGAGAGGGCAGCCATCGCCGCCAGCATGATCAGCATCGGCGGTCCCGTCACATAGATGGATCCCGGCGCCGTCATAGCCAGCTCAACGAACAACCGTGCAAAGACGATGCCCGATGCGATCGTGATGATGATCACGGCAACGCCGCTCGCCGCCGGGGTCGAGGTCGCCCGGCGCGCGTAGCTGACCGTGGTGGCCGTGCTCGAGATCAAGCCGCCGAGCACGCCGCCGAGAATCGTGCCGGCTCGTCCGCCATAGAACTTGTAGGCAATGTAGCCTCCAAAGCTGATGCCGACGATGAGGACGACCATCAACCAGATCTTGTACGGATTGAGGACGCCGTACGCGTCGAACGCGCGGTTCGGTAACGCTGGCAGGATCACGAGCGCCAGCAGCACGAACTGCATGATGGATCGCAAATCGCTTTCGCTGAGCTTTGCCGCCAGACCGTGCAACCGCTCCTTCGCGTGCAGGAGGACAGCGACGCCGGCTCCAACGGCAATGGCGACCTCGATGGGTCCGACCGGAAGGTACGCACCCACGCAGTACATGACGAGAATGGCCGCCTCGGTCGTGACGCCCGGGTCGTAGTCGGGCCTTCGCATTGCGGCGACGTTGCCTGCTATGACCACTCCGGCGAGTGCAAGGAGTCCGGCCACGACGAGCCACGGACCGAACGCGACGGATGCGAGGGACGCCATCGTGCCCAGGACAGTGATCAGCGGAAACGTCCGGAATCCCGCAAGCACCGACGCCGAATGCTCGCGCTGGAGTCCGACGAGCATGCCGAGCCCAACGGCAATTCCGAGATACATAAAGATCGGCGCAAGCTCCACGGCGCCAGAATAGCACTCCCGGTCACCTGGGAAAGTCCCGTCTCAACGGACGACCGCCGCGTGATCTCGAAAGGACGTCTCGTGACTCTTGCGTGGTACTCTTGACGCACCTCGATGGGCGCGCGCGGAGCAAGATTCGCGAGTCCAGCCTCGGGATCCGCCTCAATAAACATGGGTCGCCTCTACGCCGCATCTCGCATGACGGGAGTGCTCGCGTTGCTCGGAATCGCTTTCTTGGCCGTTCCGAGCGCGCCGAGTGCTCCTGCGGTGGCGCCGCCACCGTCGGCTTCCGCTGCGGCCGCACCGGCTCGATTGGTCTCGGATCCCATCGACTTCGGCAGGCCCGCGATCCGGGCGTTCACGGATCGCGACGGCCTCCCGCAGAACTCGGCGATGGCGATGGCGATCGACGCCCGCGGCTACCTATGGGTCGCGACGCAGGACGGGCTGGCAACCTACAACGGGCGCTCGTGGACTGTCATCAACATGCCGAACCGGACTGTTTCGAATTTCGTGCGGTCAATGATCATCTCGTCGGACGGCAGCATCTGGTGCGGTCGCGAAAACGGAGGTGTCGCGCGCCTCCTCAACGGCGAGTGGAGCACGTGGAACGCGTCCACCGGTTTTCCCGAGGGCGCCGTCGGCTGCGTCTTCGAGTCGAACACGGCCACGAATGGCCCGGTGATCTGGGCGGGAACGAGCAGCGGACTCGTCCGATTCGATGGCGAGCGCTGGATGCCGGTCGGCGCCGAATCCGGACTCCGGGGACTGCGTGTCCGCGAGATGGTGGAACTCCCGTCTCCGGACGGAAGCGCAACACTGTGGGCTGCGACGAATGCCGGACTGGTGCGTCTCGACGGTGATCAATGGAAGCCTGTGGCGTTGCCGGTGGGAAGTCCTGGCGACTCTGTCGAATCTTTGGCAGTGACGACCCGTGCGGACGGAGCACGGTCGCTCTGGGCCGGCACCGGGACCGGTCACATCGCCCGGCTCGAGCCTTCGGGCGGATGGGTCGCCCTGGAGCTGCAGTCCCCGGAGACGGTGACTTGCCTCGCGGAGACCGAGAGCGCGACCGGAGAGAAGGTCATGTGGGCGGGCACCGATGGAGGCGGGATTCATCGGTATCAGAACGGAAGCTGGCGCGCATTCGACACGCGGGCGGGAATGCCGAACAACACGTTCTGGTGCCTGCTTCCCGTCAGAGGACCGCGTGGGACGCCCACGCTCTGGATGGGCACGGACGGAGGGGTGGGTCGACTGCAGCTCGGGAGATGGACGAGCTTCGACGAGAAGCTCGGCCTGCCGACCGACAGCGCCTACGCGCTGTGCGAGACCGTGGACGACGATGGCACGCGATCGATCTGGATCGGCACGCGCGGCGGCGGGCTCGCGCGGCTGCGGGACGGACAGTGGACGGTGTTTACGACGAATGACGGCCTTCCTAACAACACGATTTTCAGTCTGGCGGAGTTTCGCGAGGCCGACGGACGGCGCTGGCTCATCGCCGGGACGCAGGGTGGCGGCATCGCCCGCTTCGAAAACGGACGCTGGCGGACGCTGCCGATCGACATCCCGGGTTTCGAGGCGCGCACGGTTCGACGCCTGGTCCCTTCCGTGGACCTAGACGGCACGCCGGAGCTTTGGGCGGCCACCGGCGGTGGTGGCGTGCTCCGCTACCGTAACGGCGAGTGGTCCGTGCTCGGCGTTGCATCGGGTCTTCCGACGGGCAACCTGTTTACGGTCACCCCGGCGCCGGCGTTGGGCGGCCGTCGCGCAATCTGGGTGGGCACCCAGGGATACGGCGTTGCCCGATGGCTCGATGGCAGCTGGACGGTCTTCGACACGTCGAATTCGACTCTGCCGAACAACAGCGTCCTGTCGCTTCATGCGACGAAGGGCGCCGGAGGTCGAAACGTCCTCTGGGCCGGAACCGAGGGCGGCGGCGCGGCCCTGCTCGACCTCGATGCGGACGACGCGACCTGGACCGTGATCGACGACTCGACGGCCACGGCGCTGCCGAACAACACGGTCTACCAGATTCGCGAGGACGCGACGCGACGCCTCTATCTGACGACGAATCGAGGCGCGGCGCGGCTGTCTCCGCGCACGCCGACCCCGGACGATCCCGCGGAGTTTCGCGTCGAGACGTTCACGACCGAGGACGGACTGCCGAGCAACGAATTCAACGGGGGCTCGTCCGTCATCGACAGCACGGGCCGCATCTGGGCCGGCACGCCGGCAGGCGTGGCGGTGTTCGATCCTTCCAGTGAAGTTGTCAGTTCGGATCCGAAGCCGCTCTACATCGAGCGCCAGCACCTCAACGACGCCGATCGCGAAATCGATCGCGAGATCGCCGCTGGAGAGTCGCTTGCGTACGACGAGAACAACCTGAGCTTCGAGTTCGCCCTTCTCAGTTATTTCCGCGAACGCGAGACGCGATACCGGACACAGCTCGTCGGACTCGACGAGGCGCCCTCCGAATGGAACGCGGACTCGAAAGCGAGCTATCGCACGCTGCCGGCGGGGGCCTACACGTTCCGCGTCTGGGCGCGCGACTATGCCGGCAACGTCGCCGGTCCCGTCGAGGTCGCATTCGAAGTCCGTCCGGCGCCCTGGCTCACGTGGTGGGCCTTCGTGCTCTACATCGCTGCGATCGGGATTGCCGGATACGGGATCGTCCGTTACCGGCTCAACGCGCTGCGGCGGCGAAACCTGGAGCTCGAGGAGGGCATCGCCGAGCGCACGGTCCAGCTCGCCGAGAAGGTTGACGAGCTCGAGGTTTCCGAGCGCCAGGCGCAGCGGGCGAAGGAAGACGCGCTCGAGGCCCGCGAGGAAGCGCTCGAAGCGACCCGCGCGAAGAGCGTCTTCCTGTCGAACATGAGTCACGAGCTGCGGACGCCGCTCAATGCGGTCCTCGGTTTTGCGCAGCTCATGGAGCGTGAACCGGAACGTTCGGGCGAGGATCGCGAGAACCTCGGCGTCATCGTCCGAAGCGGCGAGCACCTGCTCGGCCTCATCAACGACGTGCTGTCGATCTCGAAGATCGAGGCCGGGAAGCTGACGCTGAACGAGCAGGTCTTCGATCTCGGGAGGATGCTCCAGGGCATCGAGGACATGATCGGGGTGCGCGCACGCGCGAAGAGCCTCCGATTCGTCATCGACGAGGCGCCCGGAGTGCCGCAGCTCGTCCGCGGCGACGAAGGCAAGCTTCGGCAGGTGCTCATCAATCTTCTTGGGAATGCGGTGAAGTTCACCGACGCCGGCGGCGTCGCGCTGCGGGTGCGATGGGAAGGCGGGAGGGCGGAGTTCGAAATCGAGGACACCGGCCAGGGCATCGCCGAGGCCGAGGTCGGCCAGATCTTCGATGCATTCGTGCAGAGCGAGAGTGGGCGATCGGCGAAGGAGGGAACCGGGCTCGGTCTCGCCATCAGCCGGAACTTCGTGAACCTGATGGGCGGAGACATCGACGTCCGCAGCGAGCTCGGGCGCGGAACGGTATTCCGATTCGAGATCGACGCGCCGGCGGCCGAGGAAGCCGAACTGCCGCTGGCCCAGCGACGCGTCATCGGGCTCGAACCCGGGCAGACCGTGCCTCGGGTGCTCGTCGCCGACGATCGTTACGAGAATCGGGTGCTGCTCATGAAACTGCTCGCCTCGATCGGATTCGAAGTGCTCGATGCGGCGGACGGACGGCAGGCCGTCGACTCGTGGCTGGCGTGGCACCCGCAACTCGTCTGGATGGACATGCGCATGCCGGTGATGGACGGAAGCGCCGCGACGCGCGAGATCCGGCGCATCGAGGCGGCGAAGGGCGTCTCGTTCGACGACCGGACGCGGGTGCTTGCGCTGACGGCAAGCGCGTTCGAGCACGAGAGAAGCGCGGTGCTCGCTGCAGGCTGCGACGACTTCGTGACGAAGCCTTATCGCGACACGACGATCTTCGAGAAGCTCGTCGAGCATCTTGGGGTTCGATTCACTTACGAGGGCGAGGATGCGCGGATCGCGCGCGAATCCGAGGAGCGCGAGGATGTGGCGATCACGTCGGCGCGGCTCGGAAGCCTCCCGTCGCAGCTTGCGAGCGACCTGCATTCCGCGCTGATGCTCGGCAACCCGAAGGGCGCGCAGGCGGTGATCGAGGCGATCGCCGACCACGACGAACCGCTCGCGGACGAGTTGCGTCGGCTGGTGAAGAACTACGAGTTCGACGAGATCATCGACGCGATCGAGGCTGCCGGCCTGAGCAGTGCGTAGTAGAGAGCTGACAGGATTACAGGATTCACAGGAATCCTGAAAATCCTGTAATCCTGTCAACTCTCCCTGTGCTCTAATTGCGCTCATGTACGTCGGGAACATCCTGATCGTCGACGACACGCCGGGCAATCTCGATCTTCTTATCGACATTCTCGAGACGAACGACTACGAGGTGCGTGTCGCTCGCAGCGGCAAGCGCGCGCTGGCCGCTGTTGCGGCGGCAAGGCCCGACCTGATCATGCTCGACATCAACATGCCCGAGATGGACGGGTACGAAGTGTGTCGGCGGCTCAAGCAGGACCCCGACTCTCACGAGATCCCGGTCATCTTCCTGAGCATCAGCGACGACGTCATCGACAAGGTCACGGCCTTCCGGGCCGGTGGAGCCGATTACGTAACGAAGCCGTTTCAGGCCGAGGAAGTGCTCGCCCGCGTCGAGAACCAGCTGAAAATCTCGCGGCTGCAGCGCGAGTTGGTACTGGAGCGTGAGGACGCCGTCCGGTCCCGCGAGGCTGCTCTCGAGGCGAGCCGCGCAAAGTCGGCCTTTCTCGCGAACATGAGCCACGAGCTTCGTACCCCGCTCAACGGCATTCTCGGGTACGTGCAGCTCATGGAGCGCGATCAGGCGCTCACCGACCGCCAGCGCGAGAACCTCGGCGTCATCACGCGAAGTGGTGAACACCTGCTCGCGCTCATCAACGACGTCCTCTCGTTGTCGAAGATCGAGGCAGGCCACGCGAGTCTGAACCCCCGCGCCTTCGACCTCTTGAACCTGCTGCGCGGCATCGAGGAGATGTTCCAGATGCGCGCTGCGACGCAGGGACTCAGTCTTGCCTTCGACATCCCGCTCGACTTGCCGAGGTTCGTGACTGGCGACGACGGCAAGCTCCGGCAGATCCTGATCAACCTGCTGGGTAATGCATTCAAGTTCACCGAGCACGGCGGTGTGCGACTTTCGATTTCCTGGAGCGGCGGCGTGACCCGTGTCCTCGTCGAGGACACGGGCAAGGGCATTGCCGCGTCGGAACTGGAGGGCGTATTCGAGCCGTTCGTCCAGACCGAGAGCGGGCGGCAGGCGGGGGAGGGCACCGGACTCGGACTGACGATCAGCAGGAACTTCGCGCGGTTGATGGACGGCGACATCTCGGTCGAGAGTCTCCCGGGCGTGCGCACCGTTTTCACCGTCGATCTCATGTTGCCGGTGGCATCGCTCGTGGACCTCAGAGAGGAGGTCCGCGCCGTGGCGATGGAGAACGGCGATGCGTCGGCAAGTGCTCCGGTTGCGCAGTCGCTTTCGGACGAGACCCGAGCACGTCTGGCGGCACTCGGTCCGGTCGAGCGTGCGGCGCTCCAGTCACCGATGATGGCTGGAGATCGCGAGGCGGCGCTTCGGGCAGCAAGCGCGATCCAGCACATCGACGCAGCACTTGCCGAAGAGCTCACCACGCTCATCCGCAGCTACCAGTTTGACGACATCCTCGACGTGCTCGAGGACCGCGTTTGACAGGCTCTCAGGCTCCGGCCGCGGCCTGTTCGTAGGCGGCGATGAAGTCCGGATCGCGCCGTCGCAGCTTTTCGTGGTCGATGCGGCCGCTGCGCGTCATGAGGGCGTAAGCCAGTTCGAGCGGTGTCTGGTGCATGCTGTCGCGGGCGTGCTCGAACCACTCCATGCTGACCTGCGCTGCGTCCTGCAGTGCCTCGACAATCGGACGCCGGTCGGTCTCGAACCGGACGAGCGCCTCGTGAACGGATGGCGCGCCGTCGAAGCTCTTCGCGAGCGCGATCGCGTCCTCGAGAGCGAGCTTCGTGCCCGAGCCGATCGAGAAGTGGGCGGTGTGCAGGGCGTCGCCGAGGAGGACGACGTTGTCGTGGTGCCAGTGGCCGTTCTTCACGAGCTGGAAACGGATCCACTTCGAGTTGTTCGAGAGCAGGGGATGCCCTCCAAGGTCATCGGCAAAGACCCGCTCGAGGTAGGCGCGGGCGTCGTCATCGCTTCTTTCGGCAAAGCCCGCCTGCTGCCAGGTCTCGGGATCGCATTCGACGATGAACGTGCTGTACTCGGGACTGAACTTGTAGGAGTGCGCGGCGAAGACGCCAGCGTCGCTCTCGCGGAACGTGAGGGTGAGCCCGTGAAACAGCTGCTCGGTGCCGAACCAGATGTAGCGGTTCGGGCGGGCGTCGACGTCCGGGCGGAAGTGCTCGGCGTAGCGGGTTCGCACGAGACTGTTGATTCCGTCGGCGCCAACCAGGAGGTCAGCGTCGGCGAGGCTCGCGGGATCGGCAATGTCGACGCCGTATTGCGGGTGGATGTCGAGCTCGGCGCACCGCGCCTGGAGAATGTTGAGGAGCCGAAGGCGCGCGATACCGGTGAACTTGTTGCCGCGGATCGTGATCTTCTCGCCGCGATGCACGACGTCGACGTTGTCCCAGGTCTGGAAGTTCTCGACGATGCCGTGGTAGGTCGGCTCGTCGCTGTCGTACACGTAGACGAGCGTCTTGTCGGAGAAGACGACGCCCCAGCCGAAGGTCGCGTCGGGGGCGTTGCGCTCGAAGACGTTGATCTCGCGAGTCGGATCCGCCTTCTTCATCAGGATCGCGAAGTAGAGACCGGCGGGACCGCCGCCAACGATGTTGATCTTCATATGGGAGCGGATTCTAGCAGGGAGAGAAGAGGTTCTCGCAAAGGCGCAAAGCCGCAAAGGCAGGAACTGAAGGCCGGGCAAGACGCTCTCTCACAGAATGATCACCGGGTTCAACTTTGCGCCTTTGCGCCTTTGCGGGAATGTCTCCAGCCGCCGATCGAAGACGGCTCATTGCAGCAACCTCCCCATCGCCTGCCCGGAATACCCCGTCATCTCGAGATACCCCCGACCGGCCACACGATTTCCGTCCCTCGTCCCCTCCACAATCACTGCGCCTTCCCAATACGTCACCCCCGTCGACCGATCCGTGACGAGCTCCTGCCCCTCGAACGCAGCCCGCACGGTGAGCGACAACCTCCGTTCCGGCACCTCCATCGTCCAACGCGTCGGATATTCCGCTCCGCTGACCTCGGATCGCCACATCTCACCCGGCACGAGTGAGAATGTCTCCGCGGCAATCGAACTTGCTTCCCCGGAAGCCCCGATCCACGTCCCGCTCGACCGCGGATCGAGACTGCCGTCCTCGCGCCGCAGCTGGAAGATCATCAGCTCCGTCCTGTCGTCGAACTGGATCGAGAACCAGTCCCACCCGCGCTGACCCGACTCGAGGAACGACGTCCCGAACTCGTGGTCCATCCAGCTCAACCCTTCGACGGCGACCGTCCGACCCTCGATCGTGAGCGTGCCCCTCGTCGGCATGCGAGTCATCGAGTAATAGTGCGATGCGTTGCCTGCATCGGCGCCCTTCTGGCTGTACCCGTCCCGCCCGTGCCGGACCGGCGCCTTGCCCGGCTCGAGCTCGAGCTCCACGCCGAGCCCGCCCTCCGCGGCCCGCAACACGTGCCGGCCCGTCGACGGGTCGAGCCTCCCCTCCCAGTCCTCGTTCCACACGCGATAGACGTCCGTGGCGGCGCCCGCCCAACCAACCCCGGCGCGGTTCACACGCTCCGCAAACCGAAATACACGTCCATCGACGTCCGTCACCGCGAGATGCGTCATGAACAGGTCCCGCACCGCCCATCGGGACGGATTCTCCGGCTTCGGATCGACCCCGATGCGGAAGAACGTGAGCTGATACCCGTACCGCCGACCATCCGCATCGACGACGTTGCCCGTGTAGTACCACCACTCGACCTTGTAGTCCGGGTGGCTCGCGTGATCTGCCGGGAAGACGAACGCGCGCCCCGGCGCGGCCTGTCGCCATCCGTCGGCCGTCTGCGCGGCCATCGCGCCGACAAGCGCGACGAGCACAAACGCACTCGCGACGGCACGCATTCGAATCGATCCCGCGCCGATTGTCCGTACGAGTCGCATCATTCCTCCGCCGTCTGTTCCGGCGCGTTGAGCGCACACGCCCGGCGCGCCGGATAGATTCCCGACAGCGCCGTCGCCACCACGATCAGCACCGTCGACTGCAGCAGAAAAGCCACCGGGAGCCGGAACTGGATCGTCCACCCGAAGCTCTGCACGTTGATGACATAGATGAGCACGAGCGAGAGCAGCAACCCGACACCGATGCCGATCGTCTGGCTGACGCCGCCGATGACCATCGCCTCGATGACGATCATTTTCCGGACCTGGCGCCGGTCCGCGCCGACGAGTCGCAGAACGGCAGCTCCCTCCGGCGCTCGATGACGAGCGTCAGCAGCGTGCTTGCAACTCCCAGATCGCGACGAAAATCGCAATGATCTCGAGCGCTGTCGTGATGGCGAACGTGCTGTCGAAGATGCGCAGCACCTCGGCGCGGATTTTCGCGTTCGTGAAGACGAAAATGCGATGGCTGTCTCCCTTTCCGTCGAGCAGTTGCTGCCTGGCGGCTTCGGGGTCGACACCCTCAGCGAGATAGACGGCGAGATTCGTTGGCGCCGAGTCGCCGTACAGCTCGGTGAACACGACGCGGTCGATGATCATCGCGCCGCGGTCCGACGAGTAGTCGTAGAACACGCCCTCGATCCGGAACTCTCGCTCGCCTTTCGGCGTCGGGATGGTGACCGAATCGCCAACCGATCGCTCGTACCGGATCGCGAAGCTCTCCGAGACGATCGCTCCGTTGCCGACGTGCGCCGCGGTCAGCGCGGCCGGACCGTCGGCCGGCTCCTTGAAAGCGAGCTTGCGGCGGACGATCTCCTGCTCGAAGTCGGACGAGCCGAGGATGATCGTCGCGTCGCCGTACGGGATGTCGAAACTCCGGAACGTGTCGACGGCCGTGACGCCCGGGATCGCTCGCGCCGCGGTAACGACCTCGGGCGAAATGGTCGACTCGGTCGCGATGTTCGTGCGCGTCACGGGCCGCACGTACAGGTCCGCCTGCAGCGTCTGGTCGATCCACCTGATGACCGTCTCGCGAAAGCTGCCGATCATCACCGCAATGGCGACCATCATCGACAGGCTGACGGCAAGCGCCGCTACCGAGATCGAGATCCTCGGAATCGCGGCGGCGAGATTCGCGGTGGCGAGCCGTCCCTCGATTCCGAAGAACCGCACCAGCACGCGTTCACCGATGCGACATGCGAAGTAGAGAACCGCGGGAACGAGGAACGCCGCGCCGAAAACGATCGCGAGGGCCGAGGCGTAGCCTCCGATCGGCCGGCCTCCGATCGGGCGAAGTGTCGAGAGCCACCACCCGAGCGCGAAAAGCGCGAGCGGGACAATGAGCAGACGAGGATTGAGTCGGAAACGTGTCTCGAGCCGGTCGCTGCCTCGCATCGCCGCCGTCGGCGCGACGCGTGCTGCCTCGAGTGCCGGAATAGCCGCTGCAAGCAGCGCCAGTGGAACTCCTATGCCAAACGCCAGAAGGACGTGCCAGACCCCGAGCGGCACGGGCTGGGCGGCGGCGGCAATGTAGAGCGCATCCACCGTCGTCGACGTGATCCGCACGGCGCCTTCAGCCAGCACGCGTCCGAGAACGACGCCGATGGCGCACCCCGCTATCGCGAGCGACGCGGCCTCTGCAAGGAACATCGAGAGAACCGTGCCCCGCGAAGTGCCAAGCGCGCGAAGGGTGCCGATCTCTTCGCGACGGGCAATGACCGAAATCGAAACCGTGTTGTAGACGAGGAAGAGTCCGACGAAGAGGGCGATGTAGGAGAGTGCAGTCAGGTTGAACTGGAATGCCGCGAGCATCTTCTCGACTTGCTGGCCCCGCCGTTCGGGCCGGCGAACGAGCAGACCTTCGGGAAGCCGTTCACGGATCTCCTTTTCGGCGCGGTCGATGTTGACGCCGTCCGCGAGCCGCACGTCGACGCGGTTGAGCCGTCCGAGCCGTTGAAACGCCAACTGCGCCGCCGCAATGTCCATCAGGGCGAAGTTGCCGTCGAGCGTGCGCGCGGGCCCCTCGTCCTTGAGCAGCGCCCGGACTCGGAAACGCTCGACGACATCGCCGGTCGTCAACTCGAGCTCGGAATCGACGGCGAGGCCGTGCCGCCGCGCGAACTTCTCGGTCAGCACTATTGAACGGGGATCGATGAGCAGGCCTAGGAATTCCTGAACGCGCGGCTGGCGATTGTCGTCGGTGAAGGCGAGCAGGCTGTAGTCCCGGATGGACCGGTCCTTGAGGATGTCGACGCCGAGCACGCGGATCGACTCACGCGCGCCATCCGGTGTTGCGGCCAGTGCATCGCCTTCGATCACCGGGCTCGCGTCGCCGTAAGCGCGCAGCCATCCGACGTCGTTGAGCAGGAGCTCGTCGAAGCCGGGACCGGGCCCGTGCACTTCGAGCGACGTCTTGCCGGCGACTGTTTCGATCGCCGCCTCGAAGCCGCGAACGGAGCTCGCATTCGTCAGCTGAATCGCAATGACGACGGCGATGCCGAGCGCGATGCCGAGAACTGTTACGGCCGTCCGGAGCCGCTCCTCGAGGACGCGACGCAGAATGAACCGGCGAAAAAGTCCGATCCACGCGGCGATGGACCGGATCGGCGACGGCGTGGCGCTCATCCGGCGGCTTCGGCGACAAGCTGCCCATCGCGCATCCGGACGATGCGCCTGGTGATCGAAGCCGTCTCGAGCGCGTGGGTCGCAAGCAGAATGGTCACGCCAAGGTCGCGGTTGATCTCGACGAGCAGTTCGAGGATGCGTCCGCCGTTCTCGGAGTCGAGATTGCCAGTGGGCTCATCCGCCACGAGCAGCGCGGGTTCGTGAACGACGGCGCGCGCGATGGCGGCGCGCTGCATTTCTCCTCCCGAGATCTGCTGCGGGTAGTGGCCGGCGCGATGGCCGAGCCCGACTCGGTCGATGAGCGCCTGCGCTCGCGACTCGGCGTCACGCGTCGCCAGGCCGGCGAGAAGGAGCGGCAGCGCCGCGTTCTCGAGCACCGTAAGCGTCGGCAGCAGGTTGAAGAACTGGAAGACGAAGCCGATGCGCTCGCGGCGCAGTCGCGTCAAAGCGTCGTCGTCGAGCGAAGCTACGTCGGTGCCATCGACGAGAATGCGGCCTGATGTCGGGCGGTCCATCGCGCCGCTCAGGTGCAGGAGCGTGGACTTGCCACAGCCCGACGGGCCCATGAGCGCCACGAAATCGCCGCGCTCGAGCGTGAGCGAGACGCCCCGCACGGCTTCGACCGGGGCCTCGCCTCCGGCAAACGTCTTGCGGACGTCGTCGACAAGTAGGACGGACAAACGTAGCCTCCCGAAGCCGCGACGACCGAGTATAACAGGGCCCGAGACCGACCCGGTCTCCGTGCCTCCGTGACTCTGCGCCTCTGTGTGCGAAGCTCGTCAAGACGCTTCGCACACAGAGTCACGGAGTCACGGAGGCGCTGAGGCGGGATTCACCTGCCTGCCCGGGTTCGCACGCGGGCCGGAAGCACCACGGCGGCGGACCGAGGCTCGAGGGTGAAAGCGATGCGACCGTTCTGCATCCGGATGGCTCGCGTCGGCATCAGCCCGTCGACGGGCCGCTTGCCGAGTCCATCGGCCGCGACGTCTACCGATGCCGGCACGTCGCCGTTGTTGATGGCCACGAGCGCGCGTTCGCCGCCGCCTTCGCGCAGTGCGACCCAGACGTTTCGTGTCGCGACGATAGGCGTCGTCAGTGGTCCCCGCAGCGCCGCCGACTCGCGCCGCAGCGCAAGCATTCGCTTGAGATTCGCGAACGTCTGCTGCTGCTCGACGGTCCGCCCAATCGATTCGAAGGCGCTGCGCGCATCACCCGGGAACCCGCCCGGGAAATCGCGCCGGTTGTCGGGATCCTCGCCGCCGGGCAACGCGATCTCGTCGCCGTAGTAGAGCTGCGGCGCGCCGCGCATCGACAACAGCATGACGTGCGCGAGACGCAGCGCGTCCGGATCACCGTGGACGAGCGTAAGGAGCCGGTCGGTGTCGTGGTTTCCGGCGTGTGTGACAAGCATCATCGGATCCGGGTACTCACCGTCGGCTTCGAGGATCTTCGCAATGGCGGATGCTTCCTGACGCCGCGACAGGAACCCGAACATCGCAAAAGCGAGCGGAAAGTCGAAGAGCGAGTCCACCTTCGAGTCGATGCCGTCCCGCACGGCGCCGCCCTGAAAAAACGCGTTCACCTTCGGCTCGCGCTCGAAGACCTCGCCAAGGACGGTGAACTTCGGGTGCGCGGCCTTGAGCGCCGGCACCCACTTCGCCCAGAACGAGCGCGGCGCGTAGGGCATCGTGTCCTGCCGGATCGCGTCGATACCCGTTGCCTCGACCCACCACAGACTGTTCTGGATGAGGTAGAACGCGACGTCCGGATCGTCCTGGTTCAGGTCAGGCAGCACGCCGGCAAACCAACCATCGAGCGTCTCGCGCATTGCCTTGGGATCGAGCGACGGGTTCGCGACCGCGTCGATGCGGAACGGATTGACGGAGTGTTTCTCGACGGTGCCGTTGAACCACGTGGGGTTCGGCGAATCCTGGACCCACGGATGTTTCGGCCCGACGTGATTGGCAACCTGGTCCTGGACTACCTTGATGCCCATCCGGTGGGCCTCGTCGACGAAGGCGCGGAACTCGTCCATCGTCCCGAAGCGTTCCTCGATGTCGTAGTAATCCGTCGTGTGATAACCGTGGTAGTCCTGCGACGCATCGTCGTTGTCGTAGATCGGCGTCATCCATATTGCCGTGACGCCGAGGTCCTTCAGATACGTCAACCGCTGCCGGATGCCGGCGATGTCGCCGCCGTGATAGGCGCGCGGATGTGAGCGGTCGACGCCGGCGCCGTTGTTCGCGGCGCTGCCGTCCGCGAACCGGTCCGGCATGATGAGGTAGATGACGTCGTCGGGCGTGAGCCCGGCGAATCGACCGGTCGGATCAGGCCGACTCAGCAGCGTGAAGGGCACCGGCGTCCGGCCGTGCTGGCCGTGGACGAACAGCGAGACCGCTCCGGGCCTCGCGTCCGCGCCGATGCGTGCGTAGGCGATCAGCGACGTCCCGGCAGCATTGGACGACTGCCGGAGGATCTCGACACCCGGTGTGGACGAACGCAGCGCGGCCGACTGCAGTCCCTTGCCGCGGACGAGCAACTGCACCTCGGCCCACGGATGGCCGACCCACCACGACGGCGGATCGCACTTCGAGACTACCGGTCCGGCCCCCTGGACCGAGACGACCGGAATGGCGACGACGGGGGCGCTGATCGGCAGCAACAACGCAAAAAGTAGGGCGATGCGAACCGGGTTTCTAGTCATTGGTCTCCGTTGCTGCGATTTCATCGGGCCACGCCTCGCCCTGAACCCACACGGCGCCGTCTTCGAAGAACTCTTTCTTCCAGATCGGCACTATCTGTTTGAGCCTGTCGATCGCGTAACGGCACGCCTCGAACGCAACGCCGCGATGCGCCGACGTGACAACGATCACGACGCTCGACTCGCCGATCTCGATCCGGCCAAGCCGGTGGGCGATCCCGATCCGATCGATTCCGGGCCATTTCTCGCGTGCTTCGGCTGCGACCTGCCGCATCGTCGCGATAGCCATGTCGTCGTAGCCCTCGTACTCGAGCCACAATGTTCGCCGTCCGCGCGTGTTGTTGCGGGCCACGCCGTCGAAGATGCAGACGGCGCCGTCCTCACCTCGCAGCAGGCGGCGGCGCATCTCGAGAATCAGAATCTCGGCTCGCGTGAGCTCGAAGAAGTCGCCGTCGTCATCACGGTCAGGCTCGCCGGATCCGCCTGAGACCGGCGGGAAGACCGCCAGCGTGTCGCCGTCCCTTACGGCTTCATCGCGAGTGGCGTAGGTTTCGTTCACGGCAGTCAGCAGGACGCGGTCGAGCGGGACGAGCGCGGGGTAGCGCTCCTCGAGGCTCGCAACGGCGTCGCCGACGGTGGACGGCGAAGGCACCGAGATCGAGGTCTCGCCCGTCCCGGCAAGCTCTCGGGCCTGCCCGAAAAGCAGAACGGTGATGGTTGCGGTCGTCATAACTTCCGGAGATCCTCCGCGATATCAATCGCGGATTGGTAGCGCTGCTCGCGGTCCTTGTGAACGGCTCGTTGCATGATGGCCTCGAGCTCGGGCGGCGCTTCGACGCCAAAGGAAGCCAGCGATGGCGGCGGGTCCTTGAGGATGGCCGACATCGACGTGACGAGCTGCTTGCGCGAAAAGATGACCGTCGCAGTCAGCATGTCGTACATCACGCAACCGAACGAGAAGAGGTCGCTTCGCCAGTCGACGGGCAGGCCGCAGACCTGCTCGGGTGACATGTATGGCACGGTGCCGAGCATGACTCCTGGCCCGGTCTTGACTGGCGACGAGTCGGATTCGTCGGCCGACGCCATCTCTAGCCGCGCCATGCCGAAGTCGAGGATCTTCGGCGTGCCATCCTGCTCGATGAAGATGTTGTCGGGCTTGAGGTCGCGGTGAATGATGCCCTTCTCGTGCGTGGCGGCGAGTCCCTCGGCGATCGCGATACCGAGCGAGACGGCTCGAACCCACGGGATAGGGCCGCGCAGGATGCGATCGCGAAGTGTTTCGCCCTCGAGGAGTTCCATAGCGGCGAAGGAGACGCCGTCCGCGGTATGGAAGTCGAAGATGCGAAGAATGTTCGGATGCGAGAGCGCCATCAGCGCGTGGACCTCGCGCTTGAATCGGCCCCGGGCGGTCGTGTCGCCGGCATAACGATCGGGCAGCACCTTCACGGCGACCGGGTCGCCCGAACGCGTGTCGATGGCGCGGTAAACCTCGCCACGGCCGCCGGCACCGAGCTTGCCGGTGATCGTGTAGGGTCCGAGCTGTGTGCCGGTCTCGAGCATGGAGCGGTGTGTCGTCAGAGCTGCCACGAACCAACGGCCGGCATTATAGGTCATGCCGCGAGGTCCAACGGCGCGCGCGCTCCTACATCGTCCGCATCTCTGTGTCCCCGTGACTCTGTGTCTCTGTGTGCGAAGCTCTTCAGACGCTTCGCACACAGAGACTCAGAGACACAGAGTCACGGAGCTACGGACCATGGATGCGCGCGCCAACCTCACCCACCAAGCAGCGGTACCGCCACCACGCGATTCCCGCCTGCGTGCTGCGCACTTGTCACGGCTCGTTCGATCGATTCGATGAGCGCAGCCGGCTGCGACATTCGATAAGGGAACGCCGTCGCGACGCCGAGGCTTATGGTGACCGCACGACCGTTCGGATGCGGCACGTCGAGGGCCTCGATGGCCCGGCGCATCGTATCGGCAACAGCTCCCGCGCCTCCCGGATGCGTTTCCGGCAACAGCGCAAAGAACTCCTCGCCGCCGTTGCTCGCGAGCAGTTGCCCGGCTCGGAGCAGCTCACCTTCGAGGGCCGACGCGACCATCTCAAGGCAGCGCAATGATGCAATCGGGCCCTCCGTGTCCTCGTACGTCGTGAACCGGTCGACGATGATTTTCACGAGCGAGAGCGGCTTCGGCTCGCGCGACGCGCGGCGCCACTCCCATTCGAAATACTTCTCGAACTCCTCGACGCTGAGGATGTCCGACAGCTTGACGGTCGGCGCGTCGTGGGCAGCCTCGGTCTCGGGCGACATTGGCGGCATCGTGATCGGTCCGGTCTGCGCAGGCGCGGCAGGCTTTGCGATCTGGTTGAGCGTCGGGTTGAGGTCGTAGGCCTCGAGCAGGAACTGGCGAGCCATCTCCGAATCTCCGAGCTGCTCGTAATGGCGCGCAATCTCCATGGCCTGCGTCGCGGCTTTCTGGCGGTTCCCGCCGTCGAGGTAGAGCTGCTTGAGCTTGAGCCGTCCCTCGAGGTACGCCGGCTGCTGCGCGACGAGCTCCTCGAGCAACTTCAGTCGCGCTTCGAGGAACTCGGGATGTTGCGAGACCATCTCCTCGAGCAGCTCGGTGCTGTAATCGCCATAGCTGTCGTACGAGTCCTCGGAGGCCGCGGCGCGTGCCGCTGAGGACACGTCCGGGAGTTCCGCCTTCGCGTCGGCCCGGCGCAAGAGTTCGGCCGTGGCCGTCGCCGACTCGAAGCCCTCGGGGAACTGCTGCTCGGGGACCGCCGGCTGCTCGTCGTCGCCGATACTTCGAAGCTGTTCCTGGTGATGGGCTGCACGCTTCGGCTCGATCTCGATCAACTGTCTCAGCGCAACGACGGCCTCGGCGCGCATTCCCTGGGCCAGGGCGGCCTGCACGAGCGTGTTGAGCGTCGTGACGAGGTTCCGCCGTTCGCGGACGTTCTTGTAGATCCCGGAGAGGCGCTTGAGCGCCTGCACGTTGGAGGGATCCCGCTCGAGGATCGCCTTGAGCAGCGCGGTCGCCTTCTTCTTGTGCCGGCGCGCGATGACCACGTCGATACATCGGTCGATGATCGACATCGGCCGGTTCAATTCTCCGCGCTCGATGAACGCCCGGGCGACCTCGAGCAGATAGTCGTAACGCGAATTGTCGAGCTTGAAGAGTCGACTGAACGTGGCTTCCGCCTTGTCGAGCTGGCCAGCGTTGAGGAAACGTCCGGCCGAGGATGATGATGAGGTCGATGTCGTTCGGGTCCAGCTCGAGAGACCTTGCGATGATTTCGAGTGCAGCATGGACGTTTCCCTGCTGCGAGTATGCCTCTGCGAGGGACTTGAGCGTGGCCTTCGAATCGGGTTTGAGCTCGAGCGCGTGGCGCAGGTGAGCGATTCCCTCGGCCGACGGGCCGCGCCGGATGAGCTCGGTGCCGACGTTGCGCAGCGCCTCGCAGGCCTCAGCCGGGAATCCCTCTCGTTCGTAGGTCTCGGCGAGGCCGAGGCGCACCTTGAGGTTGCCGGGTTCGAGGTCGGCTGCCTTCTTGAGCATCTTCAGCGCTTCGCGGATGCGGCCGTTGCGCCGGTGGGCATCGGCGACGACCCCGTACATGTGAGCAGCTTCGCCGATCAGATTCTGACGCGAGTAGAGATCCGCAAGGCGAAGCGCAACGACGTCGCTGTCGTGATCGAGCTTCAGGATCTTCTTGTACATGGCGATCGCCTTGACGCGATATCCGCCAGCCTCGAAGTTCTCGGCGACATACTGGTACTGGCGAATGGCGTCGTCGTTACGGCCAGTCCGTGCGTAGAGGTCGCCGACGGTGTTCGCGACCGTGAGGTCGGTCGAATCGGCGTCGAGCACCTTCCGGTACTCGTTGATCGCCGCATCGAACTTGCCCTGCTGGGCGTAGCGCTCGGCGGCCTTGAGGGTCTTGTCCTTGAGGGTCAGGTCCATGAATTCGTCAGCGGGGAGGATGTCGAGCGATTGCGCGAGCGCACGAAGCGCGCGCACTGCACACGGGAGGCAGGCAATTGGTCCCGTTCGCAATCGGACTCAGGCCGGAGCGACTTCAGCTCTTTCCAGAACCGTGGAGTAACACAGTTGACGGGGTCGGTCAAACAGCGAGCGCGGCGACCGCCGGGGCGATGTCTGCCAGCGATCGAATGCTCGAGGCGACGTCGGCGGCCTCGGGTCCCCAGACGGTTGTCGCGACCGGGTTGAGCGTATGAGAGCCACTCGAGAGATCCTCGAGATTGCCGTGATCGCTCGTCAGCAGGACGTGGTCGGCGTCGAGGTCCGTCGATGAAAGCAATGCATCAAGGAACTCGTCGAGTTGGGCGATTCTGCTTCGGGCGGCAGCGAAGTCGGCGTCGTGGCCGGCGGCGTCGGTGAGAAAGTACTCGAACGCGCAGAAGTCGACGCCGGCGGCAATCTCCGCGAGCCGCCGCCCGGCCTCGGCGGGCGTGATCTCTTCGACGTCGAATCCATAGGCGCGAAGGGAGGCGTTAGTGAACTCGTGGTGGAGCGCCCGGCCGGACGCGAGATCATCGAGCGTGCGAAGTGGGAGTCCAGCCGATTCTGCCGCGATGGCCGTGGCCGACACGGTGCGGACGCGCCTGCGCGCAATCGTCGATGGCGCGACGTTGGCGTGCGCCGTGCGCAGACCTCGGGCTGAGAGGGTGCGAAAGAGTGACGACGATTCGAGGAGGGGCCTGAGGCTGCCGCCGGGGAAGGCGCTGAGGTGGCGTCCCAGGTGCGCCGCGGCGTTCAGGCCGGTGATGATCGTCGTCTGGCCTGTCGCGCTCTGCGGCAGGCCTTCGACGCCGAGGCGTGTGTCGGTGATGGCCGTCGCTCCACGAGGCGCAGGTCGAAACTCTTCATTCTCGAACACCGAGAAGTAGGGAGAGTCGACACCGTCGAGCGGATTCTGCAGACCGCGGCGGCCAATGCCGACGCCGTCCACGAAGACGAGAATGACCATTCGAGGATTGTATCGGCAGACACCCGTGGCCGTTGCGCGAAGCGCCTTGGAGTGCGGCGCGAAGCGCCGCTTTGGATTCCCTCGCATGTGCGGTACGCGAACAGAAACCAAAGCGGCGCTTCGCGCCGCACTCCAAGGCGCTTCGCGCAACGGCGCGGCGGTCGGATCGACCGGTATACTTCCGATATGAGGAAGTTGAGCATGCGTGCAGCAGTCGCGCTCGTCGTCGCGCTCTCAGTCGGAACTGCTCCATCGAGTGGATCGCCAGCCTCCGTCGACAACGCCTGGAGCGCCGAGTTCCCCGCGGACGTCCGCTTCTCGCTCCTTCTCGACGGCGACACGATGGCCGTCGCCGGCGCCAAGGGAGTCCGCGTGCTCGATTCGTCGTCTGGCCGGACGATATGGCGTGAAGATGGCTGGACGGTTCATTCCGACGACCTGCTCGCCGTTCCCGGCGCCGGCCTGCTGCTCGTCAATCGGGACGGCGGCGGCGACTTTGGCGACAAGGAGTCGCGCGTCGTGGCCATCGACCTTCGGTCCGGATCGCGACGCTGGGAGTCCAAGACGCTCAAGGGCAAGGGCATGCACGCGGTCACCGACCCTTCGTCCTCGCTCCTGCTGCTCGTCACGGTTCCCAAGGCGCACGGTGACGATCAGGGCTTCCTTGGCGGCGTGTTGCCGGGAAAGGGCATCGGCGGCGGCTTCAAGCGCAAGCCAAAGCTCAACGCCATCGAACTGGCAACCGGGCGAGTCGCCTGGAGTCGCGACTTCGACTCTGACGTTCTGTTGTCGCCGTCGCTCGAGGGCGCGATCGCCCGTGACGACGAAAAGGCGAAGGACGAAGACGGCGACCAGTCCTTCGACCTGGGCCGCTATCGACCGCCGGCAATGGACGGCGCGGACGTTTTCGTGACCTACCGGGGACTGACGTGTTACGACGCAAGGACCGGTGAACGCCGATGGCGGCAGGAGTACGGCGTTCGCGAGGGCGATCTGGCGCTGTCGGACGCCGACCCCGTCATCGACAGCGACACCGTTTTCACATCGGGCGAAGGACGGATTCGCGCGATCGATCGCGCGACCGGGGCCGCGATCTGGCGCTCTGACGACTTCGGGGTCGTGCCGGAGCTCGCCGTCGACGATCGCGTGATCTATGGCCGGGTCGGCGGACGGTTCTACAACGTAGAGAACGGCGAATGGCAGTGGCGCGGCGACTACGGCGCGGTCGCCCTCGACCGCGTCTCGGGAAAACAGCTCTGGCGCTACGGAGATGGCAATGACTCGGTGACGAACCTGGTCGTTGCGGGAGACCGTGTCTGGCTCGGTGACGAGGAGCGGCTCGTCGGGCTCGATCGGACGACCGGCAAGCGGATGATTGCCGAGCGGCATCAGCTCGAGCGGCGCGCGGTGTCGGCGACGCTCAACGAGCTCGGTCAGGTCGTGCTCATCAGTGACGAGGAAACCGCCGCGTTCGATCCGTCGACGGGCAAGCGGGTGTGGATCGTCCGCCACAAGCCCGCGGGCCCGTCGGGGTGGAGACGATTCGCGGCGGGGCTGCTCATGACGACGGGCGCAGTGCTTACCGTGGCGTCGTACGCGACGGCCCACGTTCGCGGGCTCACCCCGGCGGTTCCATCGCCGGTGCTTCGGATCACCGGACTGCCGAGCCGAAGGCTCTTCGACGCACAACCGATCGCGGACCGCGCAATCGCCGCCGCCGGCAAACGTGGCGGACGCGCGATCTGGAACGCGGGTTCGGGACTTCTCGGGACGACGCGTTTTGCGCACCTGACCGGCAATCATCAGTACTTCGTGACGAAGCTGCCCGGTGCAAACCCCGCGCTCGCGGGCGTGAACCTGACGACAGGCGAAACCGACCGGTCGGTCGAGCTGCCTGCGCGATCCCCCAACCTCCTCGTCGACGAGGTCAACCGGATCGTCGTGCAGTGGAACGGACGCCGCGTGACCGCCAGGCGCCTCTGAACGGTCGCCCGCTTCGGTCGCCACGTGGTACATATCGCCGACCATGCAGCCGACGATGACCGAACGCCTCTACTTCGATCCCGATCACACGCTCGCATTCGATGCGCGAGTGACTCACGTCGTGGAACACGAAGGCCGTCCTGCCGTCCTGCTCGACCGCACATCGTTCTATCCGACCGGCGGCGGGCAGCCGAACGACACGGGCCGCCTCGGTGGCGCCGAGGTTGTGGACGTCGTCGAGGAAGAGGAAGGCCGCATTCTGCACGTCCTCGCGGGCCCGAAAATTGCCGTCGGTGACGAGGTCGCCTGCGAGGTGGATGCGGACCGGCGCCGCGACCACATGCAGCAGCACACGGGCCAGCACATTCTCTCGGCGGCGTTCGAGCACCTGTTCGACGCGGAAACGCGTGGCTTCCGGATGGGCGTCGAGTTGTCGGAGATCGACGTCGAACTCGAAGACCCGTCCGATGCCCGCATAGCGGAAGTCGAGTCTCTGGCGAATGCCGTCGTCTTCTCGGACCTGCCCCTGCGCATCCACACCGTGGATAGGGAGGGCGCCGCGCGCCTTCCTTTGCGGAAACAGAGCGAGCGCGAAGGCATTCTGCGCATCATCGAAATCGACGGGTTCGACTGGTCGCCGTGCGGCGGAACCCACGCGCGGCGCACGGGCGAAGTCGGACTGATCGCCGTCACGAGCGTCGAGCGCGCAAAGAAGATGGCGCGCGTCACTTTCGTCTGCGGAGGACGCGCGCTCGCGGACTATCGACGGGCACACCGGACGGCGCTCGAGACCGCTCGGGTGTTCAGCACGGGTCGCGACGATGCGCCGCCGCTCGTCGGGCGTCTCGTCGAAGAGAACAAGGCGCTCAAGCGACGCGTTCGCGAACTGGCCGAAATTGCGTCGGAGGTCGAGGGTCGTCGACTGTTCGAGGGTGCCGAATCGTGGGAGGGCTTCCGACTCGTCGTCGTTCGTCTCGACGGCCGGTCGGCCGATGAACTTCGGCTGCTGGCCCACAAGGTCGTCGCCCAAGGGCCGGTGGTTGTATTGCTCGCATCCGACGAGGGCGGCGTGGCGCGACTCGTTTTTGCCCGCAGCGCCGGTGAAGCGCTCGTAACGGTCGATTGCGGAAACCTGCTTCGGGCGGCGTGCGAGGCGGTGAACGGGCGCGGGGGCGGCAAGCCCGACTTCGCGCAGGGCGGCGGGCCGAATGCGGCCGGCATCGACGCGGCGCTTGCTGCCGCGAAGGCAATGGTCGGCTGAACGGCAATGCTTCCACACGTCCAACTGATCTTTACGGGCGGCACGATCTCGATGGAGGTCGACCAGGTCGTCGGCGCCGCGGTTCCAGTCCGATCTGGCGAGCAGATTCTCGCGAGCGCGCCGGGACTGGATAAGTTCGCGAGCTTTGGCATCAATAACTTCGCAAAGCTGCCCGGACCGCACATGACGCCGCCGCTCATGAGCGAGCTGGCGGCCATGGTCCGGGACCTGCTCGACGATGACGCGACCTCCGGAGCCGTCATCACGCACGGCACCGACACCCTGGAAGAGACGGCGTATTTCCTCGATCTCGTCCATTCCTCGCCCAAGCCGGTCGCCTTTGTCGGGGCAATGCGCAACGCATCGGAGCTCGGATGGGATGGCCCGCCGAACCTGGATCGCAGCCGTTCGAGCCGTTACGGATCCGTCGACGCGGGACCTGGGCGTCCTCATCGTGATGAACGAGGTGATTCTCGCGGCGGCAGAGGCGACCAAGACGCATACCGAGTCAGTCGACACGTTTCAGAGTCCCGATTTCGGACCGGTCGGCATCGTCGACAAGGACCGTGTCATGATCACGCGCAGGCCGACGCACCGAACACACATCGAGGCCTCTGGCACTTTGCCGGATGTTGCCCTGGTGAAAATGGCGGCGGGAATGGATGGACGGATGATCCGCGCGGCAGCGTCAACTGGCGCCGCGGGGCTCGTCATTGAAGCGCTTGGCCGCGGAAACGTGCCGCCTGAAACCATCCCTGCCATTCGAGAGGTCCTGACGGCCGGACTGCCTGTCGTCATTGCTTCTCGGTGCCTGCGCGGGAGGGTGCTCGATACGTATGGCTACCCGGGCGGTGGCTACGAGCTTCGTGAGATGGGGTGCCAGTTCGCAGGCTCGCTTCCGGGCCAGAAGGCCCGCATCCGGCTGATGCTGGTACTCGCGGCGGTTGGCCGGCACCGGGTGGCGGAGTACTTCGAGGGGCTGTGAAATGCGAGGTCGAACGGCAGTGTTCCGATAGGGTAGTGGGTCACTTTCGATCTCGCTGTTCCTCTTGCGACTTTGCGTCTTCCTTTGCGTCTCTGCGAGTCCTCTGCGCCTCTGCGAGAAACACCACCTGCGAGTGCGTTTCTCGCAGAGACGCAGAGGACTCGCAGAGACGCAAAGGAAGACGCAAAGCCGCAAAGCAGCAACTGCAATGTGAAAAACCGAGTCGACGCGAAAGAAGTCAAACTGACCCACTACCTCCGACGGCCGTGATGATCCTCGCAGGAGTGGCTCGCCGAGCTCGCGACTCCAGCACCACCGCAGGATGTTCAGGTGCTCGACAGCGTCGCGGCCGGTTGCGGGACGGATTTGCCCGTCAGATGCCTGACAAACCAGCCCGCGGCAAGTTCCGCGACCTCGTCCAGCTTTCCCGGTTCTTCAAAGAGATGCGTTGCCCTTGGAACGATGGCGAGCTCGCGCTCGCAACGCATCAGTTCAAAGGCATCCTCGTTGAGTCCGATGACCGGCACGTCCCAGCCGCCGACGATCAGCAGCGTGGGTGCCGTGACGCGAGGCAGCGCGCTTCCCGCGAGGTCGGGCCGTCCGCCGCGCGAGACAATGGCGCCGATCTCGTCGTGGAGCTCGGCCGCGGCCACGATCGCCGCTGCTGCTCCGGTGCTCGATCCAAAATAACCGACGCGAAGCCTTGATGTCTCAGGCCATTCCGAGACGGCTCGCGTTGCGGCGACGAGGCGCGACGCGAGAAGGCGAATGTCGAATCGCAGGTGCCGCGTACGAAGGTCGATCAGTTCCTCCGCCGGTGTGAGCAGGTCGAACAGGAGCGTCCCGAGGTCGGCGTCGCGCATCCGCTCTGCGACAAACCGGTTACGCGCGCTGTGCCTGCTGCTCCCGCTACCGTGCGCGAAGAGGACGATCCCCTTCGCCGCCGCAGGCACATTCAAGTCGCCCGCGAGGAGTCGGCCATCGATTGGAATGGGTACTTCCCGAACAAGAGCCGTCGAGCGTTCCAACGTCGAGTTCGTCATGGCGAGCCTCCTTTCCAGCGGTCGTGGAGGACGGCTTCCTGGGCTGTCCGATCCGTCCAGAGTTCACTCGAAAACCCATCGGATAACTGCCTGCAATCGGTGTTCCTTTGCTCGGCGAACGCCCCCGATGTAACCGCCCGCGCGATCCGCGAGACTGCCGCAGGGGCGTGTCGCATTGCAGGAAATCTGGGCCGAGGGCGTCGCGAAATGCCGCTCCATATTGCGCAATATGGCCCGAAGGAGTGCGGAACCGCGCGCCGTCATCCTTTCGCGCGACCGGCCCTAGCGGGTCAGGCTGCCGATCCAGACCGCGCCGACCCTTTGGTCTGGCACTCGCATGGTTTGTGACTTGCTACATACGAGGTCGTCGGGAGTCGAGACTCGAACACCCGGGCGCGTGTCGGTCCTGAACTTCGGCAACGCGCATTTCATCAGGGCGCTCGCAAGCGCCGTGTCGCGTGAGAGTCAGAGTGCCCCGAATCTCTGACCGGAGAACCGTTATGCAGCAACCGATCCAGATTTCGTTCCGAAACGTCGATCCTTCTGAAGCGGTCGAAGCGAACATCCGCTCGAAGATCGACTGGCTCGAGACCTTCTACGACCGGATTCAATCGTGCCGCGTCGTCATCGAGGTGCCTCACCGTCACCGTCATCAGGGCCGGATTTACCAGGTCCGGCTGGATCTGACCGTTCCAGGCGCCGAGTTCGTGGTAAACCGCGAAGCGGGACTCAACGGCGCCCACGAAGACGTGTATGTCGCAATTCGGGACGCGTTCGACGCTGCCCGGCGTCGCGTCGAGGACTACGCGCGACGGCAGAGGGGCGAGACGAAGGCGCACGACGCGACGGCCCGGCCCGGTGTCACGAGACATTTCATATAGTGCAAGAGGGGAGAACGCCCGACCGGCGGCGATTGCAGGGTCCGAACCTCACGGACCCGCGTGCTTCGAGGTCTGAGCGGGATGCTGAGACGTTCGTGGACCTGTCACATGATCCGTGACGACACTGAGATTGCACGCCTCACGCATCAGTACCGTGCGCGGTATCGAGGAGGTTTCTATCTGGCGGGAGGGGAACCCGCTCGCTGTCGCTCGCGGTACTGATCCTCCGACACCCGACTTTGCCATCCAGGTCGCGCCAGGCACGTCGCCATGAATGTCGTGGCACGATCAGTACCGCGAGCGATAGCGAGCGGATCGATCGTCCAGTGCTGCTCCGTCGACGGACCGACCCGTTCGTTACCGCTCGCGGTACTGATCTTGGCGTGTACGGGCTGTCCCGTGGCCGCATTTACTTCGGCGGATTGCTCGTGTGCAAGTGTCGCAGACTGATTCGTAGCGCCACGGCAGCCAGGATTGCTGATCTCGCGTCGATGCGGAGTGCCGGCCCCGGCGATCCAGTCGTCGGGGCCGGCTCAAGCGGTTATTGCGGATGTGACCGCGTAACGGTCGTCCCGTCCGGATTGCGGAACGTGATTCGCGCACGGCCGCCGTTCTGCCCGAGATAGGCCGAGAGGCTCTGGCCAGTGATAAGGTTGCCCTTCTGCTGGACCTTCGTGCCGCCGGCCTTGACCTTCGCGGGCGAGAGGAAGGGAATTCCGTCGACGTAGACCTGCAGTCCCGTCGCAAAGTCCAGTCCGGTCGCCTTGATCTTCGACGTCACCTTGAGCGTCAGGAGCGTGGCAGGCTTTGCGCCGACCTCGTTCGTTGGAGCCGACTCGCCGTTGTCGTAGTCGGCCGTGATAACGAAGAACGAGCCCCCTGGCGCGATGCCCGAATTGACCGTCGTCTGAGTGGCGGGCACCGATGCGAAGAAGTTGGCCGGTGTCGCCGTCACGCCCGGCGTCGCGCTGCGGTAGACCTTGTAGCCGCGCAGCGTCCCGCCGCCGGCGGGTGCCGCGATGACACCTCGCTCTGCGGCCGCCCCCGGAGGCGGCGTGCAGATGCGAAGGTTCGAGGGCGGGGCAAGGTCGCCGCCGCCGCTTGAATCCCAGCAAAGACGCACGTTGCCGCCCGAGAGTCCGCTGACCGTGGTCATCAGGTTCCCGGGCAGCTCCGCCGGGCCGGAATCGGACGATGCGAGGTCCGAGCCGTCGAAATGATTCGCGGCGTCGAAGTTGTGAAAGGCAAACGACTGACCCTGGTTCTGGGTCAGGTCGAGCGCCGCGGAGTAGATCGGCAGGCCCGTGTTGCGCGTGTAGACGTCAGTGAAGCCGATCAGGAACGCCCCCGAGGTGATCTCGACCCCGTCGAAGCCAACGGTCTGGAACACCGTGTTGCTCGGCTGACAGTTGAACGGCTGACGTACGACGAGCTCGGCGTCGGCCGGATTTCCGGTGTCGTTGACGTCGAGGTACACGAGGACTTCGAACGACTGATTTGGCCTGAGTAGAGTGTCGCCGAACTGATCGCTCGTCGGAAAAAGGAACGACACCTTGTCGATCGTCACGGGGAGAAGGTCTGCGTCGGGCGTAAATCGGGTCAGGAAGACCGCCTGGGTGCCGACTGTGCCATTATCGTTGACGACGCCTACCGAATAATCGAAAGAGCCGTCGTGATGCTGAAACGTCACGGAGCCGTCGTCGCCCCCGACAATTCTCGCGGCCTCGCCCAGCTCGGGCACCGTCGTGGCAGTGCCTCGCGAACGGACCGCCATTCGGGAGTTATCGGCGTGACTCGGCGGAAGCAGAACGGTTGTCGCAAGGACGACCGCAGCCAGGACGGACCAGATTTTGAACAGGGATCGGCGAGACATATGGGGCGTACCTCTCATCTTGTATTCGTTTCGCGGGATGAATCCGTGCGTGCGGAGGAAAGCGACGCTATCCTTATCGGCATCCTCGGTCCATAGCAATAGCCCGGTGTTGAATCGCGTTCGTTCGGGCGGTCAAGACAGACCATCGTGGACCCAGAACCCGGAGCGAAGCGACGGGCCGACGTACTCCTCGCGCCGCGTGGATGCAACCGTCGTTTTCCCCGTACCGCGTGGATGCAACCGTCGGCCCCTCGCTGCGCTCGGGGTTCTGGGTCAAACGGTGTGCGTTCGTATGGTCGGTCAAACCCGGCCATCTCGCACCCACTACCCTCCGGGGGGTCCTCTTGACACCGTCCGGCGACAGCGCGTATCGTCCCGGCTTGCTTTTGGGGCAGTAGCTCAGTTGGAAGAGCGCCGCGTTCGCAATGCGGAGGTCAGGGGTTCGAGCCCCCTCTGCTCCACTTCAGAGGCCGCAGATCACTCGGATCTGCGGCTTTCGTCCTTTTGGGGCACCCACACGAGCGCCCGCCGAACGATCCGGATGTTTGCCGGCTGGATACCGACGACAAAGTCGTCGTATGACCGCACCATCTCAAGGTATTTCGTGTAGAGCTCGTTGAGCGCGTCCGACGCTTCGCGCTCCACGCGGCCGAGGTCATCGCGAAGGTCCTGCGCGGGTCCGTCCTCGACTTCGGCGTCGTCCTCGTCGTCCCTCGCATTCGGTACCTGCAGCACGAGTCCGGCAAGGCCCGTGAAGAGCGACGTCACCCGATTTTCGGTCTCAGAGAACTCGGTTCGCCCGCGCAGCAGCCGCTCGACCTCGAGCTTGCTCGTCGGCGCCCCTGCCGCGGAGTCCTCGGCGAGCAGCGCGCCGCGGCGATTGATGTGCGCTTCACGTACCTGCTCGAGCTGCAGTTCGTAGACGTGCTTCAACTGCTTGAGCTCGGGCTCGATGTTCTGCAGCGCGACTTCGGCCGCGCGGTCGAGAAAATCCGCGAGAGTCTCGCGCACTCCAGAGAAGATCTCGAAGAGCGGATTGTAGTGAAGGACGAGCTTCTCTCGACGGGTAAGGCGGTCGACGAGATCGCCCTCGATCTCGGACCACCGCTCTTCGTCGAGCTCCGGTCGGTGCTCGGGCCGCCGGATCGCCTCGTCCGGCGCCGTATCCAGGCGCGACTCGAGGATCGGGTCGATCGCGGCGAAATCCCAGTCGACGGCCAGGGAACCGGGACGAAGCCACGCCGTGTAGGTGCGCTCCTCCGATTCATTCATCCCGGCCTTCAGACTGCGGAAATTGATGCTGCAGTCGATCAGTACGGAGGCGCTGTAGACGAGCGTCGAAGCGTCGGACTCGGGCTCACGCGTGTACCAGAACTCGGCGATGCGAGCGTGTTGCATGGCGTTCGCCGCCGCGTCGTAGAGCGAGCCCATGTGTGAACCTCAGGACGCGCTCGCCTCGGCGGGCGCGTCCTGTTCGGGACGATAGAAGAGGATGCGATTGCAGTTGTCGCAGACGATGAGGTCGTCGCCGCGTCGGATGTCGCTGAAGACCTGTGGCCGGAGCGCCATGTTGCAAGCCGAACATCGGCCCTTGCCGCCAATTTCACCGCGGGCTTCCGACATCGCGCGGCCCTTGCGTGTCTGCGCGATGCGGTCGTAAACGCGCAACATGTTGCCGGACACCTCAGCTGCAATGACCTTGCGGCGACCGCGAAGCTCTTCGAGTTCCGAATCGACGACCTTGACCTCTTTGTCGAAACCCGCCATCAGCGCGTCGACCTCGGCGCGCCGCTCGTCGAACTCCGGCGCCCGGTCGGTGATCTCCTTCTCGGTGGCCTCGATCCGCTCCATGAGCTGGAGAGCCTCGGTCTCGAGGGCCGAGATGGCCTTCTTCGTCGCGTCAATCTCGCGAATGACGGTGGCGTACTCCTTGGTGTTCTGGACGCGCATGAGGTCCGCCTTGAACTTCTCATGCGTCTGCTCGTAGTTGGCGAGGTCTTCGTCGATCCGAACCCGATGCTCTCGAGCGGATGCGAGCGACTCTTCGAGTCCTAGGTACTCGGCAGCCTGCTGACGGAACTGATCTTCGATCTGTCGCCGCTCTGCCGGGATGGCATCGAGCCTGTCGGTCAGCTCGAAAACCCTTACGTCAATATCCTGGAGCTGGATCAGCTTGAGAAGTTCAGGGGACACCAAAGACCGTCCTTCATACCGAGGTGGCGCTCGCGAACGAGGCCACTCGTTCGGGCCAGAAACTATACAGCACGGTCTTTGCGGGACACAACAAGAGGCCCGATCTGCACTGGAAAGGCCTGCGGTACCGTCTGGTACAATGCGGCGCCATGACTTCGAACCACTACTCGCGATTCTCGGCAGGCCGAAGCGCGGCCCGACTCATTGGACTGTCCGCGGTCGTCGCGACGCTCGCCATCTGTGCCTATGCGGGCGGCCAGGCAAAGTCCGGTGCGCCGGAGAAGCCCGCTGCCATCACACTGAATTCGATCAAGGCCAAGGCGACGACTGGCAGGGCGGCCAAATCGGGTCCGTCGGCGAACATTGGTCAGAAGATCAGGCTGAATGGCTCAGGGTTTGACGAGAATGTCTCGGTGATGTTTACCGGTTTCGCAGACAGCACGTGGCTCGTGCGGCCTCTCGAAGTGAAGCCGCGGCGCGTCGTCGTAACAGTGCCCGGGCAGGTCGTCACCGCCCCGGTTGCGCTGTCGGATCCGGAGGGCGGGAAGAGCAACTCGTTGACTCTCCAGATCGTGCCGACGATCGAAACGCTCACGCCGGCAAGCGTGGCGCCGGGCGCTCGGTTGCTCATCGACGGCTCCGGATTCGCTCGCGACGCGAAGGTGATATTCAAGGGCGTGGCCCAGCCCGTCGTGCCGACGGTGGTGTCGCCGACGCGAATAGACGTCGTGGTGCCGGCGGGAGCCCAGACGGGAAAACTCACGGTAATGACTGGTGGCGGTCAGTCAAAGGCAATGCGGCTGACGGTAGGGGCCGCCGCGCCTCAATAGCCCGTCAGTCCATCGGTCGGGAGTCCGGGCCGACACGGACCTCGAGAAGGTCGCGCGCGGCAATGGTGTTCGCAAAGATCGCCCGCGCCTCCGCAAGCAGCGGCGTCACGTCCTCGTATCGCGGCGAGAAATGGGTGATGAGTAGTTGGCCGACGCCGGCGTCGCGGGCGACGGTCGCGGCTCCGGCGGCAGTGGAATGGCCGCGAGCCTCGGCCTCCTCGACCATCTCGATCGTGTAGGTGGCTTCGTGGACGAGCAGGTCCGCCCCGCGCGCGAGCTCGACGGCGGCGTCGGTTGGCCCCGTATCCGTACAGTAGGCGACCCGCAATCCCGGACGGTCGGCGTCCACGACGTCCGAAGGGACAATCGTGCGGCCGTCGGCAAGCGTGACAGGCTCGCCTCGCTGGAGCTGGCCGTAAAGCGGTCCCGCCGGTACGCCGAGGCGCATCGCGTCGTCGATTCGAAAGTGACCGGGACGGGCCTTCTCGTGAACCGCGTAACCGAACGCGGTCACGCGATGGTTCAGGCGCCTAGCCTCGACGGTGAACTGATCCGTCTCGAGGACCATACCGGCGTCGATTTCCGTCACGTCGATCGGAAAGGTCGGACGGAAATACGTGGCGCGAAAGACGTCGCGCAGGTAGCGCGAAATTCCGGGCGGGCCAAATACCGTCACCTTGCGGTCGTGACGCGCCAGGTTCAGCGTGCCGAGGAGACCCGGCAGTCCGAGGACGTGGTCGCCGTGCATGTGGGTGACGAAGACGTAGCGCATGCGACTGAGGCGCAAGTCGGTGCGGAGCAGCTGATACTGCGTGCCTTCGCCACAATCGAAGAGCAGCCATTCGCCGTCGCGCGCGAGCACGCCGGCCGACACGTTGCGCCGAGCCGTCGGCCGGCCCGAACTCGTCCCAAGCACGATCCACTTCACGGGGCGATGATAGCAGGAGGAATGTTTGCGCAGAGCTACGCACACAGAGGCACGGAGGCACTGAGCCACAGAGAAACAGAGACTCGACATCGTCGAGGAAGCCCCGGTTCCGCGTCCCCTCCGAGCCTCAGTGTCCCCGAGCCTCTGAGTACGTTGCTCTTCTCGACTCCTTCAGTGCCCGTCTGCGCCGTAAATGGCCACGCGGAACGTGAGCGTACTCCCGAGCCGCACCACGTCGTGGGTCGACAGCGTCGCGTGATGCTCGATACGGACTCCGTTCACGAACGTACCATTCAGCGAGGCGAGATCGTAGACCTCCGCCTGCCGGTCAGCGTGAATCACGATCACGCAGTGACGGCGCGAAACGTGAAGCGCTTCGTCGCCGACGATGACGTCGTTGTCGCGGTGTCGTCCGACGACGTTCGGACCGAGCCGGAGCGAGTGCGAGACCGTGCCGGCGAGCCAGATGTATCCGGAGTTGTCAGGATGGTAAGGCGCCGGCGACATCAGGACGAGCGCACCGGCTGGGAGGTTCCGGTCCTGTGCCGTGAGGACGGACGTCCGGAAGCCGCATGAGACGAGCGCTTCATCTCGCCGTTCGCGATACTTCACGCGCCGGGGAAGCTCGAGATGCGCGCTGGCGTAGCCTCGTTCCATCAACACCTCATCAGCACCATACTACCGACCGCCGGGTGTCGGCAATGTCGGGTTTCGTGTCCCACCGGTTCCCCGCAGGAATCCCGGATTGCCAAGCGACAATCCGTTCTTACCGAGCCGTTCATCGACGCGCCACACGATTGATGAAGACGCCTGCAGCGCACGCCTCTCGCATCAGTACCGGGCGCGGTAGCGCTCGGGTCGATCCCGAGCGCGCGTGACGACACCAGGCGCGGGCTAACGGAGAGGCTGACCCGAGCGCTACCGCGCCCGGTACTGATACGTGGACTGCCCGTCCTTGAGTGAGGTCATGACGAGCCTATAGTCGTCTCGGTAGGTACTGGCGCGTGGGGGACTGCGAGGCCGGCGACCGTCCGCGTGCAGGCTCGATACCGCTCTCGGTACTGGCGGCGTGGGGGATTGCGAGGCCGGCGGACAGTCGTCCGGGTGAAGCCCTCCAGCATGCCAATCAGGACTGGGCGCGCGATTCTGACGAGGCCGAAAGAGCGAGCGCCGTGGCGATCCCTTCGGGGCCACGGCGCTCGTTTTTCACTCCGCCGTCAATCGACGGTGGTCTTTTGCGGGACTACTTCGAGTCGCCGCCGAGGTCTCCGTCTCCCGCCGGCATCGAGCCCGGCTCGCCGCCGCCCATCATGGCTCCCATGTTGCTGAACGACTTCGCCACTTCTTCGAGCGTGCTCGACGGCACGTTCATCGCCAGCTTCACATCCGGTCCGTTGAGCGAAAGAACGATCGAGTTCAGGACCGACTCGAAGCTCTTCATCTGCTCGTTGCCGCCCATCATGGCCTTGCCCTGCTCGAGGAGCTTCATGAAGTCGTCGTGAATCGGCTTGGCTTCGGCTTCGCTGCCGGTGCGGGCGACGAGCTCGAGATTGATGCCGGCCGACGCATCGACCGATCCGAAAAGGATCTTCGTGGCCGAGAGATGCTTGGCAGTCTCGTCGGCCTGGCCGGCGAGCTGCTCCTTCGGAAACTTCATTGCGAAGCGGAGCGTGCCGGTTTCCTTCGTGCTCTTGAACGCTGCAAGCAGTTCGGCGTCCTTGGCCGCGGAGTCGCCCTTGCCCAGCTTCGCGTCAATCGCCTTCTTGGTCATCGCGACCGGCGAACCGACGAGGAGCGTTGTTGAATCGAGAACGACAACGCCGACTTCCTCGCTGCCGTCCTTGATGAGGACGATGGTCTGGCCTTCGTACTGCTCGGTCTGGCGAACGGCCTTGGTCTTTTCGTCAGTCTTGAGCGACTCGGTCAGCTTGGCGGCGTCCCACGAGCCTGTCATCACGCCGGCAAACTGCGGTTTCTCGCTGCCCTTCGGCACCATCATCGAGATGGCGACGAGCTTGATCTGCTTGGGATCGATGCTGGATTTCTCCTGCATCTTGGCCATCTCCTTGTCGAACTCTTCCTTCTCCTTGGGCGAGTTCTTCAGCATGTTCGGCAAGGTCGTGTTGATGAGCGTGCCCGCATCGACTGTCAGCATCAGGTCGCCGGTCGGGAGCAGCGAGAAGGCATCGCCGCTCGTGAACGCGGCAGGCGAAAGAGCCGCCGACGAGCTCTTCGGATCGGACGAGGTGCCCGGAGCCGTTCCGAGGCCGCAACCGACGAACACCGACGCCACGACGCACGCGGCAAAGAGAGCAGAGAGCTTACGCATTATGGAAATCCACCTTTTTCACATCGATCTGTTCAACGCCGGAGCGTGAATGGAGAGCCCGTAGACACCGGCGAGTCCGCATTGGCGGGCGCGTCCGGCCTGAAGGGCGCTGGGGCCAAACCGTCAGCATACCAAGATACGGATTGCGGGCAAGTACTTTTCACATCACGGCCCGCGCCTGCTGTACGTCGCTTCGGATGCGCGGGTTCGATCGGGGATGCCCGACGCAACCTCGAGGTCCGGTCCTTCGATCATGGGGCCGGGCATTATGGCGACCGATCGCGATTTCCAGTACGACCTGCGGCACGACCTCCAGCCGCTGCTACGGCCCGTGTGCGCCTTCGCGGCAGGCATCGCCGCCGGAGACGCGGCCGGCGTGCCCCTGGCCCACGCCGCGGCCGGATGCGGAGCCGCGGCGACCCTGGCCTTTCTGGCTCGGAGACGCGGTTTCGTCAGGGTCGCCTTTGCCGCGGCGCTTGTCGCCGTGGCGCTCGCTGGTGCATGGCGGGCCTCCGTCATGAGATCGACGCTGGCGGAGCGCCCGATTCGACGCCTGGTCGACGATGGCCGGATCCGGGCCGGCGACGCGCTGCAGCTCGCCGGAGTACTCGAAGCTCCTGTGGACCCGTCGCCCGGAGGGGCCCGGCTGCGAATCGCGGTGTCGGGCCTTCGACTCACTAACGGCGACCATCGGGCCTCGACCGGCCGGGTGTCCGCGACCGTAGCCCTTTCGGACGAGCTTGCGTCTGACACGCTCCGATCCCTTGGCCTCGAGCGAGGCACGCCGGTCATCGTCGAGGCCACGGCATCGGACGACCTGGCCTTCCGGAATCCCGGCGTGGAATCGCTTCGAGCGGGAATCCGGCGAGCCGGCTTCGATCTGGCCGTCCGCGTTGATGGCCCGGTCGCCGTCACGGTCGCCGGTCCGTCGAACGGCTGCCCCGTGCTCAGGTGGCTGTCGTTGCTGCGCCCGTGGGGTCTCGCCGAGATCGATGCCGCCTTCACGGCGCGAACAGCCGGAGTGCTCCGCGCCCTGTTGCTCGGTGACGACTCGCGCCTCGACGAAGAGACCGCCGAAAGTTACCGGCAGTCGGGCGCGTATCACGTCCTCGTCATTTCGGGAGCGCACATCGCTCTCATCGCCGGACTGACCGTCTGGATCGTCGGACGCTTCACGCGGTCGCCGCTTCTGCGACTCGCGGCCGCCGCCGGCCCGGCGTGGCTCTACGCCCTGGTCCTGGGCAGCCCCGCACCGGTCGTTCGGGCCGCGCTGGCGGTCACAGTCGCATTCACGGCTCCGCTGGCGGGTCGCCGCGCTCCGCCCCCGAATACTCTGGCGCTGGCGGCGGCGGTAGTCCTCGCCCTCGATCCGACCGCTTTATGGGATCCGAGCTTTCAGCTCACGTTCGCTGCGGTCGCCGCCATCGTCTGTATCGCGGCGCCGGTGGCCGACCGACTGGCGGACGTCGGCCGCTGGCGGCCGCACCGGGCGGCTCCATATCCGCCCGTTTGTTCCAGCGCGTTGCGGGCGATAGCTGACGTTCTGTTCTGGGACGAGCGGCGGTTTCGACGCGGCCGACCCTCCGATTCGGTCCGTTTCGGCGTGGTAAAGCACAGGGCCGCCGTGTGGTTGAGTCTGTGGCGGCTGCAGGGCGCGGCTCGTCGCATCGTCGTCGGACTGTGGATCGCCGTGTGTGTTCAGATGGCCATCGCCCCGCTCGCGGTGACCGAGTTCGGACGAATGACGCTCGCCGGAACCTTCTGGGCGCTGGCTGTCGAAGCCACGCTGGGAGTTGCGCTTATCGCGGGACTCGCGTTTCTGGGGCTCCGCGCGATAGCGCCGGCAGCGGCGCCGCCAGTCGAACGGATCGCCGACGAGCTCGTCGTTCTCTCGAATCGTCTTGCCGCCGCCGCGCCGCCAGCCTGGCCAATGGCCCGGCCTGACGGCTGGTGGGCCGTCGGTCTCTGGGCGGCGCCGTTTGCCGTCGTGACGCTTGCAGTGCTCATCGATCGGTGGCACCCGTTGCCGATCACGCGCGGCGAGCTTGACGGGCCGCAATGGTGGCTCCGACTGCGAATCACTCTCACGGCAGCGGCGCTTCTGGTCATAGGGTCGACCGGCGTTCCGGTCGCCGACCGTGCCGGGGACGGGCTGCTCCACGTTCTGTTTCTCGATGTCGGTCAGGGCGACGCGGCTCTGGTGCGCTTTCCCGACGGCACGACGATGCTAATAGATGCCGGCGGACGTCCCCGGTTCGACGAGCCGCTCGGATTCGTCGACGGCGTGGCAATTCGCGCCGAGCGCTTCGACATCGGAGACCGGGTCGTCGCGGCATCTCTGCTCGCACAGGGCTGCAGCCGGCTGGACTGGCTCGTGGCCACTCACGGCGACGTCGACCACGTGGGTGGCTGCGAAGCAGTCACACGGCGACTTGTCGTTGGACGCGTCGTGATTGGCGCTGGCCCCGACGAGCCCGAGCAACGTGTTGCGGTACGGGCCGGCCGTCGCGGGATCGACGTGGCCGAGATGTCGGCCGGCGGCGCTCTCGATTTCGGTGGTGCGAAGGTCGAAGTACTGTGGCCCCCCGCAACAGGACCATCCGGGAATGACGGGTCGATCGTGCTGCGAATCGTCTTCGGCGACCGGGCGATCCTGTTCACCGGAGACCTTGAACACGCCGGCGAGACCGGGTTGCTCCGTATGGCATACGCGAACGGGTGGAGCCTGCGTGCCGACGTTCTGAAGGTGCCGCACCACGGAAGTCGCGGCGCCTCGTCTGCCGCCTTGATCGAAGCCGTTGCCCCGCACTGGGCGGTTATTTCGGCGCCGCGCCGGTCGCCGTATGGCCATCCACACGCCGAGGCCGTCAGCCGGCTTCGAGCGGGCGGAGCGATGGTGCTGCAGACCGGCGTGGACGGCGCGGTGGGATTCACGACCGACGGTCGCGAGATCGAGCTCCTGAGAATTGCGGAGCCCGGCACGCAACTTCTTCCGCCAGAACTCGACCATGGGGTGCGGAGTGACCGCACGAAATCACCGGGAGGCCGACCATGAATCTGATCCAGAACCTAATTGTTACCGACGAGGACGCATTCGAGTCCGAGGACGCCCTTCGGCGGGTGTACGGCGACGATGCCGTCTTTTCGCGGGTCGGCGTGTTTACGCTGGTCCATCTCGACTCGCCCACGCCCGAGATCATTGCCCGACGAACGAGCGAGTTCGACCCGCGCGAGTTCTTCGTCGACGATTGCCCGCTCTGCCAGGCGTCGCGAAGCCACGGCGGCCACATAGTCTTCTCGGGCCCGCACGACGAGGACTCCGACGACGGCGAAGCCTCGGACGACGTCTTCGCGCCGGTGTATGCGGCGACTCCGCTCAAGGCGCCGGCCGTCGAGCTGCTGCGGGCGCTCGACCGGCTCGACGTCGCCGCGGACGAGCTCGTGTGCGAGCTGGAGCCGATCGCGTCAGCGGGACTGCTGAAGCGAGCCATCGAGGACATCGGGTTTCTCCACGACCGGTTCGTCGAATCCATGTGGGCGGAGGAAACGATCGACCGGCTCGAGCTCTTCGAACAGCAGCTGACGCGGGCGCTGTCGACGCTCGAACTCGTGTTTGCGGCCCACGCTCCGCTGGGTCCCGTTGTCCGGCGGGTCGAGGTCGCGCTCGAGACGATTGCCGGGATCTGGAGGGGGCTATAGCTGTGGGAAGATGGCCGCGGATCTGTACGGAGTGGACCAATCCGTTCAATTCGTGGCCCTCCCCTCTCCGTCGCTGGAGCGCCAATCAGGGCACTCCGTATACTCGAACGATGTGCCTGAACCGGGGAGCAGAGAGATGATCCGGATACGAGAGCTGGCTGGAATGGACCTCGAGGCCGTCCTCTTCGGAGGGCAGACCTTTCGCTGGGAGAGGGTCGAAGTCGGCTGGACTGCCGGGTGGATCGGCGACCGGCCCGTTCGAGTGCGAGTAACGCAGGAGGGCCTCGAGGTCGGGCCGCGGACGGCCCAGGACGACGGGCTCGAGCCCGCGGCGCGACGCTACTTCGACGCGGACCGCGACTACGCCGGCATCAGGGAACGGCTGCTTCGGGATGATCGACTTCGGGTTGCGGCTGCAGGGCTCGACGGGCTCCGCATTCTGCGTCAACCGCCGTTCGAGACGGTCATCAGTTTCATCGTCTCGGCAAACAACAACATCCCCCGCATAACGAAGTGTCTCTCTTCGCTGTGCAGGCTGGGAGGAAAGCCGGTCTCGATCGACGGCGAGATCGAGTGGCCGTTCCCCAGGCCGGAATCGCTGGCAGGGCTGGATGCCGCGACGCTGCGGGCCGAGGCGAATCTCGGATACCGCGACCGTTACGTCGCCGAGACGTCCGCGCTCGTGGCGACCGGGGCAGCCCGGCTGGGCGACTGGGAGGCCGAGCGGACGCCGGCGCTGCTCGCGAATCTCAGGGGGTTGCCCGGCGTAGGCCCCAAGGTTGCGGAATGTATAGCGCTCTTCGCGTACGGTCGGTTCGACGTCTTTCCCGTCGACACCTGGATTCGTCAGGTCTACTCGCAAACCTACCCATCGCGGGGACCGGTTGCGACCGACAGGCAAATCGGCGAGCGCGCGCGCCGGCGTTTCGGTTCGGGCGCCGGGCTCGCGCAGCAGTATCTGTTCGAGTTCGTCCGTCGACGCGGCCGCGCCGCCGTCAATCAGACCTGACCGGTCCATCCGTCGTCGGCAGCGGCGAAGGTGGCACGAATCGACGCCACGACATCTTCGGGCAGCGGCCCGCGCTCGACGAGCTCCGCGTTGCGACGGAGGTGGCCGAGGCTGCGCGTGCCGACGATGACGCTGCAGACACCAGGCTGGAACGCGGCAAATCGGAGCGCATACTCCTGCCAGTCGAGACTGCCGGGATCGAGTCGCATAGCCTGCATCCGCTCCCAGTACGGCTCGCAGTAGTCGCCGGCCGGCCGTTCGGAAAATCTCCACGGCGCGTTGGCCACCGGCCGTTTGGCAATCACGCCGAGTCCGCGGGCGCTCGCCGCCGCGAGCCCGCGATCGATCACGCGCTGGTCGAAGAGGTTGACCGAAGTCTGGACGCTGCCGAACCGACCCGATTCGACGGCCCACTCGAGATCGGCGTTGTCGCCCGAGTAGGCGGCGACGCGAACCTTGCCGGCCGCAACCGCCGCCTCGCGTGATGCACGGTCCGGTCCAGTCGTCGAAGCCGGGAATGCCGTAACCGACCTTGGTCGAGAGCACGAACTCGCCGCGGCGATGCGCGAGGTGTCGCCCGATTCGCTCCTCGGAAGCGCCGTAGCCTCGAGCCGTGTCCATGAGCGTGATGCCGGCGTCGAGGGCAGCGTTGAGCAGGTCTCCCGTTTCGCGCTCGTCGAGCGACAGATCTCCGATGTGGCCGGCGCCGAAGCCGAGCGCGGGCACGTCGATGCCGGTATTCCCGAATGGTCGGACGAGCATGGGGCCAAGGATACACCGGCGTCGATGTGACCATGTTGAGGTCTTGAGTTGTGTCTCTGCGAGTCCTCTGCCTCTGTGAGAAACGCACTCGCAGGTGGTGCTTCTCGCAGAGGCGAAGAGGACCGCAGAGACGCAAAGGCAGACGCTCAGCCCAGGAATTTGTACCCAACCCCGTAGATCGTGATGATGTAGCGCGGATGGTTCGGCGAGTCCTCGATCTTCTTGCGCAGCTTCGCCACGTGCATGTCCACCGTGCGGGTGAACATCGAGCTGTTCGAGTTCCACACGCTCCGCAACATCTGGTCGCGCGTCACGACCTGCTGGCGGTTGTCGATGAAGAACTTCATGAGCTTGAACTCGAGCGGCGAGAAATCCAGCCGGCACTCACCCTTGCTCGCCTCGAGCATCTTGAAGTCCAGCCGGACGTCGCCGAACTCGACTAACGCCGCGGGTTCGGATTTCGGTGTGGACCGACGAAGCACCGCCTCGACCCGGGCCTGCAACTCCATGAAACTGAACGGCTTAGTCACGTAGTCGTCGGCGCCGATCTTCAGCCCGAGCACCTTGTCGACCTCCTGACCGCGGGCCGTGAGCATGATGATCGGCACATTGTTGCTGGCTCCGCGGATCTGCTTGCAGACGTCGATTCCGCTCATCTCCGGGAGCATCACATCGAGCAGGATGACGTCCGGGCGCTCCTCGTTCGCCATCCGGACCGCCGTCCGCCCGTTGGTGGCGACGAGCACTTCATATCCTTCGAACTCGAAGCCGTCGCGAAGGGCAAACGCCGTCGCTTCATCGTCCTCGACGATGAGCACCCGTCCCGTCGTCGTTTCGGGATCGGTTCCGGTTGGGCGATGCGTCGATGTCCGAGCTGCTGTTGAGTCGATCATGCCGGGAGTCCCTCGATGGCGCCCGATTCGGCGGCGCCCGCTTCATCAACGTCTGGGGTGGCAGGAAATTGCAGGGTGAACGTGCTGCCGCGGCCGACGTCGCTTGTCACCGTGATCGTTCCGCCGTGAGCTTCGACAATGTGTTTGACGAGCGAGAGCCCGAGACCGCTTCCCTTGACGTCGTGGACGAGTCCCGTGCTGACGCGATGGAAACGCTCGAAGATCTTCCGAAGTTCATCCCCTGGGATGCCGACGCCGAAGTCCGTTACCGACACGAGCACAGCCGTCGCCTCGCGCCACACGCGAATTCGAATCTGGCGCGAATTGCCGGAGTACTTGATCGCATTGTCGATGAGGTTCGACAGCGCCTGCGTGACCGCGTCAGGATCGAGCGAGATTGGAGGAAGCGTAGCCGCCGGAAGGTCGACGTCGACCGCGAATCCGCGCTGCTGCAGCCGGACTTCGTAAACGCGCAGGGCTTCGTGGACGACGTCCTCGATCTGGCCTTCGCGGAAGTCGTAGGAGCGTTGCCCGGACTCGATCTTCGCGAAATCGAGAATGTTCGAGATGAGCTTCGCGAGGCGCGCGCTCTCGGTCTCGATGAACTCGCCATACTTGCGCAGCTTCTCGGGCTCGATCTCGCGACCGGATCGCAGGAACTCGCCGAGGACGCGGATCGAGGAAAGCGGGGTTCGCAACTCGTGCGAGACGTTCGAGACGAAGTCGGACTTCATCTGCGAAATCTTCATCTCCTTCGACGCGGCCCTGAGCGCAAAACCGATGCCGAGTGCGAGCGCGAGGGTGTTGAGGATCGTCAGTGAGAAGTTCAGTGCGAAGTTCTGGGCGGCGAGCTGGTCCTGGGGCAGCCCGAGGCTCCTGGCGCCGAGCCGCCACTTCGAGAAAGCGAGATGCATCGGCACCCAGACGTCGGTGCTGCCGTCGGCGTCCTTGCACGTCGAAGCCACGACCTCGTTGCGCTCGTTGAAGACGGCGAACGTCATTTCGTCGAGCTCGTCCTCGGTGAAGTGCTGGCGAAGCGCCACTGGCAGCGCGTCGGGAAGAACCGTCTTCCGGAAGTGATTGGTGTCGACGATCATGCCGGCCACCCCGACCGCGCGCGACGATGAGTCGACGATCGGCATGGCTATGACGCGATTGTCCGGATCGTCCTCGCCGAAAACCAACTGCTGCGGGTCGACGGAGGCATCGCGCAGGATGAGGCTGAAGAACGCCGACGACGCCGAGAAGGCGGCCCAGTGGTCGGGCGTGCGTTTGTCGACCTTCGTCCGCGTTGCCGGGTCGTAGAGCGTAACCTTGACCACGCCCGGGCGGGTGCTAAGCGGCGAGCTCAGGAAGTACCGCTTGACGCCGTCGGCCGGCGCATCGTGGAAGGCGACCTCGACGGCGTCGTCCATCTTCTCGGGAACGATAGTGGATGGAGAGACGTCGAGCGTCTTCATCGCGCGTTCGCGGTAGAAGTCCTGGAGGTCGGCGGCGACGTCCGAGAGCCGGTTGCGCCACGAGGCCTGGCGAGCGAGCGGCGAGGTGGTCTGGAGCTCGGTGAGCGAGCGGTACTGCGACCAGAGGTTGAAGAGAAGCAGTGCGACGATCGCCGAGAGACCGATCCAGATGATGTAGCGCCGGCGAAGCATGACGGAAATACGGCAACTCCTCTCTGCTCGCGATGGAAGACGGACGGCAGAAGTATACGGATATCCGTCAACGATCGACCGCCGTAAGTGCGTCGTGGGTCGTGGCTTTACATGAATTTACAGGAGAGATACTCCGTGCCTCCGCGGCTCTGTGCCTCTGTGCGCGAAGCTCTTGCAGGCGAGGAAGAGCTTCGCGCACAGAGGCACAGAGGCACTGAGGCACCGAGGCTCGTAAGCAGGGCTGTGGTGAAATACCCGCCCGGTGGCAAGGATCCTCTTTCTGACGAGCTCTTACCCGTCGTCTCCCGAAGACGGCGTCTGCGGATTCATCGACGACCTGGCTCGGACGCTCGTCGAGAGTCACGGACACTCGGTCCGGGTGCTGGCGCCGCCGGGCGACTTCACCGGTTTCGAGCCGGTCGAAGTCCGCGCCGTCGGTCATCCCTGGCCGTTTGCGCGGCGGCTGCTGGCCGGCGTGGACCTCGGCGCGACCGTTCGCGGCTCACGGGCGGGCCAGTCCGAGGCGGTTTCGCTCACGCTCGCGCTCGCCGGAGCCGCGTTCATGTCGCGTTCCTGGGCCGATGTCACGATCTCGCACTGGCTGACGCCTTCGGCCCTGGCCGCCTCTCTCGCGGGTATTCGTCCGCACGTTGCCGTCGCGCACGGCGGCGACGTCCACCTGCTGGCGGGGCTGCCCGCCGGACGGCAACTTGCGCGCTTCGTCGTGGTTAACGCCGACCGGATCGTTTGCGTCAGCGACGATCTCGGACGCCGCCTCGTGTCGCTGGCCCCGGCGGCCGCGTCGAAGTTGGACGTCATCCCGATGGGCGCTCGGCTGGGCCCCGAGCCGAATCCCCCAGAGGTTCGCGCATTCCGCGACTCTCACTCGACGGACGGCTACACGCGAGTGCTTTTTCTCGGCAGGCTCCAACCGATCAAGGGCGTCGACGTGCTGATCGAAGCAGCGTCTCGTGTGCCCGGAATCGACCTCTGGATCGCCGGTGACGGCCCGGAACACGCCCGATTGATCGAACAGGCCCAAGCCGCTAGACTCCGCGTTTCGTTTCTCGGCCGGATCGATCGGCGGGAGCGCCGTGTGGCACTTGCCGCGTGCGACGTGGTCGCGATTCCGTCGCGGATCGAGCAGAACGGTCGAATGGAGGGAACCCCGGTGGTGTGCGCTGAAAGCTACGTGAGCGGTCGACCGGTCATCGCGACGCGCACCGGCGGCCTGGTCGACGCGGTCGAGGACGGCAAAACCGGCCTGCTCGTCCCGCCAGACGACGCCGAAGCCCTCGCACACGCACTCCGCCGGTTCTCGACCGATCCCGAGCTGGGACGTCGGCTCGCCGAAGGGGCCCGAGCCGTGGCCCCGAGGTTCGACATGGCGACAACGGCGGCCGCCTTCGACACCATCGTCGCGGATGTGATCGAGGCGAACAGGAGCACTCGAGGATGAGCGGGACCGAAGACGTCGCCGCGAAGGCCGGCCGCGGGACTATCTACATTACCGCCTCGAAGCTCTGGTTCATGGTGACCGGAGCCGCGCTCATGTTCGTCCTGCCTCGGCTCGTCTCGGTCGCCGACGTAGGGGTCTACAAGGTCGTCATCGGTCTCGTATCCGTGGTGAACGCCGTCGTCGTCACCGGCACCATCCAGACCGTCTCGAAGTTCGTATCGCAGACTCCCGAGCACGCCGACGCGATCAAGCGAAAGGCGCTCCTGCTCCAGGTCGTGCTTGGCGGCGGGGCCGCCGCCGCGTTCGCCCTCGCGGCGCCGCTCGTGGCCGCGTCGCTCAACGATGCGTCGTTGACGCCGTACCTGCGGCTCGCGGCGCTCATCACGGCGAGTTACACGTTCTACGCTGTCTTCGTCGGCGTCCTGAACGGCAGGAAGGACTTCCTGCGGCAGGCGGCACTCGACGCGGTCTATTCGACGGCCAAGGTGCTGCTAATCGTCGTTTGCACCGTGGCCGCGGGTACACGCTGACGGGCGCGATCGGCGGTTTCGCCGCGGCGGCGTTTGCGGTCCTCGTGGTCGCGGCGCTCGTGGTTGGCGTGCGCGGCCGCGCGGCGGACTCGCCGGTCGGGTTTGGCGGACTGCTCCAGTTCCAGCTCGCGCTCATCGCGTTCCTGCTCGTCAACAACCTCCTGATGAAGACGGATCTGCTGATCGTGAAGGCTACGATCTCGTCCGATCCGCTCGTGGCAAGTGCGGCGGCGGGCGCTTACGGTGCGGCCCTCGACTTCGCGTACATAGTTTTCCAGATCATCCTGTCGATCACGTTCGTGGTCTTTCCGCTCGTCTCCGAGGCGACGTTTCGCGATGACGTCGAGGTCGTTCGCGGCTACGTTCGCGAAACGCTGCGCGCGACGCTCGTCATTGCGGCGCTACCCGCGGCGCTTTTCTCCGCGAATGCGGCCGAGGTGCTGCGCCTCGTCTACCCGCCGGAGTACGTCGCGGGCGCGCCGGCACTGCGGATCGTCGCCGTCGGCATGCTCTCGTTTGCCGTCATCACGGTCCTGACGTCGGTCATCTCGAGCGGCGGACGACCGTGGGTCTCGGTCGCGATCGTCTCGGTTACGCTCGCGCTCGACGCCGGGCTGAACTTTGCGCTCATTCCGTCGCTCGGCCTGGCCGGGGCGGCAACCGCGACGACGATCGCGATGTTCGCCGGCGCCGCCGCCTGCGTTGTTTTCGTTGGCTTCCGCTACGGCGCCCGCCTGCCCGTGATGTCGATCGCCAGGGTCGCGTTGTCGGCCGGCGCGGTTTACGCGCTGAGCCTGCTGCTGCCGTCGGATGCGGTGTTCGAGCGGCTCGGTTTCGGCGGACTTCTGGTGCGCGTGGCAGTCGCCGCCGAGTTCTGCCTGATGGGGCTCGTCTATCTCACCGCGCTCATCGCGACGCGAGAGATCGGGGCCGACGAGTGGCGTCTGCTGCGCCGGATCGCCGGACGATAAGCCTCGTGATCGTCGCAAGATCCGGGGAAGCCCGGCCTCCGGTCCTCGCAGGGGCCATGCATTGAACCGTCGCGGATCTTCTGATTTACTGCACCACCATGGATCTTGATCCCAATGTGATCTTCAACATGACGTCAGCCTATCTCGCCGAAGACCTCGGCCGGGGCGACGTCACTACGCAGGCAACCGTCCGTCCGGCACTGCGAGGGCGGGGCCGCTTTCTGGCGAAGCAACCGCTCGTCGTCGCGGGGCTGGAGGTGGCCGAGGCCATCTTCTCGAACCTCGAACCCGGAATGGAGCTCGAAGCCTTCGTGTACGACGGCGAACGCGCCAGCCAGGGCCAGGAGTTCGCCCGCATCGAGGGCCTCGCGCAGGTGTTGCTTATGGGAGAGCGCGTCGCCCTGAACCTCATCCAGCGGATGTCAGGGATTGCGACGCTCACGCGCCAATACGTCGAAGCCATCGAGGGCACGAAGGCGCAGATCGTCGACACGCGAAAAACCGCGCCTGGCCTGCGACTGTTCGACAAATACGCCGTGGCGATCGGCGGCGGCCGCAACCATCGGTTCGGACTCGACGACGGCTGTCTCATCAAGGACAACCACATCGCGCTGGCCGGCGGCATTCGGGAAGCCATCCAGCGAGCGCACCAGAGCGTCAGCCACATGCTGCGCGTCGAGATCGAGGTTGGAAGCCTCGACGACCTCAAGGAAGCGCTGAGCTTCGGCGTCGACGCGGTCCTTCTCGACAACATGCCGCCGGAGAAAATGGCCGAAGCCGTCGCATGGGTGCGCTCGCAGCCGGGCGGCGATGGCATCCTGCTCGAGGCGTCCGGCAACGTGAATCTCACCACGGTCCGGTCCTATGCCGAGACCGGCGTCGACCTCATTTCGGTCGGAGCACTCACGCATTCGGCGCCCGCTGCCGATATCAGCTTCAAGATCGCTCCGATGTAGGTCGGAGCACGACCCGATTTGCGGGAGGCCACATGACTACGACTCCACGCTCGCGTCTGAAGTTCGACAGTGTCCAGGAGCACGCTTCCGGCGGTGAGGTCTGGATGGACGTCACCCTGACGTTCAACGGCGAAGCCTTCGTCGGCTCGAGCCCCAGAGTAGAAGAAGGCGAGTCCCGCGTCGGCATCCGCCGCGCGGCGCTGGCGACGCTCGTGGCGATCGAGAAGTTCGTCGACCGGCAGTTCAAGTGCGAGTTGCAGGAGGCGGACCGCGTGCAGGCACTTGGCAAGGAACTGGTCGTCCTTCTCATCAGCATCGATTTCGAGGGACGCACGATCCAGCTCTTTGGCAGCTGTCGCGCGGGAGACTCGGTCGCGGATGCGGCCGCGAAAGCCGCGCTCGACGCGACGAACCGATACATCGACATCGTCCTCGCAAAACGCGTTGAGGCCTGACGTGGACACGGACGAGCTCCCGGTGCCGGAGCGGGTGAGCGTCTCTGAGATCGGGGGCCGCACCACTCGGGTCGAGGTTTATGCGGAGCTCGGGTCGACGAACACGCGATTGCGTGAACTTGCGGTGGAAGGCGCCCCTGAGAGCACCGTCGTCGTGGCGCGCGCCCAGACGGCCGGGCGTGGGCGACTCGGGCGAACCTGGAACTCGCCTCCCGGTGCGGGCCTTTATGCGTCGGTTCTGGAGCGGCCCGGGATCGAGGCAGGCCGGGCGCACGTGCTGACGCTCTCGGCGGCAATCGCCGTGGCGGAGGCGGTTTCCGGTTTTGGAGTGAGCGGAGTCGAGATCAAGTGGCCGAACGACGTGCTCGCCAAGGGCCGGAAGATCGCCGGGATTCTGACTGAGTCGAGCATGCTCGACGGCAAGATCGACTCGGCTGTAGTGGGAATTGGGGTGAATGTTCGGCAGGCGGCCGTGCCCGACGACCTTACCGACCGCGCAACGTCGCTCGAGGCCGAAGGGGTGACCGTCGAGCCGCTGCGCGTGCTGACCAAGGTGCTCGAACGGCTTGCCGTGTGGCGGCCGCGGGCGGAATCCGCGGGCGACGAGGCTATCCTGTCGAGGTGGCTGGATCTCGCGCCGATGGCGATCGGCGCCGAGGTGCACGTTGATGACGGGAAGTCTCCGTATGATGCGGTGACTGAGGGCATCACGGACGATGGTCGGCTGCGGGTGCGGCGGTCTGACGGGCGTACCGAGGTGCTCACTGCGGCGGACGTGACGCTCTCGCGCTGATCCTCTGCGGCTCCGCGTCTTCCCTTGGCGCCTTTGCGCCTTGGCGCGAGCCCCTTCAATGCTCAGATGAGCATCGCGCAAAGGCGCGAAGGCGCCAAGACAGCGAAAGGCGCTCCGTGTGGTACTTTCACCTCCCATGCTCCTCGTCATCGACGTCGGAAACACGAACACCGTCCTCGGTCTCTATGACGGCGACCGCCTTGCGAAGAGCTGGCGCCTGACGACCGAGCGGCAGCGCACCACGGACGAATACGGCATCCTCTGCCGCAACCTCTTCGAGCTTTCGGGAACCCGCTGGGACGCCATCACGGCTATCGCGATCGCCTCGGTCGTTCCGCCGCTCAACTACACGCTGCGCCGCATGGCGAGCGTCTATTTCCACGTCGAACCGCTCTTCATCGACCCGGCGCGCAACGCCGGAATGCCGGTGCTCTACAACCCGCCGACCGACGTCGGCGCCGACCGCATCGTGAACGGTGTCGCGGCGTTCGCGCGTTATGGCGGGCCGTGCATCGTCGTGGATTTCGGCACTGCGACGACGTTTGACGCGATCTCGCGCGACGGCGAATACCTCGGCGGCGTGATCTGCCCAGGCATCCAGATCTCTGCCGAGGCGCTGTTCTCAAAGGCCGCGCGGTTGCCTCGTGTCGAGATTGCGCGGACCGACTCGGTGATCGGCGCATCGACGGTGGCATCGATCCAGGCGGGTCTGTTCTATGGCTACGTTGGCCTCGTCGAGGGCATTCTCCGGCGGATGATCACGGAACTGGGCGGCGACGTGCGCGTGATCGCGACGGGCGGACTCGCGACGATGATTGCGCGCGGGACGGACATGATCCAGACGGTCGACCCTGACCTGACGCTCGAGGGTTTGCGGTTGATCTACGAGCGGAACCGCGATGGCGGTGACAGCGGCGATGATGGACGCTGACGCGCCGCTCAACTACTTCAATTACTTCACCGAGGTCGAGGACATGTTCGTCCGGCGGCGCGGGGCTCACATGCTCGTTTCACCGCTCGACTGGGCGCTGATCGAGAGCTGGAGAGAGATGGACATTCCGCTCGCGGTCGTACTGCGCGGAATCGAGAGGGCGTTCGACGCGTTCGACAGGCAGCCGCGGCGGCACCGCAAGGTGAACTCGATCTTCTACTGCCAGCAGTCTGTCGAAGAGTGTTTTGCCGAGCACCGGCAGTCAATGGTCGGAGCGGCGGAGGGCGTCGAGGCGGCCGTGGCGGTCCAGGTTGTCGGCGGACCGGACGACGCGGACTCGCCGTTTCAACGAGAACGCGTAGAGCGGTACCTCGAGCGGATCACGGGCGACCTGGCAGCCGCGCGCGTGAGAGCGGAGAGCCGCGAAACGCTCTCGGAAGCGCTTGACCGCGCCTGCGCGCGCCTGTCCGAGATCCGCGCGAACGCCGAAGCGGCGCAGCGCCTGGATGCGGAAGCGCTCGAGCGGGACCTGACGTCGCTCGACACGCTCGTACTGACCGCAGTTCGTGAGTCGGCGACACCGGAAGCGCTCGACGAGGCGAGAGCCGAGGCCAAGACCGCCCTCAAGGCGCACAAGAAAGGCATGGACAAGGCCTTCTACGCCCAAACATTCGAGAATTTCGTTTCACGCAGGCTCCGCGAGTCGGCCGGCATTCCGCGGCTGAGCCTTTTCTTCATGGATTGAGTAATCCCGTGAATCCTGAAAATCCCGTAATCCTGTCCATTTCCACCAACCTTGCGGCAGCCTCCCCCGGCGTGGCGATTGGCGTCCTGACCTGCTCCGCGGTCGTCTCGGAACGCGACGAGGCGCTCTGGACGGCGATCGAGGCGCGCGTTGCCGAGCTCGAGACGCTGCTCGCGACGACCGACGCTCAGTCGATTCCTGAGATCGCAGCGACTCGGCGGGCGTACAGGGCGCTTGGCAAAGATCCGTCGCGGTACCGCGGTTCGGCCGAAGCAATGGTTCGGCGAATCGGTCAGGGGAAAGGGCTCTACCAGGTCAATTCGGTCGTCGACGTGAACAACCTGGTCTCGCTCGAGACGTTTCACTCGATCGGGCTCTACGACCGGCGGTTCATCGGACGCGAGATCGAGTTTCGCGCGGGCAGAGAGGGCGAGAGCTACGCTGGAATCGGCAAGGGCGACGTCAACGTCGCGAACCTGCCGTTGTTCGCCGATGCCGACGGTCCGTTCGGCAATCCGTCGAGCGACTCGGCGCGGTCGATGGTCCGGACGGACACGACGGATCTGCTCATGGCGATCATCGCGTTTTCGGGTTCAGCCCACCTCGAAGCCGCGCTCGACCGTGCCTCGGATCTCCTCGTCCGCCACTGCTCCGCAACGTCTGTCGTGTGGAGAGTGGAGAGTTGACAGGATTAAACGATTTTCAGGATTGACAGGATTCTCTTTGAGGGACGCAAACGCACTTCCCAACACCCGATCAGATCCTGTTAATCCTGAAAATCCTGTAAATCCTGTCAACTCTCCCTCACGTCGATGAGCCGCCAGCGCCCGTCGACGCGTTCGTAGGTGAACGTCTGTCCCGTGTCGAACACGACGAAATCCGCGACCCTGTCGCCGTCAGCGTCGATCGCGACCTCGAGCGCGTCCGCCGTGAATCCGTCCGGTAGATCGCCAGGCGAGATCATGCTCGAATCGAGCGCTCGAGCCCGGGCCGACGCGGGGAAGAGCACTGCAACTTCGACGCTGCTCTCGCCGGTGCGGGCTTCGATGCCGCTCGACGCGAGGATCGTGAGATTGATGTTGTCCTCGAACTCCAGCTGCCAGTAGTCGGGGAGTTGCGCGCCTGCCGGGCGGCTTTCGTTAAGCGGATTCTCGAACAGATCGACGGACTTGATCACGAGCTGTGCTCCGACGAGTCCGGGCTGGAGCGGAATGACCGAAACTCGCTCGCCCCTGGCGGGACGGCGCGATGCGACCACCGAAACCCTCAGCCGCTCGTTCGAGGCGCGACCGCGTTCGAGCGCGCGACGGACCGTTCCGATTCCGAATCCGCCCGACCGGGTGACCGGCTGCGGCGGTGGCAGATCGATGCCCGATTCCGGCGCCCCATCCTGCGCCGCCGCCGAACACGTCATGGCCGCGGCGAGCAGCACGGATGTGGCAAGTCGGCTAATAGTCGTTGGCATGGTCGGTTGTCTCCTTGTCGAAAAACCGGCAGTTGGATGCCGCTACCGGCCGTCTGATGGTCCAACGTGTTCGCTGCGTCGTCGTTCCCGCCAGAGCAAGAGCGCAAAGCGCGTGTTTCCAATCAGATATCGCCGCCAGAGCCGGCGCGGCTCGGATGCGAATCGGTAGAGCCACTCCATTCCTGTCCGCTGCATCCAGACCGGCGCCCGCCGGCTGATCCCGGCGACGTGGTCAAGACTGCCTCCGACGCCAAGGCTGAACGGCACCGCCATTTCCGCGAGGTTCGACGAGAGGAAACGCTCCTGCGCGGGCGATCCCATTGCCACGAACAGCAGGTGCGGCTTCGATTCTCGGACCATCGCAACGACTTCGTTCTCGCGCCCGGCGAAGTAGCCGTTGTGCGAACCGGCGATGACGAGAGATGGATGGCGTGCAGTGAGGACGGCAATGGCGCCGTCGAGGGCTTCCTGCTTGGCACCGAGGAAGAACACCCGCCATCCGCGCTCGGCGGCGCGCTCGACGAGGCGCTCCATGGTGTCGATGCCGGTGACGCGGCCGGGCAGCCGGCTGCCGAGGACTCGTGCGCCCCAGACGACGGACATGCCGTCGGCGGTGACGAGGTCAGCGGACGAGATGATTCGCTGAAGTTCAGGGTCTTCCGAGGCTAGAACGAGCTTCGAGGCGTTGACGACGACCATGAGGTGCGGGCGTCCGGTCTCGATCATCGACTCGATGCGGTCGAGCGCAGCCGCCTCGTCGATGGCTTCGACGCGGATGCCGGCGATGAATACAAACTGGAGTGTCACGGTCAGCGAATCGAAAAATTCACGCGGACCTCGGCCCAACTGGCCATCGGCTTGCCATCGCGCATGGCCGGTTCAGACTGCAGCATCAGGACTGCTTTCCTCGCCGATTCAGTGAGTCCGTCCGGGAGTCCAGTCAACACGATGGCCCGGTCGGCGACGCCGGACTCATTCAGACGCACCAGAATCGCAACATTCCCCGTGACTCCGTACGCACGTGCTTCCGGCGTGTATTCAGGTCGCGGATTGTTGAGGATCCGAGCTTTCTTAGTCCCCGGTTGGCTGGCCAGTTCCTTGAACGCCAGGTATTCGCTGACTGCCTCGAATCGGGACGTCAATCGTTTGCTGGAATCAAATTCCCTCGGAGCAAGCGAGCGAGCCTCCGCGAAAGCGGTCCTGGCCGGTTCGAAGCGCCTCTCCGCCATCATGACATCCGCCTGAAGTGTCTTGAGAACCCAATGTTTGACGTTTAAGGCCAGCCCCTTGTCGACGGCAATCCGGGCTTCGGGAATCCTGTTCTGAAGAAAGCGCGTACGGCCCTCAATGTAATAAGCGTCGGCGCATGCCGGATCGACCTCGAGCGCCTTGGCAGCGTGCTTGAGGGCCTCCTGAGGCTTGTTACGCAGCAACGCAAGCGATGCGAGCGCGATGCGAATCTCAGAGCTTCGCGGGTGCTTCTTCGCGACACGACCATAGAACTTGTTCGCAGCCGAATAGTCGAGGCGCGCAAACGCTTCCTTCGCCGCCTTGTAATCCGGATCGTTAGCGAAGGTGGAGCTCGTGGAGTCGGGAACGATGAATTGTCCACGTGCTTCGGGGGGGACGAAGCCGCTGAGCATCGCCACCGCGACCAGCATGGAGGCGCCGTAACGAAACACGAGTCTCCAAAATTCAGTCAACATGACGCGCATCGTTCCCCAGTTCAGCGGTCCGGCGCAACCGGTACGGCTTCAGGCGTCGCGCGAAGCGCTTTGGAGTCGTCGGGAAGTGGGGAGCTTCGCACACAGAGGCACAAAGACACGGAGGCACAGAGACAGAACAAGTCTGGTCTCTGTGCCTCCGTGTCTTTGTGCCTCTGTGTGCGAAGCTCTGCTTATTCCCGCCGCACTCCAAGGCGCTTCGCGCAATGCGCAGACTCGGTCATCCTGCCAGAAACGCCTCATGCCAGAGCTCGAGCGTGAGCAGTTGATAGACCTTGAGGCTGTTGTCTTCCCGGCCCGACAGATTGTCGTCGATGATTCGCCGCACCTCGGCGTAGTCGAACAGCCCGCGCTTCGCCACACGCTCCGGCGACAGCAGGTCCTCGACCATCGGCTTCAGCTCGTTGGCGAGCCACGCCCGCACCGGCGCCCGGAAGCCCGCCTTCTTTCGCCAGACGACGTCGCGCGGCAGATGCCGCTCCGCGGCCTTCTTCAGCACGTATTTGCTGCGCAACCCCTTCAGTTTCAATTCCGGCGGCATGCGCCCGGCGAGCGCCACGAACTCGTGATCCAGGAACGGCACCCGGGCCTCGAGTGCGACCGCCATCGACGTCTTGTCGGTGTAAGTCAGGTTCAGGCACGGAAGAAACGTCTTCAAGTCCAAATAGAGCAACTGGTTGAGGGGATCTTCGGCCGCAACGCGCAACAGGTGACGCCGGTGTTCCTCGTACGCGTCGAAACCGCCGGAACGCTCCCGCAGCGCCGGTGCGTAGAGCCTCACCTTCTCGGCGTCCGTGAAATACGTCCCGAAGCCGAGATACCGCTCCGACCACGGCAGCGCCGCCGACTTTGCCAGTTTCTTGAGGTTGCGCAGCGGCGCGTTGAAAGGACCAGGTCTCGACGCCGGCAATCGATCGACGAGCGGGCGCGACACGCCGGCCGGCACCGCGTTGTAGTACCCGGCGATCTTCATCGCCTTGTGGCGCGGATATCCGGCAAAGAGCTCGTCGCCGCCCATCCCCGACAGCAGGACCGTCAGGGTCTCGCGCGCCTCCCGACATATTAGAAAGGATGTGACGATCGCCGGGTCCGCGACGGGTTCGTCCATCGCGTAGACGAGCTTCGGCAGAAGGTCCATCACGTCCGGCTCCAGGATTCGCTCGGAAGCGTCGGTCTTGAAGAGTTTCGCGATCTTGCGCGCCCAGACGACGTCGTCCTCCTGAATGTCGTGTTTCAGGTCCTCGTCGCGGAATCCGATCGTGTAGGTCTGGACGGGCCGGTCCATCCGCTCCGTCATCAGCGCGACGATGAGCGACGAGTCAACGCCGCCCGACAGAAACGCGCCGAGCGGCACGTCGGCGATCAACCGACGGTCGACGGCGCGACCGAGGCCCTCGATGAGCCGGTCCTTCCATTCGTCCTCGGAAGTCGAGCGATCGACGTCGAACCGGACGTCCCAGAACTCCTCGATCAAGGGCTCGGGGTTGGCGGCGCTCACCAGCATCCGGTGACCTGGCCGCAACTTCTTCACGGAACTGAAAATCGTTCGCGGATCCGGCACCCACAGAAACGTCAGGTACTGGTGCAGGGCCTCGAAATCGAAGGAGCGGTCGAAGCCGGGAAGGTCGAGAAATGCCTTGATCTCGGACGCGAACGCGAAGCCCTTCGGCCCGCCGTCCCTGCCGTCGAGGATCGTCCAGTAGAACGGCTTGATGCCGAGCCGGTCGCGGGCGGCGAAGAGCTCCTGTTTCTCCTCGTCCCAGATCGCGAACGCGAACATTCCGTTGAAGTGCTCTACGCACTGGGGACCCCACTCGCGGTAGGCGTAGACGATGGTCTCTGAGTCCGTGCCCGAGACGAACTCGTGGCCGAGGCCACGCAGTTCCTCACGCAGTTCACGGTAGTTGTAGACCTCGCCGTTGAACGTCATCCAGAAGCGCCCGGACGCGTCCGCCATCGGCTGATGGCCGGCCGACGACAGGTCGATGATCGAGAGCCGGCGGTGGCCGAGCGCGCCGACACTGCCGTTCGGCATGGGATCGGAAATGTACACGCCCTCGTCGTCCGGGCCGCGGTGCGCGATCCGGGCGAGCATCGACTCGACGTGTCCGCGATCGAAAGTCCCGACCGCTCCGCAGATTCCGCACATGGCGTCAGTTCACCACAGTTCGCTCGGAGGAAGCACGTTTCTCACGTGCATTGCGCGAAGCGCCTTGGAGTGCGGCGCGAAGCGCCGCTTTGGATTCTCGTGCGTCGTCGTCACTGTGACAAATCCAAAGCGGCGCTGCGCGCCGCACTCCAAGGCGCTTCGCGCAAGATCAGCGCCGCCCAATCGCTTCGACGATCCATTCGCTCACCTCTTCCGTTCGCACGTCCCACGTCTTGTCCTTCACGAGGGCCTGGCGTTCAGCGCGCGTCGCCGGGTCCATGTCCTCGAGCGCCGACTCGACGCATTCGATGAAATGATCGTAGGACCGCGCGATCCGCAGCGGACCGTCGAAGCGCTCGTATTCGTAGAGCGGCGTGATGACCACCGGCTTTCCTGTCGCCAGGTATTCACGCACCTTGATCGCGCTGCCGTAGCTCACGAACTCGTTGTCGGTCACCCAGGGCAACACGCACGCGTCGAAGTGCGCCGCGTAATCCGGCAGGTCGTAGTAGTTCTTCGACCCGAGGTGCTTCACGTTCGGCAGCGCCTCGATGTCGAGGGTCCGCGACTTCAGGCCGATGAAGACCCAGTGCCAGCTCGGCCGCTTCTCGGACACGTACCGGACGAGATTCTGGTCGATCAACCACGCGTCGACCTGGCCGAAGTACCCGAGGCACGGATGCGGGATGCCGGCGATGTCGGGCGGCGAAGTGTGCTCGACGGCGGTCGTCGACGCGAAGTGCTCGAAGTCGACGGCCTGTTCGAGGAGCTTCGACTTTTCGAGGTGCGTCGTGGCTTCCTCGATGAGTTTGCGCCCGGAATAGAGCACGAGGTCGGCGCGCTCGAGTAACTCCTCGTGCAACTCCTTGATGAGGTTGGACTTGGTCGCGTGGTCCATCGAGTTGGCGTCGTATTTGTCTGACACCTGATAGACGAGGACGTCTTCACCGAGCTGGCCGGCGATGTCCTTCGCCGTCGGAATGGCGATCCACAGCACAGGATTGCGAAAGCCGTGGATGAGCATCAGCAGGCGAAGCTGGACGACGAGCAGGACCTTGTTGAGCGCACGGCCCCACGCACTGCCGAAGAACGGCGTGACGATGGGAGTGACGACGAGGATGCCTTCGGGCGAGCGGCGGACGAACTTGGCGAAGCTCTTGAGCTTGCGGCGGATCTTGGCGAAGAAGTCGGCGCTGCGGACGCTCGGCAGTCCCATCGAGATGGAGTTGATGAACATCACGCGGTTCTTCGCCGCGAGCCGCTTCATGATGTGGTTCTTGGAGTGGGGGTGGTGGTACCACCAGTCCTCGCCGGCGAAGCAGATGATTGAGCGGTTTTCGAGCATGGGCGGAAGCGGGGGAGTATAGCGGGAAGACGCGATGCTGTCCCCCTTTGCGCCTTTGCGCCTTTGCGCGATCGTCTTCGAAACGGTGAAGAAATTCGCGCAAAGGCGCAAAGGCGCAAAGATCGGTCTGTAGGCGTAGACTGAAGTTGGCTCACACGGACTCATTCCATCGGAGGAGTACACGCCGATGACCACCAATAACCACACCGCCGAATACCACGACGCGGCCCATCACGTCCCGACCCGGTTCTGGCACGTCGAGCCCGACGGACGCGTTCAGTGCGACGTGTGCCCCCGGTTCTGTCGCCTCAACGAGGGCCAGCGCGGCATGTGCTTCGTCCGCATGCGCGAGAACGACCAGGTCGTCCTGACCACCTACGGCCGCTCGAGCGGCTTCTGCGTCGATCCGATCGAAAAGAAGCCCCTCAACCACTTCCTTCCCGGCACTCCTGTCCTCTCGTTCGGTACGGCGGGCTGCAACCTGGCCTGCAAGTTCTGCCAGAACTGGGACATCTCGAAGTCGCGCGAGATCGACACGCTGGCCGACGACGCTTCGCCCGAGGGCATCGCGAATGCCGCTGCCCGGACCGGGTGTTCGTCCGTGGCCTTCACCTACAACGATCCGACGATTTTCCTCGAGTATGCGAACGACGTTGCGGACGCCTGTCACGAAATCGGACTCAAGACCGTCGCCGTCACGGCCGGCTACATCTGCCCCGACGCGCGACGCGAGTTCTTCCGTCACGTAGATGCCGCGAACGTGGACCTGAAGGCGTTCACCGAGGACTTCTACAGGAAGGTGACCGCCTCAGAGCTCGCACCGGTTCTCGAGACGATCGAATACCTGACGCACGAGACAAACGTCTGGGTCGAACTGACGACGCTGCTGATCCTGGGCTCAACGACTCGGATTCCGAGATCGACGCGATGACGAAGTGGGTCGTCGAACACGCGGGACCGCACGTGCCGATGCACTTCACGGCGTTCCACCCGGACTACAAGATGCGCGACATCCCGGCGACGCCGCTGTCGACGGTCGTGCGCGCCCGCCGAATCGCGATCGACAACGGCGTGCGGTATGCGTACACCGGAAATGTCCGGGATGGAGAAGGCGGCGTGACCGCGTGCCATTCCTGCGGCGCCGTGCTGATCGCGCGCGACGGCTACACGATCACGGCGTGGGGCCTCGCGGACGACGGTCGCTGCGAGGCGTGTGGAACGGCGTGCGCGGGCGTATTCGCCGGTGCGCCGGGGCGTTGGGGCGCGCGGCGGCTTCCCGTACGCATTGGGGGGTGACTCTGTGTCTCGGTGACTCCGTGCCTCTGTGCGCGAAGCTCTTCGCTGGCCATGAAGAGCTTCGCGCACAGAGACACGGAGACACGGAGCCACTGAGACAACGCTCGCCACGCGCCCGTCGTGTTACACTTCCCGGCCGTGGACGGGATGGGAAAAACCGTAACCATAATCCGACGAATCGTTCTCCTGGGGCTGCTCGCCGGGCTCTTCGGCTCGAGCGCCACGCTCACGATCTGGCTGTTGTTCCGCACTCGTGAGGTCACCGTACCGAACACGGTCGGCATGACGCAGCAGGAGGCCGAATCGGCCATCCAGCGAGCCGGCCTGAATTTCAAGCTGCGCCGCCAGCACTTCGACGACGAGGCGCCATCCGGCGCCGTGACCGAGCAGGATCCGGCCGCCGGATTCCCGGTAAAGGTCGGCTTCGACGTCAAGATCGACATCAGCAAGGGACCGAGCCCCGAGGGGACTCCTGCCGGTCCGCCGCCCGTCGGGCCGATGAACCCTGCAGATCCGCCGGTCGACCCGAAGAAGAAGAAGGACGAGAAGAAGGACGACGCTGCAAAGGCCGCAGCGAAGGCCGCCGAGGAAGCCAAGAAGCCCAAGGCCGACGACGATCCGGGCGCTACCAAACCGGCCGACGCGAAGAAACCGAAGGACGACTCGAAGCCCGCCGACCCGAAGCCGAAATCCGGCGACGCCGATGCGCCGCCCAAGCCCAAACCGAAGCCGGCTCCAGCCAAGGTCCCCCCACATGACGACTGATTTCGGAGTGAAGATTGCGCCGTCGATTCTCTCGGCGGATTTCGCCCGCCTCGGTGACCACATCCGGCTCGTCGAGGATGGTGGCGCAGACATCGTTCACGTCGACGTGATGGACGGGCAGTTCGTGCCGAACATCACGATTGGTCCGCCGGTGGTTGCGGCAATTCGCAAAATCACCAGCCTGCCGCTCGACTGCCACCTCATGGTCGACCAGCCGGAGCGGTTCATCGACGACTTCGCCGACGCCGGCGCGAACATGATCTCGGTGCACCCTGAGGCCACGATTCACCTCCACCGGACACTGGCCGCGATCCGCGGACGCGACGCGCTCGCAGGCGTCGTTCTGAATCCGTCGACGCCGCTGTCGTCGATCGAAGAGGTGCTCGGGAGCATCGATTACGTTCTGGTCATGTCCGTGAATCCCGGCTTTGGCGGGCAGAAGTTCATCGAGCATTCGCTCGACAAGGTCCGGCGATTGCGGAGCATGATCGCGTTGCGCGGATACCAGATCGCCATCGAGATCGATGGCGGGATAGGAATGGGAAACGCCGGTGTCGTGGCCGAGGCCGGCGCCGAGCTTCTCGTGGCTGGATCAGCGATTTTCGGCGACCCGGACCCGAAGGGCGCGGTCGGACGGCTGCGCCGCGCGGCCCTGGCGTCGTTCGCGGCCTGATCCACCAGACACCGGAACGAGTTGACGCACGATGAGCAGACAGGGTGCTCTCTTCCTGGTTCCCATCCCTGCCGCCAACCTGCATGTTGTCGGGGACTTGCGCGTTGTGTTGAAATTGGCCGTTCGAAAGCTGCAAACCCGAAGTTGAAGGAAGAACCCATGAGCCGTGCACTCCGATTCTCGATGGCGCTTCTGATCGCCCTGTCCGTTGGACTCACCGCAGCCTGCGGCGACAAGGAAACCAAGGTGGCGTCGGAGGAGGCTCGAGAGGGCCGCGACCGGGAACTGCTCGGCGAGGGGATCAGGCAACTCCAGGATGGTCGCCACACGCGTTCGCGCCTGCTATTCAACACCCTCGTCAACACTTACCCGGACAGCCAGTTTCTGCCGGTCTGCAAGCTCGCGGTCGCCGACAGCTACTACCGAGAGGGTACGACGTCGTCGATGAACCAGTCGGAGGTCGAATACCGTGACTGGCTCCAGTTCTTCCCGAAGCACGAGCTCGCCGACGACGTCATGATGAAGATCGCTGAAGTCCACATGCGCCAGGTGCAGGCGCCGGACCGCGATACGACGCACGCAAAACTCGCCGAGCGCCAGCTCATGAGGCTTCTCGAACAGTACCCGTCGACCGAGCTGAAGCCGCGCATCGAGCAGCAGCTTTGGGAAGTGCGCGAGATCCTCGGTATGCACGAGCTGAAGGTCGCCCGCTTCTACTTCAAGCAGCGCGAGGCTTACAAGGCGGCAGCGTCACGCACGAAAGAGATCATCGAGAAGTACCCGCAGTTCTCGCGCAGCGACGAGGCGCTCTTCCTTCTAGGCGTGTCGCTCTACGAACAGGAAGACACGGAAGAGGCGATTACGTACTTCCAGCGCCTTGCCCGGTTCTTCCCCGAGAGCGAGTTCTACGAAGAGACCGTTGCTTACCTGAAGCGCCTGGACGCGGAGGTGCCGGAAGCCGCTGCTGCGACCGACCGTCCAAAGCCGCTCGGCCCCGAGGACGGAATGATCGGGAAAGTGTACGAAGCCATCACGCGGCCGAGGTTGAGCTACATCGACAAGAACGGGGTGCTCTTCAAGAAGGACGACACGGCCGAGCAGGCGCTCGAGAAGGCGTTGCAGTTCTCGCCGGCGGCAACGGCGGGACGGGCAGCCGGGACGAACGACTGAGTCGGGGCGAAACCGTGAAGCCCGCGACGGGTTCTCGACCGTGAAGGTCATGATCGTCGCCGGCGAAGCATCCGGCGACCGTCACGCGGCGCGTCTCGTGGACGCACTTCGCGAGCGGGTGCCGGACCTCGAGGTTTTCGGGTCGGGAGGCGACGAGCTCGCCGCACGGGGAGCGGATGTTCTCGTGCACGCGCGCGACGTCGCGATAATGGGCGTCCCGGAGGTCATCCGCGGATTCGGCCGGCTCTGGCGAGCCTTCCAGACGCTTCGGCGTGCTGCCGCCGAGCGAGCGCCGGACGTGGTTGTCCTCGTCGACTGGCCGGAGTTCAACCTGCGCCTCGCGAAAAACTCAAGCGGGCCGGGCACCGCATCGTCTACTACGTGAGCCCGCAGGTCTGGGCGTGGCGCGAATATCGGGTCAGGCAGATCCGTCGCGACGTAGACCGGATGCTCGTGATTTTTCCTTTCGAGGAGGCTTTTTACCGGAAGCACGGTGTCGAAGCGGTGTTCGTCGGCCACCCGCTCGTCGGCGACGTCGAGCCCGCGCACACTCGCGAGGAGTTCTTCGCGGCGCACGGTCTGGATCCGTCGCGCGAGCTCGTGGCGCTGCTGCCGGGAAGCCGCCGCAAGGAGATCGCGTACAACCTGCCGGTGCTCGCCGGCGCGGTCGAGATACTGAAGCGCGAGCGGCCGGGCATCCAGTTCGTTCTTCCGCTGGCGTTGACAGTGTCGCGCGAGCAGGTCGATCCCCTGATCGAGAGGGTGGCGGGCGACGTGCGGATCGTCGAGCGCGACACGTATTCGGCGGTGGGCCACGCGGATCTCGCGATCGTGGCGAGCGGGACGGCGACGCTCGAGACGGCGCTTCTCGGGACGCCGCAGATCGTCGTGTACAAGGTCTCGGAGGTGAACTACAGGCTCTACATGCCGCTGATCAAGGTGGACACGTTCGGAATGGTGAACCTGATCGCCGGCGAGCGGATTGCCCCCGAGTTGTTCCAGCACGACTGCACTCCGGAGCGCGTCGCCGCCGAGGTCGTCGGATTTCTCGATGCGCCCGAGCGGCTCGCAACGATGCGGACCGAGCTCGCCCGCGTCCGTGACCTACTCGGTGAATCCGGCCCCGATGCCTCGCGCCGCGCTGCGAAGGAAGTGCTTGAGTTGACAGGATTGCAGGATTTTCAGGATTAACAGGATTCTTGAATTTCTTCAGAGAGAGTCCTGTTAATCCTGAGAATCCTGCAATCCTGTCAACTCATCATCAATCCGCCAGGCGGAAGCCGATGAAGCCGATGCGGAAGGCGCGGCGGAAGAAGTTTCGGAACGACGTCCGCAGAATCGGCGAACGAGTCGCCCACGATCCGCCTCGCGCGACCCGATGGTCTCCGTCGAACCATAGCTCCGAGTATTCCGGATACGGATCCGCCCGGAAACCGGGATACCCCGCGAACTCCGTGCTCGTCCACTCCCACACGTTGCCGGTCATGTCGAGCAGTCCGAAAGGACTCACTCCATCAGGGTAGCCTCCGACCGGCGTAGGGCCGCCCGTAGGATCGTCAAAGTTGCCGAGGTTCGGTTTCGGTTCCGCCGATCCCCACGGATACACGCGGCTTCCGGTGCCGCGGGCCGCAAACTCCCACTCGATCTCGGTAGGAAGGCGACGGCCGGCCCATCGAGCGTAGGCGTCGGCTTCGTACCAGCTCACGCCCCAGACGGGCTCGCTCGGGTCCATCTCGCGGTCTTCGAACAGCCCGCGGACTCGCCAACGCCGCCCCGGCAGCCAGGAGTGCGGATGCTCGATGTTTTCGGATTCGAGCCACGCCCACCCCTTGTCAGTCCAGTATTCGGGCGTCGTGTAGCCGCCGCTGTCGACGAAACCCATGAACTGGGCGTTCGTGACGAGGGTTCGATCGATGCCGAACGACCGAACCTCGACTCGATGCGCGGGTCGCTCATTGTCGTAGCCGAACCCAGGCCCGGACGCTCCGATCTCGAACGAGCCGGCCGGCACCCGAACTCGTCCGTTCGTGGCCGCAAGATCGGGCCGCTCGCGATCGACCAAACCGTCAGGACGCCGCTTTCGCGACGGATCCAGCAGATGCAATAGGTAGAGCATCGTCTCCTGATGCTGCAGCTCGTGTTCGAGGACGAGGTCGAATGTCGCCGTGTCGGCCGCACCTCCGGGCTCTGAAAGCCACGAGACCGATTGCCGGCGAACGTCGGCGAGATAGGCGTCGATCTCGTCGAGCGGCGGCAGGTTCCGGGCATCGTCTCGCGGAGTGTTGATCGGATCGAAGATGCGCTGGAACTCGGCCGACGTCGTTGTGTCGCCCTTGGACCTGTGAAGGATCCAGTAGGCCTCGTAGGCGCCAATATGGCCGCGATGCCAGAGGATGGGCCGGAATCCGGGGCCGGCGGCTGTCGCAGGTCCGTCTCGTCCGCAACGAGGGCAAACAGGCGCATGGTTTCGGCGCGGGTCTGCTCCATCCGTTGCGCCATAGAATACGCGCGCACTTCGGCAGTCATCGGGGTCTCCTGTGTCGTCAATGCGCCGTGCCGCGCAAGCATAACATCCGTGTGGGGAGTGTTGAACGTCGTCGGATGTCCCGAGATCGTCGCGTGCTGCGAAACTTCGTGCCTCCGTGTCTCTGAGCCTCTGTGTGCGGAGCTCTTCTCGTTTCCGAGAGAGCTTCGCGCACAGAGGCTCAGAGACACGGAGACACGGAGACACAACTCAGCTTATGATCTGCCGGCATTCGGACCAGCACGGGGGATTCGTGGACACCGAACAAAGGCTCGAGATCCGGACCGTCGCCTCGGACGTGGCGCAGGCGACCTTCGCCGATGACGTGCGAGCCGGACTGTTGGCAACTCCAAAGGTGCTGCCTCCCAAGTACTTCTACGATGCGCTCGGCTCTAAGCTCTTCGAGGCCATCTGCCTGCTTCCCGAGTATTACCTGACGCGCGCCGAGCGCGACATCCTGGAACGCCACGCCGGCGACATCCTCGATGCCGTGGGCTCGCCGGTCGAGATCGTCGAGTTCGGCAGCGGCAGCGGCGAGAAGTCGCGCCTGCTTTTCAATGCTGCCCTCGCACGGCAGCCGGAACTGCACTACCTCCCCGTCGACATTTCCGAGTCGGCCCTGCGATCCAGCGCCGACGCGATGCTCGACGAATACCCGACGTTGCGAATTACCGGTTATGCGAGCGACTACGACGGCGCCATCGCCGCGATGCGTGATCGAGTTCGAACCGGTGTGCGCCGGCTCGCGCTGTTCCTGGGCTCGAACATCGGCAACCTCGACGAGCGCGCCGCGTGCGCGTTTCTTTCCGGCGTTCGGGCAACGCTCGACCACGGCGACGCGCTGCTTCTAGGCACGGATCTGCGAAAGGACGCTTTTGTGCTGCTCGATGCTTACGACGATCCGCTTGGCGTGACGGCGGCCTTCAACCTCAACGTGCTCGGTCGAATCAACCGCGAGCTCGGAGGAGAGTTCGACCTGACGTATTTCTCGCACATGGCGTCGTGGGACGAGGCTGACGGATGCGTTCGGATGCACCTCGCGAGTCTCGTCGAGCAATCGGTCGACATCCGGACGTTGGGCATCCGCGTCGCGTTTGCTGAAGGCGAGACGATTCATACTGAGGATTCGCGGAAATACGACCTTGCGACCGTCGACCGGCTCGCCCGCGCGACCGGCTTCGAACGGTCGATGACGTGGTCAGACGTCGATGGCCGTTTCTCGAGCAGCCTGCTCGTGGCGGCGGGTTGAGGGCGGCATAGCGGCCATTCGCCGAGCCACCGCCCCAGCCCGAACTCACGATCGGGCCGCAGGACCGCGAACTCTTCGCGGCGCACGTTCGTCGCGGCTGCAAGGCCGAGGCGGCGTGGGCCGTCGGGCCCGAGATCGAGCTGATCGGTTACGACCGGGCCACCCTGGAGCGCATCGGCCCTGAGACGGTCGACGCCATCGTCGCTTCGTTTGCATCGCTCGACGCCAGGTTCACCTTCGAGGACGGACGGCGGATCGAGGCGATTATGGAGTGGGGCTGGGTCACGATCGAGCCCGGTGGCCAGATCGAGTTTTCCGGCGCCCGGCGGGCGAACATCGCGGAAACCGAGCGCGACGTACGCCGTTTTCTCGCACACCTGCACGACGTTGCGGAAGAGCGCGGCCTGGCCTTTCTCGGTTGCGGATTCGACCCGTTCCGGACGGCGGGCGAGCAACGTTGGGTTTCGAAGCGCCGCTACTCTGTGATGCGGCCGTACCTGTCAGTCGACGGACGTCGAGGCTGGGACATGATGTGCCGGACGGCGGCCATCCAGGTGAACCTGGACTATGGATCCGTGGCTGATCTCGCGGCGAAGTTCACGGTCGGGAACCGCCTGGGACCTATCGTGGCGGCCATCTTCGCGAACTCGCCGTTCGAAGCCGGAGCCCTCAGCGGATTCAAGTCGCGGCGCCTCGCGGCCTGGCTCGAGACCGATACGGATCGGTCGGGCGTATCGCCCGCCACGATCGGGGGATTCACGGTCGACGGTTTCGTCGACTACGCGCTCGACGTCCCGATGATCTTCGTGCGTCGCGACGGCCAATACGTCGATCTTGCGGGCACGTCGTTCCACGCATTCCTCGAGTCAGGAGTGAACGGAACGCGGCCGCGGTTCGCGGACTACACCGACCATCTGACGACGATCTTCACCGACGCCCGGCTTAAACAGCACGTCGAGATGCGGAGCGCGGACGCCGGCGGCGTCGACGACCTGCTTGCGTGCGAGGCGTTCTGGAAGGGGATCACCTACGATTCATCCTCGCTCGCCGAGGCCGAGCGTCTGGCGCCGAACCTCGATCGTGGTGGTTTTGCCAGACTGCAGGGCGACGTCGCGCGCCGGGCGCTGGGAGCCGAGACGGAGGGCGTGTGCGTCCTTGATGTCGCACGCGAAGTCGTGCGGCTCGCAGCGGATGGCCTGCGTCGCATCGCTCCTGAGGAATTGCGGTATCTCGATCCCTTGATCGAGCGGGTCGTCGACGCGGGGGAGTGTCCGGCTGACCGGCTGATCCGGGAGTACGAGTCATCGTGGAGTGCAGACGCCACGAAGGCGGTTGCGGCGTTGCGAGTGGCGTAGGGAAGAGACAATGACAATTATCGATTTTGCCAGCCGTTTGCACGGCCCGCTCGCTGGTTACGGAGACAATGATCACGGCGAGTTTCGTCGGTCAGGATCAGTACCGCGAGCGGTAGCGAGCGGGTTGGCTCGAGCAGCGGGGCGCCGCGGAGTCCAGGGCGACCCGATCGCTACCGCTCGCGGGAGGCTCGCGCTGGCGATGCTCCTTCGCGGTTCTTGCCGTCGCTCCCGTTGCGAGTGCGCAGGGATCGGCCAAGGCGTCGGTGCCAGCGCCCAGGGACGTGCTCGGGTTCGATCCGGGCGACGACCGGAAACTCGCGGACTGGGCGACGATCGGGCGATATTTCGAGCGGCTTGCCGCAACGAGCGACCGCGTTCGACTCGAGACGATCGGCGAGACGACGCTTGGCCGACCGATGCTCGTCGCCACGGTCTCGTCGCCCGCGAATCTTGCCCGTCTGGACCGGATCCGCGAGGTGCAGCGGCGCCTCGCCGATCCTCGCACTATCGCGAGCGAGACCGAAGCGCGAGCGCTCGAGGCCGAGGCCGTGGCCGTCGTGCTCGTCACCTACGGCATCCATTCGAGCGAGGTCGGCGCCACACTCGCGTCGACGGTAATGGCCCACCGGCTTGCCACCGACGACAGCGCTGCGACGCGCGAGATCCTCGACAAGTCGGTCGTCCTGCTCGTGCCTTCGCTCAATCCGGACGGCGTCGACATCGTGAAGATGTGGTACGACGCGTCGATCGGCACGGCCTGGGAAGGCGAGCAGCCCGTCGAGCTCTACCACCACTTCGTCGGCCACGACAACAATCGCGACTGGTACGCGTTCACCCAGGCCGAGACGCGTGCCGTCGTAGATCGGGTTCACAACGTCTGGCGGCCGCACGTGGTCAACGACGTACATCAGATGGGCGCGACCGGCGCGCGGCTCTTCGTGCCGCCGTACCTGGACCCGATCGAACCGAACGTGCCGCCCGAGATCGTCGCCGGCGGCAACATGATCGGCCAGGCGGTCGCACAGCGCCTGACGAACGCCGGGATGCGCGGCGTCGTCACGGACGCTATCTTCGACGCGTGGACGCCGGCGCGGGCCTACTCGCATTACCACGGTGGCATCCGGATTCTGACGGAAACCGCCTCCGCCCGCATCGCCACGCCGATTGTCATTGCGCCGGAACGACTGCGCGCGGGACGAGGCTACGAGGCGAAGAGCGCTAGCGGCAACTATCCGGCGCCGTGGCCGGGCGGCGATTGGCGGTTGCGAGACATCGTCGCCTATATGACGGCGTCGACCTACGCGATCCTGCTGACGTCGGCGCGTCAGCGCGATACGCTCGTTGCTGGCTTTGCGAGAGTCGGACGAGAAGCGGTGACGCCGCGTGCCGGCGAGCCGAATGCCTTCCTCATTCCGCCTGAGCCGGTCCTGTTCCTTGGCGACAAGGGCGCCGCGGCTTCCCGGCGAGTGCGCGATTCGGCGCGCGCGACGCTGCTCGACGCTCTCGTTCGCGGCGGCGTCGAGGTGCGAATTGCGTCGGCTCCATTCGTCGTTGCCGGAGCGTCGCATCCGGCGGGAACGGCCGTCGTCAATTTCCACCAGCCGTACGGCGCTTTCGCAAAAGCGCTACTCGAGCGTCAGACCTATCCGGATCTGCGCCAATTCGAGGGTGGACCTCCCATTCCCCCGTACGACGTGACCGCGCACACCCTTTCGCTGCTCTCCGGTTTTGAGGCCGTGCGGGTGGATGCAGAGTTTGCCATGCCGCCGGGACCTGCCTGGACGCTGTCCGGCACTACACAGCCGTCGCAAGCCGTTGGCGCGGCGCGAGTCGGGCTCTACCGTGGCGCGACGGCCCCGATGGATGAAGGCTGGACCCGGTGGTGCCTGACGCGCTTCGGCGTCGAGTGGACGCGATTCGACGACGCACGCGTTCGCGCCGGAGACCTGCGCAGGGACTTCGACACGATCGTCGTGGCCGACATGTCCGCGGCGGAGCTGACCGCCGGCCGACTGGCGAACACGGCGCCCAGCGCGCTGACCGGAGGACTTGGACGCGAAGGCGCCGACGCGCTCGGGAAATTCGTCGACGACGGCGGCACGGTTATTTGCCTGAATGGCTCGGCAAACTGGGCCATCGACGCGCTCGATCTGCCCGTCCGCAACGTGCTCGCCGACGTGCCGCAGACGACGTTCTACTGTCCCGGCGCGATCGTCGGCCTCGACGTGGTCGACCTCGACCATCGGATCGCCGCGGGCGTGAATCCGCGTACCATCGCCTGGTTCGAGGACGGGCCGGGATTCGAGGTGATCTCCGACAAAGGCGTGCGCGTCGTCGCGCGGTTTGCGGAGGCGGACCGTTTGCGCGTGTCCGGATGGCTGCTAGGAGCCGAGAAGCTCGCGTCACGCCCGGCAATCGTCGACATCGAACGCGGGCGAGGTCACGTGATCCTGTTCGCATTCCGTCCGCAGTACCGGGGTCAGAGCCTCGCGACGATGCCGCTGTTCTTCAATGCGATAGGTGATCGCGCGACGAAATGAGCGAACCACCCGACGAAGGCGTCGTTGCGGGTGCGCGCGAGGATCTCGCGCGGCGAATGCTCGTGGCGGTGCGCGGATCTGGCGAGGATCTGGGCGATCTGGTCCACGACGGCTCTGAGGATGTCCTCCGGGCGCTGGCGGCGAACCCGGGGCTCGACGAGGACGACCTGCTCCAGCTGCTCGCGCGTCGCGACCTGCCGGTCGACCTGTTGCGGCAGGTCGCAACGGACGTGAAGCGCTCCGGTTCCTACCGCGTGCGACTCGCCCTCCTGCGCAACCCGGCAACGCCCGCGTCGGTGTCGCTCCGGTTCGTGTCGCAGCTCCATTTGTTCGACCTCGTCGCGGTGTCGATGATTCCGGCGATTCCGCGCGAAGTGAAAACAGCGGCCGAGGGCGCGGTGCTCGCGCAGGTCAGGCAGGTGCCGCTCGGGGCGCGCGTGTCGCTTGCGCGGCGCACCGGATCGGAGGCGATCCTGCTGCGACTTCTCGTCGATCACGAGGCGCGCGTGGTCGAGGCGGCCCTCGCGAACCCTCGCGTCACCGAAGCCACGGTTGCGCGCGCGCTGCGCGATCCGATGGCGCCGCCGCACACGGTCGATCAGGTCGCGCGGAGCAGTCGCTGGAGCGTCAGGCGCGACATCCGCATCGCCATCGTGCGAAACCGACATACTCCGACCGGTCGCGCGTTACAGCTCGTGTCGACGATGACGAGGGACGAGCTCCGGATGCTGTCGCGCGACTCGGCCGTCCCGGCCCAGATCCGCTCGTACATCGTGGCAACGATGGGGAAGAAGAGTTGACAGGATTACAGGATTATCAGGATTGACAAGAAAATCATGTGAATCCTGCTAATCCTGTAATCCTGTCAACTCTCCTTCCTCCCACTGCTAGACTGACGGAGGAGGTCAGGTACATGCGTTTCGCAGGTCCAGTCACACGCGGAGTGGTTCTCGCAGTCGCCAGCGCGGCTATTCTCTGTGGAACCCTGTTGCCGGCCGAAGCCCAGTCGGGCCGGAAACCTCCCGAGAAGGCCCGCAAGGAGCGACCCGAAGGCGAGGCGCCCAAGCCAGGCGAGCCGCAGGAACCCGAAGCACCTCCGGTCAAGCCGCTCACGAAGGAAGAGCTCGCGGGGAGCGATCACGCTCTCGACTGCCGTCGTGAACGTCGAGACCGTCGTCTACGAAAAGAAGTCCGGCGGCATCCTCCAGAACATGAAGCAGGCGAACTTCGAGATCTACGAGGACGGCATCAAGCAGGAGATCACGAACTTCGCGCCGACACAGGGCCCGATGACGCTCGTCGTCATCCTCGAGTACTCGAGGCGCATCGACAATCGATGGATCCGGAAGGAAGAGGTGATCGAACCGCTGTACGTCCTCGGCCGCAGCTTCGTGAAGCCGGATGACAACATCGCGATCGTCGCCTTCGACACGCGGCCGTTCGTCGTGCAGGACTTCACGGGCGACGTGAAGCAGCTCAACAGAAGCGTCGACTTCCTGCTGCGCAACAACCCCGCGTTTTCGGAGAGCAACATCTACGACGCGCTCAACTTTGTGCTTCAGGGCGGCAAGGGCGACGGCATCGACCTTCGTAACGGCCAGGTCTCCAGAAACGTCCCATACGGCGGACTGAAGGACGTCGAAGGTCGCAGCGCCGTGATTCTCGTATCGCTCGGGTACGACACGTTCTCGAAGCTCAACTACGACGAGATCCGGAAGGTCATCGGCAGCACCGGCGTGCCGATCTACACCATCGGTGTGGGAAACCTCTTCTTCAAGCTCTACGAGGGGCAGATGAGCGGCGAACAGCGGATGTCGTGGAATCAGGCGTTCCTCGCGCTCAGGACGTTTTCGCGCATGTCGGGCGGAAAATACTTCCCGGTCACATTCTCGACGGAGCTGCCGACGACGATCGAGTCGATCACGAACCTCATGCGAAGCCAGTACAGCCTGGGTTATTCGCCGAACAACACGCGACGCGAAGGGAAGACCCGAAAGATCGAGGTCAAGATCGACATCGACGGCGACGGAGTCTACGGCGAGAAGGAAGAAGAAAAGGGATACGCCGTCCAGCACCGCGAAACCTACATTGAGCCGAACGACGCCCCCCGAAAGTAGCCGCGACCTGGACCGGCTGGCAGTCGAGGCGTATCGCGACGTCGCGCGACTCGGCCACGATGATCCGGGCGTTCCGCCGATCGAGGTCCGGTATTTCGCGTATGCCGGTCTGCGGAGCACGGTGCGGTTGCGGGACGGGCGAATCTACGTGCGGTTGTCGGACCTCTTCGAGGCGGCGCCGGACGACATCATCGGCGCGCTCGTACGGATTCTGCTGGCAAAGCTCCTGCGTCGACGGGTGCGCGCGGAGTGGAACGCCACGTACCGGCTGTTTGCGATTCGCGACGATGTCGTGAGTGCATCGGAGGCCGCCCGGCGATCGAGAGGGCGGAAGCGACTGGCGGACCCCGCGGGTCGCGTGTTCGATCTGGACGAGATGTTCGATCGCATCAACGCCGAGTTTTTTGCCGGAGCGGTGGAGAGGCCGCGGCTCGGATGGACGCTGCGCGACGCGTGGCGGACGCACGGGCACTACGATCCGGCGCACGGATCGGTCGCCATCAGCCGGTCGCTCGACACGCCCGAGACGCCGGCGTACGTCGTCGAGTTCGTGCTCTACCACGAGATGCTGCACGTCGCGATGCCGGCGGAAGTAAGGAATGGCCGGCACATGCACCACACCGCGAAGTTCCGGCGGGCCGAGGCTCAGCATCCGCGGATGACCGATGCCGTCGCGTGGCTCGAGACGTTCTCGAGAAAGAATGGAACGCGCCGGCGGAGGCGCCGTTTGACGAAGCGTGGGTGAAAGAGAGAGGCGGCGAGCGGCCGCCGGAAGAGACTCGGTTGCGCCCCGGTCTCAACCAATGCCGGCCGTTCGCTGCAACTCAAATGTGGCGAGAACCAGCGGTGCAGCGGCGCGAGTACGATGCGAGTCAGTGAAATTTCAGTGTCGGTGGTAGGTGGCGAGAGTCAGTAGCATCAGTGAGCTTCCTTCTCCTCCAGCTCCCCGCGCGGACGGCCGCGCGGGGATTTTATTTTTGAAGGGGCAAGCTCAATGGGAGTATCACGAACGTGAGGCCCGGCCGCTCACTGCGTTCGCGGTTCTGGGCCTTGCCGAGAACGGACGCGCCGCGCAAGGCCCAGAACCGCGAACGCAGTGAGCGGCCGGCCTCACAAACCCATCGCCCCCAAACAAACCGCTCGACAGTCCCGGTACCCGTGGCTATACTCCGCGTTTGCGTCTATGGACGAATCCTCCTCGTTGATCCTGCAGCACGACGCCGACTCGGCGTGGATGCGAATGGCCCTCGAAGAGGCTGCGGCGGCCGCCGTAGACGGGGAAGTCCCCATCGGAGCGGTCATCGTCTTGAACTCGACAGTCATCGCGCGCGGTCGCAACCGGACTATCCGGGATTGCGATCCCACAGCCCACGCCGAGATCGTCGCGATCCGGAAGGCTGCGGAGGTCGTCGGCAACTACCGACTCACCGGCGCGACGATGTACGCCACGGTGGAGCCCTGCGCAATGTGCGCGGGCTCGCTCATCTGGGCGCGGATTTCCCGGCTCGTCTACGGCGCGCCGGACACGCGTGCCGGAGCCGTGCACTCGGTCTTTGAGATATGCACGTCGGACACGCTGAACCATCGGCTCGAAGTATGCGCGGGCGTCCTCGAGGACGAGTCTCGCGAGCTGATGCAGGCTTTTTTTCGCGAGCGCCGACCGCGTTCGCGGTCCGATGCGGAGGGGTAGTCTAATTGGTAAGGCACCGGTTTCGAAAACCGGCGCGCGTAAGCGCTTGGGGGTTCGAGTCCCCCCCTCTCCGCCACAAGTTCCTTGCGGAGGAGTGTCCGAGTGGCCGAAGGAGCGACGTTGGAAACGTCGTGTACGGGCAACTGTACCGTGGGTTCGAATCCCACCTCCTCCGTTCCGAGTTATCGGGTTCGGACGCCGTGCAACGTCAGCTTGCGAATTCCGCCAGGGCCGAGAGGCAGCAACGGTAGTGAGTCCTGGCGTGTGCCGCGGTCTCTCCGGACCCGGCCAGATTGAGCCACGGACCGTCATCGATCGCCCTCGCGGCGACGCGCAATGACGGTCCGTGGCTTTTGTGCTGAAATACCCCAATGGCGTACGAAGTCATCGCTCGCAAGTGGCGTCCGCAGATTTTCGACGAGGTCGTCGGGCAGGAAGCCATTACCCGCACGCTCCGCAACGCGGTCGAGCAGGAGCGCCTCCATCACGCTTACCTCTTCACCGGCGCCCGTGGCGTCGGCAAGACGACGACCGCCCGCATCCTCGCCAAGGCGCTCAACTGCCGGACCGGCGTGACAGTCACCCCGTGCGGCGTCTGCGCCTCGTGCACCGAGATCGCGGCGGGGGGCTCGCTCGACGTCATCGAGATCGACGCCGCTTCGCACACCGGCGTCGACAACATCCGCGACGTCGTCATCAACTCGGTCGGTATCGCACCGGCACGCGACCGCTACAAGGTCTTCATCGTCGACGAAGTGCACCAGCTCTCGGGCGCCGCGTTCAACGCACTGCTCAAGACCCTCGAGGAGCCGCCGTCCCGCGTTGTCTTCGTGCTAGCGACGACCGAGCTGCACAAGGTGCCCGACACGATCGCGTCGCGGTGCCAGCTCTTCGAGTTCAAGACGATTCCGCTCACGAAAATCCAGGCGAAGCTCGGCGAGATCGCGACGTCGATGAAGGTCGACATCACTCCGGCGGCGCTTGCGGCGGTCGCGCGCGCGGGCGAGGGCTCGATGCGCGACGCGCAGTCGGCGCTCGATCAGGTGATAGCGTTCTCGGGCGAGCGAATCGACATGCCCGACGTCGCCACGGCGCTCGGTATCGTCGGCGACGAGACGCTCTACGATGCAATCGACGCCATCTCGACGTCCGATGCGCCGGCGGCGCTCAGGCAGGCGGCGAAGCTGGCCGAGGCCGGGCACGACCTCAGGTCTTTCACGCGGTCGTTGATGCGCACGGTTCGGAACCTGCTCGTCACTCGTGCGATCGGTTACGACCCCGAGCTCGTCGACGCAGCAGAGGCGGATGCCGAGCGTGTCGTCGACCTCGCGAGCCGCTTCACGGAGGCCGAGCTCGTCCGGCTCTTCTCCCTCCTGACGGCGCTCGAGCAGGACATCCGGCACTCGGCGGATCCGCGTTTCCAGCTCGAGATCGGACTCGTGCGGATGGCGGAGCTGCCTCGCCTTCGTCCGCTCGACGAGATCATCGACCGGTTGACTAAGCTTGAGGCCCGGTTGACGGGCGAATCGGGTGCGGTGGCGCCATCCGCGCCGGCTCGACCCGTGGCTTCGCCGCCGCCTGTCGCGCCGCGCGCCGCTCCGCCCGCTCCGAAGCGCGCTCCGGCTGCGACAGCACCCCGCGGCGCGGCCGCGCCGGCAATCCCGAGTCCCGCTCCGCCCCGCTCTGTCGCGGACGAAGGACCGCCCGAGCCGCCGCCATTCTTCGACGACGAACCGCCGTCAGACTTCGAGCCGGCTCCGCCTCGCTCGCCGTCACCTCCGCGGACGCGCTCCGCCGCAAAATCGACGGCACCGACCGCACCGCCGGTGGCGACCGAGCCGCTCGACGGCGATGCGGCCGTCCGGGAGATCCGTGCCCGTCTCGAAGCGCAGAATAAAATGATGCTGCTGACGGCGTTCGATGCCGCGACGTCCGTGGCGGTCGATGGCGGACGTCTCGTGCTCTCGTTCGATGCCGTCACCGCCGTGCACGGTCGCACGGCCGAACTGTCGAAGGCCTTGATCGAATCGATTGCCCGCGACGTTGTCGGCAGGACAGTGCGTCTCGCCGTAGTCGTTGGCGCGGCCGACGCTTCGACCGCGGCCGGAGCCGCGCCGTCGGCGGCGACGCAGGCGGCGCTCGAGGACCCGGCCGTCCAGGGATTGCTCGAAGCCTTTCAGGGACAGCTCATCCGCGTGGATCCGCCCGAGGGCGAGTCCGAAACGTGAACCCGCCGCCGGCCCGCCGGCGGTCGACCCTCGAGCCCTTGCACGAGGAAAGGACGAACGAACGTCATGAACATCCCCGGATTCCCCGGCGGCCTCGATTTCGCCGAGATGATGAAGCAGGCGCAGGAAATGCAGGAAAAGATGCAGCGCGAGATGGATCAGATCCGCGTCGATGCGTCCGTCGGCGGCGGCATGGTCACCGTGCTCATGTCGGGGACGAAGGACCTGCTCGAGGTGAAGGTCGACCCCGAAATGCTCAAGAACGCCGATGTCGAGATGCTGCAGGACATGATCGTCGCGGCCGTCAACGAAGCCGGACGAAAGGTCGACGAGAAGCTGAAGGGCCAACTCGGCGCGATGATGCCTCCGGGAATGGGGCTGTAGGCGGATGCTCGATTACGCCGAACCGATCGTCAAACTCATCGACGAGCTGAAGCGACTGCCGGGCGTCGGAGGGAAATCGGCGCAGCGTATCGCCTTTCACCTCCTGCGCACCGATCCGGCGCAGATAGAGCGGCTCGTCGATTCGATCCACGACGTTCGCGCGAAGATCGTGCTCTGCTCGGTCTGCAACAACATCACCGATGTCGATCCGTGCCGTTACTGCACGAGCGCGGCGCGTGACCGCTCTGTGATCCTCGTGGTCGAAGAGCCGCACAACCTGGTGACGGTCGAGAAGACGCGCGAGTATCGCGGGCTTTACCACGTGCTGCACGGCGCGCTGTCGCCGCTGCGGGGGATCGGCCCGGACGATATCCGGATCCGCGGACTGCTCGAGCGGCTCCGCACCGACGAAGTGAAGGAAGTGATCCTCGCGACGAATCCGAACACGGAGGGCGAGGCTACGGCGAACTACATCTCTCGCTTGATTCGTCCGCTCGGGATCAAGGTCACGCGAATCGGGATGGGCGTCCCGGTCGGCTCGGACCTCGAATATGCCGACGAAGTCACGATGCACAAGTCGCTGCAGAACCGGACGGAAAATCCTGTAATCCTGTCTACTCTCTCTCTCTCTCCACCCGGAAATTGGCGGAGCCGTCGGCGACGGGTTTGCCGGCCGCAGGGTCGATGACGACCACGCGAACCACGTAGGCGCCCGGCTCGAGCCCGGCAACGGGAATCGTCGGCGCAAACGCCGTAACGCCCGTGGCGTCAGTCTGCGGCAGCGCGGTCGGTTGCGAGGCATTCACGACCTTGCCGTCCTTCACGAACTCCATCTTCACCTGGTACGCCGTCGACGGCGCGCCGTAAAAGCGGAAATACACGACGAGGTTCTCGTTACGCGCCTTCACCCACTTGCCGACCGGGTTCGGCAGGATGCGCGTCGTTCCTCGAAGACGAACGGATCGCCCGCGAGGCGCTCGCGCTCCCCGACCGGTATCGAACCGACGTCGCGGCTGAGCACGATGCTGCTGATCGTCGGCGCGCCAGCCACAAGCGGAGGCAAGACCATCGACCTGTCGACGACCGTTCCCTTGCGCCCGTTCGGATCGTAGAGCGCGATCGAGATCTTGTAGGCGCCTGGTGGGAGGATGATCGGCTGTGAGAACGTGTTGAGCAGCTCGAGCTGCCGGAACTCCTCGACCTTGTCCTTATCCGAGCGGTAGGGAAACGACCGGCTGACCTTCGCGACGATGTTGTTCTTTGAGTCGCGAACGATTGCGATGGCGTCGAGCTCGAAGTCGACCTGCGGCGGCGTCTTGGCGCCCTTCTCAACCTCGCGCTCGTGCGGAGCAAGCGCCGATCCGGGAACGTGCATCACGATCGGCACGGTCCACGCCTGACCGTTCCGGAAGCGCTCGGTCCTGAGCATCACCGGCAGTTCCGCCGGTCGCGAGCCTGGCTGCGTTGCGGCGAGCAGTTCGAGCACCGGCTGCTCGAACGGCAGCAGGACGTCGTCGCCCCCGCCCGGCGTCGCGAAGTAGCCCTTGCGCGTGCGAACGTCCACGCCCTTGCGCGAGACCTTGACCTCGACCGGTCGGAACTTGCCGTCCGTCGCGGTGTTCTTAGCGGCATACGCGAGCGCGTAGTAGGAACGAAGGTCGTTCGAAACCGTCTGGAAGCCCTTGCCGAGGTCGTTCGTGTTTCGGACGGCGACGCCACCCGTCTCAACCGCGAGGCGGCTCAGCGCGGCGTTGCCGCCCGACCGGACCGAGTTCTCGGCCCGACCGATGGCCGAATTGCCGGACGAATCGACGACCGAACGGTCGCCGCGATTTGCGAGCGTCGGGCCCGCGCCGGCTGGCGCCGAACCTGCACCCGGCGCCTCGAGGCGTGTCTGACCGACGCTGCGCAGTCCGGCGGCGTCGACCGTGTAGAACGAGAAGTTGTTGCGGTTAGCTGTGCCTAACACGGCGTCGAAGGTTCCCTGCACGGTGCTGTTGACGGCAAAGCCCTCCGAGTAGAGCAGGACGGCCTTGCGGCCGGGAATCCGGCTGTAAACCTTCATGAGCGCGAGCAGGCTCTGTACGAGCGCGATGGCGCTGAACTGGTCCACGAGGTTGTCGAAGGTCCGGTTCACATCGGCGCCAAAGGCGTCGAGGGAACTGATCGCCTCTCCGACGGCTGCACCGCCAGCCCCAGGGTTGACTGCAACGTTTCCTGTCGCGGCCTGGTCGAAGGAGATGTCGGCGCGCGTCGCGCTGCGGTCCGTCGTGGACAGCGAGATGACATTGCCGCTCGAGTCGGTGGCGATGCTGACCGCGTTGAGCAGCTTGGACTTGCTGTTCGTGAAGTTCTGGACCATCAGCAGTCGACTGCCGGCGACGAAGACGGCCATGAGGTCGTTCGGGCCGAGTTTCTCGTTGATGAACTTCACGGCGGCGCTCGAGGTTTCCTTGAGGTCGAATTGATCGAGGGTAGTGCGATCGACGACGAGGATCAGGAAGTTGAAGCCTCGAAACGGCGACAGCTCTATGCTCGCGGGTCCCTTTGGCGCGGACGGCGCGCCGGGCTCTGAGCCGCCCGGCTTGACGAGCGCGAACGAGGTGACGTCCTGCGGGACGCCCGCCTCGACGACCTGTACCTCGTCGGCGCGAAGGTCGGTGACGGGATTGCCCTTGCCGTCGGTGACGATTACGTCGAGCAGGACTTCGGCGGTCGACAGCCGGATCTCGTCTTCCTTGTCCTGAGCGGAAACCGCCGGGAGCGAGCCGAGGGTAACCGCGAACGTGGCGACGGCCGCGAGGAGCGTGTTGAACCTCTTCATGGATGAATGCCTTTGCCGGGATAAGAATCGGAACAGAAAGCCTACCGCAGAACGAGCGGCCTTCGCATGGGTGACTATCCAGCTTTGCGCCTTTGCGAGTCCTTTGCGCCTTTGCGAGAAACCTGCCTCGAGTCTGTTTTCTCGCAAAGGCGCAAAAGGACTCGCAAAGACGCGAAGGCTGCAAACACGGCCACAGGACGAAGTGTTGGACGCCCGATGGACCGCGGAAGTATCATTTTCTCCCCTCGAGTTCGTCAGACCGGAGTTTCGCCCGATGACCAGATCGTTTCGCCGCACCGGCGCCGTAGTGGCGCTTCTAGCACTGCTGCTCGTATCCGGAGGCGCCGCCGCACCGGCTGGCAGTCAGGCGGCCGCCGACCGGGAGAGAGGGCTCGTGACCGACCTGCTGTCGTCGTACGAGCGCGTCGACCTCGACGCGTCCGATGCCGTCGAGCTCGTGCGGGCGGGTCACCCGCTTCGGATCGCGACGCCGACGCTCGCGTTCGACCTCCGGCTCGTCGAGCACGACATCCGGTCGGCCAACTGTGTCGTGCAGGTCACGCACGCCGGCGGCGTCGTCGAGCGTGTCGACCCGGGGCCGGTGACGACGTATCGCGGGACGGTGGATGGAATGCCCGGCGCTGAAGCACGCTTCACGATCGACGAGGACGGCGTCGAGGGCGTCATCCTCACCGACGACGCCTGGTGGTTCGTCGAGCCCGAAACCGGCAGCCTTGCGAAGCAGGGTGGCCATGGCGCCCACGTCGTTTACGCGGACAGCGACGTGCTGACCCAGGCCGGCGGAATGTGCGGAACGACGCAGGCGCACGAGCTTGAAAGCGAGATCGAGCGGCTCGGCGGCGGCGAGAAGGCGCAGGGCGGATTGCCGCCGCTGCCGCCGCGAACGGAGCTCGCAACGGAAGCCGACTACGACTATTTCCGAATCCTCGACGGCGTCACGAAGGCGAACAACGAGATCGCGTCGATAATCAACCAGGTCGACGGCGTGTACCAGAAGCAGCTTGGAGTCTCGTTCGAGATCGTGTTCCAGAACGTCTGGGACACGCGCGAAGACCCTTATGACTCGACGGATGCAGGCGAGCGGCTCAACGAGTTCCGGAGCTACTGGAACAGCAATCAGGCTGGAGTGCGCCGCGACCTCACCCATTTCTGGACGGGAGCCCCGATCGACGGCAGTGTCCTCGGGGTCGCTTTCGTGGGCGTCATCTGCGCGTCGGCGTCGGCTAGCTACGGGCTGTCAGGGTATCTCGGAAACGCGCCGGGCAAGTTCATCCTTACCGCTCATGAAATCGGCCACAACTTCGGCGGACGCCATCCGGATCAGGTGGTTCCACCGAGAATCGAATGCGACAACACGATCATGCAGAGCTTCGTCGGATCAGGGTTCAAGTTCTGCAAGTACTCACGGGACCAGATCGAAGCCCAGCTCGCATCGAGCTCGGCGTGCCTGAGGAACAATCGGGTGCCGGTCTCGGCGGCCGGGCCGGACCGGTTCGCCGGGATGGGCGACACGGTGACCCTCATTGGCGGCGGAAGCACGGATGCCGACGGTGACGTGCTCACTTACAGGTGGGCGCAGACGTCGGGACCGTCGGTGACGCTCAGCGGATCCACGACGGCGATCGCGACGTTCCCGGCGCCGTCCGTCGGAGCCGAAACGGATCTCACGTTTACTCTGACGACAACGGACGGGCGGAGTGGAACCGGGCAGGACGACGTCCGGGTCACGATCGTGCCGGGTGAGCTTCCCGGGATCACGGTCACGTCGCCGGCGGCAGGCGCGGCGCCCAAGGTCGGAAAGAACCTGAAGATCCGGTTTGGTGTCGAGGCGCCGATTACGGGAACCGTCCTGATTGAGCTGTCTCGCAATGGCGGGTCGACTTTCGAGACGATTGCGGACGGCGTGGCGGCTACATCGGGCCGGTGGAAGTGGAAGATCACTGGACCGAAGACGTCGGCGGCGCTCGTGCGGATCACGAGCACGTCTGACAGCCGGTCGCAGGGGTTCTCGTCGGTGTTTGCGATTGATTAGCAGTCCGGTTCGATCGTGGCCGGGTCGCGGTCGACCTGGCCTGCCAGGCGCGTTGTGCCACATGTCCGACCCGCTCGCTATCGCTCGCGGTACTGATCGTGCCGAGTCCGTCGTGACCGGGGACTGCGCCTGCACTGCCGCCTCAGCCGGGATCAGTACCGCGAGCGGTAGCGAGCGGGTGGAGTGCAAGAGAGAGCGCGCAGATGCACGAGGTCGCGACCTGCGGCGTGCGACAGCTAACTCTGCCGGGATCAGTACCGCGAGCGGTAGCGAGCGGGTCGCCTGGCGATCCGATTCACGCAGAGTCGCAACGGCGATCTCAGTCCTGTTTCTCGTTGCCTCATCGCTTCCACTGTCCGGATGTCTCGAGGACCGCAGTCTTGGGGCTTGGACGCCGCTCTCGACCAGGCAGTTCGCCGTTCCCCTCGCTCCCGGTACGACGACGGTCGAGGTCCGCGACATCCGCGACGGCTGGGTCGAGCGCGTTTCGGTCGAGTCCGACGGGCGGACCGTCACGGCCGGCATAAACCTCGAGCCGCTGCAACCCGCACGGCCGAGAGTGCTGTCGTCCGACGACCAGACATACCTCCGCGGCGACGCCGCGGACCCGATTCCGACGTCGGGCGCCGCGCTCGACCGCGCCACGAGCCTTTGCACGTGGGTCGGTCGCCGTGTCGACCGACTGCGCAACAGGAGCACTAACGCGATCCCGGACGACGAGTTTTTTTTCGACCCGAAGGTCGTTCCCAAGGAGACGCAACTCAGCGATCCGCACTACTACCCCCCGGTTGTGCCGCCGAGACCACATGAGGGAGATCCACCGATCGACTCCGACGACGCCTGCGAGGTCCTCAGGAGCATCGCCGACGGGGCCCGCTCCAACTGCCGTTCTTACGCCACTGTCTACGCCGACGCGACCTCGCTTGCGGGACTGACCGCTCGCCGCGTCGACATGGCGGTTCGCTACGGCTCGCCTTACGAAGGCCACAGTCTCGTCGAGGTCTGGTCGCCGGAGCTCGAGCGGTGGTTCGTCGCCGACCCGTTCTTCCAGGCGCTGTGGACACTCGACGGCGACCCGGCGTCAGTGTTCGAGCTGCATCGGGCGGCTGTCGAGGGTCGGTCCATGTCGATCGGCTTCAAGAGCACAGGCACCAACGGTGCGTCGCTCGAAGGAGCGCGCGTCAATCCGCGACTCTACCCGCGCAACATCTTCATCCGCACGGCGAGCGGCGCGTGGCTTTCGCACACGGGCCGCGCCCCGGCGCCGGTTACCGACACCAACATCCTGCAGTGCGACGACGGCGCGGTTTTCGCGGCTCCGCCGGGCGCCGTCGACGCTTGCGCGGTCAGGCGCGACTCGCTGCACGGTCGCATCGCTTTCCAGGCGATTGACGGCCGTCTGGTCGTCTGCCTGAACCGGGAAAGATTCGAGTCCGGTCGATTCGAGGCCCGCGCCGCTGCGAACCGCACGTATGAGTTCTTCGACGAACTCGTTGCGCACGATCCGGCCGATCCCGAGATCGCTGCCGGACCAGAGCTTTTGCCCGAGACCCGACTCGTGGACGACGACGGCGACGGAAGCCCCGACAGGTGGACCATCGAGCATGCGCCAACTCTCTTCGAGGCTGGAGCCGACGGATCGGCCATCATCGAGTCGGGCGTGGACGGCGCACGGCTCTCGATCAAGCCGACCGCTCCACAACTGGCATCCATCGTGGGATTCGCCCAGGTTTCGGTCGAGCGGGGCGCGGCGACGCTGTCGTTCGGGGGCAAGGTGCAGAGCAGTCCGTTCACGGTCTCCGCTGGACGTACGACTGTTGCATCCACTGCGATCACCGGGGGCGGAAGGGGAGATTCCGGGCTTCAACTGGAACTAGGGCCTAATTCGCGCGTGACGGTGGCATGGGTTTCCATGCGAAACGTGCCGAGGTTCGGCGGGTCGGCGGGAGTGACCAGCCAGTGACTTCAGCGCCGCGCTCTGAGGTGGTCTTCGACCGGCTGCTCGCGCGCTGTGCGAGCGACGGCTGGAGCGGCTACGACCCTTACGACGCCCTGCGCAGCCCGCTGGTCCGCGCGCTTTCGCTCGGTTCGAAATGGCCGCGGATCGCCTGGATTCAGCTCGTGAAACGGTCGCCAGTGAACCTGCGACCGTGGCTCGGGATCACGAAAGGCGTCAATCCGAAGGGTCTCGCCCTTGCCGTGCGTGCCCTCGTCGTCGAAGGCGCCGCGCGCGGGGTCGACCGGCGTGCTGAGGTGACGGCTCTTCTCGAGCAGCTCGACGGGCTGCGGAGCCCGGGTGCTACCGGCTCAGGCTGGGGGTACAACTTCGACTGGCAGTCGCGCGCGTTCTTCGTGCCTGAGGGAACGCCGTCGATTGTCTGCACGACGTTCGTTGCACATGCGTATCTCGATGCCTACCACGCATTTGGAGAGGAGAAATGGCTCTCGCGAGCCCGCGAGGCCTGCGAGTTCATCCTCGCCGACCTGCACCGGACGCCGGGACCGGATTCCAGCTTCTGCTTCGCCTACACGCCCGTGGACAAGAGCCGGGTGCACAACGCCAGCATGCTCGGCGCGGAGCTGCTCGCGCGCGTCTCCCGTGAGACCGGCGAAACTGAGTTCGTCGACGCCGCGCTCGCGGCAACGCGGTATACGGTCGCCGCCCAGGCCGAGGACGGCTCGTGGCCGTACGGCGATGCGGGGAACCAGGCGTGGATCGACAACTTCCACACGGGGTTCGTGCTGGTGTCGTTGGCCGAGGTCATCGAGGCTTGCGGCGCTCCGGCGTGGAAGCCGGTGCTCGAGCAGGGGTACCGGTTCTTCCGTGACCGGTTCTTTCTCGAGGACGGGACTCCCTGCTACTATCCCGATCGTCCGTACCCCATCGACGTGCACAGCGCCGCGCAGGCACTCGTGACGTTTGCGCGCTTCGCCGGAATTGATCCGGAGGCGCAGGAGCGGGGACGGCGGGTCGCCCGATGGACGATCGAGAACATGCTGGGAGCCGACGGCCGGTTCCATTTTCAGAAGCACGAGCGATGGACGAACCGGGTCTCGTACATGCGGTGGTCGCAGGCTTGGATGGTGTACGGGCTCGCCAGGCACATCGCGAGCGAACGGGAGACAGTAAGCGCGTGATCGACGGACGAGGGCAGCGGTGAGGGACGAGTCGAAGCGGTCACAGGCGCACCGCGTCGCGGCGACACCGCTCGCGCCGGCTGCGCTCGGCCCGGGCACGGTCGCCGTGGCGCCGCGAACCGGCCATCTCGTCGGCGACCAGGTCCGCAAGACGCTGTACTGGACGGCGCTTGCGACGGCGTTGCTAGTGCTGCTCGACGCGGCCATCGCGTTCCTGGCTTTTCCGCTGGCGTATTCGCTTCGGTCGGGAGGCGCGCCGGTGCTCGTGTGGCCCTCCGGCCACTGGCTGCCGACGGATGTCACGAACGGGTTCCGGCCGTACCTGTCGATCCTGCTCGTGCTGCCGTTTGTTCGGTACTTCTGCGCCAAACATTACGGGCTCTACAAGTTGCGGGGAGAGTTCGCGCTCCTGACGGACGCGACCGCGATCTTCAAGGCCGTCTCGGTCGGCACGCTGGTCATCGTGCTCTTCGCATTCCTTTACCGCGGCGGGTTCGTCTACCGCGATTACTCGTATTCGAGATTCGTCTTCGTCATCGACTGGGCGATCGTGCTCTCGAGCCTTGCGCTGGTGCGGGTGGCGCTGCGCGGAGCGCAGATCGTCTCGCGACGAAACGACCGGAATCTCATCCGCACACTGATCGTGGGCGACGGCGAGCTCGCAAAGCTCTCCGTGCAGGAGATCTCGGAGAATGCACGGCTCGGCTACCAACTCGTCGGCGCGGTGACGGCGCGGGAGGGCGCCGAGACGACGTCGGTCGAGGGCCTTCCGGTCATCGGCACGTTCAACAGCCTGCCCGCGCTGATCAAGCAGCACGGCATCGAGGAAGTCCTGATCACGGACACGGACCTCGAGCCGCAGGCGCTCTTCGAGGCAATCATGCGCAGCGGTCGCACGCACCGGATCAATTTCCGGGTCGTGCCGAACATGTTCAACTGCCTGCCGCGAAAGACCGACGTCGACCAGATCGGCTCACTGCCGATGATCAAGCTGTTCGGCGAGCCGCTGGCCGGCCCGTCCCGGCTGCTCAAGCGCTCGACCGACATCATCGGGGCGGGTGCAATCATCGTGCTGACGTCGCCGGTCTGGGCGGTGCTGGCGTATCTGATCAAAAGGGAGTCGCCGGGACCGGTCTTCCACGCCCAGGAACGGGTCGGGATGGACGGCAAGATTTTCCCGATGATCAAGTTCCGGTCGATGCGGCCCGACGCCGACTCGCCCGAGAACGTGGCGGCGCACCAGGAAGCGATGCGGCGCAACATCACGGGCGAAATCACCGAGGGCTCGCTGCACGGCAAGGTCGAAAACGATCCGCGCATCACGCGGATCGGCGAGTGGATGCGACGGTATTCGGTCGACGAGCTGCCGCAGATGTTGAACGTCGTGCGCGGCGACATGTCGCTCGTGGGGCCCCGTCCGCCGATCCCTTACGAGGTCGAGATGTATGCGGACTGGCATCGCAGCCGCTTCCACGTGAAGCCGGGGATCACTGGACTGTGGCAGGTATCTGGTCGCAACCGGCTGCCATTCCAGGAGATGGTTCAGCTCGACATCTACTACATCGAAAATTGGTCGCTCTGGATGGACCTCAGCATCCTGCTCAGGACGCTGCCAGTCGTGCTGCGCGGGGACAACACGAACTAGTCCGCGGATGTTCGCAGATGGGCACGGATCTTCAGCGACCTGTAGAGAGGAGATTTGCATCGGGTACGAGGCCAACCCGCTCGCTACCGCTCGCGGTACTGATCCCACGTAAGCTGACTGTGCATCTCAGGTCGCGTCCGGCACGTCCCTGGGAGTTTCTTGGCGAGATCAGTACCGCGAGCGGTTGCGAGCGGCCCGCATTGGAGGACGAAAGCTCATCATGACCGATCCAATCCAGGCGCCGGGACACAGGGAACTCCTGTACCTCGAAGACCTCGAGGTCGGTCAGCGGTTCACGACCGCTGAGTACGCCCTCGACGAAGCTTCGATCAAGGCCTTCGCCCTTCAGTTCGATCCGCAGCCGTTCCACCTCGACAACGAGGCTGCCGAGAAGTCCCTCTTCGGCGGGCTCGCCGCGAGCGGATGGCACACCGCGGCGATCACGATGAACCTTCTCGTCACGAGCGGTCCGCCGCTCGGGTGGGGCGTTCCTGGAGCCGGCGGCGAGATCACGTGGCCTCGACCCGTTCGTCCCGGCGACGTCCTGCACGTCCAGAGCGAGATCGTCGAGATCCGGCCGTCGCGCTCGCGTCCCGACCGCGGCATCGTCCTTCTCCGCAACGAGACCCGCAACCAGAACGACGACATCGTGCAGCTATTCACTGCAAGGGTCATAGTCCCGACGCGGCAGTCGGCGTAGAACCGCAGGCGGGTCGAATGCGAGGTCAGGGCAGGACGCGGGAACCAATCCGGGCAACCACCGTCTGAGAGGACGGCACCGGCCGAAGACCGCGCGCCTGGAGGTTCTCCCGTGAAAGCAATCCCGCTTCTCGTTCTCTTCGGCATCGCCGGCTGCATTGCTGGAGGCGCGCCGGATCGCACTCCGTCGGCTGACCCGCCGACAGCCGCCCCTGGCATCGTCGTGAATGGCGAGCGCGGAAACTCGACTTATTCTCGCTACGCTGTCATTCAGGGTTCATGCGCGCCGTGGGACGGAGCCGCCATCGAGCTTCGCCTCTCTCCGTCGCAGCCGACCGCAAAAGGTCCTGTTGCACCGTGGATCGTTGTCTCCATCTGGCAGTCGCGCGAAGAGGCTTCAGGCGGGACGTTCAGGTTTCCGGACAACACAGGACGCGTCGGCGCTGCGGGCCACTGCAGGAACGGCGAAAACTACGAGCCCGTCGAATCCGGGATGGTGCGGTTCGACCGCTTCACCGACGGTAAGCCCGCAACCGGCACGTTCGACATCGTGTTGAAGGGCGGTCGGCGCGAGCGCGGCACGTTCTCGGCCGCGTGGGGAGAAATGCGAGTGCCTTGCGGTTGAGAGGTGGCGTGTGTCAACGCACGCGCCGCGGCACTGCGCCGCTAGTCGGCTGGGTCATCGACCGGGCCGCAAGGAGTTTAGTACCGAAATGCGCCGAAGGCGCTTGTTGGAGGCTCCCTCCCGCAACACTCGCACGCCTAACGCATCAGTACCGTGCGCGGTAGCGCACCGGTCGACCCCGAATTCATGCGACCGGCATACGACGGGCCATCCAGGGGTCTGACCCGTGCGCTACCGCGCACGGTATTGATGCGAAAAGCGCGCGTCCTTGAGGCACGTTCATGACAAACCCATGATCGTCTCTGTAATCGAAGCCGACGACATTGGGCGGCATTACCAGAAGCTGCACTCCGCTGTATTCTCGACAACCGCGGGACCGTGGCAGACAAGCGAGCTCCGCAGAATGATCTAACCGAATGAGTTGGAGTAAGAGCCTCTCGAGATTGAAGATCGCCCTGTTGCGGTCCTTTGCATTGCGCAAGGGCACCGACGTCGACGGCACGATCGAATACATTCGTGCGGGCGTCCGGCTCCGCGGGACGAATCTGTGGCTTCTGCTGGCGTCGTCGGCGCTCGCCTCGATTGGACTGGACACGAATTCGACCGCCGTCATCATCGGCGCCATGCTGGTCTCGCCCCTCATGTCGCCGATTCTTGCAGTGGGACTCTCGGTCGGCGTGTGGGATTGGAAACTCCTGGGTGCCGCGCTGCGCAGTCTTGCAGTTGCCGTCTGACTCAGTCTGATCGTGAGCACGAGTTACTTCTGGATTTCGCCTCTGGGACTCCTGACCGACGAGCTTGCCGCTCGAACGGTACCGACGCTGCTCGATGTCGGCATTGCGCTGTTCGGCGGTATTGCCGGCATCGTCGCAATGTCGCGACTCGAGAAGACCAACGCAATTCCCGGGGTTGCGATTGCCACGGCGCTCATGCCGCCACTCTGCACCGCGGGTTACGGCCTGGCGAAGGCCGAGCCGTCGGCCTTCTTCGGTGCGTTCTACCTGTTCTTTCTCAATGCCGTCTTCATCAGCGTCGCCACGACCATCGTCGTTCGGCTTCTTCGATTCCCGCGTCACGAGGAAGTCGACGCCCGAACGACCACACGCGTGCGGGTGTTCGTTCTGGCGTTTGTCATCGCCGTGACCATTCCCAGCGTGGTACTGCTGGTTAGAGTCGTCGAGCGGCAGAGAATCGACCGCAACATTCAGCAATTCGTTCGGGCGGAGGTTGATGACGACGTTAGAACGACGCTTCGGTGGACAGTGCGGTCCGATCAGACGCCAGTGCAGCTCCAGGTCTACGTTGCTGGGGAATCGGTCGAACCGGGTCGTCTAGGTGAGCTTCGACAGAAGCTCGCCGAGTACGGGCTGGATGGCTTCGAGCTTCGGATGATCGATGCCGGCATGTCGCAGACGGCCCGGCGGGCGATGCTAGGCGAGGTTCAGAGCGATCTGGAGCGACGGCTCAGCGATGGCGCAGACGCAGAAGGACGATCAAGCCGCGCGCGAAGCCGAGGCCCTGAGCGCACGAGAGGCGCTCAAAAGCATTGGCGGCGATCCGGAAGAACTCGAAGCGCTCCGAGGTGAAATCGCGGCCGCGTTTCCTGAAGTGGAACGCGTGCTCTATGCCCCGAGCGTGAGCGACCTCTCCAGCCCGGTGGATGAGGGCAAAATCGTCCCGGCTCGCGTCGTCTTCGTGTCGTTCGGTCGCGGGATCTCGGGCGCCCAGCGAACGAGACTCAGGGAGCGCCTTGGGAGCTATCTCGAAGAGCGTCTCAGAGTTGAGCCGATTGTGGTGGTCGACGAGCCTAGAGTGCCCGTCAGCGCGCGTCAGAAGTGAACGAGCTCCGTTCCGAACCGACGGCCCGCGGCCGAATTATCGAGACGATCACTGGTGTGTCACGACCACACTCAAGGACGGGCGGTCCACGCATCAGTACCGGGCGCGGCAGCGCTCGGGTCAGCCTCTCCGTTAGCCCGGGCCACGTGTCGTCACGCGCGCTCGGGATCGACCCGAGCGCTACCGCGCCCGGTACTGATGCGTGAGGCGCGCGATGCAAGCCTCGTCATCAATTATGTGACACGTCCATGAACGACTCTGTAAGTTGATCTGTGGATCCTATTGCAGCCCCGTTCCGAACGATGTCTGAACTCATTCGTCCGGAGGCCGTATCCAGATCGATCCTCGCGATCGAGAACCCGGATTGACGGAGGGCGGAAGCATGCTGGAACGACGAGTCCTTGCGGTTTGTGCGGCGTTGATCGTGGTGATGGGTTCGGGGGCGGTGCGGGCGCAATCCGCGGCTGGTTCCCCCGCTGCCGGCGAGCTCACTGACGAAACCCGGGCTCGCGTCGACAAGGTGTTTGCCGAGTTCGACAAGGCCGACTCGCCGGGGTGCGCCGTGGCGATCGTACGCGATGGCCAGATCGCCTATGCCCGCGGCTACGGCATGGCGAGCCTCGAGCACGCGAACCCGATCACGCCACAGACGGTTTTCGACATCGGCTCGACCTCGAAGCAGTTCGCCGCGGCGTGCATCCACATGCTCGCCCGAGACGGGAAGCTCACGCTCGACGACGACGTTCGGAAGTGGCTGCCCGAGATGCGTGACTACGGCAAGCCGATCACGATCCGGCACCTGCTCCACCACACGAGCGGCATTCGGGACTACCTCGGCCTGATGCAGCTCGGCGGCCGCAACGTGATGAACGACTACAGCGACGCCGAGGTCATCGCGCTCATCGCGAAGCAACGCGAGCTCAACTTCGTGCCGGGTGACGAGCACCTGTACAGCAACTCCGGTTACTTCCTTCTCTCGGCGATCGTCCAGCGCGCCGCCGGCGTGACGATGCGGCAGTACGCCGCGAAGCACATCTTCGAGCCGCTCGGGATGAAGAGCACACACTTCCACGACGATCCGCTCGAGGTGGTGAAGAACCGGGCGCTCGGATATTCGCGCAAGGAACCCGGCGGCTACGCGATGGACATCTCGCTGTTTCACGTCGTCGGGGACGGCGGCGTCTACACGACCGTCGAGGACCTTGCGAAGTGGGACCGCGTCTTCTACGACTCGCCGCTCGCGGGTGGTAAGGCGCTCATCGACGGCATGCTCGTTCCGGGGCGGCTCAACAACGGAACGACGCTCGAGTACGCATCCGGCCTGACCGTGCCGATGTACCTCGGCGTGCGCACGATCCGGCACGGAGGCGCCTGGGCGGGCTACCGCGCGGAAATGCTGCGCTTTCCGGATCAGCGCACGACCGTGATCGTCCTCGCGAATCTCGGCGACTCGAATCCGAGCGCGTTGGCGAATGCCGTTGCAGACATCGTCCTTGAAAAGGAGCTGAAGCCGCTGCCAGCTGCGGCCGCGTCGAATCCGGCGACAACTGCAGGTTCCGAGAAGCTAACCGATGTCCAGACGAAGCTCGTCGAGGGACTCTACTGGGAGGCGAAGTCAGACCGGTTGCGCCGGGTCGCCGTCACGGACGGCAAGGCGAAGTACATCCGCGGAATCATCGACGGTCCCGGCGCCTCGACTCCGCTGGTCGCGACGGGTGAGCGGTCCCTGCGCCTCGTCGGAATCCCACAGGTCATCGAGCTCGTCTTCGCGCCAGCCGAGAACGGGAGGCCCAAGCGCTTCACGATTACGGTCGACGGTGGCGAGCCATCCGTCTTCGAAGCTGTTGATACGACGCCGCTGGGAAAGGACAAACTGACGGACTTTGCGGGGGAGTACGACAGCGACGAAATCGGCGCTCGCTTGCGGATCTCTGTCGAAGGTGACCGACTAGCAATGTCGCTGCCGCTGCAACCCGGCGCCGCGCCGCTGACGCACGTGTCGGGCGACTGGTTCTCCGGCCCGGTGTCGGTGCGCTTTGAGCGGGCGGCAGACGGGTCGGTGAAGGGATTCCGCGCTGGAGCCGGTCGCATGCGAAACATCGAGTTCACTCGAGCGGCCCACAAATGACACGGATTGACGCGGATCAGGCCAAGGCGGTGCATTACCGAGACGCTCACGTACTTGTCACTTGAACCATGACGACTCTGACGTTGCACGCCTCACGCATCAGTACCGGGCGCGGTAGCGCTCGGGTCGATCCCGAGCGCGCGTGACGACACCAGGCGCGGGCTCATGGAGAGGCTGACCCGAGCGCTACCGCGCCCGGTACTGATGCGTGGAGCCTCGGCGGGATGGACGTTGCCGGGCCGTGATTGACGGCGACAAATAGCCCGGGTCTTCCGGCCGGCACGAGCTTCCAACCCGGTGCGAGCTCGAGTTTCCAGCCGTCGCCCACAATGAGCGGACCAACGAGGGAGGCGATCCCACGATCGGGTGCCAGGGCTACGGTCACCGATGACCAGTCTGTTGCGAGCAGGGCGCCGCGCGAGACATCGAGCGTCCCCCACGCGTCCGAAACCCTCGCCGACTTGTAGACGGTGCCGAAAGGCTCGAGCGGAGCAAGCGTGTTCGGATCGAACGAGACGTTGGGCGAACGCAACGGCAGCTTGAGCACGGCGCCGTCGACAAAGCGTGCTCGATCGGCGGCCATTCGCTTCTGTCGTGTCGATTCCCGCTCGTGTTCCGAGGCGAGCAGTTCCGCGCCGCCGTATGGCCGTGCCCTTCGATCGATGGCCGCGCGGGTCGGCAGCTTCTGTCGGGACTGGATCGACCGGCCAAGGATCGCGCCAAGATCGCGGACTTCGGCGAGCTGGTTGCGCCATTCCGGCACCATCTCGTCGAGCAGGACGCCGTATGCCGGTCCTGACGCATAAGCGAACGACCGGGTCAGTTCCTCGAGCCGCGAGCGGTAGCGAGCGTCCCACGGACAGTGCCTGAAATCGCAGATTCGTCGCTGCGAAAGGACGGAAGGGGTCGGAACCGATCGACCGTCCGTGGGACGCTCGCTACCGCTCGCGGCTCGAAAAGCGGGGACCACCCTCATCGATCATTTGTGGCCCAGTTTCGCCCGGATCTCGCTGCGGTCGTCGTCGGTGGTCGCGAACTTGAGCGCCTCGGCCCACGCAACGCGTGCTCCCGCGTGATCTCCGGCCTCCGCCCGTCCCTCACCGAGCCAGTACCACGCGTCCATGTCCTTCGGAAACAGTTGCGTAGCGATTTCGAACATCACGACCGAACGCGCGACGTCCTTGCGCTTCATGCGCATTAAGTTGCCGCACACGAGCAGGTCATAGGAGCGCGGCGTCTTCTTTCCGAACTCGGCGGCGAGCGCCGGTATGTCGGCGCGCAATTCTGCAACCGAACGCGCGGCGAACCGGTCGGCGACTTCGGCAGGCTTCAGGCCCTTCGCGAGCGTCTCGGTGAGCATCTCGCGAGAGCAGACGTCCTCGAAGCCGGAGCCGCGGGCCGAGTTCGTCGGCACGAGCCACGCCGTGTCCATCCGTCGGTCCGCGAGGAACGCGGCGAGCGACGTCTTGCGCGTGTTCACGACCTCGAAGTACGTGAGCGGCTTGTTGAAGAGACAGCCGCTGACGAGCGCCTTCGGCCCGGGGAGCTCGACCACGATGTACTCTTCGGTCGGGATCTCGTAGCGGTCCTTCTTGAGGACGTGCGCTCTGAGCGTGTTCGTTCCGTCAGAGATCTCGAGCTCACCGCCGATCTTCAGCACGTTGGCGTCGGCGCCCGCGGGATTGCCGGCGAGACCGCGAATCTGGTCGAGATTCCACGCGGTCGTCACGACGGTCGCGCCGGCGGCGGCAAGCGGATCGAGCGCGCCGATCGAGTGATCGTGGTGGTGCGTGTGGAACGCGAAGCGGACGGGTTTCGCGGGGAACTTCTCGCGCAGGAAGGCGAGAAGTGCTCGCGCTGTTGCGTCGTCGTGCGGAACTTCGACGACGGCGAGAAACGTGTCGAACTCGGCGACGACGGACTTGAGATTCAAGTCGTCGTACCAGACGACGTGGACGCCGGGCCAGCGGGTCTCCATCCGCGGCGGCGTTGCAGCGGATGCGGGCAGGCAAAAGGCGGCGACGATCACAACGCAGAACACGAATCGAAACATTGGTCTCTCCTTGTGCGAGGTCGCAGGTTCAGTCGGTGCCGACCTCGGCTGTATATGACGGGCAACAGATCTCCACAGATGATCACCGATCAGATCGGTGCAGATCTGTGAAGATCTGTGGACTCATCCTGTGCTTGCGGCGTAGGCCCAATCGCTTATGTCGCGAGACTTTGAGCCGAAGCTGCTTCACGTACTTCTTGCCGGGTATTCACGCCGTCTCTTCGCGAAGGACGGCGTCGCCGGTGCCATTGTCGGGCTGGTTTCGCTGCCGCTCGCCATCGCCTTCGCATCTGGCGTCAAGCCCGAGCAGGGGCTCTAAACGGCGATCATTGCCGGATTCGTCATCGCCGAGCTCGGCGGCGGCCGTACGCAGGTGAGCGGACCGACGGGCGCGTTGAACGTCGTCGTCTTCGGCATCGTCCGGCAGTTCGGCTACGAAGGCCTCGCCACGGCGACGTTCATCGCCTTGCGATCGACGCTCCATCAAACTGTAGCGGCGAGGCCCCTCCGCGATGCCGCCTAAGGCGGCATCGGTCGCAAGTCCGTCAATCTGACCCACCCTCAGTCTGGCGCGATCGGCGACGGTTCCCTTCGATGCCCTCACGGCCTACGGGCAGTCGTGAGACCTCCCAGCACCCGCGACATTGAATCGCATAGGCTGCGAGTCGAGGCCATACGGCCAAAGATCGCCGGTGGTCTTCCACGCTTCTCGAAACTTCGCAGGATTCCCTGGGTCGTCCCAGGTCAAGACAAGTACCCTGAGGTAGTGGTCCCCTCGGGTGACCTCCGTCGCGACCGCCGTTCCCTTTTGAATCTGGTCCTGCACAGCATCTGGCGGCTCAATTCGTTCTGGTTGAGCAGGGCGGCCGACGAAAACGGAATCGCTTGATGCGGGAGGCGGGGCCGCTTCGACATCAATCGTGATGGAGAACGACCCAACGTGTTCCGACGGCCCGAGAGCCCTCGGTGACTCCGTGAGCGGTACACTCTGCGAAACAAGCACTGAGATCTCCGCGGTCGTGTCGTAGTGGCCCCCTGGCGGAATGACGATGAAACTCGCATCCGGTTCCGGGCCCATGGGCAAGGCACCATCCCGTGTAATCACGACGTCGGAACACCAATGTGCTTCGAACTTCCGTTCGTCAAGATCGTTCGCAGCTCTGGCGATCATGATGCACGGAACGATCGTGCTCTTGCGAAGGAGAATGACTGGCGTCGTTCCGACCGCAGTAAACCGGAGTTGAAGTTCGAGAAGCAGTACGTCGATATCAGGATCGGATGTCCGACAATACTGCTCGCAGATCACCGACGTCGTCAGGTGAACGAGTTGGCGCGCCTCCAATTTGCGCTGCGCTCCCATCTGCGCATTCGTAGTAGTTGCCTGTAAGCAGACGGCGAGTACCGCTGCAATCGCGAAACAACGACTGTCGTACGAGTTCATGTTGAACCGTCCAGGCGCGAATCTCTGCAGAGGTACCGACACTGTAACACGCCGGTCGGCGGACGCGGCGGAAGGCACTGCCGCGACATTTCAGGCCAAGTCGAACCGGTCTTCGGGCTAGCAAAGGTCGTGACGACGGCGAGGAGGCGCTCGACACGCTAACGCGCACTGCCTGGTGCGCCATCCAGTTTCGTCTCTCCATTCGGTCGTCGTCGGTCGTCGCGAGGTTGAGTGCCTCGGGGGTAACATCGGCTCCGTCGGTGCAGGGAGGTACTGCATATGACTGTCCACAGATTTCCGCAGCTCATCAGAGATCAAGTCCGTGTCAATCTGTGAAGATCGGTGGACTGACTTTGTGGTCCGGTTGTAAAGCTGTGTAAAGGACCGGTGCTCAACGTCGGGAATGCTTGCGCGTGGGTTCATACTTCTCGGGTGACTCCATTCCTTCTTCGTACGCTCGGGTTCGTTCTCGGGGTCGTCGCGCTTGGAACGCTGACGCTCTCGACGTTGCACGCGCAGGTTCCGGCGCACCAGCCCGTGCCGGCGCGGAGCGAGGTCCAGAGCCCACCGCCGTCGGAATCGGAACGCAAGACAAGCACGCCGTACTCGGGCGACCTCTCGATATTCGAAGGCGCGGATCGTGCCGAGAAGCTTCAGATCGATCGCGTCATGGATCTGCTCGAGATCGGTCCCGGAAAAACGGTCGCGGACCTCGGCGCCGGGTCCGGCTGGTTTTCGGTCCTCGCCGCCGGGCGCGTCGGAAGCGCCGGTGCGGTGTGGGCCGTCGACATCAGCAAGGAGTCCGTAGATCACATCGCCCGCCGGGCCTCCGACGAGGGCATTCCGCAGCTGAAGGCCCAGCTTGGCGCTGCCGACGATCCGCGCTTGCCCCCGGTGAGCGTCGACGCCGTCCTCATCCTCAAGACGTACCACGAGTTCGAGCGGCCCGTGACGATCATGCACCGCCTGCGTGGCTCGATGCGCCCCGGCGGACTCGTCGGCGTGATCGACAAGGTCGGCAAGGGCGACGACCACGGCGTGCCGGCCGACACGGTTATCGACGAATGTCGCCGCGCCGGATTCGAGCTCGTATCGCAGCACGACTTCGTGAAGGGCGACGGGGTGGACTACTTCCTGATCTTCCGGCCAACCGGGCGATAGCGCAGGCTCTAGGTCATTGCGCGAAGCGCCTTGGAGTGCGGCGTGAATCGCCGCTTTGGATTTCTTTCGACGACCGCTCGATTGAAGGAAAACCAAAGCGGCGATTCACGCCGCACTCCAAAGCGCTTCGCGCATTACGATACAGAGACGTTCGTGGGTCGCACGTTGTCGGCCGCACCTGGTGCCGTTGTGGTGATCGGTGCCGGCTTCGAAGGACACTCGACTCCAGTGCCGGCGCGCCGCCGACAATCGACTCAGCTAACAATCGGCTTGACGAACCTCGCTACCGCGTGAAGGATGGGCCCTGTCACGCCGCTCCGTCGAGCGACCGGTCGCGACTCCATCAAGATGGCTCACGACAGCATTATCGCCGCTCTCGAGGCGGCTCTTGACGTGGATCCGACCGACCGGGCCGTTCGCGAGCACCTCGCGTCTCTCCTGCTCAAGGACGGACGCCCCTCGGAGGCGCTCGACCATTTCGCACACATCCTGTCGGCTGATCCGGCGAATCTCGCTGCTGTACGTGGCGCCGCCGATGCAGCCCGGGCAGCCGGAGACACCGCGCGCGCGGAAGGATACGGACGTCTGCTTTCGGCCCTCGAAACGGATCCGGCACCGATGACGTCCACCCCGGTGTCCGCAACCGACCTGACGCCGTCGAATGTCGTCGATGCCAGGGCGCGACTGCGTGTCGTTTCCGCCGACGAGTCGGGGCCGTGGGAGGTCGAGCGGCCCGACGTTGTTCTCGCCGACGTGGGCGGCATGGAAGACGTCAAGCGCCGGCTCAACACGGCATTCCTTGCCCCGCTCCGTAACCCCGAGATGATGAAGGCATACGGAAAGTCCCTGCGCGGAGGGCTGCTGCTGTTTGGTCCGCCGGGTTGCGGAAAGACCTTCGTGGCTCGTGCTACGGCCGGTGAGCTCGGCGCCCGATTTCTGACGGTCGGGCTCTCGGACGTGCTCGACATGTGGCTTGGCGAAAGCGAGCGCAAACTGCACGAGATCTTCGAGACGGCACGGCGGAGCCGTCCTTGCGTGTTGTTCTTCGACGAGATCGACGCGCTTGGACAGAAACGAAGCCACCTGCGTCATCACGCCGGTCGCAACGTCGTCAATCAACTCCTCGCCGAGCTCGACAGCGTTGGAGCGGACAACTCCGGCGTCTTCGTTCTCGCCGCGACGAACCATCCCTGGGACGTCGACACGGCGCTGCGGCGACCAGGACGGTTTGACCGGATGCTGCTCGTGCTTCCACCCGACAAGGCGGCTCGCGAGGCGATCCTCCGGTATCACATGCGCGATCGCCCGGCCGCCGGCGTGGATTACGCGTTGCTTGCCACAAAAACAAATCTCTTTTCGGGCGCGGACCTCGCACACCTGTGCGAATCCGCGACCGATCTGGCGCTTGAAGATTCGATCTCGGCAGGCTCGATCCGTCCGGTCGGCATGAGCGACTTCACACGTGCACTCAAGGAGGTCAGGCCGAGCACGAGGCCGTGGTTCGACACGGCGCGCAACTACGCGATGTTCGCCAACGAGGGCGGGCTCTACGACGACCTCCTCACATTCATGAGGGAAAACAAGTTTTGAGTACCGGCTCGAGCGGTTCCCACGTCGAACGAGCGCGCTTGCTCATGGGTCAGTCGCGCTTCGAGCAGGCAGCATCGGAGCTAGGCCGCGAGCTCGCCAGCAACCCGTACAACGCCCCGGCCCGCGCCCTTCTCTCGGCCTGTCTCGCGGAACTCGGGCGGCACGAGGAAGCCGAAAGTGAGGCGCGAGCAACCATCGCCGCGTCCCCGGACTTCGCATTCGCTCACTACGCCCTCGCAAGCGTTCTGGAAGGTCAGGATCGTCTCGACGAGGCCGAACGATCTGTCGGCGAAGCGCTCCGGCTCGACGCGGAAAACTCCGCGTCTCACGCGCTGCTAGCGTCGATTCATCTGCAGCGACGCCAATGGGAGCCCGGACTTGCTGCGGCCGAGCGAGGGCTCTACATCGACCCTGAGAGTACGGAGTGTGCCAACCTCAGGGCGATCGCACTCCGACAACTCGGGCGGAGCAGGGAGGCGGGTCGGGAAATCGCGTCGGCGCTCGAGCGTGACCCCGAAGACGCAGTCACGCACGTCAATCAGGGCTGGCAGCTCGTCGAGCTCGGCCGCTATGACGGCGCAATGGAGCACTTTCGCGAAGCGCTCCGTCTCGATCCAACTCTCGACCTCGCTCGAGAGGGCGTTGTCGAAGTGCTTCGCGCGCGCAACCCGATCTATCGCATCTTCCTTCGCTACTTCCTCTTCATGTCGAAGCTGCAGGGCTGGGCCGTCTGGGGCGTCATCATCGGTTTCGTTCTAGTTTCTCGCATCCTGAGGACTGCGATGAAGCAGAACCCCGAGCTCATGCCTTTCCTCATGCCATTGTTCGTGATCCTCGTCCTCTTCATGGTTTTCACGTGGATAAGTCAGCCGGTCTTCAACCTGATGCTGCGGCTCGACCCTCTCGGGAGACTGGCGCTGACGCGAGACGAGATCAGAGTTTCCAACTGGGTCGGGGGACTGCTTCTGGCCTTTGGAGTGCTCGGAGTTCTCTGGTACGTGACGTGGTTTCACCCGCTGGCCATCGCCGCTCTCGCGTGCGGGCTGATGGTCGTGCCGATTTCGGGGACGACCCAGTGCGAGACGGCGCATTCGCGCAACATTCTCAGGAGATACACCATCGTCCTTGCGCTGCTCGCCGTGCTCGCCGTCGCGTTGTCGTTCGTGAGCCTCATCGCGGCGGCGATTCCGGGCGTGGCCTTCCTCGTCGGTTTCTGGGCGTACGGATGGGTTGCGAACGCGTTGATTCTCAAGACGTGAGGTCTGCGAGCCTTACGGTGCGCTCGAACTGGCTGTACTTCACCTGCGTGGGATCGCTCAGCGCGAACCGGTGCAGTCTTAACTGTGACGCTCATCGGGTTGTCGCGTGATCCATGACGACTTTGACAATTGTACGCCTCACGCATCGGTACCGTGCGCAACCGCGCACGCTACCGATGCGTTGAGCGCGCGTCACGGAGACACAATAATGTCAAACCTATGTTCGCCTCTGTATCACGCCACCGCGCCGTCGGGGACGACGCCGTTCTTCGGGACGACGATGATGCCGTCGCCAGTGCGAAGCGCAGCTCGTTGGATTGCTATTCCAGGATGGGGATTGGGAGAACTATGCTTCGCCGTGCGGACACAGTGATGCGGTCTTTCTCGACCGCCACTTGCAGATTTGACGTTCGGAAATAGGGTCTCAGATGCGAAAACTCTACGTCGGCATCCGATTCTGGTCTGTAGTTGCCTCGTTTGTTCTCGTCGTCGGCTTGTTTTCGTCGGAAGCTCGGACAATTCGCTCGGCGTCTCTCCGGGAGGCGCTGTCAACTGGAATTGTTAGTCAAATCGTCGGTGATGACGGCAGTTCTCCACCGGTCGTCAACGAGTCGAAGAGCCTGCGACTGCATGTAGAGGACGCGAACGGAAGTCGGCTGGTGGTCCGGTCATGGAGAACCGATAGTCCTGCTGTTGCCCGTGTTTCGAAGAAAGGCGCACTCAAAGGGCTGCTCTACGGGTTCGCGACGATCAGCGCGACCGTCGACTCCGGCGAGGTCGTGACGGAGACCGTTGTCGTCAGCCGTGTTACACCAAGAGGCGGGATGCCGGCGACCGGCGACCTCAAGTCGGACCTCGCCGGTAACGTCTATTTGACCGACCCGTTGCGCCACGTCCTTTTCCGGTCGACCGGTGTCAGGGATGAACTCTACGCCGGAGTATCAGGCTCCGCCGGGCACTCGAATGGCGCGGGGAGGTCGGCCAGGTTTCATTCGCCGACCGGACTGGCCATCGACACCCGTCCCGACGGCGGCCTTTTCGTTGCTGACAGCGCGAATCACTGCATCCGTCGGGTCAGCTTCACTGGAGTCGTCTCGGATGCGCTCGGAACGCCGACCCTCCCGGGAGTCATGCTCGACGATGAGCAGCAGCTCAGCGCCGCGAAGTTCGATGGCCCGCAAGGGCTGGCGCTCCTCGGGCGTGACTTCATCGTTGCTGATACGAACAACCACGCGCTCTTCTATGCCGATTTGGACGCGGACGGCACTGGGGTTATCTACCGGATTGGCGGTAGTCCCGGGAGCGCTGGCATTGTAGACGCCCAGGACAGGATTCGCGTTTCCAAGCTCCGACAGGACTGGCCGTCAACAGTGCCGGTACGCTCGTCGCGGTCGCTGACACCGGGAATCACAGGGTGCGACTTTTGCGGCTCACCCGAACGGCGAGCGATCGGCCGTCGTGTTGTGTCACGACGGTCGGCGTGCCTGGTTCGTGCGGTTCGGCGAAGTCGCAGCTGCCGCCGACGAACATCGACTTTCAGAGTCCCCGAAGCGTCGCCTTCGACGGCGTCGACAACCTGTACGTCGTGGATGACAGCGGGGCAAGTGTCGTCACGCGAAAGCCCGATGGCAGCGAGCGACGCGTCGACCTCGCGCTTCGAGGTACGCTTGGACAGCCTTCCAGCGTTGTCACGAGTGGAACCAGGGTCCTGGTTGTCGATCTGGCTGCCGTGTCGGCAAACGACAGCGTCAAGGTCGTGGAGGTCGGTCCACCGACCATTGATTCGCTGAGTACGGACGTCGACACCGTTGAAGGTGGCGTCGAGGTCGTGATCACCGGATCGAATTTTTCGACCGAGGCGCGCGTGTCACTTGGTGACGCTGTCGTCACTGACGCCGCGGTCCTTAATGCGAGGACCATTCGATTCCGGGTGCCCCGCCAATTCTCAACTGGCTCGAGAACCCTGACGGTCTCGACGCGCGGGGGGGCGGCTCAACGACCCTTTACAATCCTGCCGTTGCCGGTCAGTTCCCTTGCCGCCGGCGAGATCACGACGATTGCCGGTGGCGGTGTTCTGAATGTCGGCGATGGCGGCACGGCGCTCGGAGCCGTCCTGAGCCCTGAAGCGTTGGCGCGGGATACAGATGGCACGCTCTACATTGCAGATGCCCTCAATCATCGGGTTCGCCGAATCGACGCACGGACGGGAATCATCACGACCGTCGCCGGCACTGGCGTGGAGGGCCTTGCAGGGGATGGCGGACCGGCCGTTGTGGCCCAACTCTCGAATCCGACCGATGTGGCGCTCGACTCGTCCGGCAACCTCCTCATCGCCGATTCGAGTAATCATCGGGTGCGCCGCGTCGATCGATTGACCGGCACCATCACAACCATCGCTGGTTCAGGCGAGATTTTTCTTTCTGGTGATGGCGGCAACGCCCTCGCGGCCGGCCTGGAGGGGATATCTGCAGTAGTCGTCGATGCTCGTGGAAACATGTTCCTGGCGGACCCCGCAACCAATCGAATTCGGCGAGTCGACGCGAGAACTGGAACAATTGACACGATCGCCGGGAACGGTCAACGCAGCGACGACGACACCGGCATTGGCGACCACGGGGACGCACGTCTGGCGAGAATCGGTGTGCCGGTTCACCTGGAGCTCGGACCGGACAATGCACTCTACGTGTGCGAGGGGCGTGTTCCCCGTATTCGACGGATCGACCTCACGACGAACATCATCGAGACCTTCGTCTACAACCCAACCGTAACGAGTCCGGAGCTCGTCTCTACGAACATCGATGCGATGACGTTCGACCGCTAGGCGCTATACGCCCTTGCGTTCGGCTGGAACCGGCGGGAGGGGCTCCTGGGTTTGGTTGCTCGAGATTCCGGCAGGACGTCGCAACGCCACTCGAATCGGCGGCACGGGCGAAGCTTCCAGCCTCGGCGATGGCGGCTTCGCATGAGTAGGGGCTTGGCTCATGCGGCCAGGAGTTGAGTTCTTGCGGCTGACAATCGGGCAATCGATGCCGAGTCTCGGCGTCGTCATCCTGACCGACAAGCCCGGAAATGATGGCAGGCCTGCCCGGCCGTGAGACGTCGATTTCCGGCCCGTCCGGCTCGCGATGGCTTGACGGTCGACTCTTCGTCGCCGACACGCCCCCCCCCCCCCCCCCCCCCCCCCCCCCCCCCCCCCCCCCCCCCCCCCCCCCCCCCCCCCCCCCCCCCCGCCCCCCCCCCGCGGCGCGCGACGGGATCGCCATTGTGAAGGGTGCCCGGCCATGGTGAACCTTTCACCAACGGGCCTCGCATTCGATCTGGCTGGCGACCTTCTCGTCCCGCCAACCCAGCCCGCCCCCCCCCCCCCCCCCCCCCCCCCCCACGCCCCCGCAACCCGCCCCACCCCCGCCGGCCGGTCCGGCTGTCGACTCGACGGGCGGCATTCTTCTTGAGCGGGCACCCCCGCCCCCCCCCCCCGGCTCCCCCGCCAGCGACGTCGTTGGGGGGTGCCGCCGCGGGGCTGTCGGTGATTCGGCGACTCGGTCGGTTCGCGTGATTCGGGGGCCCTTTCCGTAGACGACGGTCAGTCGCCGTGCAGATCGCCTGCCGAACTGTCGAATGAGGATCCACGTAGAGCGGATACAAAGAAGTCACGCGCACCCCCCCGCCCCCCCCGCTCTCCTTCGGAGACCTATGCGATCGTGCCGTCGGGGACGACGCCGTTTTTCGGCACGACGATGATGCCGTCGCGGATGTAGTAGCCGTCACCGTCGGCGTGATCGATACCGGCCTCGTTCAGGAGTTTCACGTTTGCGCCGATGCGGGCGTTCTTGTCGATGATCGCCCTGCGGATGTGGCAGTTTTCGCCGACGCCGATGCGGATACGGTTCGCGGCCTGGTCGAACGCCAGCTCGTCGAGCGTCTGGTAGAAGTCCGCGCCCATCATCAGCGTGTCTTCGACGACGGATCCGCGCTCGATGCGGCTCCGGATGCCGATGATCGAGTTCTTTATTCGCGCGTCGCTGACGATGCAGCCTTCACAGACGATCGAGTGGCTGACGTCGGCACGCAGCATCTTCGAGCCTGGCAGGAAACGCGGACGCGTGAAGATCGGCGCCTCGGCGTCGAAGAAGTTGAAGTCCGGCAGGGGCTTAGTCATGTCCATGTTCGCCTTGAAGAAGGCGGAGATGGTTCCTATGTCTTCCCAGTAGCCGGTGAAAAGGTGGGCCTGGACGTTCATCTTCTCGATTGCAGCCGGGATCATGTCGCGGCCAAAGTCGACAGCATCGGGGAATTCCTCGAGAAGCAGTCTGAGCGCCTCGCGACGGAAGACGTAGATGCCCATCGACGCGAGAAATGGCCGCTGCGCCGACTGCTCGGCCGTCAGACCGAACGCCGTGGTATCGACGATCATCTCGTCGATTTCGTCGACGCCGGGCTTCTCGCGAAACTCGACGATGCGGCCCGATTCGTCTGTCTTCAGCAGTCCGAAGCCCATGGCATCAATCCGGTTCGCCGGAATGACTGACACCGTGAGATCCGCGTTCGTGTCGTAGTGTCGCTGCAGGAACTTCCGGTAGTCCATCCTGTACAGGTGGTCGCCGGAGAGTATGAGCAGGTCGTCGTGTCGCCACTCCTCGAAATGGGAAATGTTCTGGCGGACGGCGTCGGCCGTGCCTTGAAACCAGTTCGTGTTGCCGTGGGTCTGCTCGGCGGCGAGCACTTCGACAAAGCCGTCAGAGAATCGGCTGAAGCGATACGTGCGCGCGATGTGGCGGTTGAGCGACGCGGAGTTGAATTGCGTGAGGATGAAGATGCGGATGATGTCCGAGTTGATGCAGTTGCTGACGGGGATGTCGATGAGTCGGTACTTGCCGCCGAGCGGGACGGCGGGTTTCGCACGCAGTTCAGTCAGTGGGAAGAGGCGGGTACCCTGACCGCCGCCGAGAATGATCGCCAGCGTGTCTCTGTTCGAACCGGTCTCTCTGCTCATGGAGCCTCCACGGAGGGTTCTGGTGAATGGGCGGCAGTATAGCCCAAGTGGGGGGCGAGATTAGCGTGCGGTAGAGGAGCGCCAGACTCTTTGGCTTTGCGCCTTTGCGCCTTTGCGTGAACCTCTCTCGACGTTCGAAGAAACTCGCGCAAAGGCGCAAAGGCGCCAAGCCAAAGAGCGAAGACGTACCTCGTTACCCGAGGAGCGAATCCATCACGAGGTCCGTATCGCTCAAGTCCGCCAGCAGGACGTCGGGCTCGTGAGCCGCGAGTGCATCGAGCGAGTAGTGCCCCGTGGCGACGGCCATGCAGCGCATTCCGAAGCCGCGCGCAGCCTCGATGTCGCGGGGCGTGTCGCCGATGATCATGAAATCGGCAGGGGGACGATCCTGCCCGGTCTGTTCAGCGATGCGGGCCGCCGCGATCGCCGGCAACTCGTTCCGGTTCTCGTGGTCGCTGCCGTATGCGCCACGAAGCCGGATGTGGCGATCGAGCCCGACGGCGGCCAACTTCACGCCGGCCATACGCTCGAGGTTGCCGGTGAGCACGCTCAGGTCGAACCGCGTGTCCTCGTCGAGGCGTTGCAGGAGCTGCTCGGCGCCCGGGCAGCATGCAAAGAGCGGCGCCTCTGCCGAAAGACGGTGTGTGAGCTCGATGAATCCGGCTTCCCAGTCCGGCATGCGGCGATGAATTTCGCTTGCGGGAATACCCGCGGGCTCGAGCGCTTCGCGAAGGATCGCGAGGTCTGTCTTGCCGTCGAAGCGCGTCTGGTCGATGAGGCCGGCGGTGCCGAACACGGATTCGAGGGCGGCGCGGATCTCGCGGCGGTAGCCGCGGCCATGCACGGCGTTCATGAGCGTGCCGTCGATGTCGAAAAGAAGTACGCGGGACATGAGCCTTCGACTTTGCGTCTTTGCGAGTCCTTTGCGTCTCTGCGAGAACCTGACGTAAGGCCGCGTTTCTCGCAGAGACGCAAAGGACTCGCAAAGACGCAGAGTTCCGTTTCTACCCCGCGCTCTCCAGGAACCGCTCGGCCTCGATGGCGGCCATGCATCCCGTGCCCGCGGCCGTCACCGCCTGCCGATAGACGTGATCCTGCACGTCGCCCGCAGCGAAGACCCCCGCGATGCTCGTCTGCGTCGTCCCGGGCTTCGTCACGAGGTACCGGTTCTCGTCCATCTCGAGTTGTCCGGCGAAGAGCTCAGTGTTCGGCTTGTGCCCGATCGCCACGAACACGCCTCGGATGTCGTCGTGCGTCGTCAGCTCGCCGGTCTTCAGGTTCTTGAGCCGCAGACCCGTGACGCCGCCCTCGCGGCTGCCGATAATCTCGTCGACGGCGCTGTCCCAGGCGAAGTCGATCTTCGGATTGTCGAACGCCTTCTGCTGCATGATCTTCGACGCCCGCAACGCGTCGCGCCGGTGGACGACGGTGACCTTCGAGCCGAACTTCGCCAGGAAGTTGGCTTCCTCCATCGCGGTGTCGCCGCCGCCGATAACGGCAATGTGCTGGTTCCGGAACGCGGGAAGTGGTCCGTCGCACGTCGCGCACGCCGACACGCCGTAGCCGTTCAGGTGCTGCTCGGACTCGATGCCAATCCACCGTGCCTCGGCGCCCGTCGAGATGATGAGCGCATCGCAGAGGTACGATTGCCCCTCGGAGTCGGTCAAGGTGAAAGGCCGTTTCGAGAGGTCGACATTCGTGACGAACGACCGGTGGAAGCGCGTGCCGAAGCGCGCAGCCTGCTTCTCCATCGCCTCCATCAGCTCGGGGCCCATTATGCCGTCCGGGAATCCGGGGTAGTTTTCGACGTCGGTGGTGATCGTCAACTGACCGCCCGGGACCGAGCCGTGGATGAGGACGGGACTGAGGTCCGCGCGACCGGCGTAGATTGCCGCAGTCAGGCCCGCCGGGCCCGAACCGAGGATGATGACCTTTTCAACTGGTGCAGAACTCACGAACATGCCTCCTTCGGCGAAAACGGCATTGTACGGTCAGCTGCGCCAGGCGTGCCAGTGTTTGCCCTCTGACGCAGGAACGGCGGCGAGCCGAAGCCCGCCGCCGTTCCTGGAGTCATTGCTCTGAACGCGTCAGTGCATTCCGCCATTGTAATCGCCCGCGAGCGGTCGGCCACCCGGGGCGGCAAACGGAAACACGTAGTCCGCGGCACCGCCAGCGTTCGTGTTCTTGAGGAAGAACGTCCCTGTGCTCGAATCGTACACGCCGATCGAGTGGACGTTGTCGGCGTTCCAGTCACCCGACGTCGGGTACCAGGTTGCTCCACCCGGGCCGAACGAGAAGAGAAGATCGGCGCCGCCGGGCGTGTTCGAGTTCTTCAGCAGGAACGCTCCCGAAGACTGAATGAAGAGTCCGATCGTGTCCGTCCCGTTTCCATCCCAGTCGCCGACGATCGGCAGGATTCCGGCCCCGCCCGGTCCGAACGACACGATGACGTCGGCAGGACCCGGTGTGTTCGAGTTCTTCAGGAAGAAGAAGCCACCGGTTGTGTTGTAGACCCCGATCGTTTCCGTTCCGTTTCCGTCCCAGTCACCGACGACAGGCACGTAGTCCGACCCGCCCGGTCCAAGTGAAAGGATGGCGTCGGCGCCTGTTCCCGTGTTCGAGTTGCGAAGGAAAAACGCGCCGGCAGACGACAGGAACGCGCCGATCGTGTCGGAGCCGTTTCCGTCCCAGTCGCCGACGATCTCAGTCATTGCGGACGTGCCGAGACCGACGATGATGTCGGCCGGGCCCGACGTCGAGGAATTGCGCAGAAAAGCCGAACCCGATCCCGGGAACGTGATGCCCGGCGTATGGACGACCGGAACGACCGTACCAGCAACCGTTCCTCGCTCCTTGAACGCGTTGTTGATCTGGCCGGCCGTGGCGCCTCCATTGAGCATCATATCGGCCGTGATCATGGCCGCAGCGCCTTCAACTTGCGTCGGGCTCAGGTCCATCAGGAAGAGCGCCTCGAGCGCGACGTCGAGACCCGTGTTCGCGCCAACCTGATTGTCGTAGTCCCAAAGCGGAACCTTGGTGACGTTCTGGTTGATGCCCGGTCGAGCATTCCAGAAAGTGGCGTGGCCCCACTCGTGCCATACGATCTCCGAGTCGAGAGCATCGTCGACGCCGCCCGTGCCGAACTCGAGAATTCCTGTGCCCGTGCCGTCGACGTTGTTGCCACTGAAGCTGGAGTTGTCCTGGTTGCCCCACGTTGGCGATCCGTGGGCGTAGTACTTGATCGAGAAGTTCATGAGCGGCGCGCCGTTCGCCACGGTGTACCCAAGCGACTGGTAAACCTGCTCGCCCATCGCAATCGCCCAGAAGACCTGCTCCTGATCGAACTGCACGTTGGTGCGGCGGAGATCCGAATAGTCGAAGGGTGTCGTTCGGGTCGCGGGATTCGGATGGCTAGGGTGCACCTGACAATGCGGGCCAATCAGTGAGGTGCCGGTATTCATCGTTAGCGTTGTCGAAAAGTACTCCGATTCCGCGATCACCGAGGCGTCGGTCAGGTTGTTCACGCCCGATGAAACGATCGGGTTGGGCATGAACACCTTGCCTGCACCGTCGACCGTGCACATCCGGTTGAGAGGAGGCTCAATGGCTTCGCCCGTCGCGGCGTCGACAATCACTTCCCAAAGGCCCACTGGCGCGCGGGCCGAGACGACGATCTTCCACGCAAGACGTCCACCGTCTGCCGTTGGCCAGATGCCGAGCGTACGCTCGGACGGGAACTCGGTGACGAGCTGCGAGGCCGAGGTTACATTGATGGCGGCAAGAGCGGTCTCATACGCCGCCTCCTGCGTGATCGCCGGCTGCGTCGAACGAACGTTGACCGGTGCGAAGGTGTTCGTCACGCCCCATACGTGGCCGTCAGGGCCAATGTGAACACCAACTTCACCGTAGAAGACCGGCAATCCGGCGAACTTCTGGTCGTAATATAAATGCGCTGGCTTCGACGGACGCTCGAACGAGCGCGCAAACGTCAATTCGCTTGTCTTGAAGCCGAATACGTGCTCGTTCTGCTGCATCCAGAGCATCGCCTGATCGCCGCGCTTGGACGCAGCGGGTGCTTCTCCCAGGTCGCCGTAGACGAGCCGCGGCGAGCCCGTGATCGCGCTGAATCGAACCACGAGATCGGTGTCGCCGAAGATCGGCGCCTTGCCGGTCGTTCCGCGCTTGGCGGCCACTCCGCGCTGGAACTGGTCCCACTGCGCCTCAAAAGCCGCGCCCGGCGCGTCCTGCTTCAGGTCGACCGTCCGATCTGCCGCGACCGGAACCGACTGCTTTGCGAGTACTTCGGGAGCCTTCTTCGCGACGACGAAGGGCGTGGACCCGAGAACGAGTGTGAGGGACGCGACGCCGAGCACGGCAATCTGACCGGCTCGTCCACGTGAACGATGAACCTTCATATTGAGCATCCTTCCTTTGCTGCAACGGGAGACAGCGAACTTGGTTGTGTAAGGGAGTCCGACAGAATTTCCAATATTGCCCGGGAGTCACGGAATTTCGCAAGTACTCCGTGCCTCAGTGCCTCTGAGTCTCTGTGTGCGAAGCTCTTCAGACGCTACGCACGCAGAGACTCGGAGGCACGGAGTAGGCAGGGCAACCCCGGTCTGCGCTAGCCCTCCCGGACCACCTCGTCATACGTCTCGAGCACACGCGCCGCGTTGCGACGCCACGTGTGATTGGCAACCGCCGACGCGAGCGCCTCGCGCCCGAGTCTCTCTCGCAGTTCCGCGTCCTTCGCGAGTTTCAAGATCGCCTCCGCGAGGGCCTCAGGCGAGTCCGGCTCGACGAGCAACCCCGTCACCCCGTCGTCGATGATCTCTTCGATCTGGCCCAGCCGGCTTGCGACAATGGCCTTACCGGCCGCCATGTACTCAAACAACTTCACCGGAGAGTTGAAAAAGTCACTGCCGTCCGGATTCGGCACCATCGGAGCCACGGTTATGTCGCTTGCGTCGACGTATGCCGGCACGTCGTCGACGGGAACCCGGTCGGTGAAGACGACGCGATCCGCAACGCCACCCGCGTCGGCTGCCGAGCGGGCCGCCGACAGAGTTTCGCCGTATCCGACCATCAAGAAGCTGGCGTCGGCCGCCCCGCATACCGCCGGCGCCGCGTGCATCAGAAGCTCGGTTCCCTGGTAGTAGTTGAAACTGCCGACAAACCCGATGACGACACGTTCCCCGAATCCATATCGCTCGCGGATCGCCTCGCCGCCCGCACCCGGATGGAAACGCGTCGGGTCGACCCCGTTCGGGTTCACGACGACTCGATCCGCGACGACGCCCTTGGATACCAGGGCGTTGGCGAGCGCGCGCGACACGACGACGATCCGATCGGCGCCGAGCCGGTTGACGCGCTCGAACACCGAAACGATCCACGACCACCCGCTTACCGGAGCCCAGTGGCGCGTCGCCCAGACCTCCGAACCGTTCCATTCGAGCAGCAGCGGAATGCCCGTCAACCGCGAGACGGCCACGCCGGCCCAGCTGTTTCGACTGTGGCGCTGGTAAATCAGGTCCGGCCGATCTCGGCGCGTCGCTCGCCAGAGCTCTAACGTGAAACGGAGGTTCTGCCATACCTCGAAGGCCAGCGGCATGCCGTTGAAAAACGTGCCGGGGCGCCGGACGTCAAGCTCGTGTCCGGCGCGGGAAATGGCCGGCAGGTTGTCGTTCGAGAGCACCCGCGTCCGGTGTCCGAGCTCGGTCAGGCCGTCCAGCACGCCGCGGATATGAGCGGACTCGCCGGCCTCCATCACGCCGATGGTCGGCGTCGGACGGACGAGCAGTACGTCCAGCGTCCGCTCCGACGAGGCCGGAGCGTCGGGGAAGCGTCGTGGTCTCGCCGAGCAGACCAGCTCGAGGGCCCACGAGAGCACGAGCCCGAGCAACAGCACAGGCGCAGCGGCCAGGACCTCGAGTACTGTCCGGGGCAACTCGCGCACCAGCAGGCGGGCGGCACCAAATTCCTCGCCCGCGTGCTCGGTGTCGAGCAGCACCACGCGTCTCGCGCCAGTCAACCACGCGAAGAGCGCCATCCGGAACCGGTCGAGCTGCCACGCATTCACGTAGGTGAAGTAGACGAAGCGATCGCAAGGCTGACGCCGCAGCGAGCGAAGCAGCGAGTACCGTTCGTGACCGCGCAGGAGCTCCTTGTCGAGCGCTTCGACCACGGCGTTCGGATACCGATCGGCGACGGCGCGACGCGCCGGCTCGAGCCCGCCCGAGAGCACGACGAGCCGCACCGACGTCACGGCGGCCTCGACCGCATCGACGCGGGCGTCCTGTTTCTCGACGCCCGGCGATGAGATGGAGCTCACGGCGCCACCTCGCCCGCGGTAGCGATGGGTGTGATCACCGTATGGAATCGCAGCGGAAAGAGCGCGTGCCCCGACCACGTCAGGCCGGTCGACAGGTGTTTCTGCCCGTAGGCGCGCGAAACGAATCGTTCCTCGACCGCGAACGCCGATGAGGCGTCGCATTCGACCCGGATGGACACGAGCGGCTGTCCGGTGGCTGCGTCTTCGATCGTCACGGACCTCGTCGCGTCGCTGACCTCCGTCTCGACGATAGTCGACGGGTCGATCGCCTTCGCAGAGTCGTCGAGCCGGGCCCGGCAACGGTCATCGAGCGTGAGCGAAAGCGTGAACGCGTGATAGGCGGTGCCGGACAACTCGTCGTCGATCACGAGCACGCCGCTCGTCCGGTCGAGGCGCAGGGTCCGCTGGTGTGTGACCGGGCACCGCAGGCGCGCGTAGCCGCGATGATCCGCGACGAGAACGTCGCAGCGCTCGTCGGTCGTCCACGAGAGGATGCGAGGGCTCGGGTCCGCGCCGAGGGCGAAAATCGCCCCGGGAGGAAATGGCGAAATCTCTTCGCCGTCGATCTCGATCGTGTTGTGCCACCGCGTCTGGCGGAACCGATCGCGCCAGACCGGGTCCGCCGTGTAGACGTACGTCCCCGGATCCGTCAGGACGGTCCGGCCCGACATGAAGAGGTCGAACGAGAGCGTGTCATTGTGATCGTGCGATCCGCGACCGCCGATTCCGTGGCCACCGACGTCGACTAGCAGGAACGTCCCGCCACCCGACATCGACACGATGCCGCCGTCCGGAAAAACCTGCGACTCACGCGGCGATGACGCCGCCGACATCTCCCGATACCGCTCGATGCCGTCACTGCCAAAGAGCCACACGGCCTCGTCCGACGGCGGCCCACCGGCGAACAGGTCGTTCTCGAAGCAGATGGCGGCCACAGTGAGCAGATACTCCCCATCGACGGCCGGCCGCTCGCCCCACACGATGAAACGTCCGTCGTCGGTGTCGCCTATGAGCGGCAGCGTCCCGTCGGGCCTGAGCATGGCGCGGTGTGCAACGCTCATCCCCTCGAGTCGCCGCCAGACGTCCGATGGCACCCTGTGGCCCGATTCGCGGGCGAGCAGCAGCACCGACAGCACGATTTCGAGAACGAAGCGGTGATACGCCGTCGACGCCTCGTAATCCACGCCGTCCGGATGCACCTGCTTGCGCACTTCCGCGAGAAACCGCGGCCACGCGAATCCGACCCATTCCGGAGACGACGGGATGTCGGGCAGTCCGAGTCCGATGAAGAGCAGTCCCGCGAGGTCGCAAAGGTAATGGTTACTGGTGACGCGGTGCGTGATCTCGAGGTTGTCGGCGATGAAACGTCCGTGCTCGATCGCCGTGCGGACGAGAAACTCGCGCGACGATGCGATCGCGGGTGATTCGCTCATGAGGTGAAAGGCCACGATGAGATTGGCAATCCTGATTCCCGCCTCCATCGCGTTCGACCAGTTCGGCCCCATCTCGACCGGATTCGCCTCGCGCCACGACGAGAGTTGCCGCGCGAAGGCCTCGGGATAACGTTCGTCTCCGCTGACCGCCCACGCACGGCCGAGCGCGACCGCGTGTTGCAATCGGTTCAGTTCCCAGACGCGCCGAATGTCGGATTCGTCCCAGTGGAACGTCACCAGACTCGTGAAATGCTCGAGACGCCACTCGCGGCCCGAGACCCAGTCGGTCCGCCACGCGACCGGTTCGCTGAACTTCAGCGGCTCGCCGGTGAACGGCCGCAGCCAGCCCTCGAGCACACGGTCCGCCTCGTCAACAGCACGTCGAGCGACATCCGGATAGTGCTCGGCGATCCACGCTCCGTCCGCCCTCGGGGAGCGCAATCCCGGCGATGGCGGGCACGTCCGGAGCGGTGAGGCAATCGCGCTGCGGACGTCGCGTTCCGGTGCCGCGGCATGCGGGCGGCCATAGAGCGCTTCGGCGGCGCGCCGGCGCCTGCGGGAGTGCTCGACGCTCCTCCGGGCCGCCTCGCGAAGCAGCTCGGAAGGCTTCATGCCCCGCGCCTTCGTCCGGAACTGTCGCCATCGTTCGATGGACATGGGCTTCAGGATACCAGAGGGCGGCGGGAGGCGCAGATCGACGGACGTATGTGCGAGATCAGTACTGCGAGCGATAGCGAGCGGGTGCTGCTGGGGGCGGGTGATCCATGATGCGACCTGCTCGCTATCGCTCGCGGTACTGATCTCGCGCATCGCCGACTGTTCACGGTCGCGTAGCGGAGTACCGCGAGGATCGGTAAGATCGGCGCCGTCCGCGATCTGTTCCGGGAGGCCTTCGTGCTCGAACTCGCCATCCGCGCTGCCCGAGAGGCCGGCGCCCTGCTGCTCGACAACCTTGGCCGGCGAATCGAGGTGTCGCACAAGGGTCCGATCGATCTCGTCACCGAGGTGGATCTTGCCTCCGAGGCACTCATCACGAGTCTCATCACGACGCACTTCCCGCGCCACGCGGTGCTTGCCGAGGAAGAGGGCGCATCCGGCGCCGCGGCCGGCGCGGAGTACCGGTGGCTCGTCGACCCGCTGGACGGCACGACGAACTACGCCCACGGCTACCCGTGTTTCTGCGTTTCGATCGGGGTGGAACGCAACGGCGAAGTTTTCCTCGGCGTCGTCTTCGACCCGACGCGGGACGAACTGTACGTGGCCGAACGGGGAGGAGGCGCCACGCTCAATCATCGTTCAATCCGGGTTTCAGAGACCGCGCCGCTCGCCTCCTCGTTGCTCGTGACCGGTTTTCCATACAGCATTTCCGAAGAGAAGTTCACGAACCTCGACCACTTCCACGACTTCAGCCTGCACGGGCAGGCGGTGCGCCGCGACGGATCGGCGGCGCTGGATCTGTGCTACGTTGCGAGCGGCCGGTTCGACGGATTCTGGGAGCTGGCTCTCAAGCCCTGGGACACCGCGGCCGGCGCCTTGATCGTTGCCGAAGCAGGCGGCAAGGTGACAAAGTTCGATGGCGGGCGGTTCGATATCCAGACGCCCGAGTGTCTTGCCAGCAACGGGCGAATCCATGAAGAAATGATTGCGGTGCTCGCCAGGCGCCGCTCGTGAGGAGTTTCGACATGCGGCTTCGAATGAAGGAAGACTCTCGCCTGGGTACGGGCGGCGCGAGTAGCGCGCCCACTCGGCCTTGCGCTGTTCGCGTGTGCGATGACGATCTGGGCCGGCTCCGTCGCCGTCGCCGTGGCGCAGGAGCGGCCACCCAACACGATGGAGGAGTCGAAGCCCGATACGAACCTCGAAGCGGCGCGCACCGATGCGTCGGTACCCGATCCGGATCCGCTTCCGGTTGCGTTTCGGCCGGCGGTTTCGGCCGTGGAACGAAAGGGGCTTGCGGTAGAGGCATATTCGGAGCACCGAAGCGATGCGGGACGTTATCTCGCCGTGATCTACGGATACCCGGAGACGGCGGGCGAAAAAGCCGGCACCAAGTCGCTGAAGCTCTATTTCCAGCGCGCGGGGAGCTCGGTCGTGTCGTCGTCGGACCTCATCGAGGAGGCGATCCTGGGTTTCGGGACGTACGAGGACGCCGGGACGGTATTCGCCGACATCAACAAGGACGGAATCCTCGAGTTCGTCGTGAGTGCGGCGAATGGTGGAAACTGCTGGGCATGTTCGAATGTGCGGATCTATGCGCTCGGAGGGCCAACGCCGCGGTTGATGGTGGCTGAGCCGATGGTGCTCAGGGACCTGGATGGCGACGGGTCGCTCGAGTTGCTCGTCGGCGACACGAGGTGGGAGTCGTACGACGACTTTTCGCATGCGGCGGCGCCGGGCGGCACGATGGTTTACCAATGGCGCGACGGGAAATACATCTTCGCTGGTGGCGAGGCCAAGGCGTTCTACGAAAAGGAGCTCGACCGGTATCGCGGCGAGCTGGCGGAGGCGATCTCGGTCATAAACGCGGCGGATCCGATGAGCGACGAGCGTTACCTCGGGCTCGCGCTGTCGATGTATATCGCGCGGTGCTACACGGACGAGCGGGAGAGGGGCGAGGAAGAGTTGCGGCGGATGCTAGTAGACAACGCGCCGAGCGGGGAGATGCGCGTGAAACGAGCGAGAATCATGGACGATTTCCTGACGGGGGAGAGCGCGCGGCTACTGCGAGAGCCGAGGCGCGGGGATCTGGTGCCGAATCCGATGGCGAGGCCGAGGTAAGAGCGGCCTTTGCGCCTTTGCGCCTTTGCGTGAACCTCTTCGAGGCCTGAAGAGGTTCGCGCAAAGGCGCAAAGGCGCAATGAACCGGGATCATTCGTTCTCCAGGCATTCCTTCCAGCCTTGTCACCAGCTCATCCCGCATTGACGCCGCGTCGGTCCCGATGACGACGATCTGACCGACGAAATCCTCCCCCACCGGCTCCCGCCACTCGAAATCCGTCCGCCCGCACGTGAAATTGAACAACGCCGACCACTCCGACTCCGTCACCCGGATGAGCCCCTTCGCGCGATAGATCGAAGCCGGCAGCTCGCCGAGAAACCGCTCCAGCCGCGGTCGGTCAAACGTGCCGCGCGTCTCGAATGCGAACGACGTGATCCGGTCGCGCACGAGGTGATCCGGAGCGCCCTCCCGACCCGGCACAGCAAGCCCGGACGCCTGCAGCGACGCAAGCGCCTCGAGGTGCACCGCCGCTGCCGTCGCGAAAAGCACCGAAGCGTCGACGACGCCGTGCGAGGTTCTCAAAATGTAGGCGCGAGGGTTCCGTTCGCGCAGTAGCGCCTCGGCACGCGCAAGGGTGGCCTCGTCCACGAGGTCCGTCTTGTTGAGCACGATGAAGTCCGCGGCGGCGATCTGATCCCGCGCGGCGACGCTCGCGTCGAGGTGGCGATCGAGGTTCAGCGCATCGACGACGGTGATCGTCGCATCGACCGTGAGACCCGCCTGCTTCGTCTCGAAGACGATGTTCGGCGGATCGGCGACACCGGTCGTCTCGACGATGATGAGCTCGGGAGCAACGGTTTCGACGATCTCCTGAAGTGCTAGCCCGAACTCGCGATTCACCGTGCAGCAGACGCAGCCCGAGCCAAGCTCGATCATCTGCTCGACGTTGAGGCCCTGCAAAACCCTGCCGTCGATCCCGATGTCACCAAGCTCGTTCATGATGACGGCCACGCGGCGGCCGTCGAGGCCGTGCTCGAGGATGTGGCGCAGCAGGGTGGTCTTCCCGGAGCCGAGGAAGCCGGTGAGGATGTTGATGCGGACGTCGTCGTTTAGCACCGAGGTATTAGACCACGGCACGACTCCGTGTCTCCGTGCCTCCGCGACTCTGTGTGCGCAGCTCTCCCGCGAGTGAGAAGAGCTTCGCACACAGAGGCACAGAGGCTCGGAGACACAAAGGCGCCCGTCCGTGTCACAATCCCCCCCATGCACCGCGACCTCTACATCAACGGCCAATGGACCGACACCGGAGTCCACGACGAGATCCTCGACCCCTACACTGGCGCCGTAGTCGGCACGGTCCCGATCGGCGGAGCCGAACACGTCGATGCCGCCATCACCGCCGCGGCCGCGGCGTTCGAATCTACGCGCCGCCACTCCGGATTTCGCCGCCGCGCACTCTGCCGCGCCATCGCCGAGGGCATTCGCGCGCGCGCCACCGAGCTCGCCGAGCTCATCTGCGCCGAGGCCGGCAAGCCGATCGCTTTCGCGAGGGGTGAGGTCGCGCGCGCGGCGTCCACCTTCACACTCGCGGCGGAGGAGCTCTCGCGATTTGGCGGCGAGGTTATTCCCGTCGACATCGAGGAGGCGTTCGAAGGCTACGAGTGCGTGATGCGGCGGTTCCCCGTAGGCCCGATCTCGGCAATCGCTCCGTTCAACTTTCCGCTCAACCTCGTTGCCCACAAGGTCGCTCCGGCGCTTGCCGTCGGGAGCTCGGTCGTCCTGAAGCCCGCTCCACAGGCGCCGCTCACCGCGCTCGCTCTCGCCGAGATCGTCGACGCGGCTGGGGCGCTGCCCGGACAGTTCAACGTGGTTCACTGCATGCCCGTCGACGCCGAGCGGCTCGCGACCGACGACCGTCCGGCGATGCTGTCGTTCACGGGCAGCGCACGCGTCGGGTGGCACCTTCGATCCGTCGCCGGACGCAAACGCGTGACGCTCGAGCTCGGCGGCAACGCCGGCGCGATCGTCGACGCGGACGCCGAGATGGAGTGGGCGGTGCGGCGAACTGTGCTCGGATCGTTCGCGTTTGCCGGGCAGATCTGCATCTCGGTGCAGAGGCTGCTGGTCCACGATGCGGTTTATGCCGAGTTTCGGGACCGATTCGTAGACGCGACGAAGGCGCTCGAGGTCGGTGATCCGCGGGATCCGTCGACAATCGCCGGTCCGGTGATCGACGACGGAGCGGCCGAGCGCATCGTCGCGTGGGTCGACGAGGCGCGAGCAGCGGGGGCGAGCGTACTCACGGGGGGCACGCGGGAGGGGAGGCTCGTGCAACCGACAGTGATCGAGGACGCCGCGCCGGAGCTGAAGGTGAGTTGCGAGGAGGTCTTCGGGCCGGTCGTAGTGCTGGACAGGTTCGCGGATTTCGACGAGGCGCTTTCCAGGGTGAACGCGTCGGAGTACGGGCTGCAGGCGGCGGTTTTCTCGAACGATGCGCGGCGGATCCGGCGGGCGTTCGAGACGCTCGAGGTGGGGGGCGTCATCGTGAACGACTATCCGATGGTGCGCGTCGACAATTTCCCGTACGGGGGTGTGAAGGCATCTGGGCGTGGGCGCGAGGGCGTGCGGTACGCGATGGAGGAGATGACCGAGCCGCGGGTACTCGTGAGTCGCGGGTGATGAGGGGAGTTTCTCGCAGAGACGCAAAGGCAAAGGTCGAACGGACAGACAAATGGATGAGGTCCATTCCAGCGGTTTGGCACGGACCGGGTTGCCGACGACAGTCTGTCCTTTGCGTCTCTGCGCGCCTTTGCGCCTTTGCGCGATAAACCTCTCCGCATCCGACTTCACAGGAGCCACCGCATGACCTCGTCGTCCTCCACCGCCCGCCCACGCATCGTCATAATCGGCGGCGGCTTCGGCGGCCTCTCTGTCGCGAAGGCCCTGCACAAGGCCCCCGTCGACATCACGCTCCTCGACCGCACGAACTTCCACCTCTTCCAGCCCCTCCTCTACCAGGTCTCAATGGCCGGCCTCTCTCCAGCGGAGATCGCGTGGCCGTTACGCTCTATACTCCGAAACCAGAAGAACGCTCGCGTCCTCCTGCTCGAAGCGAAGTCGATCGACCTCGACGCCCGCGAGGTTCACGTCTGCGACAGCGAGGCCGGCGACACCGACTCGCGCATTCCGTACGACTATCTCGTGCTCGCGGCGGGCGCCCGCACGACCTACTTCGGCCACGATGACTGGGGCAAGATCGCCGTCGGGCTCAAGGACCTCAACGACGCCGTGGAGATCCGCACGCGGGTGCTGCTCGCCTTCGAGGCGGCCGAGCGAGCGACGGACCCGGACGAACGACGCAGCCTGATGACCTTCGTCATCATCGGCGGCGGCCCGACAGGCGTCGAGATCGCCGGCGCGCTTGCAGAGCTCTCGAAGTTTGTATTGGCGCGCGACTTTCGCGCCATCAACGCCCGTGTGGCCCGCGTGGTCCTCATCGAGGCGAGCCCGCGCATTCTCGACTCGTTCTCACCAGATCTCTCGGAGAGCGCGCTCAGGCAGCTCCAGGAGCTCAACGTCGAAGTGAGGCTCGAGGTGAAGGTGACCGACGTTCGGCACGACGGCGTCACGCTGTCGAACGGCGAGATAATCGAGTCGAGAACCATCGTCTGGGGCGCAGGCGTCGGCGCGACACCGCTCACCGAGACGCTGGGAGTGCCGCTCGATCGCGGGAAGCGCGTCATCGTAGAGAAGGACTGCTCGATGCCCGGGCATCCCGAAGCGTTCGCGGTCGGCGACACGGCTGCGTTCCTGCATCAAGGCGAGAGGGCGCTGCCGGGCGTGAGTCCGGTTGCGATGCAGCAGGGCCGCCACGTCGGACGGATGATCGCGAACGACCTCGCGAAGAAGGATCGCGAGACGTTTCACTACACCGACAAGGGCAGCATGGCGACCATCGGCCGTTCGCGAGCCATCGCCCAGACCGGTCGCTTGAAGATGAGCGGCTACCCGGCGTGGATGGCGTGGCTTGCGGTGCACATCTTCTTCCTGATCGGATTCAAGAACCGGGTCGCGGTGCTGCTCAACTGGGCCTATTCGTATTTCGTGTACCAGCGCGGCGCGCGGATCATCACCGGCCGCCGCCTGCGCCCCGGAGCGCCGGAGAAGGAGAGTTGACAGGATTTCCGGATTAACAAGATTGACAGGAGAATATCCTGTAATCCTGTCAACTCTCCATCCCACGATGAATACCGACGACACGACTTCACTGCGCCGCGACTGGGCGTTCGGCCTGCGCTTCCCCGAACCGCTCGAAGCCGAATTCCGCGCGCAGTACCGCCAGGCATTCCGCGGCCGCATGCAGGCCCTTTGGATCATGTTCGCCGTCGTCTGGCTCGTCTACGTGCTCTTCGACAGGACCGTTCATCCGGATGCGCCGCGTGCGATGTTGGTGCTCCAGATGGCCACCCTTGCGGTGCTTGCCGGAACGGCCGCTGCCCTCTCGTTTGCACCGGGTCTCGGGACCCGAGTGCATGCGTTGACGACCGTTTCGTCCGCGGTCGTCGGCATCCTGGCCGCGCTGATCTTCATGCTTCGGCCGAGCCCGGGTATCAGTGCCATTTTCTGGGCGATTGTCGCGATTGGCGTCATGGCGACGATATTCGCGACCACGCTGCACTACACGTATTCGGTAGCTGGAAGCGCAGTGTCGATCCTCGCTTTCACGACCGTCGCATTCGGATTCGCGGGGCTCGAACCCGGCGCGGCAGCGGTCCTCGTAGCCATCCTTGTGGGGTCGTTTGTTTCCAGCCTCGGCACGACAAACACGATCGAGCAATACGCCAGACAGACGTTCGCCGCGAAATGCGCGCTCGAGCGGCAGAAGGAGGCGCTCGCCGAAAAGGCACTCCAGCTCGAGATCTCAGAGGCGAAGGCACGCGACGCGAACCGCGCGAAGAGCGTGTTCCTGTCGAATATGAGCCACGAGTTGCGCACGCCGCTCAATGCCGTCCTCGGCTTTGCACAGCTCACCGAACAGGATCCCAGCCTTTCGTCCGAAGGCCGCGAGAACCTGCGGATCATCGAGCGAAGCGGAGATCACCTTCTGTCGCTCATCGACGACGTGCTGGCCATCTCGAAGATCGAGGCCGGCCGCGTAATCCTCAACGAGCACATCTTCGATCCTGCCGAGACGCTCCGGTCGGTCGTCGACATGATCCGGGTCCGCACGGACGTGAAGGGACTGCAGCTCATCGTCACGATCGACGAGATGCCGCGGCGCGTGATCGGCGACGAAGGGAAGCTGCGGCAAGTCTTCGTCAACCTGCTCGGCAACGCCGTAAAGTTCACCGAGACCGGCGGCATCGGAGTACGGGCGCAGTGGACCGGGACCGCGCTGGTGGTCGAGATCGAAGACACGGGGGCCGGAATCGCGGCCGACGAGATCGGCGGACTCTTCGAGGCGTTCGCGCAGTCCGAAAGCGGCCGGCGGTCAACGGAGGGCACCGGGCTCGGACTCGCGATCAGCCGCAGTTTCATCCGACTGATGGGCGGCGACATTCGCGTCGAGAGCGAACGCAGTCGTGGCACGACGTTTACCGTCGAGGTGCCGCTTCTCGTCACCGAGGTCACCGCGCTCGAAGAGAAGCCGCGGCGAGTCGTTCGTCTGGCGACGGGCCAGCCGGCCTATCGAGTGCTCGTCGTCGACGACACGGCTGAGAACCGGCTTCTGCTGACCCGGCTGCTCGCGCCCATCGGGTTTGAAGTCCGCGAAGCCGTCGATGGTTCGGAGGCCGTCGAATCGTGGAAGCAGTGGCAGCCGGACCTGATCTTCATGGACATGCGAATGCCGGTGATGGATGGCTACGCGGCGACCGAGCACATTCGCTCACTCTCGGCGGATCACCGGACCAGGATTATCGCGCTGACGGCGAGCGCCTTCCAGCACGACCGCGAGCGGATACTGGCCAGCGGCTGCGACGACTTCGTGACCAAGCCATTTCGAGTGGCGACGATCTTCGAGAAGCTCGCCGAACACCTCGGTGCCGAGTTCGTCTACGGCGAGGCCGACCCCGTCGCCGAGGTTGCGCCCAACGGCGGAGCGCTCTGTCCGGACAGTTTTGCGGACGTGCCAGCTGATTTGACGGCGCAACTCAGAACGGCGCTTGAGATCGGCGATCCTGAAGCAGCGAAGACGTCCATCGATCGAATCCTCGAAATCGACGAACCGCTCGGCCTAGAGTTGCGTCGCCTCGTGCGCGCCTACCGCTACGACGAGATCCAGGCCGCGATCGGTGAGAGCTGACAGGATCTTCTCGTGTCAATCCTGCAAATCCTGAAATCCTGTCAACTCTCCCTTCCCGGCAGCGTAGACGTACCGGTCCGGGCGCACGACGACCCAGTCTACGCCGTGCTGTCGCATCCAGTGCGCGATCCGCTCGTCGAGCCTGGGTTGCCGGGCGCTGAAACGCGCAAACCGATATCCGAGATCATCGTCGCTCCGAAAGCACACGCCGCCACGGTCCGTCTCGAACTGCGGAAAGAAACGCCCCGCGAGTGGCGACGAGGTATCGAGGAATCCCCCTCGAAGTTGCGGCCGTCGCAGTCCGCGTTTGCGCGCGTATTCGCGCACCGGCGGAACCGACGAGATGACCCTCAACGTCTGCCGTCGCCGCCAACGCTGAAACAGCGAGTCGCCCAGCAGTCGATTGCCTATGAAGAGCGTGCCGAGCAGGATCTCGCGAACGTGGGGCGATCGTTCCTGTTCGTAGGTATCGAGCAGTGTTTCACCCGCGGCACCGCTGATCACGCGATGCAGCTTCCAGGCGAGATTTACCGCATCCCGCACTCCGGAGCACATCCCCTGTCCCGCCGACGGCGGCATCATGTGCGCGGCGTCGCCGGCGATGAAGATCCGCCCTTTTCGCCACGATGACGCGAGCAGCGACGTGTGCGCGTACGGTACGACACGCAGGATCTCGAGCCGAGCCGGATCGATGAACGCGGAGATCCACGAGATCACCGTCTCGCGCGATGGCGCGTCCTCGCCCTCGGCGAGCTGAAACTCCCATCGCCGATTCAGGCCGAATCCGTGCGCATAGATCGTCAACCGCTCGTTTGCGAGGACATACCGGAAACCGTCGGGGAGGAGAGTTGCGTCGGCCGGGTTCCGGAGTAGCGTGTCGGCGATCAGCCACGGACGCCTTGGCGCGACCGACTCCATCGAGGCGCCTATCGCCTCGCGAGTCACACTGCGTCCGCCTTCGCATCCGACGACCCATTTCGCCCTGAGCAGAATATCGCCCGCGTCCCCTCGGGCGCCCACGACGACGTACTCGCCGTCATCGTGGACGCTCGTTGCCTCGACACCGGTTCGCAGCTCTACCGACGGAAAGCGTTCGAGTCCCTTGCGCAGTATCCGCTCGAACGTCGACTGATCGAAGAACCGAGAACCCGCGTAGCCGTGCGGCGACGTCGGATCTGCGACCCGGTCCCGAAGCAGGACCTTGCCGGACTCGTCCGCCACTTCGATGGTTCCGAACGGCGACGTGTGAGGAAGGAGTTCCTCCATAAGCCCGGTCGCCTGGAAATTCCGAAGGGTCTCTTCGTCAATGTGAGTTGCGCGCGGAACCGGATAGACCTCTCTCTCCCGTTCGAGCACCACCACACGCACGCCTAGCAGCCCAAGCAGGTTCGTCAGTACGACCCCGGTCGGACCGCAGCCAAGTACCGCGACATCAAACTCGTCGTTGAGCATCAATTTCGTTCAGATCCGCGCGTATCCGCACGATCCGCCCAATCCGTGTGCCTCTTCAATCCGACGTCAAATCTCCCCCTCGAACTCGATGCCCGCGATAGCCGCGTCGACGTCCGCCTGGGCCTGCTGCCGCTGCTGTTCGAGCGAGGTCTGCGACGCTGCAATCTGCTCGAGGCGCTGCTCCTGCGCGATGAGCTTCTCGACCAGCGTCGCCCGCAACCGCTTCTCGTCGAGCCCCTCGCCGATCGACTTCAGGTTTTCGCGGATCCGCTGCTGGTCGCCGTTGATGGCCGCGAGCTCGCGGTTCGCCTCCGACCTTTCGACGTCGATCTGCGCGACGCGAGCCTTGAGGGCTACGACTTTCTCGAGGGCCTCCCGGACGCGGTCGTCGATGTACTTCGCCGATCGGTAGTCCGCAATGATGTCGCTGTTCACGTTGACGAGGCTGAAGGTGTTCGCGATCTCGCGGCGCTCGGCGACGACGAACTCGGTGGTGCCGGTTGCGGCAAGCTCGACCCGGAACCGGTAGAAGTTCGGTGTCGACTCGTGCGGCGCCGGCGTGTCGACGAGGTCCCAGCCGTCGAGCTTGCGATGCTCGAGGTAGAGCGCGCGCTCGCGGCCGCTCTTGTTCGCGATGGTGTACACGGTTCGGCGCTGTTCCATCGAATACGTCCACAGCACACCGCGCGTGACGCGCGTCCGATGCACGCGGTCGGTACGGCTGTCGGACCGGTCGTCGACCAGGACGGCGAGCTCGACAGAATACGGAATGAGCTGCGTCTGCGCGGGCTTGATCGTCTCGATCATCGCCTCGCCGGCGTACGTGTCGCCGTCGATAACGGTGACGGGGCCGCCCTCGAGCGTGAGGCCCGTGGTGTTCTCGAACTCGACGGCCGACAGCGGATTTCGCGGTCGCGTCTCGCTGTTGTAGAGCAGAACGGATCGGCCCCCGAACGGCTTCAGCACGATCGGCACGAGTGCGGACTGGTTCCGCTTGATCGTGACCGGGCGCGTGATCGCGTATTGGAAGAGGTCGCCGATCTGCCGCTCGCGGGTCTGCACGTCGACGGAACTGACCATGCGTGGCTGCGGCGCCGGCGCCATCATGGCTGACGCCATGCCGGCGGGAGCCATTCGCCTCATCGAGCGCAGCGGGAGGTCGTCTTCCTCGAACTCCATCGCTGCCGAGGCAAGGGCATACGACTCCTCGACCATCGGCGGCGCGATCGAGGCCTGCTCCTCGACCTTCACGACGGGCCGGCGCAGGTAACGCGGGCTGTAGAGGTCGTGCACGAACGAGATAGGCAGGCCGGCGATGAGCGACAGCTCGACCTCGTTCCAGTCCTCGTCCTGGGTGTTGTCGACGACGGCCCACCCCTGGATGAGCGGTTCGTCTTCGGAGCCTTCGCGAGGCAGCAGCACGCGGTACGTCGCCTTCCAGACCGGAGTCTCGACCGTGTAGCTGACGCGCAGTCGCCGTTCGCCTTCACCCTGCGCGAAGAGCGTGAACTGGCGCGCGTCGCGCTTCTTGGCCGCAAGCGTCGTTCGGAGGAAGAACTCGAGGTCGCGCAGGACCTTTTCGTCGAGAATCCGGATTGACCGGGTCTCGGCGACGTCGACGCGAAGCGTCTCGCCGTCGGCGGTCAGGATCGAGAGCCAGTGGACCGGCACGAGAGAGTCGTGAACTTCGTGGGGCACGACGTCGACGCCGAGCACCTGACCGCGGAGGCGCTCGGATCCGGCCGCGATCTCGATCTCGGCACCCTGGATCTGCGGGAGCACGGCGAGAATTCCGGCGCCGCCTGGCGCGCCGATCGCGATGTCCTCGAGGAGTTTCTCGGCCGGCGTGAGCGCGTCGTACGAGATCGAGCTGATGTGTCCGCCGTCGAGGTCGAGGACCGTGAGCGACTTGAGGACGTCGCTGACGTCCGATGTCTTGAACGCCAGTTCTATCTCGGCTGAGCCGTTGACGCGGCCCTCCCGTTCGAAGAAACCGACGCCGTGCTTGTAGAGAACGACCTTGCGAATGCGGAGTGCTTCGTCCATGGGGCGATGATAGCGGAGGCGCTGCTGGATTGAGAGACTGGCGGCGCCGTACTGGGACGCTTCGCACACAGAGGCACGGAGGCACTGAGGCACAGAGAATGGGCTCCTCTTCATTTTGGCGGTCTCTGTGCCTCCGAGACTCTGTGCCTCTGTGTGCGAAGCCTCTCTATACGGCACCGCCAGTCTCCCCCTAAACTCCTCCCGATGCGTTCGCGACGTACATGGCGGTCCGTCTTCTTTATTGCGTTTGGCTCGACACTCGTCGGGCTCGCAATCGCCCTGAACGTCGGCTGGATCATCATCGGGTGGCGGCAGGCGGCGATGCTCGTCCTGGGCATCATTTTCTTCCTGCTCATCATCGCCGGTCTCGTCCTCAACACGATCTTTCTCGTCCGCGAGATCCGTCGGAACGAGCAGCACGACGCCTTCATCAACGCAGTCACCCACGAACTGAAGACGCCCATCGCGTCGATTCGTCTCTACCTCGAGACGCTCAAGACTCGCGACGTCGACGAGGCGAAGCGGCGCGAGTTCTACGACGTCATGCTAGCCGACAGCGACCGGCTGCTTGGAACGGTGGAACAGGTTCTGCGCGCCGGACAGGTAGGCGTGAAGCGAAGGAAAGCAGCCGACGAAAACATCGAGCTTGCCGGACTCGTGCGCGACTGCGTGGAGTTGGCGAGGCTGCGCTACGACCTTGGCGGCGAAGCCTTTCGCTTCGTCGAGCCGGCCGGCGACGATCTGCCGACGGTTCGGGGCAGTGTCGAGGAGCTCAGCGTTGCTGTCTCGAACCTGCTCGACAACGCCGTCAAATACTCCGGCGACAAGGTGGAAGTGTCGGTCGAAGTCGCGGCCATCGATCCGAAGCGCGCCGTCGTTCGTGTGCGCGATCGAGGCATCGGTATACCGGCAGGCCAGGCGAAACGCATCTTCAAGCGGTTTTATCGCGTGCCGAACGCGGTGCGGCAGCGGATCAAGGGAACAGGCCTGGGTCTCTACATCGTTCGCGCCATCATCGAGCGGCACGGCGGGCGAGTATCAGCCGAGAGCGAGGGCGAAGGTCTCGGCAGCACGTTCACCATTCAGCTTCCGAGGGTGGCAGCCTCGTGACGCGCATTCTCGTGGTCGAAGACGAGGCCCACCTCGCGGAGGGCCTCAAGTTCAACCTCGAAGCCGTGGGGTATTCGGTCGACGTCTCTGACGACGGGGAGTCGGCACTCGAACGTCTGTCGGGCGCACACGGCTTCGACGCTGTCGTGCTCGACGTGATGCTGCCCGGCCTGTCGGGGTTCGAGGTCGTCTCTGCCCTGCGCGAGCGCGGTGAATTCGTTCCGGTGCTCATGCTCACGGCACGGTCCAGACCAGAGGACGTGCTGCAGGGATTCGAGGCCGGGGCGGACGATTACCTGCCGAAGCCATTCGAGTTGGCGATTCTCGAAGCACGGTTGCGCGGTCTGCTGCGACGGCGCGAGTGGTCGAGAGGCGAGCAGGGCGTGCCCAAGCCGCTTGCAACGGTCGAGTTCGGCGGACGAACGATCGACTTCGAAGCGATGGAGCTTCGCGCAGGAGACCGGAAGACACGCCTGACGACCATGGAAGCCGACCTCTTGCGGTACCTCATCGAGCGCGAAGGTCGCGTGGTCGCTCGAAAAACGATTCTCACGGAGCTGTGGGGCCTTCACGAGGACACTGACACTCGGGCGATAGACAACTTCATTGTCCGGCTTCGAAGGTATCTCGAGGACGTGCCTTCGCGACCGAAACACCTTCTGACGGTGCGGGGAGTCGGTTACAAGTTCGTGTCCGCGGCAGACAACGGATGACCACATCCAGTTCATTGGAGTCTTCGGCAGAAACGACAAGGGGAGACCGATACTCGTGCACGTTGATGGCCACACTGGTTGCGGTAGCGATGCTCGTCCAGGCGCAGACACCGTCGAAGCGTTTTCCGGATGTGCAGATGGACGGATTCAAGGGCGCCGTCAAGACCGTGCGTACGGCAATCGAGCGCTCCACGGGCGTCACGGAGCCGGTCGACGAGTCAAAGTACGACGAGCAGGGGCGTCTCGTGGCGCGCATCGTCTATGGAGGCGGCGCGGTCGTGTCGTCCTCGACGTTCGAGAATCTGGAGGATGGGGTGCGGATCGAGTCTCGGACGTATGCGGTCCGGGCGCCGGTGACTCGCCTGGAGCCGAAGAACGGACGGGTGCCGCCGCGCTATTTCACGGAGTCGGGCGCCGAGTTGTTCAGCCGTACGATCGATGCCGATGCGTTCGGGAGGCCGCTCTCTGAGTTCACGTACACGGGACGGGTGCCGAAGAAGCATCCTGCGATTGGCCGGGTCGTCTACCAGTACCAACGTGGAAAGCCGAGCGCCGTCACGTATTTCGAGCGGTATCCGGAGGTGCAGGTTCGGCGCGATGTCTATGTGTTCGATCGTCAAATCGTCTGGAATGAGACGATCGTGTACGAGCCGAACCAGCCGCCGGAGAAGCGCACGTGGACGGACACGCTCGACGCGAACGGGAACTGGAAACGCCGCGTCGATCGGCGGGCGAGAGGCGGGCAGGAGACGGTGCTGACCTACATCCGCACGATCGAGTACTTCCCGTAGTGCTTGACCCCGGGAGTCCTCTGCGTCTTTGCGAGTCCTTTGCGCCTCTGCGAGAAACTCGTTCGCGCGACAGTTTCTCGCAGAGGCGCAAAGGACCCGCAAAGACGCAGATTCTCTCGCCGTTGAGAGGGGGTAATCCTCCCCTCTCCCCCGGAATTGACGCTCTCCCGTCATGCGAGTACCCTTCCGGGTTCGCTACCGCGGCGATCGCAGCGGCCAAGTAGCCCAATGGCAGAGGCGCATGCCTTAGGAGCATGACAGTGTGGGTTCGACTCCCACCTTGGCCACCACACTCGGTAAAAGTGAGGCGCGTCCTTGAAGATCGAAGTCCAGAACCTCGAAGGCTGCAAACGGCGGCTCGACATTCAGATCCCCGGAACCATCGTTAGCGGCGAGATCTCGCGCGCGAGCGCCGAGATGGCCAAATATGCGCGCGTCCCCGGATTTCGTCCAGGACGTGTGCCGGTTTCGGTGATCCGCCAGCGGTTCAAGTCGGAACTTCGCCAGGAGGCCTTGCGAAACCTGCTGCCGTCGGCGGTCGAGACGGCCGTCGACACGCACAAGCTGCGGATCATTGGCGAGCCGGGCGTCGAGACGCTCGACTTTGCGAGCGATGAAACGCTCGACGTCGCCGTGCTCGTCGAGGTGATCCCTGAGTTCGAGCTGAAGGACTACAAGGGAATGACGGTCACGAAGACCGTCTACCGCGTTCTCGATTCGGACGTCGACAAGGTCATCGAGAAGATGCGCGAGGATGCGGCGCAGTTAGTCGCCGATGATACCGAAGGCCGCGAAGCCCGTGATGGCGACTTTGTCTCGATCGACGTCGTTGGACACCACGTCGACGTGGGCGAGGGACACGAAGGACACCATCACGAACCGCTCAAGGCCGACGACCTGACGATCGAGATCGGCGGCGACGGCGTCCATCCCGAATTCAACGATGCCCTGCGTGGAATGAAGGTCGGCGAGGAGAAGACCTTCACGGTCGCATATCCCGAAACCGGCGCGCCCGGAATGGCCGGCCACACCATCGAATACACCGCCAAACTCGCGGCGATCCGAGTGCGTGAGGTGCCCGAGTTCGATGACGACTTTGCCAGCGAGCAGGAAGGCGACTACGGCACGGCCGACAAACTGCGCGCGGCCGTCCGGAGCGACCTCGAAAAGTCGGCCGAGAACCGCACGAGCTCTGAGCTCGAAGAGTCAGTCATCACGGAGCTCACTGACGCAAACGACTTCCCGGTGCCGGAAGTCCTGCGCGCCGAACAGGCGAATTCGCGCATGCAGCAACTGGTACGCGCGTTCCAGAGCCGGGGGATCGATCCTCGCGGAATGTCGCTCGACTGGAGCTCGATCCGTGACTCGGCGTTTGCCGGGGCGGAGCGCGACGTGCGGGCGATGCTGATCATCGAGCGGATTGCGGCGAACGAGGATCTTGATCCGACGGACGACGAGGTGGAGGCCGAAATCGTGCAGATGGCTGAAGCCCTCGGGCAGCCCATCGAGCAGCTGAGGGCTCGCTTGACAAAGGAGGGGGGCGCCGATAGCATTCGCCACCGTCTGCGTAGCCGTAAAGCCTTGAATTATGTTATTGATACGGCGAACGTGAAGGTCGAGACAGTCGACGGCCTGGAGCCGAAGAAGGCTGCAGAGATCGCCGCTCCGGCGGCGGAAGACGAGGGCGGCGCAGAAGCAGAAAGCGGCTCGTAGGCGAGCCTCGATACGAACAGCCGTCGCGCGCAACCGGTAGAGCGCGACGACGGGCAGGGAACCGACGGGGACACAACGGATGAACGCTCCGCAGGCTGCACTGGTCCCGATGGTCGTCGAGCAGACGGCGCGCGGCGAACGCGCGTTCGACATCTACTCGCGGCTGCTCAAGGACAACATCATCTTCATCGGCCAGCCGATAGACGACGTCATTGCCAATCTCGTCGTGGCGCAGTTGTTGTTCCTCGAAGCCGAGGATCCCGACAAGGACATCTCGCTTTACATCAACAGCCCGGGCGGATCGATTACGGCGGGGATGGCCATCTACGACACGATGCAATTCATCCGACCTGACGTGACGACGATCTGCATCGGCCAGTGCGCTTCGATGGGCGCACTGCTCCTGACCGCCGGCACGAAGGGGAAGCGGTTCGCGCTGCCGAATTCACGCATCCTGATCCACCAGCCGTCGATCTCGGGGATCGGTGGGCAGGCTACAGATATTCGCATTCACGCCGAAGAGATCATGCGTATGCGAGAGTTGACATCGGGCATCCTGGCGAAACACACCGGACAGCCAATGGAGCAGATCGAGCGCGACGTCGAGCGCGACCGCTGGCTCGACGCCGACCAGGCCCGGGAATACGGACTGGTCGATCAGGTCATCTCACATCGGGAGTAACATCTGAGCGGTCGGGCCGGCCCGGCCAAGGTGGAGCGGAACGAATGGCGCGACTTGCAAACGACACGCTGCGCTGCAGCTTCTGCGGTAAGAGCCAGAACGAGGTCAAGAAGTTGATCGCTGGCCCGACCGTCTACATCTGCAACGAGTGCATCGACATCTGTAACGAGATCATCACGGATGATGTCCAGCAGGAGGTCTCGACGACTCGGGCACCGCTGCCGAAACCGGTCGAAATCAAGGGCTTCCTCGACGACTACGTCATCGGCCAGGACGACACGAAGAAAAAGCTCGCTGTCGCCGTCTACCAGCACTACAAGCGGATCGAGATGATCCGCCGCAAGCAGACCGAAATCGAGATCCAGAAGTCGAACATCCTGCTCATCGGGCCAACCGGCACCGGCAAGACGCTTCTGGCGCAGACGCTCGCGAGAATGCTGAACGTGCCGTTCACGATCGTGGACGCGACGACGTTGACCGAGGCCGGTTACGTCGGCGAAGACGTCGAGAACATCATCCTCAAGCTGCTGCAGTCGGCCGGCGGCGACGTCGACCGCGCGCAGCAGGGCATTATCTACATCGACGAGATCGACAAGATCTGCCGGAAGGACGAGAACCCGTCGATCACGCGTGACGTGTCTGGGGAGGGAGTCCAGCAGGCGCTGCTGAAGATCCTGGAGGGGACGGTGGCGAACGTGCCGCCGCAGGGCGGCCGCAAGCACCCCCACCAGGAGTTTTTCCCGATCGACACGACGAACATCCTGTTCATCTGTGGCGGTGCGTTCGTCGGTCTCGACAAGGTGATCGAGAGGCGGGTGGGGCGGAAGGCGCTGGGATTCCACGCGAACGTGCGGTCAGGTCGTGGTCGTCGCGTGTCGGAGCTGCTCAAGCTCGCAGAGCCCGAGGATCTGATCAAATATGGGCTGATCCCCGAGTTCGTCGGCCGGTTGCCGGTTGTCGGCTCGCTGCACGAGCTCGACGAAGCCGCGATGGTCGAGATCCTGACTCAGCCGAAGAACGCGCTCACCAAGCAGTACCAGAAGATGTTCGAGTTCGAGGGAATTCGGCTGCGGTTCGTGGACGACGCGCTCGAGGCCGTCGCGAAGATGGCGTGCGAGCGCAAGGTCGGCGCCCGAGGGCTGCGTATGATCCTCGAGGAGCTGATGCTCGACGCGATGTACACGCTGCCGTCGCAGAAGAAGATCAAGGAGTTCGTCGTGACGCGCGAGATGGTGGAGACGAAGCGTGCGGCGGTCCCGCTTCTCGAGAAAGCCGGGTAGGGAACACGGGTCGGGGTTGTGGGCTATTGAGTCTCAGTGACTCCGTGTCTCAGCGCCTCTGTGTGCGTAGCTCTGCTTGAGAACGGGAAGAGCTTCGCACACCGAGGCACAGAGTTACGGAGGCACGGAGACAGCACTGCCTCCCGTGGCCGGTAGCGCTCGTTGGCTCGGGTGATACAATGCAAACCGCGCCCCGAACCGGCACCCTACCGTGCCGAATAAGAGTTCGACCGCGCGCGAGAGGGGTTCAATGCAAGAGTTCAACGACAGTACGCCGACCGATGTGGTGCGCCTCCCAATGGTGCCGATTCGCGACGTCGTGGTGTTTCCGCACACGATGGCGCGATTTGTCATCGGCCGGCCTGCGTCGGTCCACGCCCTCGAAGCCGCGCTCGCGGGAGACCGCCTGATCTTCCTCGCAACGCAGCACGACGCCACGATCGACGAGCCGACGCCGGACCAGGTCTTCGAGGTCGGCACGATCGCCCGTATCAGTCACTCCCTTCGACTGCAGGACGGCAACATCAAGGTCATGGTCGACGGCACCGGGCGGGGACGCACCGTTCGCGTCGACACCGACCCGGCGGCCGGCTCCTGGTCGGCCACGGTGCGACTGGCGGTGGCCTCGACCGAGCCGAAGGCGAACTTCAACGCGATCCTCGGAAGGCTCGGTTCGCTCGTCGATCAGTACGTCCGGCAGGCCAGCGACCTTCAGAACCCGGAATCCCTCCAGGCCGCCCTTCGGATGGAAGAGCCCGAGCGCATCGCCGACACAATCGCCTCGAATCTCAAGATCTCGGTCGACGAAAAGCAGTCGCTCCTCGAGGTCTACCCGGTTCGTGATCGACTCGTACGGCTCATCGATCTCATCGAAGTCGAGCTCGACAAGCTCCAGGTCGATCGCTCCATCCAGGGCCGCGTGAAGCGGCAGATGGAGAAGGCGCAGAAGGAGTACTACCTCAACGAGAAGATCAAGGCGATCCACAAGGAGCTTGGCCGCAAGGACGAGAAGGCCGAGCTCGACGAGCTGAGGTCGAAGATCGAAAACGCCGGGATGTCCGAGGATGCCCTGGCGAAGGCCATGACCGAGCTCAAGCGGCTCGAGCAGATGCCGTCGATGTCGGCCGAGTCGACTGTCTCGCGCAACTACCTCGACTGGCTGCTGGCCGTGCCGTGGAAGGAGCGCTCGGAAGAGACGCGTGACATTCGCATCGCCGAAGAGGTCCTCAACAACGATCACTACGGCCTCGACAAGGTCAAGGAGCGCATCCTCGAGTACCTGGCAGTGCGTCAGCTCGTGACGAATCCCAAGGGTTCGATCCTCTGCTTCGTCGGCCCTCCGGGCGTCGGCAAGACGTCGCTCGGCCGCTCGATCGCGAAGGCCACTGGCCGCAAGTTCGTGCGCCTCTCGCTCGGCGGGGTCCGTGACGAGGCCGAGATCCGCGGCCACCGGCGCACGTACATCGGCGCGATCCCCGGACAGATCATCCAGATGATGCGGAAGGCCGGCACGGTCAATCCGCTCATGCTGCTCGACGAGGTCGACAAGCTTGGAATGGACTTCCGCGGCGATCCGTCGTCCGCGCTGCTCGAGGTGCTCGACCCGGAGCAGAATCACTCGTTCCACGATCACTATCTCGACGTCGAGTACGACCTCTCGAACGTCATGTTCATCGCGACGGCAAACGTGCTGCATTCGATTCCGCCGCCGCTGCAGGACCGCCTCGAGATCATCCGCCTGCCCGGGTACACCGAGCGCGAGAAGCTCGAGATCGCGAATCGCCACCTCGTGCCGAAACAGCTGGAGCAGTCGGGACTCAAGCCCGATCAGGTCGAGTACACGTCCGACGCGGTGAAGATGATCATTGAGTACTACACGCGAGAGGCCGGCGTACGGAGCCTCGAGCGCGAGATCGCTTCCACGCTGCGGAAGATTGCACGTCAGGTCGTCAGTTCCGAGGAGCCCGAGAGCTACAAGGTCACGGTCACGGGCGATGCCGTCAAGGAGTACCTCGGACCGACGCGGTTCCGTCCGCAGATGATCGGCGCGACGAACGAGATCGGCCTGTCGAACGGGCTGGCGTGGACCGAGGTCGGAGGCGAAGTCCTCCAGATCGAGGCAACGCTGATGCCAGGCCGCGGCAAGATCTCGATCACGGGCAAACTCGGCGACGTGATGCAGGAGTCGGCGCAGGCGGCAATGACCTTCGTCCGGTCGAGGGCGATTGCCTTCGATCTTGCGAGCGACTTCTACCGCAACTTCGACTTCCACCTGCACGTGCCCGAGGGGGCGATTCCGAAGGACGGCCCGTCGGCCGGCGTCGCGATGGCGACGGCGATCGTTTCGGCGCTGACACGCACGGCGGTTCGGCGTGACGTCGCGATGACTGGTGAGATCACGCTTCGTGGCAAGGTCCTGCCGGTCGGCGGCATCAAGGAGAAGCTCCTGGCCGCGCACCGTGCCGGCATTCCGACCGTGATCCTTCCGAAGGACAACGAAAAGGATCTCGTCGAGCTGCCCGATGACGTGCGTTCGGCGATGCAGATCCACCTGATCGAGACGACGGACGAGGCACTGCAGATCGCGCTCGTCGAGTACCCGGTCCAGGAGGATTCGTTCGCGAAGGTTCCGCTCTGGACGGCGCGCCGTCCGGACGTCCAGCCCGAAGGAAGAGCTGAATAAGTCCACAGATGAACACAGATGTCATGGATTCAGGTCTGTGGCATCTGTGTGAGTCGTGCTTCAGCCGACAGGACACCCAGCCCGATCCCAACTTGCCACGAAACGCGAAAGCCGGGCATCAGTACCGCGAGCGATAGCGAGCGGGTCAGACGTTGCGTGATTCGCCCTCAAATGCACCCGCTCGCTATCGCTCGCGGTACTGATGCATGGAGTGGACTGTCGGGCGTGACACGTCAGGGAGCGGGTCGCCGGAATTACCAGGAATCTTGATGAAGGTCACTTCTGCCGAGTTCGTGACGAGTGCTGCGGGGCCCGAAGGGTATCCGAACGAGCGGTTGCCCGAAATCGCGTTCATGGGCAAGTCAAACGTCGGGAAGTCGAGCCTCCTGAACAGCCTGCTGAACAAGAAGCTCGCCCGCACGAGCAACACGCCCGGGCGCACTCAGCTGATCAATTATTTCCGTGTCAACAAGTCGATTTTGTTCGTGGATCTGCCCGGTTACGGGTACGCGAAGGTGCCCCTCGCGATCAAGAAACAGTGGGGCGCAATGGTCGAAAATTACCTTGCGAACCGAAACGAGCTCGTGCTATCAATCCTTATCCTCGATTCGCGGCACGCTCCCACGGCAAATGATCTGCAGTTGAAGTCCTGGCTCGAGCACACCGAGCTGCCGTTCATCGTTGTTTCCACGAAGGCGGATCGTCTCTCCAACAATCAACTCCGAAGCTCCCTGCGGACAACCGCCGAGAGCCTCAGCATGGGGCTTGAGTCGATCCTTCCGTACTCTTCGGTGACGGGACGTGGCGCCGACCGCATTTGGAAGGCGATCACGGACCGGACAGAGCAGTTCCGACCCAGTTGACTTCGCGCATTCGTTGATTCGCGAGGGAGCACGCGCTCCCACCACACACGACGGGCCCTCTGCCTGCCTTGCCAGCGACCTCCCAACTCAGGGAACCATCACCACACAAGCAGAGTTTCAGAAGCGCCCGCGCTTTTCGAGGTAAACGCGTTTATGTCGTCAGAAGAGCAATCACCCGCAGAAGAGACCGAGTTGATGGACATCGCCGAGCTCAAGGAGATGTCGATCTCGAAGCTCACGACGATAGCCAAGGCGCTCGACATTGCCGGCGCCACCGGAATGCGCAAGCAGGAGATCATCTTCAAGATCCTGCAGGCGCAGACCGAGAAATCCGGTCTCATTTTCTCGGAAGGCGTCCTCGAAACCCTGCCCGACGGCTTCGGGTTCCTTCGCGCTCCGGATTACAACTACCTGCCCGGTCCGGATGACATCTACGTCAGTCCGTCGCAGATCCGGAAGTTCGACTTGCGGACGGGCGACACGATCTCGGGCCAGATTCGGCCACCGAAGGAAGGCGAGCGGTATTTCGCGCTCATCAAGGTCGAGGCGATCAATTTCGAGCCGCCCGAGATGGCGCGCGAGCGCGTCTTCTTCGACAACCTGACGCCGCTCTACCCGAATGAAAGATTGCGGATGGAGGCGGAGAGCGACAACCTGTCGTCGCGCGTCCTCGACCTCGTTGTCCCGATCGGCAAGGGGCAGCGCGCATTGATCGTCGCGCCGCCGCGCACCGGCAAGACGATGCTCATGCAGTCGATCGCGAACTCGATCACGCGAAACCATCCGGAGGCGACTTTGATCGTGCTGCTCATCGACGAGCGGCCCGAAGAGGTCACCGACATGCAGCGGTCCGTACACGGCGAGGTCATCAGCTCGACGTTCGACGAGCCGGCGCAGCGCCACGTCCAGGTGGCCGACATGGTCATCGAGAAGGCCAAGCGGATCGTCGAGTACGGCCGCGACGTCGTCATCCTGCTCGACTCGATCACGCGCCTCGCGCGAGCGCACAACCAGGTCGTCCCTCCGTCGGGCAAGATCCTTTCGGGCGGTATCGACTCGAACGCGCTCCAGAAGCCGAAGCGCTTCTTCGGCGCAGCGCGCAACATCGAGGAGGGCGGCAGTCTGACGATCATCGCAACGGCGCTCATCGACACCGGTTCGCGCATGGACGACGTGATCTTCGAAGAGTTCAAGGGCACCGGCAACCTCGAGATCCACCTCGACCGGAAGCTCGTCGAGAAGCGCATCTTCCCCGCGATCGACATCAACAAGTCGGGCACGCGCAAGGAAGAGCTTCTCATGCCGGCCGAAGACCTCGCTCGCATCTACGTCTTGCGGAGGGTGCTCAGCCAGCTGTCGCCGGTCGAGGCGATGGAGCTGCTGCTCGACAAGCTCGGAAAGACGCGATCGAACACCGAGTTCCTCGACGCGATGCAGAGTATGTAGAGAGTGGAGAGTGGACAGGATTACAGGATTTTCAGGATTAACAGGATTCTGCTTTTCATTGTTCCTCCGACCTAGCTCGATTGGGACCATCGTAAACGTGGATCAATCCCCAGAAGAATCCTGTTAATCCTGAAAACCCTGTAATCCTGTCCACTCTTCTTCTTCGACCCTGGAGCACCCATGCGTATCGTTTTCGTCGCCTCCGAAGCCAATCCGTGGGTGAAAACCGGCGGACTCGCCGACGTCGCCGCCGCTCTTCCGAAGGCGCTCCAGCGCCGGGGCCACGACGTGGCGCTCATCATGCCCCGTTACGACGTGAAGCCGATCCTCGAGCGCGCGTGGCCGGCCGGGTTCGGCGTGCAGGTGCCGTTCGATTTTCGGGACCAATGGTCAGAGGTCTACTACGACGAGTCGACCGGGATTCCGACGTTCTTCATCGACGCGCCGCAGTACTTCATGCGGGGGAAGAAGGAGCCGTACGGAGACCACGACGATGGCGAGCGCTTCGCGTATTTCTGCCGCGCCGCGGTCGAGACGATGCGAATCCTCGGCCCGGCGCCCGACATCGTCCAGTGCAACGACTGGATGACGGCGCTCGTGCCGGCGCACATCAAGGTCACGTACGGCGACGATCCGTTCTGGTACGGCACGGGGACGCTACTGACGATTCACAACCTCGCGTTCCAGGGGCTCTTCGACCCGCGCGACATTCCGAAGTTCGGGTTCTCGCCGGATACATACCGGACAGACGGCGGATTCGAGTTCAACGGCACGGCGAGCATGCTCAAGGCGGGACTGCTCGCGACGGACATGATCTCGACGGTGAGCAGGAAATACGCGGAAGAGATCCAGACGCCGGAGTTCGGATTCAAGATGGACGGGATGCTGCGCGCACGCTCGCGCGACCTCGAGGGAATCCTCAACGGCGTGGACTACGACCACTGGAATCCGGAGCACGACGAGCACATCGCGGCGCACTTCTCGGTCGACAATCTCGAGGGCAAACGCGCGTGCAAGATGGACCTGCTCTCGCGTTTCAGCCTGCCGTGGGAGCTTGACCGGCCCATCTTCGGAATGGTGTCTCGGCTCTCGGATCAGAAGGGCATCGACCTCGTTGCCGCGACGGCTACGCGGCTCGTCGAAGCCGGAGCGTTTTTCATCCAGCTCGGGGCGGGTTCGCAGCAATACGAGGACATGTTCCAGGCGATGCGCGACACGTATCCGAACCGAGTCGGGACGTTCCGCGGTTACAACGACCCGCTTGCGCATGTCATCGAGGCGGGCGCGGACGTTTTCCTCATGCCGAGCCGGTTCGAGCCGTGCGGACTGAACCAGATCTACAGCCTGCGGTACGGCACGGTGCCGATCGTGAGGGCGACGGGCGGGCTCGACGACACGATCACGCATTTCGACCGCGCGTCGCGGCTCGGGAACGGGTTCAAGTTCTACGAATACCGTGCGGACCGTTTGATGGAAACGCTCTACGAATGCCTGCTGACGTGGCAGAACCAGGATCTCTGGCGCGACCTCATGCGCAACGGAATGCGTGACGATTTCTCGTGGGAGCGCTCGGCGCTGAAGTACGAGCACCTCTTCGCCGAGGTCCTCGACCGCGTCCGCGTGTAATACTGTCCATAGATTCACACAGATCGAACAGATCTGAATCCGACCTGCGTCGTCTGTGTTGATCTGTGGAGGTTTCCATGTCCGAGCGCTTTCGCAGTCGCGAGTTCGTCAGGTGGAGCGACGTCGACAAGGCCGGGATCATCTGCTACGGGTCGTACGTCCGTTTCTTCGAGATCGCCGAGACCGAGCTCTTCCGCTCGGTCGGCTATCCGTATTCCACGATGTTCGACGAGCTAGATATCTGGCTTCCCCGCAAGCTCCTCCATTTCGAGTTCCACCATCCCGCCCTGCTCGACGACCTCCTCGAAGTCGAATCGTGGATCGGACGCGTCGGCCGCACGTCCCTCCAGCTCAACTTCGCAACATACAAGCTCGACGGTGAAGTCCGGATCGTCACGGCGACGGGCCACGTCGTCATGGTCGCGACGGACCGCGTGAACATGCGCCCGGTCCCGATTCCTCAACCGCTCCTCACCGCCGTCCAGAGCTTCGTTTCGAGCGAACCTCAACCAGTCCCGGCGGCGGAATAGAGCAATCACTTTGCGTCTTTGCGCCTTTGCGAGAACTTCTTCGACGGCTTGAAGAGTTTCTCGCAGAGGCGCAGAGGAAGACGCAAAGACGCAAGAGTGCAACTTCAGATCGACCCACTCACGAATTAGTATCCTTTTGACACGAAGGTCGCTCGGGTGTTATACGACAAAGGCCCCAGTCGGAAAAATTGCATAGCCAGATACTTCGCGCGGCGTTTTGTTGAAGGAGTGGCCCGCAGCCTGCACAACTGCACAGAGCGAGATCCTCGTCAAATTCCCACTCTCTTCCGTTTTTGACGCAGAACGTGGGGAGAGATCTCGCCGGACCTGCCACGAGACAAGTCGGTACCGCCAGTTGGAGGATGAGACATGAAGACAGGAAGATGGAGTGAAAAACTCCGAAACGTGATCGCGTCCGTTGCGATGATCACGATGCTTGCCGGTACGGCCATCGCACAGAGCGATACCGCCCGTATCGAGGGCGTCGTGGCCGACGCACAGAACGCCTCGATACCGGGTGCCACGGTAGCAGCGATCAACACCGAGACGAATGAGCGCCACGAGGCCACGTCGAACGCCGACGGCAACTTCGTCATCACGCCGCTCAAGCCGGGCAGGTACACGCTCGAGGTATCGGCGTCCGGGTTCAAGAAGGCGGAATTCACGGACGTGATTCTGCAGGTCAGCCAGGTGGCGCGAATTGACGCGACGCTCGAGGCCGGCAACATCAGCGAAGTGGTCGAGATCACGGGTGGCGCCCCGTTGATCGAAGTGAGCACGTCGTCGCTGAGCCAGGTCATCGAAGAGAAGAAGATCGTCGATCTTCCGCTCAACGGCCGCAACTTCACGCAACTTGCCACGCTCGTACCCGGTGTGAACCGCGGAACGATCGGCGGACAGGCCACCGGCCAGGGCAACAGCACCGAGACGTTCCGGCAGTCGGAGAACGGCGGTGGCTCGCTCTCGGCCAACGGCCTGCGCGAGCAGAACAACAACTTCCAGCTCGACGGTATCGACAACAACGAGTCGATCGTCAACACGGTTGTCTTCTTCCCGCCAGTAGAGGCCCTTCAGGAGTTCCGCGTCATCACGAGCGTCGCGCCGGCCGAGTTCGGCCGCGGCGGTGGCGCCATCATCAACGCGATTCTCAAGTCCGGCTCGAACGACTGGCACGGATCGCTTTTCTACTTCCACCGCAACTCGGCGCTCGACGCCAAGCCGACGTATGCGACCGACAAGCAGGTCTTCCTCCGCCACCAGTACGGCGGCACGGTCGGCGGCCCGATCATCAAGGACAAGACCTTCTTCTTCGTCAGCTACTCGGCCCTGAGGCAGCGCCTGCCGGTCGAGCCGGGCAACTTCGTGACTGTTCCGACCGCGCGCATGCGCTCGGGCGACTTTGGCGAGTTGCTCGATGGGGCTACGAACGGCGTCGGCGCGCCGATTCAGCTGGTCAACCCGAACACGGGTGAGCCGCTGCGCAACAACGTGATCCCGTCGAGCCTGCTCAATCCGACGGGCCTTGCGCTCGCCAACGCCTACCCGCTGCCGACGCGCGGCGGAGTTCTTCGCAACTTCGAGCCGAACCGGCTTCGTGTCAATTCGTTCGACGACCTCGACGCCCGTATAGATCACCGCTTCAACGAGGATCACACGATCTTCGGTCGCGTCTCGATTGCGCGCGACGACCTCTTCGACGCCGGCCGCCTCGTGAACACGTTTCAGGCGGGCTTCGGCGCGGGTGCCAACAAGACCGACGCCGAGAGCATAGCGCTCAACTACACGGCCGTGATCAACGATTCGATGGTCAACGAGTTCCGCTTCGGCTGGGTCAGCGGCTTCACGCAGTTCCTGCCGATCAACGGCGACATCAACCAGAACGCGCTGTTCGGCGTTGGCGGCATCGAGGGGATCAGCGTCTATACGGGCATCTCGCTCATCGGCGCTGGTGACGGCAGGTACTTCGAGTACCTCGGCGACGGCGGCGAGTTCCGTCTCGACGAGCGTACGTTCCAGTTCTCAGACGCCGTGACCTGGACGAAGGGCAACCACACGATGAAGTTCGGCGCCTCGATCATCCAGCGAAAGGTCGTTGGCGTGCCGTCGGACTTCGCCGGCAAGGGCTTCTACTTCTACTCGGATCGCGTTGCGACGCCGGGGACCTCGGTGCCGCTCGGTTTCACGGGTTATGCACTCTCCGACCTCATCGCGGCCAAGACCGACTTCACGGTCGCCGACCGTCAGGACCTCCTGAACCCGCCGACGGTCGAGAGCTGGGAGAACGGCTTCTTCTTCCAGGACGACTGGCGCGCCAGCCGTCGCGTCACGCTCAACCTCGGTCTCCGGTACGAGATCTTCACGCCCTACACGGAAGATCAGGATCGTCTCGCGAACTATGACCCGATCACCGAGACTCTCGTCCTGCCGAACGAAGGCGGAGTTGGCCGTTCGACGGTCGACACCGACTGGAACAACTTCGCGCCGCGCATCGGCGTGGCGATCGACCTGACGGGCGAGAATCGCACGGTGTTGCGCGGTGGATACGGAATCTTCTACTCGCTCGACCGTGGCGGCGTGGAAAACCAGCTGACGAAGAACCCGCCGTTCTTCGTCCAGCAGTTCATCTTCGGAGGCCCGGGCGGCAACCGTCGTATCAACGAAACGATCGAGCTTCCACCCGTGGTCGACCCGAACGCGCCGTCGATCCCGAACGGCAACACGGTCCGCTACGTGCCGCGTGACACGCGCAACACCCTGGTGCACCAGTACAACATCACGTTCGAGCACCAGTTGACGGACGACCTGTCGATCAGCGCTGCGTACGTGGGAACCCACGCGGAGAACATCAACGCCATCGTGTCTCAGGGCACGACCTTCACCGATCAGATCGGGAACCGGGTCACGACGATCGCCAACATCGGCACGTCGAACTACAACTCGCTGCAGATCAAGGTCCAGCAGCGACCGTGGCACGGCCTGAGCTATCTGGCCGGCTATACGTACGGCAAGGCTACCGACAATGCGGCCGGTCCGTTCCCGGGCCCGGGCGCGGCAGGCCGTACAGCGGCGACGGATCCCGACAATCTCGATCTGGACGAAGGAGCCACGGGTTATGACGTGCGTCATCGCTTCACGTGGGCCGGTTCGTACGAAGTGGGCGACCTCGACGGCAAGTCGGACGCGGTTCGCTACATCTTCGGCGACTGGCAGGCCAACTCGATCGTGTCGTGGTCGAGCGGCGCTCCGTTCACGGTCTTCGGCGGCTTCAACCGCGCGAACCTGATCGGCGACCCACGGCTCGATGGCGACAATCCGGACCGGTTCCTGAACCCGGCGGCGTTCGTCGACTCGACGGGCCCGAACGATCAGATGGAGCGCAATTCGCTCTACGGACCGAACTACCTGACGGTCGACGCGTCGCTGTTCCGCCGCGTCGGTCTCACCGAGAACCTCGACGTGGAGTTCCGCATCGAGGCGTTCAACCTGTTCAACACGCCGCAGTACGGCACTCCGGTCATTTTCCGGGGTGACGGCAACTTCGGTCGTATCCTGAACACGATCCAGAGCACAGAGCGACAGATCCAGCTCGGCGTCCGGTTCATCTTCTAGGATCGGCGACAACCGCGGGTTTCTGCCTGCAACCTCGACGGGGGACACGGAGACGATCCGCGTCCCCCGTTGTGCATATCGATTGCGACGAGGAGTAGCTTCCTGGAAGTTGGCGAGGCTGCCTACTTGCGTCTCTGCGTCTGCCCTTTGCGTCTCTGCGGGAAACTGTTCTTCCACACGGACAGTTTCCCGCAGAGACGCAAAGGGCAGACGCAAAGGCGCAGAGGCCCGGCCACGCTAGCGCTCCCGGTTCCGCATTAGTCACGTTGGTCACTTCAACTCCCGTGATACCATCTCGCGCCTGACCGACGGACCAAGGAGCGACAGGTGAGCTACGGTTGGTATCTGCTCGGCGACAAGCAGAAGGAACTGATCCGATCGCACGTCGTTCGCGACGTCCTTCCGTACGGGCCGTTTCACGTCGACATTCTGGTCGGAAAGGCCGGGCTCCGATCCAGCCTCGCACGACTCCGAGAAGTGCTCGACGAGCTCTCGGCGATGAACCTCGTGGCGATCAGCCTGGTGGTGGATCCCGAATTCGACGCAGCGACGGAGCTCGTCGATCTCGTTGGCTCGATCGCGGCCACGGGCGCCACTCTATCAAGCGTCGATCTCGCCGCGGCGAGCCTTGCGGCGGACTTGTCGCATGCCCTTCTCGAGACTGAGGCGCAATCGGTGACGGTCCGGTTTGACGTTCCACCAGACGGCGTGGATCCGGCGGCAATAAGAAACGTCGCCTATCTGCGCGACGAACGAAACCGGCGCGGCTGGCACTTCCCCAAGCTCGTGACCGCGTACGTCGTGCCCTCCAACGCCGGCACCGAGTGTACGGACCTAATTGCGCTCAGCAGGGAGCTTCACGCCGGTCGCATGCAGCTCGACTTTCATGCGCCTGAGCAGCAGTCGACTCTGCAACCGTCAATTGCCGAAGACGCCGCGGCGGGTTACGTGAGCATCTCTGGCCTCGGAATCCCGGATGGCGAGTCAACAGAGCGCCTTGAAGCGTTTTCAATTGCCATATTGTTGCCGTGGTTTCATTGCACGATCGACGACGCCCTCGACGTGTGGACGTGTTCGCACGTCCGCTCCGACACCACCCGCGCGCTCGGCAATCTCGGGCGATGCACCGTTTCCGAGGTCTGGAATTCCGATCGGATCCGGGCGATCCGCCGGTCCGTCACGAGCTGCCTCACAGAGCAATACAACGACCGCGCTGAGCTGCAGTCCGCGTGTGGCGATTGTGGGCGTGACCTCGCTGGATACGACGCGGCATTCGTCTCGGAGACGGCCTCCTGGCTTGCGCGTATGCGCGCTTCGATGAGCGCTTCATATTTCCCACGGATCGCCTCCATCGACGGTTTCGACCATCCGGCGCTGCGTGCGCTGCGGGATCGGTTCCCACGATCACGCTATCCCGCGGGCGAGCTCGACACGGTCGAACGGATCCACGCCGAAGCCGAAATAGCCCGCATCGAGGCCCTTCGCCTCCGCGTTCGCGCGGCCGAGCTCGCTGCGGAAGCCACGCTGCTCCGCCGCTCCTCGCCGAGACCTGACGAGCCCGAGGAGCTCCGCCGGCGTGCCGAGGTACTCGAGCACACGGTGGAAGAGCTGGATGCGTTTGCCGAGCGGCTCTTCGAAGAAGCCGGCCGCGTCGGCGGACTCGAGCTCGTTTCGGCCGCGCCGCCGCCTTTCGTCTCGATGCGGATGTGGCTCGAGCGCCTCGCCGCGGTCGACTCTTCCGTGTCTGCCGAAGTCGACGAAACGCGAGTCATCTGGATGTCGCTCTTCAAGACGCTCGCCGAGAACGCGGACATGTCGAAGATCCATCGGGTGATGGGCGTCGGTGTCGGGTTCGACGGGCCGGAAGTGAATTACAACGACCACTTCGCCGAGCACTACTGCCTCGACATCGTCGACTACTCGGACCGCAATCCGAAGCTCAAGTTCATCACCGCCAACATCGAGACCGGCGTCGACTTTCCGGATGCTCACTTCGACCTCATCTACAGCCACTCGGTTTTCGAGCACCTGAAGGACGTCGGCGCGGCGCTTCGAGAGATGGACCGGCTCGTGGCACTCGGCAAATACGTCTACATCACGATCAGCCCGCTTTATTACTCGCACGCCGGTGCGCACGTGAACCATCCGGTCAAGCTCGAGAACTGGGAGCACCTCGACCCGTCCAGCCGCTACTACCTGCTCGACTCGCCTGACCCGGCGCGGATCGACGAGGGCGTTTATCTGAACAAGGTCACGGTGTCGGAGTTCCTTGCCGCGGTCGGAAGGGTCGGCTGGGAGATCCGCCACTTCAGCATGCGGATCGTCCATCCGCGAGACATCCCGACCGAGTTGTCTGAGCGCTTTCCGCTCGTCGATCTCGCCGTGGAGGAATTCCGCTTCGTCGGCCGCAAGGTGATTCCGAAAGCGAAGGGCATCGAGTGGTAGAAGCGGACGTCCAGCCGGAGTCCGACGAACGTGCCGCACGTCCGGATTCGGCGGTCTCGGCTAACGAGTGGCGCTGGATGGCCGGGGTCTTCGTCGCGGCGATTGTCATAGTTGTCTCGCGGCGGCCCGACGCGTTCCTGAACGCCCAGTTCTACATAGAGGATGGGCAGCAGTGGTTCGCCACGGCGCACGAGATGGGCGGACTTCGCGCGCTGCTGGAACCTAGCTACCGGGGATACCTGCACACCGTGCCGCGACTGGGCGCGATGGCGGCGGTGTGCGTTCCGCTAGCCTGGGCGCCGCTCGTGATGAACGCGTGCGCCGTTGCAGTAGCGGCGGTGACGCCGGCGTTCCTCGCGTCGAGCCGCTGTTCGACGCTGTTAGAGTCGCGCGCGTCGCGCGTCGCGGCCGCACTTCTGTACGCGGCGTTGCCAGGAGCGTGGACGATGATGGCGAACATGACGTTCACGCAATGGCACGTAGCGATGCTGGGTGCGTTCGTCCTCGTCGCCCGACCTGCTCGCTCGCGCGCCGGCTGGGCATTCGACGTGACAGCGACGGCGCTTTGCGGATTGTCGGGGCCGACGCCGGTCTTTCTGATCCCAATCGCGGCGATCGTCTGGTGGCGCCGACGGGATCGCTGGTCCACGACGATGCTCGCGGTGACCGTTGCGACGGCGGCGGTGCAAGCGATCAGCATCGTCGTGACGGCGCCGTCGACGGAGGGCAACGCGCCGCTCGGCGCGTCGGTCTGGGCGCTCGCGAACCTGCTCGCGACGAAAATCGTGTTCGTGCTCGTCGGGGCGAGTCGGGACTCCGGCAGATCGCGGGCTCGGACGACGATCCGGTGTTCGGCGTCGCCATCGTCGTCGCGCTCATGATCTTCGGAGCCGGCCTCGTCGCGGCCATCGCCTGGCGCGGCGGCCCGTCGTGGCAGTTGCTCCTGGTATTCGCACTGTTGATCACCGCAGGGTCGCTTGCGTGGCCTCCTGCTTCGGTCTACTCGGATCTGGGCTACTGGCAGGCCCTCGCGGTTCCCGGGAACGGGAACCGCTACTTCTTCGTGCCGCTCGTGGTGTTCTCGATCGGTCTCGTGCGGCTTGCGACGGACGGGTCGACGTGGGTCCGGAGGGCCGGGATCGGACTTGTCGCCGTGGTCGTCCTCGGTGGAGTCCGCGGCGACTGGAGGGAACCGCCGCTTCGCGACTTCGAGTACCGACAATACGTCGAGGCCTACGACCGGGCGCGGCCCGGTGACAAGGTGCAGATCGTGCACCCTCCCGGGTGGAGCTTCACGCTGACGAAACGCTGAGTGTCAGCGCGACCAGCGGCCGACAATTGGAACGAGTCCGGGTGCGCCAAGTGAACGCGTGATGTCGGCGGGCCCGCCGTTGAGGGCGTTTCGCAGGAGAAACGTCCCGTTCTTCGGGTCGTAGGCGCCGATCGAGTCTTTGCCGTCGCCATCCCAGTCGCCGGCCACCGGCACGAGCTCAAGCGCGGCGAATTCGACCTGAACGCCGCCCGGCTCGCCCTTGAGGCCGTCAGTGAGGAAAAACAGCGCCTTCTCCGGAATGTAGACGCCAACCGTGTCACGTCCGTCGCCGTCCCAGTCGCCAACGACCGGGCGACTGTTCTCGGCACCGAATGTGAACGTGTACAGCGCGTTGCCGGTCGCGTTGACATCCGTCAGGAAAAACGTCCCGCTCTTCGCGTCGTAGATCCCGACCGTGTCCTTCCCATCGCCATTCCAGTCACCGGAGAGCGGAATCGAGTCACCCGGACCGTAGAGGAACACGAGGTCCGCGCCGCCTGGTTCGTTCGAGTTCTTGAGATAGAACATGGCGTGCGCCGCGTCATAGATCCCGATCGTCTGAGACCCATCACCGTTCCAGTCGCCGGCGAGGGGTACCATACCGGTACCCCCATAGTTCACGGCAATCGTCGCGTCGCCTGCGGTCGCCAGAAAGAAGCTCGCCGTCGCCGGATCGTAGACGCCCGGGACGTCGACACCGACCGCTGCGGATGCAGCGCCGGAGCGCGTCCCCTCGTTGGCGTTGCGAGGCGCCGTGACCGTCGGACTCGTTGCACAAGACGCCGCGACGGCGACGGTCGAAAGCAGCAGGAAGACGCCCAACCTCGTTTGAATTCCCGGTTCACACATGAATGATCTATCCAGCCCAGTTTCCGACGACCGGCGTTTCGCCTCCGGCGCCATAGCCAAATGCATGGTTTGCGGGTCCACCCGAGTTCGAGTCCCGCAGGAAGAAGAAGCCGGACGACTGCAGCACGACGCCAATTGTATCCGTTCCGTCACCGTTCCAGTCACCCGTGACCGGAACGACGCCGGCACCGCCTGAACCGAACGTGAACACGAGGTCGGCGCCTCCGCTGGCGTTGGCGTTCCGGAGGAAGAACGCACCGGACGAGGTCTGGTAGATCCCGATGGTCTCCGTGCCGTCACCGTTCCAGTCGCCGGCGACCGGTGTGAAGCCGGGGCCTCCCGGACCGAACGTGAAGACGAGGTCGGCGGGGCCCCCGGCGTTCGCGTTTCGCAGGAAAAACGCGCCGGACGTCAGGCTGTAGATACCGATCGTGTCCGTGCCGTCGCCGTTCCAGTCACCTGCAAGCGGAACGAAGTCTGAGCCGCCCGGGCCGAACGTGAAGACGAGGTCGGCGGGACCAGGGCTGCTGGAGTTGCGCAGGAAAAACGCTCCCGTCGAGGGATCGTAGAGTCCGGGTGAATCGCCGCCGGTTCCGTCCCAGTTGCCGGCGAGGGGAACGAGCCCGCTGCCGCCGGCGCCATAGGTGAAGACAAGATTTGCGGGCCCGGACGCATTCACGAATCTCGGAAACCACGCGCCCGAGGACGGCACGTATAGTCCGGGAGTGTCCGCCGCCCGAACGAGCCGGACAATCAATGCGCTAAGGCCATCGTCGGCGCCAAATCCAGCGGGTGCCAACCCCTGCGAAGTCGTCAGACCCACGAGCGTCACGGCGTCGTTCGCGTCGATCGACAGCGCGTAGATCACATCGTTGTTCACGCCGCCAACCACGGTGGCGTACGAGCTCGACGCGCACACCGCGTCAAGGGCCACCACGAAGCCGTCCTGTCCACCTGAAGCCGTTGAATCGAACGCGTTGGGAGACAGCGGCAAATTGGGCGATACCGACCATCCGCAGGCCCAAAGATTGCCGAACGAGTCGCGGGCGAGGCCGGTGCATACATCGACGTCGCTGCCCCCGTAGAAAGTCGAGAACGCTAGCTGCGATCCGGTTGCATTGAGACCGGTGACGAAACCGTCAACGAACCCGCCGTTGAACGTGGTGTCAAATGCACCTGGCGTCGTGGGAAACGTGGTCGAGTTCGTTGCACCGGAAACGATGACATTGTCTAGAGAATCGATCACGATGCCGCCCGGCTGTTCGCTTCCGGAGGCGCCAAGGAAGGTCGAGAAAACGGCTGCCGTGCCGGTTGCGTTCAGCTTGGTGACGAAGAGGTCGAACGCACCGCTGTGAACGGTCGAGTAGGCTCCCGCGGTGGTCGGGAAATCGGTCGAGTTCGTTTGGCCGGCCACCGCCGCGCGGCCGAGGCCGTCGACGGCAATCGCGATCCCATTCTCGGCATTCGAACCGCCCAGATACGTCGAGTAGAGCAGCGTCGAACCGGTGGAATCCAGTTTCGAGACGAACGCCTCGTAGCTGAAGCCGGAATCGGTGGTGTCGTACGCTCCCGGAGTCGTGGGAAAGTCAGTTGAATTCGTCGTTCCTGTGACGTAGGCGGCTCCGGTCGAGTCGATCGCGATCGACGTTCCGTAGTCGTCGCCCACTCCGCCGAGATACGTTCCATATCTGAGAATAGTGCCGTCCGCACTTATGCGGAGTAGAAAGGTGTCAGTGGAGCCGGCATAGGTCGAGTCGAGGCAGTTTGCCGACGTCGGAAAGTCGCTCGAGAACGTGGAACCGGTAGCGATGACGTCGCCGTCCGGAGCGCGTGCAATGGCGTCGACCGTGTCGTCAAGAGATCCCCCGATAACGGTGGACCAGAGGAGTGATTGGCCCGACGAATCCAGTCGGACGATGTATCCACTGTAGCCGACGCCGGTATCGAGATCGACTCCACCAGGAGTTCCGGGAAAGTTGACGGATGTTGTCCCGCCTGCGACATAAACTGATCCATCGGGAGCGCTGGCAACCGACTTGGCCTCGTCACCGGTGCCACCACCGACGGCCAGGATGCCGCCAACGAGCGTTGAGTGAACCAAGGTGGCTCCGTCGGAAGCGAGCACTGTGACAAAACCGTCGAAGCCGTCGCCAGTCCGGTTCATCAACGTCGTCGGGAAGTCACCCGACTGCGTATCGCCCGCGACGACGATGCTGCCCATCGCACCAATGCCGATTCCGACTGCCAGTTCGCCCCCATTCCCGCCCAGGAACGTCGAGAAGGACAACTGTCCCGACGGTGTGTATTTCGCCACGAGGGCATCGCTGTTGCCAGTCAACGTCGTGTCATATGCACCGACGGTGGTTGGTAGATCCGCGGAAAAGGTATATCCCGAAACGCAGAGCGCGCCGCCTTGGTCGATGGCCAAGGCGTCGCAAGAGTCAAAATTGCCGCCGCCGTGATAAGTGAAGTACTCGAGTACCGTTCCGTCGGCGGAGACGCGACCTACGAATCCATCAGGCTCGGTGCCGCCTCCGAAAGTCGGTTGCGGCACATTCGGCGTAACGGGCATGTCCGGCGAGGAAGTCCGTCCGACGATGCTGGCTTGACCCGATGAATTGACGACGACATCCCGCACGCGGTCTTCGCCGGACGTGCCAACGAAAGTCGAATAAGTCATCGCGTTGAGGCCTGCCGAGAGTCTGGTGACGAAGCCCTCGGGACGAACACCATCGAAGCTGTTATCGAAGGCCCCGATCGAGGTCGGGAAGTTGAAGGAGCTCGTTTCCCCGACCAGCACGAAATCACCCTCGACGGTGAATGCTGCAGCAGTGGCCAGTTCGGGGCCTGTCCCTCCAAGATACGTTGCCTGGATGAGCGTCGCGCCAGTAGCGCTGAGCCTGATCGCAAAGGCATCCGAGAGGCCGGAGAGAGTTCGATCGAACGCCCCGTCGAGGGTTTCGAGGTCCGATGAAGTCGTCTGGCCGACCACAGTCGCGCGACCGATACCGTCGACGAGAATATCGGTCGGGGTATCTGATGCAGTCCCGCCAACGAACGTCGAATAGTCGAGCGCAGATCCATTTGGCGCAAGTTTGCACACGAAGCCGTCATCTCCACCCGTGTAGGTTTCCTGGTAGGCTCCCGCTGTTGTCGGGAACATCGGCGATTGGGTAAATCCGGTCACGTACGCGGCCCCCAATCCGTCGACTGCAATACCGGTTCCGACATCGCCGTCAGTAGATCCCAGGTAGGTGGAATAGACCACCGAACCCGTCGCGGAGTCGAGCTTCACGACAAAGGCATCGACGTCTCCATTGAATGAATTGTCATACGCCGTCGGAACTGGCGAGAAGTCATGGGATCTCGTGCTTCCGGTCAAGTACATGCCGCCGGATGAGTCGGTGGTAAATCCCACAATGTGATCTTCACTCTGCGCTCCGCCGAGGAACTGGACGCTTGTGACCACCGGATCGATGACAAGGGGCTGCGAGGAATCGTAATCGCCGACCTCGAAGCCAACGTCGCCGGCCGGAGTGACTGTATAGCGCGAGACGATCGGCCGCTTTCCGGCCGATGTCGGCTGGTACGCGACAGCCTTCTGATGCCGAAGCTCTCCACCGTCGACTGCCAGGACGAGGTCGCCAGTGGCTTCATCGATGCTGACATCTTCCGTGCCCGTGAATCTCAGCCGTACATCGTGCGCGTCTGCGCCAGGCTTGACGACGACGTCGTACTCGAGCAACTCCCCTTTCCCGTAGAACTCCAGATCAACACCCGGATAGACCTCTTCGTGCTTCACCTTCCCGAAGGTGGGGATGTCCGTCTTCCACGCCGCCGGGTCGTTCCCTAGCATGTAGTTGCTCTTCCCGGAGAGCGGGACGTCGGCAACGACGCGGGCGTGCGTATTGGCACCGATCCATTGCATGCGTACGTCGGTGCCCTGTTCATCACGGCTGGCGGGCGCGAGCTTGAACACGGCTTCGGTGTCCGTCAGCAGGACCGCGTAGGCCTGTCCCCGACCGACGAATCGCACGCGTTCGTCAGACTGGCCGGCGTTCTGTTCGAAGAACATCGGGATACCCCCGGAGCCGGGTGCCGCTCGATAGGGAATCGGCTCGCGAGCCGCCTCGTTCGCCAGCGTGTTCGAGGCATTGCAAGGGGCCCACACCACGAGGAGCGCCAGCATTACGACAGTCAATTGCTTCGACGGCTTCATCAGACTCCACCTCTTTCGTTCGATCGAAGAGGAAATCCGTGTGCACCCTTCGATCATAAGCTCAACAGATCGTCGGCCGGATCGGCCGAACTCCAAAGCGTCGTGGATACTGACACGTCCGACTTCCGTTCTTCTTCCCGAAATCTAACTGACTGCAACGGCAATGGATACCGCGGCCGCGGATCCGGTTCGGAAGCGATTCGGAAGTGTTCGGGTCGCAGGCCTCACGCATCAGTACCGGGCGCGGTAGCGCTCGGGTCGATCCCGGGCGTGTGACGACACCAGGCGCAGGTTAACGGAGAGGCTGACCCGAGCGCTACCGCGCCCGGTACTGATGCGTGGACCGCCCGTTCTTGAGAGTTCTGGGTCGGTCGTGTTGGACCCGGAACTTGCCCTACAACAGTTGTCACCCGGTCGCGCCAGTGTCCATACTAACCGGTCTGCCTATCGACGGCGTTTGGAGGGGAAGCGGTCCCGTGATCGAGATCGACACAATGAGCCTGAAGGTGATCGAGGCGCTCTCCACCGGCCGCTATGCGTTCATTGACGCAGGCTGTGGCGACGGAGCCTCGACGAGCCACCTGGAGCGCCGATTCCGACGTCTCCCCGGGCTTGGGCTGGACTACCACCTCGAATACGTCGAGGCCTCGCGCGCCGCCGGCTTCGACGCCATGTTCTGCAACCTCCTGATGAACGACCTCGAGCTTCCCGCGCGGTGTGTCGAGTTCGCCGCCGCGATGGATGTACTCGAGCATTTGCCGTGCGAGCGCGACGCCGTGACGGTCGTGCGCCGCCTGGCGACCGCAGCGCGCGACTTTCTCGTGATCCGGCATCCGAGCTTCGAGGACGTCGAGTACCTGTCGAGCCTCGGCGTGCGCCTCAACTGGACGGACTGGACGGACCACACGAACATGATGAAGATCGACGATTTCCGCAGGATCTTCAAAGAGTTCGGATGGAATGACTACGCCGTCGTGCCGCACATGCTCTACACCGACACCAGTCACGATTCGGTCGTGCCGCTCTCGGCGCCGCCCGACACGGTCCGGTACGATGCCGCAACACATGGACCAAAGCCTGTCGTCGAATTCGACCGGCCGGTCTGGGGCAAATTCGACATCTTCGTCCGGCTGAGCCCGGCGGTCTCGGATGCGCAGTGGCAACGCATCACGAGTGTCGAGGGGTGGGAGGCTCATTGGGACTTCTGAAGGCCGCGCAGGCGGTGAACCGACCACCGGGCGGGTTTCCCGGCGCGATGGCGAGCCGGTCGCGCGACCTGTCTTCGGTCGGGGTCTGGGTACGTTCGCGAGTCGGCAGGGGATAGGCGCTGGAATGTCGAAGATCGGAGCATTCGTCGAGCAGTCCGAAACCGTTGCCGGCCCCGTGGCCGGGCCAAGCGACGAGCCCGCCGTCCGCGTCGATGATCTCTCGGTGCGGCTCTCGCTTCAAAAGGAAGTAACCCTCTCGCTTCGCGAAACGGTCATCCGCTTTCTCGAGCGCCGACCCGTGGAGATCGAAGAGTTCTGGCCACTGCGCAACGTGAGCTTCACCGCCGGCCGTGGCGAGGTATTCGGCATCGTCGGGCGCAACGGCGCCGGCAAGTCGACGCTTCTCAAGGTCATTGCCGGCGTCATTCGACCGACACTTGGAACGGTCGAGGCGAAGGGCCGCATCGCGCCGCTCCTCGAGCTCGGGGCGGGGTTCGACTCGGACCTGACCGGGCGCGAAAACGTCTACCTCTACGGTTCGCTGCTCGGGTTTCCCCGGACGAGCATCGACGAGCGATTCGATCGGATAGTCGAGTTTGCCGAGCTGGAGAGATTCATCGACGTGCCGATCAAGAACTATTCGACCGGCATGACGACGCGATTGGCGTTTGCCGTCGCCACCGACGTCGACGCCGACGTGCTCATCGTCGACGAGGCGTTAACGGTGGGCGACAGCCGCTTCCAGCTCAAATGCATGGAGCGGATCGACGCGTTCCAGCGACGGGGAGTCACGATCCTCTTCGTCTCGCACAGTCCTGAGCAGATCCGCCGGCTCTGTTCGAATGCCATCTGGCTCGACCAGGGCGAGGCGCGCCTTCTCGGACCCGCGGCGGAAGTCGTCGAGGCCTACATGGCCTGTGAATACGAGGCGCCGCACAAGCAGATCGTGAGCTGGCCGCGCCCAGAGCCGCCGCACGCGCCGCCGGCGTCCGATGGCGACGGGGACCGGATCTCGGTCTCCTTCAGCTCGCCAGTGACGCCGTTTCAGACGCCTCCCGTCGCCGGCGAATACGACTTCATCGACATCAGCCTCGCGCACGAGCGTTCGACCGAGCATCTCGTCGAACAGTTCGGAGGGCGCGGCCTCTGCATTTCGAACAACCAGAAGATCGTCGACTCGGCCAGGTCACGTGGAGTCGACTCGGTCTTCTCGGATCCGCAGGCGATCGACTTTCCAGACGGCTCGGTCCGGTTCGTCAGCCTGGTCGACTCGCCGATCCTCATGCCGTCGCTTGCGGCAATCAGGACGGTCCTCGACCGCGCCGCAAGGTGGGCGACCGACTTCATCTACATCCGGATGGTGTCGTACGAGGACGAAGACTATCTCCGATCGCTGGGGCTAAAGTACTACTGGCACGACTGGACGAACTGTCCGATGCACCCGCGCCTCGACCAGCTCGCCGCGCTATTCGAATCGCTCGGACTCGATCAGTACCATATCTCGTACCGCGATCCGGTGCTGTCGAGCGAGGCGCCGGCGATCCTGCCGCTCGATGCGCCTCCCGACCAGGGTGCCTACGATCCATCGACCCACGGTCCAAAGCCCTCGATCGTTTTTCCACGCCCCCTATACGGGCAGATCGACATCTTCATCGCGCTTCGGCGCTTCGACATGAACGACTGGCACGACATCATCAAGAAAGGAACCTGGTGCTGACCGGCCGAAGGGTCGCTGCTTCCACCCGATGCGGGACTTTGGAAGAACGGCCGAAAGCCCGCCCGAGCCATTCGGGCCACATTGGGGAGCGTAAGACGAGATGAACCGACACAAGACTCTAGTGCTGAGAAATGGAGAGATGGCGGCGTTCGCATTGACGATCGCCGTGATGCTCGTGGCGCCGGGATGTACGCAGACGGCGCCGACAACAAATTCGGCTCCCTCGCCGACGTCGACAGCTGCCGCGAAGTCCGCCGTCCGAGCGGGCGTGTTCGACTCGGCGACGGGCACGTTTTTCCTTCAGACCGGCGATGGCCCGGAAGCGAACTCGTTCACCTACGGCGGCGTGAACTCGGTGGCAATCGTCGGCGACTGGAACGGCGATGGATTCGAGTCGATCAGCATCTACGATCCGGCAAACGGCGCGTTTTTCCTGACGGACCTCAACGTGTCGGCGCCAGCCAAGGACACGTTCACGTACGGAGAGACGAACCGTAAGCCGATCACCGGCGATTGGGACGGCGACGGCAAGGACTCGGTCGGCATCTACGATCCGAAGTCGGCGACGTTCTTTCTGACGAACAGGAACGCGTCTGCGCCGGCCGTCGAGACGTTCGTCTTCGGAGCCCCGGACATGGTGCCTGTGGCCGGCGACTGGAACGGCGACGGCAAGGACTCGATCGGGATCTACGATCCGTCGACGAGGACGTTTTTCCTGTCGGATCTGAACGTCTCGAGCCCGGCGGCCCATACGTTTTCGTTCGGGTCCGCGGGTTCGGTGCCAATCGTAGGCGACTGGGATGGGGACGGGCGAGATTCGGTGGGGGCGTACGATCCGGCGAAGGGCGTGTTCCTCCTGCGCAACGCACTCTCGGACGGCCCGCCGGATCGTGAGATCCAGTTCGGCGCACCGGGCATGACCCCGCTGGTCGGACGCTGGGCGGCGCATTAGCGATTCCTGCGCGAAGCGCCTTGGAGTGCGGCGTGAAGCGCCGCTTTGGATTGTTCGGGACCGCGAATGACCGGATCGATCCAGTGCGGCACATCACACCACACTCCTGACCGCCGTCAGCGTTTCGTGAGAACGAGGCCCCAGTTCGGCGGATGCGGTATCTGGACGCGTTCGCCGGGGGCCGCAAGCTCGTATTGTCGTACGTATCCGGGGTAGCCGAAATCGCGGTGGGGTGCTTCGCGCCAGTCGCGACGCACTCCGCCGATGCACACGACAGCGAGCGCGGCGGCGCCCGCGATGCGAAGCGCCAGAGGCTTGCGCGTCGCGAGCCAGAAAAGCGAGACGAGCAGTGCGAGCACCGGGAAGAAGGCGTACCGGTTGCCGGCGCCGGGCCTTGCGAGGACTTCCCAGTAGGTTTGCGTGTAGGCGAGCGGCATGGGACCGATGAGCGACGCCCCCGTGATGAGCGCCGTGAACACGAGCACGAGCCGGAGCTCGAGTGGCCCCTTCCAGGCCGCCGCTCCGAATATGGCGAGCACTACGACCGCGCCGATGAGGATCGCCGGAACACTCGTCCACGCCGAGGGCTCGGCGGTGACGATTTCGAGCGTGCGAGTTTCACCGAACAGGACGGCATACGCGACGCGCAGCGTCGTGAGCTTGAAGAACGCCATTGGCGTCGCACCGAGGTCGACCTGCATCGTCGAGGGCGGTTCGCGCACGATAGTCGTGATCACCTGAATGGCCGAAGTGGCTGCGGCGATAGCGAAAAGCGGGATCATCCACTTCTCGCGCCGAACCCACCATTTCAGCGCGATGACGGGGACGAGGAACAGCGCGATCGGGCCCGAGAGGCCGAGCAGGAAAAGCGCGACGACGTCGAAGACCCGCCACGCGACGCGCTCACTCGGGGTGGCGACGACGATCGCGAGCCCGAGAGCGCCGTGATACCACTGGCTCGTGATGGCGGATCCGATGAGTCCCCACGTGTTCGGGAGTGCGAGGTAGAGGAACGCGATGGCGAGGCGGCCCCAGAGTGGCGGGACCGACGCCGCAAAACGCGACGAGCAGATCAGGACGGCCGGAGCGGCCATGATCGCGATCGCGATGACGTTCATCACGAGGGGCGCGTACCGGAGCGGCACTAGCATGGCGAGGCAGGCGCCGAGCATCGGCACGGCGTAGAAGTAGCCGCGGTTCGGGTTTGCGGCGAGCAGAGCGCCTAGCGGTCCGTCGTCGTGGACCTTGCTGAACCAGAAGCCGTCTTCGCCGAAGAACTGCGGGTTGGTAATGGCGTCGGGGCGGCGCGAGATCACTAGCGCGACTGCGCAGAGGAAGACGATCGTGAGGATCAGCCACTCCGGGATGCGGCGCTGGTGGGCTTGGTCGCTCATGGAAGGCGGCAGTATAGCCAAATGGACGGACGAATGTCGTCAGGGGGGACTGTCGCCGTGATTGAGCAATTCCCGAGACGGCCCCATGCATCGGAACCGCGAGCGGTAGCGAGCAGGCCTGCGGACGGTGCCTGAAGTCGCAGAATCGTCGTTGGGCTTACAGACGTGATCGGAACCGATCGACCGTCCGTAGGACGCTCGCTACCGCTCGCGGCTCGTAAAACGGGCACAACCCACATCGTGCACTACCAAGCAGGACGCTCCCCCGGGTCCCCGTTCCTTGAGCCGCGAGCGGTAGCGAGCGTCCCACGGACGGTTCTTGAAACCGCAGACTCGTCTTTGCGGAAGCTGTCTACCGCGCAGCGGTTTCGTTCAGCGAGCAGGCCTGCGGACAGACGCGATGCAGCCGCGAACGGATCAGTCGTGCACGGGCGACGGAATCGGAATGCAGACGTCTGCGGGCCCCGGTGAGTGCGAGTTTCGCAGGTAGATCTGGCGATCTGCCAGGTTGCACACGCCGATCGTGTCGATGCCGTCGCCGTTCCAGTCGCCGGCGATGGGCAGGCAGCCCGCGACTCCGAAGTTGATGAACAGGTTGGTGTCGTCGGGCCGCTCGGCGATCCGCAGGTAGAACTTGGCCGAGCTCGGCGAATAGACGCCGACAGAGTCGACGCCCGCGCTCGACCAGTCGCCGGCCACGGGTCGCATCCCACCCAGCTCCGGTCCGAAGACGAAGGCGCGATCGTGCGGGCCGTCGGCGTTGCTGTCCTTGAGACGGAAGACTCGCGTTTCCGGGTCGAAGAGGCCGAGCGTATCGGTCCCGTCTCCGTCCCAGTCTCCGGCAAGAAGCAGCGACGTCGGGCAGGCGCCCTCGAACTGGAACGTGATCCGTTGCGCTCCGGGCTCGTTGCGGGCCAGGAGGAGGACCTCGCCGGTCTCGGTGTTCAATGCGCCGATGGTGTCGATGCCGTCTGCGTCCCAGTCTCCCGCGACAACCTGCCATTCGTTCCCGCTGACTCCGATGTCGAACTCGACCGTTTCGCCATCCACGTCGCCCGGGGCGAAGAGGCGCGCGAGCCCGGTTCGAATGTCAACGAGGCCGGGCATGTCATAGCCCCACGCCCCCCAGTCGCCCGAGATGCCACGCAGGCCGCCGTCCGCGTTCTGCTGCGTTTCGTCCGGCAAGGAGGCTCGGTACGGATTGTCGATGAGAATCGGCCGCTCGCAGACAACGGGGTTCAGCAGCAGCAGGTATTCCATCCCGGTGCCGGCGAGCCGGTCAAATACCTCGACGTGGGGCAGTGAGCCGTCGTCGGGTCTGAGCAGCCGGCCGAAATAGCGCCGCAGCATGTCGAAGAGTGTCGCGAGCGAATATTCGATCTTGTGGAATTCCCAGCCGGGCTTGAGCACGGGGCTCGCCCACGCGCAGGGAGTCGAGAGCAGGAGAACACCAGCGGGTGAAAGGTGCTCGACGATGCCCTGCATCACGAGCTCGCGGTGTTCGATGTGCTCGATGGCGTCGAACGAAACGATGCAATCGTGGATGTCGTTGCCGATCGTCGCTTCCCACTGGGTCGCGTCGCCGAGGGCGAAGCGCAGGTTTGGAAGGGAATACGCCGCGCGCGCGGCTTCGATGGCGGCCGGGTCATAGTCGACGCCGAGGACCGTGACCTCCGGGAAGCGGCTTGCGATGAGGTAGGTGCCGTAGCCGGCGCCGCAGCCGAGGTCGAGAAGGCGGGCAATGGACGGTTGGTCGGCGAGATATTCGAGCGCCCAGAGGTAGCGGATCAGGTGCCAGACGGCGTTGGTGTCGCCGGCTCGGACGTAATCGTCGAGCTCGAGTCCGGCTTCAGGCCTGAAGTGTTCGTCCATCGGTCTCTCCGAGTCGGTAGCGGTGGAGTGTACGACAAACCGGTCCGTGACCGCGTCCGGGGCGGGGCGCCGGGCACACCGCCGGGCCCCGTGTCGATGCCCGGCGGAGTTCCGTTGGGAACCGTCAACCGCCCCCTCCGGGCACCGCGACGAAGCGCTCGAAAAGAAAAAGTGGGGACCGATGACACGATCCGGTCCCCAAACGACGCTGTACCTAGTAGGGAGAGTTTTTTCCCGAGTGGATATCAGCAGTTCGTCCGCCGAGGACGGCGCAGTTAACCAAGTTCTACATTCGAACATCTGGAGTTGTTGCCATGTCAAGTATTTCCAGGCCGGTTGGGGCGAGCAAAAGGCGCCGCACCGTCATCAAGGTGCTGGTCTTTGCATCCTGTGTTGCGATTCTGGTCTCAGCACGGCCCTGGTTCGTGCGAGCCTTCCCGGCTTTGGCTTCGATGCCGGCTCAAGACTCGGAGGCTGGAACGACCCCGGTCACGATACCCGCAAACACGGATCAGACACTGATTCTCGCACTCAACCCGCTCGGGTTCGGAGTAGACGAACTGGTGCTGCAGGCGGGCGTCCATCACCTGCTCATCCGCAATTCGTCCGCTCGACAGGGCGAAGATCTCACGATCAACATCGAGCGTCCCGGAGATACGGAAGCCAGTCGGTCCTTCACGATTCGCGATCGTGAGAACCGCTGGTTCGACATCGACGTGAAGCCCGGCGAGTACTTCGTGTCATCGACTTCACATCCCGACCGAAGGATCCGCGTCACCGTCGTTCCGTGAACTGACTTCTCCAAGTGAGAGCCAGCGTCAGTGCGCTCGCGCGATCGGGATGCCGTCGTGCGCTCGCTCCATCCATATCGATATCGCCAACGTTGAGGAAACCCATGTCTCGCTACCTTCGTCTCGCCGCCATTTCATTCGTCGCAATATTGGCCTTCGGCATTTCCGCCGCGGCGCAGCAGCAGTCCAGCACCGATAACTCGACACCGACGGGGCAGGCGAAGGGCACGCCGCCGCTCGGGAGCTTCGGTGGAAGCGACTTTGACAAGGTGAATCTCTTCAACGGCAACGTGTCGATGCAGTTTCCCCTGAGCATGTCCGGCGGTCGAGCTGGTATGGGTGCCGGCGCGACACTGTCGTACAACTCGAAGTTCTGGCGAATGGTCACGGATCGACCGAACCCGCAGAACTCCTACAATGTGCCGACCTATGACGAGTGGGACAACGGGACGTTCATCGCTCCGGGTTGGCGAATCAACACGGGTCGACTCGTCGCCCGTCACAGTGGATGGAACCCGTCGTCGGGGAATTGCGGCTCTGAGCCTGCGGGGAATCAGGAGACGCTGACGCGCATCACGTTCATCGCGCCCGATGGCACCGAGTACGAGTTTCGCGACACGCTCGATGACGCAAATCCGGCAAACGACGGCCAGCCGTCCCTGCTCGGTCCCGCGAACTGCGGCACTCTCCAGGCATACAATCGAAAAAGCGTCTGGATCACCTATGACGGCTCCGCTGCCACATTCGTGAGCTCGGCCGACATCTGGGACATCAGCCTCATTCCCGGGGGCGGCGATCCTCCGTTCCAGACCTATCCCAGCGGCGACGTCTACCTGCGTGACGGAACGAGCTTTCGCGTTACGAACGGACGCGTCGACTGGATGCAGGACCGGAACGGAAATCGGGTCTCGTACACCTACTACTCAGGATCGCCGAACGGCGGGTTCCTTCATACGATCACGGACACACTCGGTCGCGTGACGGAGTTCTCGTACAACATCGTCGATCCTGACGACGTCACGGGGCAGACGAACCTGCTCGTGCGTGTCGTCCAGCATCGTGATCCTTCGGACCCCGACGACGACCAGGTCTGGAAGGTTGTTCGGCTGAAGCTGAAGAACGCCTTGCGTCAGGACTACGTCACCGATGCGGACCCGACCTATGAGGAGTTGTGGCCCGGTACGCTGACGGGACCCTTCAACGAAAACATGCCGTCCGCCGTGGTGCTTCCGACGGGCCATTCGTGGAAGTTCCTCTACAACCGGTACGGAGAAGTCGCAAGCGTCGAGACGCCCGCGCATGGAAAGATTGAATTCGACGTAGTCGCCGGAGCCGGAAACACGCCGACGGGTCCCAGTCCGTTCGTGTTCCGATATCTGAAGGAGCGCCGCACCTACGTCAGGGCTGTTGACGCTTCGCCGGAAGGCAAGACCTCCTATGACGATCCGTCGGTCGGATATCCCGCCGTGGGCACGCCGCCCGCCGAGACCGTCGTCGACGTGATTCGGTACATCGGCACTACATCGATCATCAATCGCTCGCGCCACTTCTTCTACAGCCACCCGTTGACCGGAGTAAGGTCTCCCCGGTCCGACGGCTACACGAGGTGGCAGGAGGGCCTCGAGTTCAAGACCGAAGAGGCGGGCTCTGTCGGCTCGACCTGGGTGAACCGGTCCAGATCGCACGCGACCTGGCGGCAAGCGTCGCCAGTTGGATGGATACCGAGTGCGACGACCGAGACCGAGAACCAGCCGGCGAGCAATCCTCGTGTCATCGACAAGACAACCACGATTCTCGAGAACGGGCTCGACCTCGTCTCGAAGGTCGACTACGTGTTCGACACGACGCCTTACAACAACGTGACGCAGGAGAGGGTCTTCGATTGGGGTGCGGGTGCCCCGTCATCGACGGTGTTGCGGCAGGTGAATCGCACATTCGAGAAGTCCGCCACCTACACCTCGGCGACCATTGCGAACGTCGTGCACAGCAGGTCACTCGTGTTGACGGAATCGGTCGGCACGGGAGGCGCAGCCGAGTCGATGACGACTAACGTATACGACGGCGAGTCGATCGAGACGTGCATTGACTGTCGACGGCGACGCACAATCCGGCATTCAACTCTAGCCGGGTGATCCGCGGAAACATGACGTCGGTGACGCTCGACCCTAAGGATGGCAGTCCCCTGTCGACGACGCGAATGCGATACGACGAGGCCGGAAACGCGATCCGCGTCATTTCAGCGAATTCGCTGGCTCCGGGTGCGGTCGAGGCGGCTTTCACCACACAGATCGACTTCTATGATCCGCTGGATCCACTCCACGCGTTCCCGCGCGCGACGACTCGCACGGTGTCCAAAGCCTCGGGCGGCCCGGCCACTGTGCTGAGCACGAGCGCCATCTTCAACAGATGGTCGGGGCTCATCACGTCGGCGACGGGCTACAACCCGGGCGAGACGACGACGTATTCCTACGACAACTTTGACAGAATACAGTCGATCACGCCGCCAGCGGGCGTAGGCGTGACGATGGTTGTTTACAGTGCGCCGGCGGCGGATCTCTCGGTGCAGTCGACGTCCGAGACAATCGGGACCGGCTCCTCGAACTCGTCGACGACGATCGTGACGTACGACGGGCTCTTCCGGGCGGTGAAGCAGCAGGCGACCGATCCGAACGGCACGGGCCTCGTCACCGTCGACACGAAATACGACGGGCTGGGTCGCCCGACACTCGTCTCGAACCCCTATCGAACGACCGGAGCCGCGCCGACTCACGGCTGGACCCGAACGCGATATGACGACCAGAACCGCGTGGTGCTCGTTTCGTTCTTCGACAACGGCCCTCTCTCTCCTCCAGGTGACTTCGAGACGTCCGACACCGGCGATATCGCAACCGTTCACAATGCGGGCGGCTTCACGGTACCGACGGTCACGGTTACGGAACAGGCCGGCAAGCAGCGTCGCAGTGGGTCCGATGCGCTCGGTCGCATGCTGTGGGTTCGCGAGGATCCGAACGGGCTGAACTACCTGACTACGTATGGGTACGACGGACGCGGAAACCTCCTCTCGGTAAACCAGGGCGGCCAGTCGCGAACGTTCGTCTACGACGGACTTGGCCGGCTGAAGTCGGCGAAGATGCCTGAGTGCGTGAATTCGTCGGGCGTCCAGGTCGCGACGACCTACACCTACGATCGCGAGTCGAATCTCGTGACGAAGACGGATCCTCGGAATGTCACGACGTGGTTCTCCTACGACGAGATGAATCGGCTTAGGACGAAGAACTTCTCGAATACCGCGGTGAACGACGTCAGCTACTTTTACGACGACTCAGGCCACGGGCCGGCAATTGAGATCCCTGACTCGTCCGGCCTGATGCCGGGTTCGCCATTCGACCGCGGGTTCTCCCTCGGCAGGCTCGTGGGAGTGGTGACGAACGCCACCGCGTCGAACGAGACCGAGCAAGTCCGAACAGGCGTCTTCTACGGCTACGACGTCGCCGGCCGGGTCACGCACTACGACCAGCTTCTGGAGTCGACGCACTATCAGAATCCTTCGGTTCCGACCTACAACCGGGCAAGCGAGATCGTCAACCAGTCGTATCCGTCGGGCAGCACGGTCACGAACACTTACAACGTGGCGGGCAGCCTCACGTCCGTGGCCGCGAACCTAGGCGGCGCCTCGGCGGGATCGACGAACGCCACTTACACGCCATCCGGGTCGCTCGAGGAACAACGCCTCTCGACGACGACAGCCCTGTTCCACAAGATCGGATACAACAGCCGCCTCCAGCCGGTACAGATCTCACTTGGCGTGAGCTCCGGTGCGAGCGACAAACTGGGACTTTCGTACCAGTACGGAAACCTGAATACGGTCGACCCTGGGTCGCAGCCCGATCAGACTAGAAACAACGGGAACCCGGCGCGGATCACGGTCTCGCCCGATTCCGGGCAGACTTCGTACGAACAATACTTTCTGTACGACGAGCTCAACCGGCTCGAGCGCGCGACGGAGTACTTCGGCTCCGGTGGCGGCGGCGGATCGTGCACGGGCGCGCCGGCAGCGCCGTCGGGTATTGCGGCTTCGGCAAACGGGCCTAACCAGATCACGGTGACGTGGACCGACAACGAGTCCGGCGTGAACAACGAGACCCTGTTCCGGATCCAGCGATCGACGGACGGAGGCGCCACGTGGCCGACTGAAGCGACCGTTGGCCAGGGCGTCACGCAGTATGTTGACAATTCCGTGGCGGTGGGACCGTCCTATCTCTATCGGGTCCGTGCGGAGAACACCTGCGACCCGTCGAACTGGAACCAGATGTCGGAACCGGTTTCGACCACGAACGAGTGCACTGACGCGCCGCCAGCGGCGTCCGGCGTGCAGGGAACCGCCGTCGGGCTCCCGATTCTGGTGTTCTGGAACGACAATGCCTCGGGCGCGAACAATGAAACCAGCGTGCGTGTCGAGCGGACGCTGCACGCCGGGCAGCCGGTCTGGACAGACGCCAGCGGCGAACTCATTCCGGATACCCACGAATTCACTGACACCAACACGGCACCGCTGACGACGTACCGATACCGGGTCGTCTCCACGAACCTGTGCGGTTCGTCGATCGGTTCGGAGTCCATCGGCATCACGAGCGGATCCTCGACTGGGTGCACCGCAGCCCCTGCAGCGCCAAGCGCGCTCACGGCGGCTGCCGCCGCCGGATCAAGCACCGTCAACCTGAGCTGGGTCGACAACGGTTCCGGCATAAACGACGAGTGGGCGTGGACCATCGAGCGCTCGGCGGATGAAGGGGCGACGTGGAAGGTCACCTCGGCGTCCGCGACTGCAGACGTTCCATCGTTCGCCGATACGTCGGCCCATGCCCAGACGACGTACGTGTATCGCGTGAGGGCCACGAACGAATGCGGCGCGTCCGCATACTCCCAGACGGCGCGCGCTACGACGTTCGGCGGGCCGAACGACTTCGCTGTCGAGTTCAACGTCAACGCATCGGGTGAATACGCATCGTCGCCCGGTCATTCTCAGCTCACGCCGGCGGCAGCCGGGATGACGATCGAGGCGTGGATCCGTCCGGCATACCTCGGAGCGGCTGCGGCCCAGCCTGTCGTCTCTAAGCGGGCGCCGAACCTCCATGGCTACGAGCTGTCGATAACGAAGGCAACCGACCCGCTCGGGGCCGACCGCCTCACGTTCACGATGTACGGAACTGGCGGAGCCGTGCTCGATACGATTACGAGCAACATCCCGGTGGTCGTCGGTTCGTGGGTGCATGTCTCCGCCGGTTACAGCAGTAACAAGCTCTTCGTGACCGTTGGAGGGACATACAAGGAGAAGAACTCAACGACGTCAAGGCCAACCCAGAACAATAGCGTCTCGACCGAGATCGCGCGCGGGGGCCAGGGCAGCACACGGGTTGTACTTCAAGGGGAGAGTCGATCGGGTCCGGCTGTCGAACCTGGCGCGTTACACCGCGACCTTCCCGCCGTCGCTTGCGTACGGCAACGATGGAAACACGCGGGCGATGTGGTCGTTCGACGAGAATATCGGAACGACGGCCAACGATCCGACGAAGGGAACGAGCAACACGTTCCACAACGTGATGACGCTTTCGTCGACACTCGTTCCCTCGTGGGTGCTTGGCGCTTCGGCCACTGGCGCGGCAGGCACGGACACGATCGGCATCGTGGTCGAGCCGACGGCAACGTGGTTCCTTCGCAACTCGATCTCGAGCGGCGCCGCGGATCTGACGTTCGGGTTCGGCGGGGCCGGATCCGGCTTCGTCCCGCTCGCGGGTGACTGGGATGGTGATGGAGACGACACGCCAGGCCTCTATGACCCGTTAACGGGGAGTTACTTCCTCCGCAATGACAATTCGAGTGGTGCCGCGGATCTCGCTTTCGGCTTCGGGCCAGGCGGGCTTGGCTGGCAGCCGGTGACCGGCGATTGGAACGGAGACGGCACCGAGACGATCGGACTATACGATCCGGCCTCGGGATTCTTCTTCCTTCGAAACGCCAACGCGCCCGGCGCTGCCGATCTCACCTTCAGCTACGGTCCCGGCGGACTGGGATGGAAGCCGATCGTCGGTGACTGGAACGGCGACGGATCCGATACGATTGGAGCCTACGACCCGCTGACAAGCAGCTTCTTCCTTCGGAATGCGAACAGTTCCGGCAACGCGGACGTGGTGTTCGGATTCGGTCCTGCGGCCTCGGGCTGGACGCCGCTTGCTGGTGACTGGGATGCGAATGGCATCGATACCGTGGGGCTCTATGCGCCGGGAACGGGAACGTTCTATCTGCGCGACGTGAATGAAAACGGCGTCGCGGACTATGCGATCGGATATGGACCGGCAAATGTCACGCCGCTCGTCGGAGACTGGGACGGCATAGGGTTTGGCCCGAAGGCCGCGCCGGAGGCGACGTCGACGGAGCATCCGGCCGAGGCGCCGGCCGTGGTTGAGATCGAGGCCGCCGATGAGAATCGAGTCGATGAAGGGGCTGGTGCCGATGCGAGGCGGCGGGCCGACAAGCTGGATGCGGCGCCGAGCTGGGACCAGCAGTTCGACTACGACCAGTGGGGAAACCGGACGACGCTGAGCCCGGCGATCAGCACGGCGACGAATCGCATCACGGCCACGAACTATGTCTATGACGACATGGGGAATCTCACGCGACAGCCGGCGGGCGCGAGTTACACGACGCTCGATTACGACGGAAACAACCGGATCCATCGGGTGCGCGACAGTGCTGGCAGCACGATCGCGAAGTACACGTACGACGGTGAGGGCAAGCGTGTAAGGAAGGAAGTGCCCGGGGCCTCGCCGTCTGTGACGCGCTACGTCTACGGGATGGGCGGCGCCCTGGTCGCGGAGTACACGGCATCGACAACAACACCGTCCAAGGAGTATCTGTACGGCGCGTCGGGGCTCCTGGCAATCGCCGAAAGCGGGACGGTTCGCTATGTGACGCCGGACCATCTTGGAACGCCGAGGGTGCTGACAACGAGCGCCGGAGCGGTCTCTAGCCGGCATGACTACATGCCGTATGGAGAAGAGTTGTTTGCTGGCATCGGCGGAAGAACGACAGGCCAGAATTACACGCCGAACGACGGCGTGAGCTTGAGGCAGAAGTATACGGGGTACGAGCGGGATGCGGAGTCGGGGTTGGATTATGCGCAGGCGCGGTACTTTGACAAGGGCACCGGTCGCTTTTCCAGTACTGATTCATTCGGCGGATCATTGGGCAACCCACAGACGCTCAACCTCTATGCCTATGTCCAGAACAGTCCGCTTGTATACGTCGATCCGACCGGACACTGGCCTCAATTCCCGACTGGCGTGGGAATCCCGACGGACTATTTTCGCTTCGTTGACGCAGCCGGCGACTTATCCAATACAGGCGGGAAGCCGATCATTGACGAGAGCGTTGACGTCGTAGCAAAGAAGCCAGGATTCTTTCGTCGCTTGGGGGGTTGGATAAAGGGGGTTTTCAAGGCTGCTGGTAAGGCCGGACCTGGCGTGGATTTTGCGGTTGAAATGCTCTGGCCGGAGACTGTGGGCGGCGGAGAAGACACTCGACGTCCAACGAAAGTAGACCTTTGGTCCTATGGAAACGCACAGGGCCCAATACCGACCGAAAAGGACTATGATCTTATTGGCGACGGCCCCATGATTCTTAGCCAATATCCTCACGGAACAAAGGGAAAATCAGCTTGGCGTAATGACGTAGGAATGAGGGGTACAATTTGGATGCTCCCGGCGGGTTCGATGCTTCCAGGTGGTCTGGAAGTAGTAGCTGACGGTGCGGATGTCGGCGGGCCACATCCCGCAGGACATCACACGATATATCCCGTACAGAACATGCCAGTCGACGACTTCAAGTCGCTCTTCAACAAAGAGTGGGGCTGGAAGAAGATGGGTAAGAGATAGTTATGAATGATAGTAACGTTGAAGAATGTCCGGTTTGGGCCGAACTTGCAGCTTGCTGTAGGCGCTATTATCGTGCGCGAATGGCATTCTTTGCGGAAGGGGTCGATCGTGTTTCGCTAATCCGAAAGGCAATGCCGACGGCAGACCGCTTTATTGCTGTCCTCGAAGGGAAAGGACTCAGTCAATCAGAAAACATGGAACTGTTCGATGTTTGGATTGATTTTGTCCGAGCGGATGCGGAGTTCCACGCAATTCGGGACATCATCCTGTCGTTCCCCCGAGAGTGGGTCCTGAATCGCATCGAAGAGGCCGTAGAGCCGCATCTGCGCGATTATGAAGATTATTGTCGTTACTTAGACTTGTACGAGAGCCTGGATGCGTCGCTCACTGCGAAGCTTGCTCTTCGTGCCTGTACCCATTCGGATGTCGAAGTTCAAGAGATGGGCAAGAGAACGCTTGACAAGCTGAATCGATAGGGTACAGACGACGTCTTGCGGAAGGACGGGTTCGGTGGCGGTTGTAGGCCGGCGATCCGTGGAGAACGGACGATTTGACGGTGTTTGGACGGTAAGCGCCTTCGAGAATCGTCGCGAATCAATAGGGGACAGACGGCTTGCGGAAGGACGGGTTCGGAATCAATAGGGGACAAATCAATAGGGGACAGACGTCTTGCGGAAGGACGGGTTCGGTGCGGTTGTAGGCCGGCGATCCGTGGAGAACGGACGATTTGACGGTGTTTGGACGGTAAGCGCCTTCGAGGATCGTCGCGAAACCGCAAGACGGCGGAATCCGGACACGGGGCTGCTGACGTCGGCGAGAGAATTCGGTTCAGTCGACCGGAAGGTGAGCGGGCGGGAGTGATCGGAAGCGGATCCGCGGATCCACGAGCCTCATTCCCGCCAAGGTGCGGCGGCGAGGCTCCAGCGCAGTGACCACTCGGCGTTCCAGATGGAGCGCCACCAGGCGCGCTCCTTCAGCCGCAATGCTCGCACTCGCTGAATCGTCCGGTCAACCTCGTCGGCAGTCGCTCGGACGATCTTCGCGATTTTGCGCACCGAGTGATTCGTGAATCGCCAGAGCGCCCAGATCTCCGCGTCGCGAAGCTCGCGGCGCTTCTTGTTTCCGACCGGCTGCCAGTCGCACACCGTGGAGAGAATCCGGTCCACCGCCGCCTGCTTTGCGAGCCCGGCATATTCACCGAGCAGCCTGGGAATGCCGTCCACCGATAACGGAGATGAAACACATGGCACAGATCGACAATACTCACTAGCGGGCTCGGAGTGCACGACGCCAGTCCGGGCACTATCGGCCTCCTGCAGAGCGTCGTGCAACTCCGACTTCTCGACGCCCACCTTCGCCAGCAGGTGCGCGAGGTATTCCTCCCGTGTCCGACCGCCCAGCACCGATTCGACAGCGAACTCCTTGCCCGACAGCAGGATCTCGAACCGTCGCCGTCGATTCTCGCCACTCGCCTTCGTCGCTGGCTTCGGCATCGACTCGAGGATCGCGTCGACTCCACCCTCCTTCTCGACGTGATGCTGAAAGTACTCTGCCGGCGTGACCCCGTCGACCACCGTCATTGCGCAACTCGACCACGGATAACGCTCGGGACTCTCGACCATCGGCCGTCTCGTCCGCATCGGATTGAGCTGTACGTACGCCGCCGCAGCGTCGAAATAGCGCTTCGAGTCGATCACCTCGGCGTTGAATCGCTCCGCCCACAGCGCCCCGTGCCGCCGACCTCCCTCGCGCGTGCCATTGTGGTAGCGCGCGTAGAGACTCTTTACGATCGACATCGCCTGCGAAATCTGGCCCCGCCGATCCTCGAGCTGGAGATGGACGTGCGTAGTCATCAGGCAGAACGCGTGGACGAGCAGCTCGCGCACCCGGCATTGCTCCGCGAGCTGCGACAGGAACGTCAGGTAGTCGCGCGGCGTCTCGAAAAGCGCCGTGTTCGCGACGGCTCGCGACGTAACATGGTAGACGGAACCCGGACGCATCGCGGCCGGGTCGGACTGGTGGCGTGGAATTCTCGGCATCGATGGCTACCTCCCGTCCCATAATCGAGTGAAGCGAGCGCGAGGTTACGCCGATTGTGCGTTCGTGATCGTCGTGATGGGGAAGCCGCGTTCGAACAGCTGGACCCCTTCGGCGGCGACTGACACGGCGCGACGTGCTAGACTCGCGACACGACGGCAGATCGTTCTTTGGAGAGACTCGATGAGCTCGAGTACCGATCCGCTCAAGCGAATCCAGCAGCTAGTCGCCAAGGGAGCCTACCGCGTACGCCTCCACGCGGTGCGGCATATGATCGAGGAGGCATTTGACGAGCGGCAGATGCTCGAGGCGCTCGGCGGGAAGCTGACGCTGGTCGAGGAGTACCCGGACGAAGCACGGTATCTGGTCCTCGGCCACTTCAGCTTCACGACCCGGAGCCGGACCCCTCTCCACGTGCTCTGCGACGTGAGTCTCAAGGACGTCGTCGATATCGTAACGGCCTACATCCCGCAGCGGCCGTGGTGGACGGGCCCCACGGTGAGAGGACAAGGACCCAAGAAATGAGCAACAAACGGACACCCAAGGACTGCTCGGACTGTGGCGGCTGTGTGCGACCGAAGTCGATCACGCAGGAGTACGAGCGCGACGGCGTGCGGGTCTCGGTATCAGGAGTACAGGTCCTCGAGTGCGAGAAGTGTGGCGAGGTCTACTTCGAGCCGGGCGGCGCCCAGGCGCTCGTCGAAGCGGCCGAGAGCCTGTTTGCGCTCGCGAGGCGGACGAATCAGCACAAGGGGAAACTCATCGGAGCAGTCTCCTGAGCGAGGTTCCTTCGGACCCACGCGAGAAATCCCGTCAACTTCCCCCGTCGATTGGCATCTGCTTCGAGATCCGTGTGCGCCGGTCCTCCAGAACCCCGAGCTGAAACGAGAGGCCGGCCCCACGATTGACGGGCGTCGAACGCGCAATCGGCAACGGTCTCGATTACTGACCGAGGTCGTTGTCACGGTCGACACCCTCGCTACTGCTCGGGGTTTGGATCGGCGAGGAGCCGACCGCCGGCCTGTGGTACCGTGCCGCGCAATGGCCGCAGACGCCAGCCCCGGTCTCAGGCGCAGCCTGGGACTCTTCGACGCCTCCATGCTCGTCATGGGAGGCATCGTCGGCGCCGGCATCTTCATGAACCCGTCGGTCGTCGCGCGGCTCGTCCACACGCCGGCGCTCGTCCTCGGCGCGTGGGCCTTCGGAGGCCTCATCGCGCTCGCCGGAGCGTTCGTCTACGCCGAGCTCGCCGCGCGGCGACCCGAAACCGGCGGCCAGTATGCTTACTTCCGCGAGGCATTCTCGCCCGGCGTCGCCTTCGTCTACGGCTGGTCATTGCTGTTCGTGACGCAATCCGGCGGGATCGCCGCCGTGGCCGTGACCTTCGCGACCTACTTCATCGAGCTCACCGGCACGACCGCGCCGGCCTCGGTGATTGCAGCAGTGACCCTGGCGATACTCACGCTCGTCAACTGCCTCGGCGTCCGCGTCGGCTCAACCATCCAGAACGTCTTCATGGTGCTCAAGATCGGCGCCATCGTCGCGCTCGTCGCCGTAGGAATCTTCTGGACGAACGCGGCGTCCCCGGCACAGGTCGGCGCGGCGGCGCCCCCGGGTGACTCGGGCTTCGCGACGACGACCGCGTTTGCCGCGGCGCTCGTGCCCGTGCTGTTCGCCTACGGCGGATGGAACACCGCGGGCTTCGCCTCAGGAGAACTGCGCGATGCGCGCCGCGACATGTCGCGAGGGCTCGTGTTCGGGGTGATCGGCGTCATCGTGCTCTACCTCGCCGTCAGCGCCGTTTGCCTGCACACGCTGGGCGTCGAGGGGCTCGCCGCAACGAACACCCCCGCTTCCGAAGTCATGCGCCGCGCTTTCGGCGACGGCGGAGCCCGCTTCATCGCCGTCGGCATCGCCGTCTCGACCTTCGGGTTCCTCGCCCAGGGCATGCTGACGAACCCGCGCGTCTACTACGCAATGGCCCAAGACGGACTCTTCCTGCGAAGCGTCGGCTGGGTACATCCGTCGACGCGCGTGCCCGTGGTCGCCATTGCGTTTCAGGGCGCGTTCGCCATCGCCATCGCCGCCTCCGGACGATACGAGCAGATCCTCAACTACGTCGTGTCGGTCGATTACCTCAATTTCGGGCTCGCGGCGGTCTGTCTCTTCGTCCTGCGACGCCGCGACGTCGACGCCGAACCGCCGTTCATGCGCGTTCCCGGCCATCCGTGGACGACCCTGTTCTTCGTGGCCGCCTGCTGGCTCGTCGTCGCCAACCTCGTCGTGAAGGACCCGGGGAGCACGCTGATCGGCTACGCGCTCGTGTGCACGGGCGTCCCGGCCTACCTCGTGCGAAAGTGGTGGATGGCGAGGCGATGAACACGAACCGGACCATCGGCTCCGAATACATGCACTGGGCAAAGACTCGGCTTCACGCCAGGTTCGACCTCGCGGTCAGCGGGATGCCAAACGTGCCGCTCGCGGCGCTTGGCGCGTCGATCGACGATCTCGAGATCACGAACACCGACGCTTACGGCTACGCGCCGCTGCGCCAGGGCATAGCCGCGAGGTACGGGGTCGCCCCCGGGAACGTCGTCGCGGCAGCCGGCACGTCCATGGCGAATCACCTGGCGATGGCGGCGCTCGTCGAGGCGGACGACGAGGTCATCGTCGAGCGGCCGGTCTACGAGCCGATCGTGGCGACCGCGCGATACCTCGGGGCAAACGTACGGTTCCTGGAACGGAGGTTCGAGAACGGGTTCGTGATTGACCCGGACGATGTCGCGCGGCTCGTCTCGCCGAGGACGCGCCTCGTCGTCCTGACGAACCTGCACAATCCATCCGGGGCGATGATCGATCGCGAATCGCTCGCCGGGATCGGCGCTATCGCGGAGCGGTTCGGCGCGAAGGTGCTCGTCGACGAGGTCTACCTCGACGCGACGTTCGACGATCCACAGCCGGCCGCGGTGCGGCTCGGGCCGGCGTTCATCTCGACGAGCAGTTTGACGAAGCTTTTCGGAATGAGCGGTCTGCGATGCGGATGGGTGCTCGCCGAAGAGGGGCTAGCTGACCGGATGTGGCGGCTCAACGATCTGTATGGCGTGAATGCGGCACATGCCGCCGAGCGATTGAGCGTGGTTGCCCTGCAGCACGCCGACCGGCTGCTCGACGAAGCGCGCGAGCTGATCGAGGCCAATCGAGCCGGGTGGCAAGCGTTCGCAGCGACGCGCGAGGAATTCTCGACGGCGGCGACGGCGTACGGGACGACGGTCTTCCCGCGGTTGGCCGGCGGCGATGCGGACGCACTCGTCGCGCGACTCGGCGAGCGGTACGAGACGAGCGTCGTGCCGGGCCGGTTCTTCGGCGCCCCGGAGCACATCCGGATCGGGCTGACCGTTGAACCCGCGGTGTTCCGGGAGGGACTTGCGCGCCTCGGGGAGGCACTCGGCGGGTGATGGCAAGCTGAGGCCCAAGCGAAGTAGGCTTCGCATACAGAGCACACAGAGGACACGGAGATCTCGGAGTCTCTGTGTTCTCCGTGCCTCCGTGGCCTCTGTATGCGAAGCCCATTCTTCAAGGAGCGTCGGATTCGAGATCGGCTCCTCATCCGCACTCGACGAACCGGCCCTCATGACCATATTCTCGGAATGTTTTCCACCAATCCGTTTACGATCACGACCAATTGTAAAGACATCGGGCGAAATTTCGCCCGTTTACCGGCGTGTCGTCTTCTTCAATGAGTGGAACGCAAGTTGCCCGACTTCAAACGGAACCGCTCCTCGCGGCGCCTCATCGGGTTCGGCCACGAACACTGAAACCAACAAGGGGAGGAACCTGGCCTTGAAACGCACACCTAGCCATCTTCGACCGGCAGCGAGCCACCGAGGCACCTTGCCTTCGCACTTCGCCCTTGCGCTCGCCTGTCTGCTAGTCGCCAACGTCGCGGTTTTCGCACAGGGCGTCCGCGGCACAATCAGCGGCACCGTCACAGATCCCGACGGAGCCGTTATCGTCGGCGCAACGGTTCAAATCGAGAACGTCGCGACGGGCAAGATTCTCCAGTCTCAGCAGACTGGCGATAACGGAGGCTACACGTTCCTCGAGATCGAACCTGGCTCATACAATGTCATCATCAGCGCGACGGGCTTCGCTGAGACTCGACTGCTCGCCGTCGGCGTCGAACCGAACCGCAATGTGCGTCTCGACGCTGCCATGAACGTCGTCGGATCGACCGAGACAGTTGAAGTCACGGCCGCGACCGAACTCATCGAGAAGGATTCGGCGACCCTCGGCACCACTGTCGATCGGCAGCGCGTTCAGGGCCTGCCTCTCAATGGCCGCAACGTGCTTCAGCTTGCCGTGCTCCAGCCGGGCGTGATCCCGACCGGCGCCGGGTTTGGTAACGGCTCGGGCTTCAGCGTCAACGGAGCGCGTCCGGTCGAGAACAACATCACCCTCGACGGAGCGAACAACAACGAAGTCGCTGTCGGCGGAACGGTTGGTTTCCAGCCGCGCCCGGACGCAGTGCAGGAATTCCGCCTCCTGACGTCGAACTATGACGCGGAATTCGGCCGCAACTCAGGCGCCATCGTAAACGTCGTCACGCGCAGCGGCTCGAGCGAGTACCACGGCAACCTCCGGCTGTTCTATAGGCCGACGTTCCTGTCGGCCGCCCGGTACTTCGACAAGGCCCTCGCGACCGATGCGCAGCGAGAGGCGAACGACAACGACTTCCGGCGCGCATTCGAACGCAAGGAATTCGGCGGAAACATTGGCGGTCCGATCTGGATCCCGAAGCTCTACGATGGCCGCGAGAAGACGTTCTTCTTCTTCGACTATGAAGGTCGGCGCCAGAAGATCGGCGCGACAGCGACGCTTACCGGTCTGCCGCTGGCCGCCGAGCGGCTAGGCGACTTCAGCGGGCTCGGCCGTGTCATACGCGATCCGGCCACGGGCGATCCGTTCCCCGGTAACGTCATTCCAACCGATCGATTCTCGCCGATCGCGGCGTACTACCTGCAGTTCCTGCCGACCGGTGATGCAACCGGTCGCGCCACGGTAGGCGGCGACGACATCACCAACTCCGACCAGGTGACGATGCGGTTCGATCACTACATCAGCCAGGACCAGACGATCAATTACACGTTCAACTACTTCGATCAGAGCGGCGCCAATGCGTTTGCGTTCGGCGGATCGTCGGTTCCCGGTTTTGGTTCAACTGACAAGTCGACCCGGCAGAATCACGTCATCCGTCACACATGGACGCTCTCACCAACGCTCGTGAACGGATTCATGGTGAGCTACTCGCGAAACGACTTCCCGGCGGTCTTGCCCATAACAACGATCTCACCTCGCGAGATCGGCTTCACCGGCAACTTCATCATCAACGAAGCTCTTGCCGGCGCGCCGCGCATCTCGTTGCTCGACCGTGGCCTCGTCCTCGGAAACACCATCCAGGGACCGCAGATACGTGTAACCGAGAACTTCCAGATTCAGGAGTCGCTCAGCTGGTCGAAGGGCGACCATCGCCTGAAGTTCGGCTTCGACGGCACGCAGTACCTGCAGGATCAGGCGTTCCTGTTCATCAACCAGGGCATCTTCACCTACTCGGGCAGGTTCGGCGGCAACACCACGGGCGATGACCTGGCCGACCTTCTCATCGGCAACTCGCCGATCGCGTTCCAGTCCGGAAATTCCGGCGAGCGTGACTATGCACAGAAGTACTTCGCACTGTTTGCGCAGGACGCGTGGCGCATCCGCGACGATCTGACGCTCTCGTTCGGCTTGCGGTACGAGTACACGTCGCCGATCACGGACGATCGGAATCGGGTGTCGTTCTACCGGCCGGGCTCGACGTCCGAGTTGCTCGTCAGCGGACAGCTCATCGAGCCGCAGACAGGCGCCGTCATCGGCGTCGCGCCGGGCGGACGTCCGCCAAACGGCATCGTCTTCGTCGGCGATCCTGACAACGTACTCGGCGGAACGGTGCCCGAGGGCGGTGTCGCGAAGGACTTCAACAACTTCGCGCCGCGTGTCGGCATCGCCTATGCGCCGTACGCGGACGACGGTATCTGGCGCAAGATCCTCGGCGATCGAGAAACCGCGATCCGCGCCGGTTTCGGCGTGTACTACGGATATATCATCGGTGACACGGCCCTTCAGCAGTTGAGTGCTCCGGGTTTCAACGCGACCGGCGCGTTTTTCTTCCCGGGCAGTGGCACGCTGGCCGATCCGTTCGCTCCGGATCCGTTCCCGGATTACCGTGGCGACCAGGGCACGCTCCCGAACCCGTTTGCGACGACGCAGGTCTTCGTTTCGGCGCCTATCACGAACACGGCACAGCCGATCGATCCGAACATCCGGACGCCGTACACATACCAGTGGAACTTCACGATCGAGCGTGGTTTCCTCGAGAACTACGTCGCGACGGTGAGCTACGTAGGCTCGCGCGGACTCAAGCTCTATGTGCGCGAAGAGGTGAACCCGGCGCTCGGTACGTTCTTCACGACCGAGCGCACGATTCCCGTGCCGACTGCGACAAACGCCAACACGCGTCGCCTCAACGACGACGTTCGCGGCGGCATCCAGCAGCTCTCGTCGGCCGGTACGTCGGACTTCCACGCATTCGAAGCGCAAGTGCAGAGGCGATTTGCCGATGGTCTCCTGTTCCAGCTCGCCTATACGTGGTCGAAAGCGATCAGTGACGCGGACTCGCAGCGAGGTACGCTCGACCTGCTCGATCGGGACATCGGCCGCAGTCTGTCGTCCTTCGACGCACCGCATCGATTCGTGGGCAGCTTCCTGTGGGATCTGCCATTCTGGAAGGGAACAACCGGAGTCGTGAATCGCCTGGCGGATGGCTGGGGCGTCGGGGCCATTGCGACTTTCCAGTCGGGAACGCCATTCACCGTCGGCAACCTGTTCGACACGGTCGGAACTGGCGGCGGCGTGTTCAGCTTCGCGGACATCGGTGCGCCGTATGTGCAACTGGATCCGCGCAGCAACGACTCGCGCGCCTTCAACGTGGATGCGTTCAAGCCGTTTGGCGATCCGGCGAGCGGCTTCGTGCTGGCGACAGATTTCCGGCGTGGCACGCAGGCGGCGAATCAGTACCGTCTCAACAACGGCGTCAACAACTGGGACATCATCGTTTCGAAGAAGACGCGGCTGTGGGGCGAGACATCGAATCTCGAGCTTCGGTTCGAGGCGTTCAATGCCTTCAATCACACTCAGTTCAACGCGATTGATCTGAATCTCAACAACATCGTGCTTGACCCGGTGACCGGCAAGCCCGACCCGCTCAAGAGCTCTTTCGGCAAATACACGGGTGCCGCCGAGTCGCGCGTCATCCAGCTCGCCGTGCGGATCTCGTTCTAGAGACCTTTGCGACTTTGCGCCTTTGCGCGCGCAGCTCCCCTCTCCACGAGAAGAGCTTCGCACGCAGAGGCGCAAAGGCGCAGAGGCACGGAGTCACCGAGGCTCGAGTGCCGTATACACCCCGGCCGGCTTGAGCCCCAGCCATGGATCGCTCGCCGGAGTCCGGAACACCTCGTCGTAGACCGTCCGGTTGATGGCGGCGAAATCCGCCTCCGGCATTCGCATTAGCACGCCGAGCACCATCGGGTGGAGCCTGTAGCGGTTGAGCACCGTGTCCGACGCGATGGCCGTCTCGAAGTTGCGCCGGACGAGCTCGAGGTCCGATCCCGGTTCGACGTGGCGTGCAAGCATCGCGATCCCGCCTGCATCGAGCCGGCAGTCATTGAAGACGAACGGAACTGCTGCGCGCACCGTGCGATCGAATGCCGCAGTCACGCCCGGCAGGAGTGTGAGATCGAGTTCGCGCACGATTGGCGCCTCGATCGCGCGCTTGCCGAAAATGCGAACGGCTGCCACGGACGCCGACGGTGGATCCTCGGAGGTCTTTGCCGCAGCGCCTGGCGCCGCCGTGACGTCTGCCGCGACTGACTCTGTCACGAGCGGCGTGGCGCCGGCTCGAGTCGCCAGGGCGTTCCATTCCAGGTCCGCCGCAACGGCCCGGTTCTGCCAGTACTCCATCTGCTCCGCCTGCCAGGCCGAGCGGTCGAGCCCCGAAACACGCTTCGCCTGCGCGCCGGTTGTCTCGAGCTCGCGCACGAACGCCGCCGGTCCGTAGAGCCCCGGGATCACGTCCACCACGCGTCCCTTCGCGTCTAGAACGTAGTGCGCGCTGTTGCCTGTAATCGTGGACTCGATCTTTCGCCCGTCGCCGTAATCGATCGTGATTCGCGGCACCGGACGCTCGGACGACCAGTGCAACACGAATCCGTCGCGCAGCCGGGCGCTGACACCGGCGTTGGCGTAGAGCGCCGTCCGGAAGAAGCGGCTGTTCGCGCAGCTGAATTCCTCGTCGAGCCGTCCAAGCAGTCGCAGCGAGAGCACCGGCTTGCCCTTCGTCCGCGCCTCTGCGAGCGCCGCGTCGAGATCAGTGTGCCAGAAGAGCTCCGATGCGTAGGCGTCGCGCTGTCCGGCGACGCGATCGATTGCCGTGCGCAGCCGCTCCCAGTTCACCGGCACCGCGTCGCCGCGCCTGACGGCATCGATGGACGCGCGGTGCGTGTCGAGAATCGTCGCGAGCCCCTCTGCTCCGCTCGCCCGGAGCGCGAGAATGGCCGGCTCGGCAATCGAAGGGTTGTTGCTGACGGCATTGGCGGCGGCCGTGGCGAGCGGCGACGCGGGCGAACCGGCGAGCGCGGGCAAGGCACACGTCGAGATGACGAGCATCAAGGTGGCGAATCGCATTGTGAGGAGCTCCTGCTGGAAGGTTGCGCCGCACGGATGTGCGCCTGCGGCGTGGGGTGTCACGAGCGAGAACGCTCGGTTCCCTTGATGCCTTACACGCAGGGAGAGTTGACAGGATTGCAGGATTATCAGGATTGACAGGAAATGATGCGGGTGGGACGAGCACCGTCCTCCCAGCCAATGAGAATCCTGTTAATCCTGAAAATCCCGTGAATCCTGTCAACTCTCCCCGAAGTACCTCGCCATCCAGTACGGCAGGACGTAGTCCACGCCGGGGCTCGCGATCGTCCCGGCGCCGCCGCCGTAGGCCAGGAACGGGCTGCGCTGCCACAGGAAATCCGTTCGCACGCGGTCTTTCACCGGAATCGGAAAACACGCACGGTCCTCGCCGCACATCGGGACCTCGTCGCGCAGGTCCACCCACTCGTCACGGCGAGGACGCTCCAGCCATTCGTCGAGCAGTCGCTGCGTCTCGGCGTCGCGGTCCGCGTCGGGTCCATCGAGTGCAAGGTCGATCGCGTTGAAGTGGGCATTGCCGTGCAGCGCCGTCGTGCCGCGGAGCAGGTTGTAGGCGAACCGGTAAGAGCCGCGGGCGGGCGAGTCCGCCTCTTCGTAATGCAGCAGCGAATACATCGACAGGTACGCCAGGTTGAACTTGAAGTAGCTGTCGTGATCGTCCAGGCACTCGATCCCGATAACCACCGGCACCTGGTTCGCCGACTCGTTGCGCATCGTTTCGTAGGCGAACGCGTATTTCGACGGATGCACCAGTCGTCCCACCTGAAGCAGCGCAAGTTGCTGGTCGGCGCGCCCGATGAACGTCGTCGAAATCGCGCCATTCGGCATCCGGACCGTCCAGTTGTTCGCGATGAGGTTGTCGAGCAGGTCCGAGGCGATCTTTCTCGCGATGGTCCGGACCTTCGGGTGCGCCGTCTCGTCGATCAACTCGTAGGCGACGCCGAGCCCGTAGAAAACGCCGACGTATTGGTCTCGCGACGTGTTCCCGATCCAGTAATGCTCGGTGCTCTTGAGCGTCGAACGATAGATGCCGTGGCCGGCTTCTTCGGTGATGACCGCCCGGCGGTCCTCGATGTCCTCCCACGCGACGCTCAGCCGGCAGCGCGCGAGCACGCCGGTTTTCGTCACCCGCACCAGTTTTCGCATGGCCTTCAGGCCCTTCACGACGTTCTCGAGCGCTTCGGGCGAATGCGTCACGCGAAATCGATACGCCTCTGCCGCAACATAGGCCCCTGTCCAGAGCGCCGAGTCGCCCCCGCGCGAGTAGTGCGAGATCGTGTTGCTCGTTGGCGAATCGTAGACCGGCCCGAGGATCGTCCCCTGCGGCAGGCACTGCAGCTGAATCGTCCGCGAGACTTCGACGGCGTCGGCTTCGGCTGCCTGGGCCACCGGCGCACAACCAAGCAGGACGATGAGCGCGATCAGTGGTTTAATGTTCATAGCTCGCCGGTTGGACTCGCTAATGATCCCCATAAGTTGCATGAGAGGGAGAGTAGACAGGACAATCCTGTAATCCTGTCCACTCTCTGGTAGGTTCCGCCTGTGACGCTAGACGTGCTTGGTATACCCGGGTTTTCCTACGCCGATCTCTACGAGCCCTCGCGGCTGGCTGAGTTGACGGCCGTCTTTCACGCTGACGTCGCGACGGCCGATCCCGAGCTCGCCGCGCTCTGGCGGCGCTACGCCGCGGGCGAGCTCACGGCACCGACCGAGGTATCCGACGCGATCCTGCGCATGGCACCACGGCTCGCCGCGTTCCTCGAACGGATGTTCGGCATCGCGGGCGAAGCCGAGTCCATTCGCGCCCGCAATCGCGAACTGGCCGTACTGTTCGAGTTCAAGAAGCAGTTCGTCCGGCGTCGTGTCCACAAACAATTCGCCACGGAATCCCCGGCTCTCTCCGCAGCTGAGGCATCGGCTCGCGTCGAGTCGATCCTGGCCGAGCTGCTGCCCGACCGTCCGGCCGACGACGAAGTTGCCGTCGCCACAGTCACAATGGACCTGCTCGAGCGAGAGCAGACGCTCAGGACCGCGGGCGATCCCGGGCTCGCCGCTGTCGAAGCTCAGCTCGAAGCCATCGAGGCGCATTGCTACCACGTCGGACGCGGGCACCCGGGCGATCATGGTTACGCGCGCTGGGCGTCGCTCCATGTTCCTGAGACGATCGATTACCAGAACCTCGTGCAGATCGACCGGCCGTTCCCCGAGATGCCCGAGGCCTTCGCCGCGGTCGAGTCGAAGCGGCGGCGGCGCGACGGATTCGAGCTCACCGACCGCCGCATGCCGGCCAAGCTCGCGCTCGAGGAGGTCGACTACTGCATCTACTGCCACGAGCGCGAGAAGGACACGTGCTCGACGGGCATCTTCGAGAAGGACGGCAAACTCAAGAAGAACCCGCTCGGCATTCCGCTCACCGGCTGCCCGCTCGACGAGCGAATATCGGAGATGCATGCACTCGAGCGCGACGGCGACGTCATCGCCGCGCTTGCCGTCGTCACGATCGACAACCCGATGTGCCCGGGTACCGGCCACCGCATCTGCAACGACTGCATGAAGAGCTGCATTTTCCAGAAGCAGGATCCGGTGAACATTCCGCAGGCCGAGACGCGGATGCTCACCGACGTCCTCGAGCTGCCGTGGGGCATCGAGATCTACAGCCTGCTCACGCGCTGGAACCCGCTAAACGTCCACCGTCCGCACGCGCTGCCCTACAACGGCGTGAACGTGCTAGTCGTGGGGCTCGGTCCGGCCGGGTACACCCTCGCGCACTTCCTCGCGAACGAAGGCTTCGGCATCGTCGGCATCGACGGGCTGAAAATCGAGCCGCTGCCTGACGAGATCACCGGCGCCAACGGGAAAACGCCGCGCCCGATTCGCGACGTTCGCGAGATCGAGGCAGAGCTCGACGAGCGCGTGCTCTCCGGTTTCGGGGGCGTCTCGGAGTACGGCATCACGGTTCGGTGGGACAAGAACTTCCTGACGATTATCCAGCTCACCCTCGCGCGGCGCCGGACGATCCGCTGCTACGGCGGAATCCGGTTCGGCGGCACGATCGAGCTCGACGACGCCTGGCGGATGGGCTTCGATCATGTCGCGTTCGCGACGGGTGCCGGACGGCCGACGATCGTCCCGATGACGAACAACCTGATGCGCGGCATCCGGAAGGCGAGCGACTTCCTGATGGCGCTGCAGCTCACCGGCGCGTTCAAGCGCGAGTCGATGGCGAACCTCCAGGTTCGCCTGCCGGCGCTCGTCATTGGCGGCGGACTGACGGCCATCGATACGGCCACCGAGCTCATCGCCTACTACGTCGTCCAGTGCGAGAAATACGCAGCACGGTTCGCCACCCTCGCGGCGGCGGCGCCCGGCGGCGCCGAACAGATCCTGCGCGGCTACGACGCCGAGGAGCGCACCATCGCCGACGAGTTCCTCGGACACGCCCGCGCCATCGCCGTCGAGCGTGCCCGTGCGGCCGCAGCCGGCGATCGGCCGGACTTCGCGGCGCTCTGCCGCGCGTGGGGAGGCGTCACGATCGCCTACCGAAAACGCGTGCAGGATGCGCCCGCGTACCGCCTGAATCACGAGGAAGTGATCAAGGCGCTCGAGGAAGGCATCTACTTCGCCGAACTACTTGATCCGCGCGAGGCGATTCCCGGGGAATACGGCGCGCTCGATGCGGTCCGGTTCGAGCGATTGCTGCGAACCGACGAGGGGAAGTTCACGCCGACTGGTGACTTCATCACCTTGCCGGCACACACGATGATGGTCGCGGCCGGCACGCATCCGAACGCGGTTTACGAGAAGGAGCACCCGGGAACGTTCGAGCGCGACAAGTGGGGCGAGTTCTTCGCGACGTACACGGCAGAGCCGGCCGAAGGCGGCGTGACGCTCGAGCCCGACGCGAAGGGCTTTTTCACCTCGTACTGCGACGACGGCCGGACCGTCAGCTTCTACGGCGACAATCACCCGATCTACGCCGGCAACGTGGTGAAGGCGATGGCGTCGGCCAAGGACGGATACCCGCACGTCGTCCGGCTCTTCGGGGATCGGCTCGCCGCGCTCGATCCAGAGACGCAGCCCGAACGCGACCGCGCGCTCGTGGCGCTCTTCGAGAGGCTCGACGATGAGCTCTTGGCACACGTCGTTCGCGTGGAACGGCTGACGCCTACGATCGTCGACGTGATCGTGCGGGCGCCGCTTGCGGCGCGGAAGTTCCAGCCGGGGCAGTTCTACCGGCTGCAGAATTACGAGACTCACGTCGCGCTCGCCGACGGGACGCGGTTGATGATGGAGGGCATCGCACTGACGGGAGCGTGGGTGGATCGCGACGCCGGACTGCTCAGCCTCATCGTTCTCGAGATGGGTGGCAGCTCGCGACTGTGCACTCACCTCCAGCCGGGCGATCCGGTCGTAGTGATGGGTCCGACCGGTGCACCGACCGAGATTCCCGAGGGCGAAACGGTGCTGCTTGCCGGAGGCGGCCTCGGCAACGCCGTGCTGTTCTCGATCGCGAAAGCGCTGAAGGATCGCGGAAACCGGGTGTTGTATTTCGCTGGCTACAAGAACCCGTCAGACGTCTTCAAACGCGACGAAATCGAGGCGGGAACCGATCAGGTTATCTGGACGGCAGACGTCGGCCCTCAGATCGAGCCGCGGCGGCCGCAGGACATTGGCTTCACCGGCAACATCGTCGAGTGCATGGTCGCGTACGCAAGCGGGCGGCTCGGTGGGCCGCTGTACCCGCTCGACGAAGTGGACCGCATCATCGCCATCGGCTCGGACCGGATGATGGCGGCCGTCAAGGCGGCCCGCCATGCAGTCCTCGAGCCCTATCTGAAGCCGTCGCACGTGGCGATCGGGTCCATCAACTCGACGATGCAGTGCATGAAGGAGATCTGCGCCCAGTGCCTTCAGAAACACGTCGACCCCGTGACCGGCAAGGAGTCGATCGTCTTCTCGTGCTTCAACCAGGATCAGAAGCTCGACGAGGTGGACTTCGGAAACCTCAACGCCCGCCTCAAGATGAACAGCGTGCAGGAGAAGCTGACGAACGCCTGGCTGACGCACGTGCTGGCGGGGATGGAGAGTTGACAGGATTCACAGGATTTCCGGAGGATTTACAGGAATGTTTTTGGTTGGACGCGAGTCGTCTGGCTCACCAAGAGTGAATCCAGTCAATCCTCCGAAAATCCTGTAAATCCTGTCAACTCACTCTTCATCTCGCTGAGCCTCGACTGCAGCTCGACCAGCCCGACCTGGCTTGCCGGAGGCTCGTGTGGGACCGCCCACTCGATCATCCAGGCGCACTCGTCGATCCGGTCGCGGATGGCCGCGAGACCCTCGGCGATTCGCTGGATGCGGGCGGCGGGATCCGCCCGCAGGAAGTCCCGCCGTGCATGCATCCGGTTGGCCACTACGGGCGCACCGCCGGGCAGTCGCCAAGCGTGTCGCCGTGTGCCAGGTGTTTGTCGAATCCGGTCGGGAATGCGACCTCGATCGTCCGTGCGTTCTCTGGGTTGTTGCGCGGAACGTGACAGACCTTCACCTTGTCGAGGTCGATGATCCACGAGAACGTCCCGTTGAATGAACCGCCCACTCCGGCGAGCCTCCGGCCATCCGAAGACATCGAGTTCGGCGAATAGAGGATGGCCGTTGGATCGACCGTGACGCCCTGCGAGCGCAGGAAGTCGTCGATGCGGACCATGCCCATTCCCCTCGTCCAGATGAAGCCGGCGGTCTCGAAGCCAGACGACTGGCCGGTGATGACCGTGCCCTTCGCATTCGTAGCGAAGGCGCTCGAGTAGAAGAAGCCAGGCAGGTTGCCGATCAGCTCGACGCCCGTGCGCTCGGTCCATCGCCAGGCATTCCCCTCGTTGCCGGCCACGGCGCCAACGATGATCTTGCCGTTCGGACTCGCGCCGTGGGCCTCGCCGACGATATCCACGTCGTTCCCGAACACCTTCAGCCGTCCGTTCTGCCAGATCGAACCGTCGCGGAAGCCGGTCTCGCCGACCGTGAATCCCCAGACGACGGAACCGTCGCCCGTGATGCCGTTCGCGCGCGCCTGGATCTTCTCGGCCGGCGTCTCGAGCATCGAGGTCACTCCAGTCGCCGCGTCCCACTGGAACGCGCGGGCCTGATCGCAGTGCTCGCCAAGGAAGCCCAGGCCGACGACTTTTCGCCCGCCGTTCGACACGCCGAAGGCCACGCTCTTCGTGACGGGCTGCGCGCCGTCGCAATCGCCGTCGAGTCCGGGAAGCTGCTGCCACGACGTTCCGCCGAGCCACAGCGACGCGACCTGGAAGCCGTCGTCCCGGAGCGTGTTCGACACGATCGCCGATCCGTTCGCGGCAATTGCCGCCGTGCTGCCGACGCCGCCGATGTTGACGATGCCTTCGGCTTCCGTGTACCGGAATGCCGGCGACGCGAGGTCGGTGCCGAAGCCGACGATCGTCTGGCCGTCGGCCGTGATGCCGAAAGTCGAGATGTTGCTGCCGATGATCTTCAGGACGGGAGCGCCGGGGGTCGTGTTGAACGCGATGTTCGCCGTCGTCGTGCCGCCGGCTGTTGCCGCGATCGACTCCGCGACGCACGCCGCGTCGGTCGTCGCGTTTCCGCTCTCCGCAGTGCCGCTGTAGAACTCTTCCGCTCCGGGAAAGTAGACCGCCGGCGGGGTCGAGAAACCGCCTGCGTAGATGCCGTCGACGTAGACGACGTACTGGGCGCCCGGCGTCAGGCCGTTGAGCCGGTACTGCCCCTCGGTTCCCGGGAATGCCCGCGTGACGTCGCCCGACATCGCCGAGAGCGCATCGCGGAAGGGATTCAAGAGGTTACGGGCAACGACGTTGATGCCGGCGATCTGGGACACTCCGTCCGTGTACGTGATCGTGCCGGCGATCGTGCCCGCACTCTGCGGCCAGCCCGGCGCCGGATAGATGTTCGAGAGCGACGCGATGTCGTCCGTGATGTCGACGGTCGCGGTCGCGATGCCGGTGCCCGTTTCCGGCGCCACGTCGATGAACGGATACATGGTCTCGACGTCGTCTTTCGTCGGCGCGCCGCTGTACGGAAACGACTCGCAGCCGGAAGGTCCGGCCGGGTCGCTGAAGAAGATGCTCGCGCCGTTCACCTGCGAATGGCCAAGGTTGATCGAGTGGCCGAACTCGTGCGTCATCACACCGGCGAAGGCCGAGCCGTCCGAGTCCGCCGGGTCGATGGCCGCACCGTTGAGGATGACCCAGCTTTCGGTGATCTCGGGCGTGCCGTCGACGCCGATCTCGGGCGAGGCGATCCCGAGAACGCTCGGAGGCGCGCCGAAGAATTCGCTCAACACGGTGCCATCCGTGTCGTAGATCACGTGGATGCCGCCACCGTTGTTCGTTCCGATGATGTCGCCGGCGTTTGCGGCCGTGATGTCGGGCAGTCCGATCGACGCAAAGTCGCCGGCGATCCGGGCCTCGAACGAGGAAGAGGGGACGTCCGTCCACTGCTTCCACGAGAATGCCACCTTTTCGTCGGCCTTCTGGTTCGTGAGCATTCCGAGGTTGCCGAGGTCGGTGAAGATCCGAACGGTTCCGTTGTACCGGATCGGAAGACCCGTCGCGGGGTCGATGAAGAGGGGGTTGCCCGCACGGGCGGCGATCGGCGCGGCAACGACCGCGAGTCCGAAGATCAGGGCTCGAAAAAGGCTCTTACGCACGATGCATTCTCCTCGTCTCGATCCAGCGGTCATTGACGGCGCGTCGCACGAACGACAGGAAGGCTTCGGCGCTGATCGATCCGCGCGTGGTTTGCAGCATCTCGGAGTCAGTCTTGTCGAGCGATCCGTCGATCGTCATCCCGGCAAACAGTCCGACGTTGCCTTGCTGGCTAACGGCCCGTCCGCCGTTGATGCTGAACTTGCCCTGGCCGAGACCAACCGTCGTCCGCAGCCCGGTCTTAGATGCCGATTTGTAGAGGAAGAGGATAACGTCCTCGTTCTGGCGGTACGTCGACCAGCCGGCGGGATTCACCATGTAGTTCACGAGTCCGTTCCCCATCTTGCGCGGCGCAAGCAGCCCGAACTGGCGGAACGTGTAGGTGCCCGAGACGCCGCCCCGCAGCGACTCCTTCACCTTGACCCGGATCTCGGTGTACGGGATGTTGTTCTCGATGCCGTCCGTCACCCCGACAACGTCACCGCGGAGAATGATCTCCGCGTGCTCGATGAGGTCGACGACGTTCTGGCGTCGCGCGAGCGTGTCGGCCTGCGCCGTCGCAGTCAACGTGAGTAGCACGGGAATCAGTATGGCCCCGAGCCGTGAGGTCTTTCTGGTCGTAAGCAATCCGTTCGTCCTCCACTGCGGTCTTCGTCACGTCGGCGGCAAGCGCTGCGTGTACGATCGACACTCTACGGGGAGCCCGTCAAGCCACCGTCAATTGTTGAAACCAGAGGACTTCGCCGCTCTTCCCCGTGGCTCCGTGTCTGCTTTGCGCCTTCGCGCCTTTGCGCGAATCTCATCTCCTTTCAAGGCTGAAGAGGTTCACGCAATGGCGCAAAGGCGCAAAGGACGGAGGCACGGAGGCAATGAGGCTCAGAGGGTCACGTGACGGGGGATATCTGGCTCATCGAGACGCTCGGGTGGCTGCGCGCGTCGCGGGGAGCAATCGAGCACCGCTCGTTCTCGCAGAAGGCCGCGAGCCTGCTCGCCTATCTAGCCCTGCACGACCAGCCGTCGCACCCGCGCGAGGAGGTTGCGGCGATGTTCTGGCCCGAAGCGACGGGAGCCGCCGGCCGGCACAGCCTGCGAACCCGGCTCTATGAACTGCGGCGCGTTCTAGAGCCGAAGGGGGTCGAACCGGGCTCGGTGCTTCACGCCGATCGCGATTCGGTCAGCCTCGTGCCTGGCACGTGGACGACGGACGTCGCGCAGTTCGTGGCCGCCGCGGCCGAAGCGGAAGGTGCGAGCGGCGCCCGACGCGTCGACGCGCTGCGCGCGGCCGTCGGCTGGTATCGTGGCGAGCTCCTGCCCGGGTTCTTCAATGCGTGGGTGTTGTCCGAGCGACGGCGCCTCGCGGCGCAGCACGCCGACCTGCTCGAACGGCTGCTCGAAGCATTGTGTCGAGACGGCGCCACGACCGAAGCCCTCGCGGTCGCGCACCGGCTCATCGCCACCGACCCGCTCAACGAGGAAGCCCACGTCAGCCTGATGCGACTTTACGCCGCCGAGGGCCGCACATCCGCGGCGCTCGACCAGTACCGGGCGTACTGTGCGGTGCTGCAGGACGAGCTTGGCGTCGAGCCGTCCCAGGCTGCAGCGGCGTTTGCCGAGGGACTGCGTCGCCAGACGCTCTCCGCGTCGATTCCGGACTTGCGAGTCGGCGAAAGCCGGGCGGAACCGGCAGCGCGGCCTCCAAAGACTGCGCTGCCGACGGTTCTTACGAAGTTCGTCGGCCGCGAGGACGAGCTCGCGCGACTTGGCGCGCTGCTCATCGACGGGGACGCAAGGCTCGTCACGATCGCCGGACCGGGCGGGATCGGCAAGACGCGGCTCGCGACTGCTTTTGCGGGTCTCGCCGAGCGCGATGCGGGCACGACAATCCGGTCGCTCGAGCTTACGGACGTCATCGACGAGCGATTCGTCGCAGATGCGCTCGCCGCTGCCACGGGCGTGGCCCACGTCTCGGGCAGAGACCTCGTCGACGCAGTTGCGGAAGCCTTGGCTGCCGAGGCCCGTCCGCTGATCGTGATCGACAATGCCGAGCGGGTCGCCGGAGCGGTCGCCGAACTCGCGCGGCGCCTGATTGACGCCGTGCCGGCGCTGCGAGTGCTAGTGACGTCGCGACAGGCGCTCGGGATTCGCGGAGAGGTCGAATTGCGGCTCGGACCGCTGCCGGTGCCGGAGAGCTGGGAGCGGCCCGCCGACCTCCTGCGCAATCCGTGCGTAGCGATGTATGTCGATCGCGTGCGAGCGAAGCGCGCCGACTTCGAGCTCACCACATCAAACGCCGCGGCAGTCGCGCGGCTGTGTTCGCGGCTCGAGGGCATTCCGCTTGCGCTCGAGCTGGCCGCCGTCCGCGAGCGCGTGTTGCCCGCGGCCCAGCTCATCCCCAGGCTCGACAAGAGATTCGAGGTGCTCGTCGGGGCGCAACGCGACGTGCCCGAGCGGCACCGGACGCTCAGCGCGGCAATCGACTGGAGTTACGAGGCGCTCCGTCCGGAAGAGCGTCGGGCGTTCGCCCGGCTTTCGGTGTTTCGCGGTGGGTGGTCGCTCGAGGAAGCGGAAGCGATCTGCGCGTCGCCCGAAACCGCGGACATGCTGGAGCGGCTATGCGAAGTCTCGCTCGTCGACGTTCACGACCGCGCCGAGATGCGGCGTTTTAGAATGCTCGAGACGATTCGCGAGTTTGCGCTCGAACGCGTCGATCCGCGTGAGCGAGACGAATTGCACCGGCATCACGCGAGGATCTTCCTCAAACTCGCCGAGCTTGCGCACGTCTACCTCATTGGCCCCGAGCAGGCGACCTGGTACGACCGTATCGACGCGGAGTACGACAATGTGCGCGCGGCGCTCGACTGGTCCATCCGTGACGGCGATGTCGTGACGGTTGTCCGCATCTTCGTCGCGTTGTATCGCTACTGGCCGGCACGGTCACGCCGGCGCGAGGCGCGGCGCTGGATGCGAGAGGCGCTCGAGCGGGGATCGGAGCGGCTTCCGCGTCGACTCTTCGCGCGCGGACTGCGCTACGCGGCCGAACTGGGCCTGGCGGAGGGGGATCTCGCGGAGGCGGCGAGCTACCTCGAACACGCGCGGTCGCTCGTCGACCCGAATTCGGACCCGCTCACGGCGGGGTTCATCTTCAGTGGGCTCGGCCATATCGCGGCGCGGCACGACGAATTCGATGAAGCGCGCGAACTGCTGCTGCGCGGACTCACGGTTGCGTCGGGGGTCGGGAACCCGGATCTGCTCGCCTGCCTCGAAAACGACCTGGGCGTGCTCGAGGCGCGGCAGCGTAACTACGAGGCGGCGCTCGAGCGCTTCTCCGCGAGTCTTGCGAACTATCGCACGATCGGCGACGAAACGAGCGTTGTCACGCTGTTGTACAACCTCGGGTACCTCGCGACGATCCTCCGGCAGTACGAACGCGCAGAGGCCTATCTGACGGAGGCCATCGCGACGAGCCGGCGGCTCGGGCATGCGTTGGGGCTTGCGAGCTCGGCAACGTTCCTCGGGTTGCTCGAGTTGCGCCGCGGCCGGGCCGATGACGCGGCCGCACGCTGCCGCGAGGCGGTGGATCTGTGCCTCGAGGCTGGCGAGTCGCACCGGATGATCCTCGCCTTAGAGGGACTGGGTCTGGCGCTCGTCGACACGAGTCCGGTCGACGCGCTGATGACGCTTGCGCATTCGTCGGTACTTCGTGAGAAGGCGGACCTCGAGCCCGTCTTCGAAGACGAGGAGCTTACAGCCAGGACCGTGGCTTCCCTGACGACATCGCTCGGCAAGAGCGAATCATTAAGGCTCATCGCCGCTGGCCGCGCCGCCTCGACTGAGCAGGTCCTCTCGCGATGGAAGAGTTGACAGGATTTCGGGATTTTGGGATTGACAAGATTCTCCTTGGTTGTACGGACAGTGTCTTGGCCTGCCAAAGCCGTCCCTGAAAATCCTGCAATCCTGTCAACTCTCTCTTCGTCGCAAAATTTGACACCCCGCCGATGCTCTCCCATACTCCCCGCGCCGTGGACATCCAGCGCGCCATCGAGCATCTCGCTGCCGGCGAGTTCGACTTTATCGACCTCGGATGCGGCGTTGGCGGATCGACGGGTTACTGTGCGCGCCGGTTCGAAGCCGCACGGTCGCTTGGCATCGAGATCGACGCCGCCGACGTCGCCGAGGCCCGAAGTGCAGGCTACGTCGTGGCCCAGGCCGATGTCGCGCTGACGACCGTGCCCGAAAGGAGCGTCCGCTTCGTCTCGGCGATGGACTTCCTCGAACACCTTGCTGACGCCGAAACGTCGTGCGAGGTGCTCGAGCGCTTCGCCGGCGCCGCGCGAGAGTTCGTTTTTATCCGCCACCCGAGCTTCGAAGACATCGACTACCTCGCAGGACTCGGCCTGAAGCTCTGCTGGACGGACTGGTCGGATCATCCGACGATGATGCGGATCGAGGACTACGAGCGGCTGTTCGCGAGGCTCGGCTGGACGGAGTACGCGATCGTCCCGCGGTTGCTGATTCCGGATTCGGCGTCTGACCAGATAGTGCCGCTCTCGGCGTCTCGCGACGTGCAGTTGTACGACGAATGCGCGCACGGCCCGAAGGCGTTCGTTCGGTTCGACCGGCCGGTCTTCACGCAGTTCGACATCATCATCAGGCGCAATCCGAAGATGTCTGACGCGACGTGGCGAGAGATCGTCTTCTCGGATCTCGATGAAGACTCGCCGTTGTGGCCGATCCGCCTTGTTTCAGCGGTGGATCAGCCCCCGACTCCGCTCGCTGTTGACCTGGGCGGCTATGATCCTGAGACATCACGCTGGCGACTGCGCGCAGGCGACGGATCGGAGCGGACGCTGACTTACGGTGCCGCGGGTCGCGACTGGCAGCCGTTCGTCGGAGACTTCGATGGTGACGGAAGGGCGGGGATCGGCGCGTACGACGGTGCGACGGGGTATTTCTTCCTGCGAAACACGATCGGTGAAGGTGACGCCGACGTCACGGTCGGTTTTGGCGCACCCGGCGGATTGCAGATCGTCGGCGACTGGGCAGGCGTCGGCACGGCGACGATCGGCGTATATCAGCCATCGCTGGCGCTGTGGTACGTGCGATTCGCGAATGACCCCGGACCGGCTGACGCGGAGTTCCAGTTCGGGGTGGGCGGCGCCGAGATGCTCGCAATTGTCGGCGACTGGGACGGCGACGAACGCGATAACGCCGGGCTGTTCGATCCGCCGACGTCGTCGTGGCACCTTCGCGGCGTAAGCCCGGATGGCAAAGAGGACGTCAGCTTCTACTTCGGTCCACCTGGTGGATTGCCGGTGGCGGGCGACTGGAACGGCGACGGCCGGGACTCGATCGGTGTGTACATGCCGGATTGGGGGCTGTGGATCCTGCGCGACGCGAACACGAACGGCCCTGCTGACCGCATAATCGAATATCGGATCGACGGCTGCCGGCCGCTGGTGGGAAAGTTCGCGGACTCGGACGAAGGCTGATTCTGGCGTTGTCGCTGCTGGTCCGGCCGTGCCGTACCAGATGGTGACGCCTCGGCGAGATCAGTACCGCGAGCGATAACGAGTGGGTTGTGCTCCGATTGCGCTCGGCGTCAGCAGGTCCGGATCGCTCCCGACGCGTCTCCGCCGCCCTGTGCAGCGTTTCGCTCGACGCCAGTGGCACCTCATTTCACCAAGCCGATACGGAATGCAAGGCTAAGCTGAATCAGAACGTGGAGACGCTAGGCCGATTGGAGGCGTATCCTGTCACATCAGAGACCCAGGCGGACTCGCTTGCTCACACTTCGTTCGTCTGGGAAGAAGCCATGCTGCCTGGCATCGACGAATTGGTTGCTCCGGTCACGCACCTGCGGTGGCGATACGCAAAATGAGAGTCTTTCGGCTTGTCCTGCTCGCATTTCTGATCTGCGGCCCTGCCGCTGGTCAGACTGTCGAGCCGACGAAAATCCAAGTCAACGGAGTTTGGTTGCACTACATCGAGCGGGGCAGGGCGAGCCGCTCATCCTGCTTCACGGGGGGCAGGGAGACTATCGCTCCTGGGGCCCGCAGATGGAGCACTCTCGAAGGACTATCGGGTCTTTTCCTACAGCCGCCGATTCAACTACCCGAATGACAACCCGCTTCTGCCGAGTTACCGCTCGGCGCATACCGACGCGGACGACCTGGTAGCGTTGATTCGCCGGCTCGGGCTCGGCCGCGTGCATCTTGTCGGGACGTCTGCCGGGGCGCTGGCGGCCCTATTGGTGGCGGCCGAGCACCCCGGGATGGTTCGCAGCCTTGTGTTGGCTGAGCCCCCCGTACATGCCTGGGCGAGACAGGACCCCAAGGGACGTGGCCTCTACAGAGACTTCGTGGCAACAATCTGGAAGCCGGCCGCGGCGGCGTTCCGCACCGGGGACGACGTGGGGGCGATGAGGATCCTGGTGGACGGATTCGGCGGGGTTGGCAGATTCGACGGCCTCGCCCCGGAAGCGCGCACTGTCGCGATGCAGAATTCGCTTTACTTCAAGGCGGCCACAGCATCGCGCGACCCGTTCCCGGACGTGTCAAGGGGAAAGGTCAGGCGGTTGCGAATGCCGATTCTGATCGTCACGGGTGAAAACACGATAGGGCTTCATAAGTGGGTCAACGGTGAACTCGCACGCCTTCTGCCGAGGGCTGAACGCGTTACGATATCGAAGGCCGGGCACGGCTCGGCGCGCGAAAACCCGCACGCATTCAACGAGGCGGTGGTCCGATTTCTTGAGCGGACGGCCGCTGACTGGAAAGAGCAGTGATCCCGCGCACGGTACTGATGCGTTGCGCGCGCGCCGTTAAGATACGCTAGTGTCAAACTCACGCATGTCTGTGCAAGACGTTCCGCGGCATTCAGCCAACCGGGCGTGGAACACGATGAATCGGATTGTCCACATCGCCGCGTGTCTGATTTTCGTCGCAGGCGCGTCGTGTTCAGAGTCGAGTCCGCCACCGCCTCCTCCGAGCAATCCGCTCGTGTTGGCTCCGATGGAGGCTGCCGAGATCTCGCTGCCGGAGCCGACGACGGCTGACCTGCTCTATGGCGTTCGAAACTCCGAGCTCGTCGTCGTAGCCGAGGTCCTGCGGCTCGAGCCGGTAGTGGACCCGTTCGCTGCCCCTTGCACGCAGCAGGGCGTCACCTATCGTGTCGTGGAAGCCATGCACGGGACTGCGCCCGCCGAGACCGTGCGGGTGGCCCATCCGGTCTGCCTCGGCCGTCCGTTCATCGACAACCGGGCATTCGGCTTGTCGAGGGCGTATTTCACGCCGGGGCGGACAATGGTGCTCTTTCTGCGGCGGGACGACACCGGGCGGGTGCGATACGAGGGAGGAGAGTGGGTATCGGACTACTGGGTGTGGGATGAGCGTTATGGTGTGTTGTTGGACAGCGAAGAGCTTCGCGCGCTCGTGCGAAAGACCAATGCCGCGGGCGGCGGTGCAGGCGGGAGCGGGGCCACGGATCCGTTCGGCGGCCGGCGCAAGCGATGACGCAACTAAGCGAGCGCATTCCCCCCCCCCCCCCCCCCCCCCCCTGGTGATCGGGCCAGGCGGGCGATGCTACCGACTGGCGCCCAACGGCAAGCAGCAGCGGGCGCGCGCGACGGCGTCAAGCCAGTCACTCCCTCACTTCTCATTCGGAACCCGGTTCCTGAAAGACCAGCCGTGCTTTGGGACGATCGACTTGCGGGTTTATTGGGACGAGTCGGCTGACGATCCGAAGCGCGTGTCGCCGTCGTCTTGGAGTGACCGCGCGGCCATCCACACAAACAGTCCAGCAATGATTGCCATCGGGATTCGGCGCAGCCAGAAGTTCGTCCCGATCAGGCGCTCGACGAGGCCTGGCGAGATCCCGTGCTCGCTGAGTTGAATCTGGATCGGCACCTGGATCGTCGCCGTCGAGATCCAGACGACGGCGTGCAGCGCGATCGCGGCCCACACGGTCCAGCGCGGGATCGTCGCCGGCCGAGCCCACAGCATCAGGATCGTAAAGACGGTGCAGAGGAGTGCGGGCGCCACGAGGAACGCCAGGATTCTAGGCGAGATGAAGCGGTGGTACGTCACGAAGTCGGCCTGTCCGACAAGGGGCCAGCTCGGGTAATTCACGAAGCTCTCGATGAAGCCGGCGCCGTTGACGTAGAACACGAGCGCGAACGCGATCACGAAGACCCAGCGGTTATGGAAATCCTTGCTTCCGGTCAACGTTGCCTCCTACTCATCTGCCCGAGCCACCACTAAACAGGTCCATCAGGATCGCCGTCTCCGCGAGGATCGCAGCCTTGATCGTGGGCTCTCGCACCGGTGCCCACAGCGGAGAATGGACGCCGGGAACTGGCACGCCGGTCTTGTTCGATTCTTCCAGCTTCGCCGCATCAACCGCCCCGACGTGCAGCAACACGGAGCGCACCCCCGCCAGCCCGAACTGCGAGAAGTCTTCTCCACCCATCTGCGCAGACATCTCGACCACCTGGTCGGCGCCCAGCACGGCGCGCGCGGCGGCGACCACGCGCTGGGTCAGCTCGGGGTCGTTGTAGACGGCGTCGGTGTTGGATTTGGTTTCGATCAGCGGTTCTTTCGGTGCGTTCGCGGCCAAGGCTTCGCCTTTCGCCTGGCGCTCGATGGCGGCGAGCAGGCGCTTGTGGACCGCAGGATCGAGCGAGCGCACGGTGATCTGGAGCTTCACCTGGTCGGGGATGATGTTCGAGGCGCTACCGCCGTGGATGCTGCCGACCGTGATCACCGCCGGGTCGAACGGATTGTTCTCGCGCGACACGATGGTCTGCAGGCCGAGCACGATACGCGCGGCGATAACCACCGGATCGATCGCGCTGCGCGGATACGCGCCGTGCCCGCCCTTGCCGTACACCGTCATGTCGAGACCGGTCGAATTGGCGCGAAAGTACCCGGGGTGGAACCCAATCACGCCGGCCGGCAGGGAATGGTCGACGTGCATGCCGAGCGCGTAATCGGGTTTCGGGAAGCGCGTGAACAGGCCGTCACGCAACATCGCGGTCGCGCCGGCGACGATCTCCTCGGCCGGCTGCCCGACTAACATCAGCGTACCGTGCCAGCGATCACGGTGCCTGGCCATGAGCTCGGCCGTGCCGACCCAGGCCGACATGTGCAGGTCGTGTCCGCACATGTGCGACACCGGCACGACCTCCCCGGTGTCATTCTTCGACGTCACCGTGCTTGCGAAGGGAAGGCCCGTATTCTCCTCTATCGGCAGCGCGTCGAGCTCGGTACGCAACATCACGACCGGCCCCGGGCCATTCCTGAGGATCGCAACGATTCCGGTGCCGCCGACGCCGGTCGTGACCTCGTAGCCCAGTGTCTTGACGCGAGCCGCGAGCGTCGCCGCCGTGCGCTGCTCTTGAAAAGCGAGCTCCGGATTTCGGTGCAGATCCATGTAGAGCTTTTCGATGTCCGGGTAGATCGCATCGACCTGCGCCTCGCCGGGGCCCTCGCCCGCGCGGGGCGCTTGCGCCGAAGCGCTCGGCGCGAACACCAGTGTCGCGATCAACACGCTCGCTGCTTTGATCGAGTTCATGCTTGCCTTTGAAGGAGAATAAATGCCGAGACCCCGCCCGAACCACGCTTTCGGATGACGGGTTCATCATGGACACCAGCCGCACTTGCGATGGTAGATAACACCGCGCGCGTTGAGGCAATCAAGTGCTCTTCGTCGGATACGACGCGGACACCGCGAAGGCGTAAGCTCTGGCCCTGGCTCATGTAAGCGCCTGACGTACCCGACAGGTCAGGACTCGTGTTCGAGCCAACACGAGTTGGCCGGAATGAGGTGAGTGCCGAGAGGATCTGCGATGCGACGAATGATCTCGATGGGAGTGCTCGTGTGGGTGTTCGGCGCTTCGCCGCTGCAGCCCGCGCTGTGCCACCAGGATGGATCTCCCTCAGATCCCCACTTCGAAATGCACGATCTCGTGGCCGGGAAGCTAACGGAGGGCGAGTGTTCGGAGGCCAGGCGGGTCTCGGGGACGGTTACCAGGGTTGAGCGCAACAGGAAAAGCAAGATGGTAACGGCTTTCCGCGTGCGGTCGGATGACGGGAAGGACTGGACCTTCGATGCCCTGAAACTCAAGGACAACATGCGCGCCAACGTGAAGGACGAGTTCGATGCGGGGATCGCCAAGGGCAATCAGTCCGCGCCATCAGGCAACACGAGCAAATCGGAGGGAAATTCGTCGTGACCTGGAACGTCGATCCTGACGCACTGCGCGGCCGCGTTGCGGTTGTTGCCGGCGCAACGCGAGGGGCCGGCCGCGGGATCGCAGCCGCGCTCGGAGAGGCGGGCGCCACGGTCTACTGCACCGGCCGCAGCAGCCGCACTCGTTCCCTCGAGTCCGACTACGACCGCCTCGAAACGATCGAGCAGACCGCCGAGCTCGTCACGTCGCTCGGCGGCCACGGCATTCCCGCCGTCACCGACCACCTGGACGCCGAACAGGTCACGCGACTCGCGGATCGGATCCGCGATGCACACGGCCACATCGACATCCTCGTGAACGACATCTGGGGCGCTGAAGTGCTCAAGGGCGGCCCACCCGACTGGAACAAGCCGATCTGGGAAGTGGATCTCGAGAAGGGGCTCCGGACGCTCCGCCTCGCGATCGACACACACCTGATCACGTCGCACGCCCTCCTGCCGCTTCTCATCGACCGCCCCGGAGGCCTCGTCGTCGAGATGACCGACGGCACCGCCGAATACAACGCATCGCGATACCGGATCTCGGTGTTCTACGACCTGGCCAAGGTGGCAGTGAATCGCCTCGCGTTCTCGCAGGGCCACGAGCTCGCGCCGTACCAGGCGACAGCCGTCGCGCTGACTCCCGGATGGCTGAGGTCCGAGATGATGCTAGAGGCCTATCAGGCCACCGAGGAGAACTGGCGCACCGCGAAGGCTCCGCTCGGATTCGCGGTCTCAGAGTCGCCGCGATACGTGGGGCGCGCGGTCGCGGCGCTCGCCGCCGACCCGGGGCGCGAGCGATGGAACCAGCAGTCCGTGTCGTCGGCGCAACTCGCGGCCGAATACGGCTTCACCGACATCGACGGCTCACGTCCCGACGTTTGGGGATACATTCAGGCCGTCGAGGACGGCAATCCCGACGCAAACCCGGAGGACTTCCGGTAGTCGGGGCGGGATCAGCACCGCGAGCGAGCGGGTCGATACCGAGCCCGGGTGACCGCAACACGAGCGGCTAAATGGGAGACTGACCCGTGCGCTACCGCGCACGGTACTGATGCGTTGGGCCGTCGCGTCCTCGGCGACGTGACAGAACGTCGCGCGCGCCGTGATAGTCCGTCCACGTGCTCGAACGACGTCACACGAGCCGCCCGGATTTTCGACAAAGCACGAGTCGTCGACACACGCACCCTGCGCCCCACAAACCCAGGTCGAACGCGTATGGCATACTTCACGGCAATGGCTAGACGAACGGGAGCGGCATGATCTGGCTGGGTGAGCGACGGGGAAACCTCTCGGACTGGGTGACCCAGCAATGGGTCAAGGTGACTGGCCGTTCCGTCACGCTGGCCTCGCACCCGTGGCTCGAAGGACCCGTCGGTCCAACCTCCGGCATCGGCGTCGACTTCTTCACGACCCTCGCTGCGAAGCGTGGTCTCTCGCTAGTGCGCGGCGCCGGCGTGCGTGGACTGCTTGGCGATATGGAGCAGCTTCGCGGCGTGGACTTCGACCCCGTGCAGGTGAACGAGCGCGTCGCGAACTTCTACACGAGCACGTCCGCCTACGATCTCGACGCCTGGGCGGAATGGAGTGCGGGTTTTCGCCCGTTCGGCTGGCTCCTTGCCCTGCTCTTCAGTCGAAGACTCCGACAACTCAACATCCCGCTCTCGGGACTCGACACGAGCGGCGGTATGACGAGCGAAGTGCTTCAACTCGTGGAGCCCGCGACGGGCGACGTACGATTGACTGCGTGGGTGCGCGAGCTGTTGTCCACCGGTCGGGTGCTCTACGCCGGTACCTATTCGCCTTGTGCGATTCCGGGCCTCGACGGGCCGTGTTTGAAGGTCGTCTTTCCGCTCCCGAACGGCAACGCCATGGTCATCATGCGTCCAGTGCTCCACGCCGACGGGTCCATGACAGTGGCGTCCACCGGCAGAAAGTTTGGCGATCCCGGATTCTACTTCACCGTCCACGACGGCGATGGCAGGATGTGGGCTCGGTATGTCCGGACGCTGCGCGAAGCCATTCACGTCTACCCCGCCGAGGACGGTCGGGTCCGAGCCGACCACGAGCTGACGATTTTCGGGATGACGTTCCTGCGCCTTCATTACAGGCTCGCACCAAAGAGCGTCAACGTTCCCATCGACGGGTCCGAGCCCGGAGTTGCAGTGGAGCCCGCGCGGTCGAGACGGGTCTCTTGATCAACGAGCCGTCGCGCGCGCCGAATTGAATCTACAGGTTTGGAGTTTCAAGACATGTTCAAGGACGCAACCGCTCTGCTCTCGGCCGTCGTACTGTCTTTCGCGGCAGTGCCTTCAATTGCGGGTCCGGCATCGGTCGAAAAGGCCTGTTCGGCTCTGCAGGACATTGCCGTACCGACCTATCCTGACGATGCCATTGCCGCCGGGCTGTCAGGGGATGTGGTCCTCGTGCTCGCCGTCGCCGAAGACGGCTCGGTTGCTGGCGTCGAGTTGTCGTCCGGCGCGGCTGCTTTCGCCGATCCGGCACGAGCGGCGGCTCAGAAATGGCGCTTCGCCAAGGGACCGCTCGCGAGGTCCGTGCCGCGAGAGGTTGTGATCGTATACCGGTTCACGACAGCGCGGGGAGTCGTCACCCTCTCGAACGAGCAGAAGCGACTGACCGTGATCGTGCCGAGTGAGATCGCGGAATCCGACGTCGTCGAATCGGGAAGTCTGACCGGTCTTCTGGCGGCGACACGCTCACAGCCCGGCTTTCCGGGCGGCATCGACAGGCGCGATCAGCGGATTGTAGTTGATGTGGAAACGCGCACCGACGGATCCGTCGGTAAGGTGCGAAGCAGCGCTGGTGATCGCTCTTACCGCGCGGCAGCCGAGGACGCGGCACGTCACTGGACGTTTCGCGACATACGACGCAACGGCACACCGGTTCGCCTGCGAGGGCAGTTGACGTTCGTGTGGAGAATCGGCTGAAAGGGTCGCGTGTGAATCGCCGCGAGGTCGCGTGCTCAACGCATCAGTACCGTGCGCGGTAGCGCACGGGTCAGCCTCCCGGTCAGCCTGTCGTGGTGCGGTCGACCCCGCGAACGCCTCGATAACAGACGCACCGGAAAACGGCGGGTGCCTCGGAGCGAGCGCGCCAAGTGCTCGTCCCTCAGGCCTTGACGCTGTCGCGCGCGCCCGCAGATGCTTGACCGTCGGTGACAGCGTGCCTCGAGGAGCGACTATGGAGCCAGTAAACGACGCCAGTCATTTGTATGAGGTCGAGCGCCGTGTACTCCACGCGGAACGCGATGGTTTCAGAATCAGCGAGTTGCAGATCGGTCCGCACCAGGTCGTACCCTGGCACGTTCATACCGTCATCCAGGACACGTTCTATGTGCTCGAAGGCGCCATCACCGTCAGTATGCGGAACCCCACCGAGACGGTGAGACTTGGCCCGGGCCAGGTGTACCCCGTTCCGCCACGTCGGCCGCATCACGTGGCAAATGCCGGAGAGGCATCGGCGACGTTCCTGGTGTTGCAGGGCATGGGCACCTACGACTACGTGCCGCTTCCCTGAATAGGCTATGTCCGGAGCCGCTGGCGACAGTGACGTTCCTGGGCTTGTCCTGAGCGACTCCCAAGGGCGCGTACTTTTCGAACGGCCGCGCCACCACACGCTGACCCGTGCGCTACCGCGCACGGTACTGATGCGTGAGGCGAGCGTTCTCAACGACATCGTCAATCGCGTGACACATCCACGAAGGTCTCGATACCAAACGCACCGGACAACGCGCTCGTGCCCCGGAGCGATCAGGAAGCAGCAGCCGCTGCCTCACGGCATGCGGCAAGAGCTCCTCCCTCAACCCTTGACGCCGTCGGGTGCGCCCGCCGATGCTAGCGCTCGGCTTACCAGGAGAACCGCCAATGCCCAACATCGTGCGAAACGTGCTTGCCGTCCTTGCGGGAATCGTCATCGGCGGAGTCGTCAACATGGCGATCATCACCGTCAGCCCGTCGCTGATACCTCCGCCAGCGGGCGTTGACGTCACCACCGCCGATGGCCTTGCCAGGGCGATGCACCTGTTCGAACCGCGCCACTTCGTCATGCCGTTCCTGGCGCACGCGATTGGTACGCTCGTCGGCGCTCTCGCTGCGTACCTGATCGCTGCGACCGCCAAGGCGCCCATCGCTTACGCGATCGGCGCGTTTTTTCTCCTCGGCGGCGTGGCGGCGAGTCTCATGATTCCCGCCCCGGCCTGGTTCATCGCGCTCGACCTGGTTGTCGCTTACCTGCCGATGGCGTGGCTGGGAATCCAGATAGGTTGTCGCCTGTCGCCAGGTATGGCTCCTGCAATCTCGGGAAACTCCTGACCATCCGGTGGGGCCGACCGTCTCCGGCCCGCGGCCGCTACCGGCGTCTCACCGAAAGCGGTTGGCCACTGCACAAGGAAGCGGATCGATGAAGACCGTATTCAATGACACGGACCGGAACGATCTCTACGAACGCCTGGGCGGACTGACACTCGAACGCAAGCCGCTCTGGGGACGGATGACGTGTGGCCAGATGCTGGCCCACCTGACCGATGGCGTGCGGATGACGCTCGGTGAGCTCGCCATCAAGCCGAAGCGGGGGCCGCTGAGGTTCGGACCGATCCGGCACGCGGTGATCCATTGGCTGCCGTTTCCGAAGGGGGCGCCAACGGCGCCCGAACTCCTGGTGCGGCATGCGGAAGACAGTGCGGTCGAGATCGGAGAGCTGAAGTCGGCGATGGAGCGAATGGCCGGAAGGGCAGGCGAGGGGACGTGGGAAGAACACCCCGCGTTCGGGCGGATGACGGAACACGACTGGGGCGTGCTCGTGTACCGGCACATCGATCATCACCTGCGGCAGTTCGGTGCGTGACACACACTCCAATTGCGCCATCGAGGATGGGAACATGAAAAGGACGGACGCGAGCGACGACAAGTCGGCATCGGAGCTCATCTCGAACAGAATCGCCGAACTCGGGGACTGGCGCGGGGAAACCCTCAGCCGAATGCGAAGTCTCATCAGGGAAGCAGACCCGGACGTCGTCGAGGAGTGGAAGTGGATGGGCACGCCGGTCTGGTCGCACGACGGCAACATCTGCACCGGCGAAACCTACAAGAAGGTCGTGAAGCTGACATTCGTCAAGGGCGCGTCCCTCGAGGATCCGGCCCGTCTCTTCAACTCGAGTCTCGACGGAAACACGCGCCGCGCGATCGACATCCACGAAGGCGATAACGTCGACAAGTCCGCATTCAAGGCGCTTGTTCGCGAGGCGGTCGCCCTCAACAGTTCCGGCAAGTCGAAACCGTCGAAGAAAGCGAAGTCCTGAGGTTAGAAGTGGGAGAAGCGATGGCAAACAAGCGTCCGACGACGATCGCCGAATATATCGAGGCTGCCTCACCCGCTGGCCAGCCGCATCTTCGCCGGCTCTACGCGATTCTCAAGAGCGTCGCGCCGGAGGCAGAGGAGGCGATCAAGTGGGGAACCCCCTTCTTCGTCGAGCCCCGATTCCTGTTCGCTTTCTCGGCGCACAAGGCACACTGCAACTTCGCGCCAACACCGGAAGCGCTTGAGGTCTTTCGCACGGAGCTCGAAAAACACAAGACGACCAAGCACTACCTTCAGATTCCCTTCAACGAGCCCGTGCCGGAGGATCTTGTTCGCAGGATCGCCAAGCACCGCTTCCGTGTCGTGGCCGAACGTAGCGACGACGCCTTCTGGTAGCGACTTCCCGGCAGGCACGCAGTGGAGCGCCCCCGCGCGTGAGTTGCGCCCGCGTCGGGCTGACCGGGACACTCTGGCTCGTCGGGAGCCCGGCAGGACGAACGCCCATCAAGTCCTCACAATTGTTTTAACTGCGTCAACCTGTTCTCCAGCAATTCCTTTTCCCGCCGATTCTTCGTCATTGCGATGGCGCGCTGGATTTCTTCACGTGCCTCAGAGAGCCTGCCCATCTTCATCAGCAGGTCTCCGCGAACGCTGGGAAAGAGATAATAGCCGGCGAGCGCAGCGTCACCGGCGAAGGTGGCGGCCGCGTCCAGTGCGTCGAGTCCTGCGGCTGGGCCCTGGGCCATGCCGATGGCGACTGCGCGATTGAGGGCCACGATTGGAGACGGATTGATCCGCATCAAGGCGTCGTAGAGAAGTACGATCGCTTCCCAGTCTGTCTCTTCGGCTGCGCGTACGCGCATGTGACAGGCGGCAATGGCTGCCTGCAACGCGTAGGGTTTCGCACCACCGCCCAGTCTTTGCGCTTGTTCGAGCGCGGTGATTCCTCGCTGGATCTGCGCGTAGTCCCACAATCCGCGGTCCTGATCCGGCAACAAGACGGCCTCGCCGTGTTTTCCCCGGCGCGCTGCGTTGCGCGACGCCTGCAACTCCATCAATGCCACAAGTGCATGAACTTCCGATTCGCCGGAGAGAAGTTGCCGCAGCATGCGCCCCAGGCGCAGCGCCTCTTCTGAAAGAGCAGCTCGCATCCATTCATCGCCCGAGGTAGCGGTGTAGCCCTCATTGAAAATCAGGTAGACCACCATGAGCACGGACTCAACCCTGCAACGCAACTCGTCCCCACTCGGCGTCTCGAAGGGAACGTGTGCCTCCGAGAGGGTCTTCTTGGCGCGAGAGATCCGCTGGCCCAGCGTCTTCTCCGGCACAAGAAACGCACGCGCGATCTCCGCCGTGTTGAGGCCGCCGATCAGGCGCAACGTGAGCGCGATGCGTCCTTCCACCGCAAGCACTGGATGGCACGCGGTGAACATGAGCCTCAGTACATCATCGTCGATCACCTGATCCAGCGACTGCTCCAAGGCGGCTCCAAGCCGCTGCTGTTGCCACTCCAGCTCGCGGGCAATCTCGGAATGCTTTTGTACAAGCATCCGGCCGCGCCGGAGCGAATCGATCGCGCGCCGCTTCGCCGCCGTCATCAGCCATGCCCCGGGCCTTTCAGGAATCCCTTCCTCGGGCCAGACTTCGAGGGCAGTCACGAGCGCATCCTGCGCCAGCTCCTCGGCGATGCCGATATCGTGGGTGACACGAGCAATCGCGGCGATGAGGCGTGTGGACTCGATCTTCCACACGGCCTCGATCGTCTTATGGACATCGCTCATATGTATGAGGTTACCGTGTCAGTTGTTCGAGCCCTTCCGCCGCCTTCTGGGCGTCTTCAGGAAAGCCAGACATCTCGTGAATCTGGCGAACTTCGATCACCTCGTTGTTGGACGCGGGTGCCCGCTTTGCCCATTCGATGGCCTCTTCTAATGAGCGTACCTGGATGATCCAGTAGCCGCCGATGACTTCCTTCGACTCAGCGAACGGCCCGTGGGTCACCGTCGGCTTGCCGTCCATGTAAGAGATACGTACTCCAGTGGAAGGAGGCAACAGTCCATCCAGTGCGAGCAGGACTCCCGCCTTTTGCAACGACTTGTTGTACCCCATCATCTTCGCCGCTGCATCCACGCTCGATGCTCCAGCCGGCGCAGCCGATCCATGTCCTTCGCGGATCGCCAGCATTATGAAACGCATGGAGCTGCTCCTATGACTGGTTCTTCAACGGCCCCGCGACCTTGTAGGTACTGAGGATGATGCCGGACGGCATGGCATTCGTGCTCACGAGCTCGCATGAGCGTGCCGGGGTTCCCTCCGCAAAGAAACGCTTCCCCTTGCCCAGCAGGACCGGATAGACGACCAGCAGGACTTCATCGGCAAGCCCATTTTCGAGCAGCGTCGACGTCAGCGTGGAGCTACCCGACAGGATAAGTTCCGGGCCGTCCTGCGACTTGATACGGCGGATACCTTCGATGATGTCCGGTCCAAGGCCCTCGAACGGACCCCATTCAAGACTTTCCGGACGGTGGGTAGCGACGAATTTTGTTGCCGCATTCAAGCGGTCCGCCATCGGACTGCTCGGCGCCTTTGGCCAGAAGCCCGACCAGGCATCGTAGGTGCGACGGCCAAGCAGCAGATCGAAGCTCTCGCCATGCGCGGCGAGCATTGCGTCCCGGCCAGCGGGGGTCCGATAGGGTGCGGTCCAGTCGCCGTATGGGAAATCGCCGTCTTCGCCGGAGACCTGGATCACGCCGTCGAGCGAGATATGTTCGATGAGTTTGAGCCTTCTCATTGTGAGTCTCCTTTTCTAAGCCTGGCTATCGGGCCGTGGACGGAAGAAGATCCCTCGCACTTCGACCGGCACCCCGCAGGCGATGGCGGCCTTACGTGCCCATGCAAGCGCATCGTCCAGATCTGCGGCTTCGACTATCGAAAAACCACCGATGTGCTCCTTGGCCTCAACGTATGGGCCGTCGGTGATGATCACTTCTCCGTTGGCCTGCTTGCGCAGCGTTTTCGCCAAGCTTGCCGGCTCCAATCCACCAGCGAAAAGCCTGATGCCGGCGGCATCCATCTCTTCATTGAGCGCGTGGATGTCGCGAATCACTGCTTCGTCTTCGAGGGACGGGTCGTAGTTGTCGGGGAGTTGAATGGTAACCAGATAGTGCGGCATGTCTTCTCCTGTAAGAGTCGGTCAAGTGGAGTTCTTTTCCTGGCCTTCGCTACAACGACGAACGGCAGGACCGGAATTCTACAAGCCGACGGGATAATACTTTTCGGGGATTTGCCGGCTCTGGCCGCGGCGTCAGGCAGTTCGCAGGATGCACCTGGCGGGTTTCTCTGCTTCCAGGGAGAAGATGCTCTCCTCGCCTGGCGCGACGCGCGTAGAACGTCACTCGCACTGCGACCATTGACGACGGCGCGTGCGCCCGCCGATGCTTGACGCTCGTCGACCGGCCGCTTTGGTTCGATTTCCGGTCGAGATCAGGAGCACGAATCCCGGTGCGCGTGTCCGAATATGCCGAGCTCTCCGATGTTCTGACGATCCACTACGAGCAGGCCGGTTCTGGTCCACTGACCCTCCTGTTGATTCCCGGCTGGACGATGTCGACCCGGGTATTCGAGCGCCAGCTCGAGCACTTCGAGGGTTCCACGCGGATTCGCGCGATTGCATACGATCCGCGTGGACAGGGTCTCTCGAGCAAGACACTCGACGGCCACACCTACCAACAGCATGGGCGCGACCTGGACGCCTTCGTCCGGAAGCTCGGCCTCGAAGACGTGGTGCTCGCCGGCTGGTCGAACGGCGTCTACGACGTTATGGCGTATATCCATCAGTTCGGGATCGGCAGCGTGAAGGCCGTCGTCGTCATCGACGGGACCCCGAAGGGTATCGGTGACGACAAGTCCAGGGAGTGGATCTGGAAGACGCGGGACGACAGGGACAAGGTCCGCGAAAACGCGACAATCATGACGCTCGAGAACCGCCGGGCGATCAGCGTCGGACTCGCCAGCTGGATGCTCGAAGCGGCGACGCCCGAGAACATCCGGTGGATTGAGGACATTGCCAGCCAGACGCCGGCCTTCATCGCCGCGCTGACGAACGAAACCGGCGCCTACATCGACTACGAGCAGGACCTGAAGGCGCTCGACGGAAAACTGCCGCTGCTGTTCGTGGTGCGCGAGGCGTGGAGGCAGATCGTCTCAGACTGGGCGCGAGAGAATACGCCTGCCGCCGAGGTTGTCGTTTTGGGAAAACACATGATGTTCTGGGAACGCAGCCGGGACTTCAATGCGACGCTCGACCGTTTTCTTGCCGGTTTGAAATGAGCTCAACTGCGCGACTGATTGAAGGAGGAGCCGGCCGATGGACACCAACTCGCCCGATCGACGAGCCGCAACGCCGGAAGGATCGGTCGAACGCTGGCTGCTCGAGTCGGACCCTTCGATCCGCTGGCAGGTGAAGCGCGACCTGCTTTGTGCGCCCGAGGACGAGGTCGCGGCCGAGCGCGCCCGGGTCGCGACCGAGGGCGCGGGTGCGCGGCTGCTCGCCATGCAGTCACGCGACGGGCTTTGGGGCGGCGTGGCGTGGAACCACGGTTGGGACTCGACGATGCACGTGCTACTGCTGCTGCGTGATTTGGGTCTGGATCCCGAGAGCGCTGAAGCGCGGCAGGCTGTGGGTCTTATCCGCGACCGCGTGACGTGGCGAGATTGCGGGCCGCCGGAGGTGGACGACAACGCCTTCTTTGCCGGCGAGGTCGAACCGTGCATCAACGGGCAGGTCGCGGCGGTCGGCGCCTACTTTGGCCAGGACGTCCGAGGCATCATCGATCGGCTGCTCGGCGAGCAGCTGCCAGACGGTGGCTGGAACTGCGAGGCCGAAAGAGGCTCGACACGTTCGTCGTTCAACACCACGATCTGCGTGCTCGATGCCTTGCTCGAATACGAGCACACAAATGGGAGCACCCCGGCCGTGACCGCGGCGCGTCTTGGCGGGCAGGAGTACTTGCTCGAGCGCCGGCTCTTCCGCCGGAAGTCGACCGGCGAGGCGATCGAGCGAGACCGCAAGAGCGACGCCGTGTGGACGCGCTTCGCCTTCCCGACCTGGTGGCACTACGACGTTTTGCGGGCGCTCGAGTACCTGCGCCGCGCCGGGATCGCTCCAGACGACCGCGTTGCCGAAGCGATCGACCCGGTGGCGTCGAAGCGCGGCGTCGATGGCCGGTGGCCGCTCGAGACCCGGTACCCCGGCACGATGCCGATCGAGACTGACGAGGGCGTGGGACTGCCTAGCCGGTGGAACACCCTGCGCGCCTTGCGGGTGCTGGACTGGTATTCAACAAGGAACGAACGCCGGAAGGGCGAAGCCGGCGCGTTCGACGGCTTCGAACGCCAGGACTGACTGGCACGTCGGAAAGGGAAAACAGATGGAGCCGATCATCGACCACATTCAGATCACCGTTCGGGACATGGACGTGGCCGTCCCCTTCTACGACAGGTTCCTTCCGCTTCTAGGCTTCAGCCCGCAGTCCAGGTCCAGCGCCGTGATCGACGCGCACGAATTTCACGTCGTGGAGTACAGCCATCCCAGGCTTTCGTTCGCCATAACCTCGCCGCGAAGCGCCTTCAGGGATGAGCTCGTTCATCGGCGCAGGCCGGGCTCGATGCACCATCTCGCATTCCAGGCAGCATCACGCGACGAAGTCGACAGCCTCCACCTCTCGTTGAAGGAGATCGGCGCTATCATCGTTGCGCCTCCGCGCGAGTATCCGGAATATATGCCGGCGGGCTATTACGCCCTGTTCTTCAAGGACCTCGATGGCATCAAGTATGAAATCGTGACGCATTCCAAGGTTTTCAAGGAATAGACAGGATTTTCAGGCTCTCGCATGATCCCATGACCACGAAAAACTCGATCATGCTCACCGGCTCACGCGATGTCGATCGCGATACGGCGCAGAACATGTTCGAGCGCCACCTGTCGGGATACCTGTCGCAAGGTCGGATATGGGTCCTCGCGACGGGTCGCGGGATCGACCACAGGGCCATGGAATGGCTGCTCGAGAACGGGGAGCGCTGTTGGGCCGTCGTACCGTACACGAGGCTTCATCAGCCGCGGTGGGTCCAGCCGTGGCTCGATGAACTGGATAGGGTCATCGAACTGGACCTTCCGAAGCGGAAGACCGCTGGGATGATTCGCAATCGTCACATGGTGGACCTCTCCGAAGTCGTCTACGGATTCTGGGTCGGGAGAGGCGGCGACGTGACGAAGACGCTGAAATATGCGATCCGCCAAAGACGGGAGACGCATGCGCTTCCGATCGATGACGGGCTTCGGGAATCGGGCGCGATGGGGCGGGACACGGCGCGAGGCGCGGATCTGGCGCGGGACTCCTGGATGGTGAAGTGAGGGAGCGGGGATTCATAAGCGAGGACCGGATCGGAAAAGGAAACGCTTGCCAACAGATCAACGTGATATCAAGATCTGGCCGAGGCGACCCTGCCAGCGACGGACGCCGAATTGAAGATCCACGGCAGCGACTTCCCCATTCACCCCGAACACCCGACGGAGCAAAGAGCATGCGCACCAACACGGCGGCGCGACTGTCCGCGGCCTGCAGCCTTCTCGTCGTTATAAGCCTTGGCGCCCAGGCACAGCAGAAGGACTGCCTGACGGCGTCGAAATTCGGGCCCGACGACCAGATCGGCAACCTCAACTACGTGACCGCGGCGAAGACGCTTGCCGCCTCCAAGCTCGTCACGACCGGCAAAAGCTACCGGCTCGGGATCGAGACGAACAGGACACGCCGGCGTTCCCGCCGCGCACATTCGCCCTGACCGTCGTGCAGCCGAACCAGACCGCCGGGACCAGCCTCGGCCCTTCCAAGACGTCGTACAACGACGACATCATCGCGGGCTGGGTCGGCGTCGGGTCCCAACTCGACGGGTTGGGCCACGTCGGCGTGGACAACCTCTATTTCAACTGCAACCGTGCCCCGGATTTCGCCATGGCGGACGGCCTGAAGCGGCTCGGCGTTGAGCACGTGCCAGCCGTTGCGACACGCGGCATCGTGCTCGACATGGCGGGCTACTTCAACACCGACATCGTCAAGGAGGGGACGGCGGTCAACCGCGCCGAAATCGAGGGCGCGATGAAGCGCCAGGGCCTCGCTTCGATCGAGAAGGGCGACGTCGTGCTTTTCCATACCGGCTGGCTCAAGCTGCTCGGTAAAGAGAACGCGCGCTTCGGGTCGGTCGGGCCTGGGCTCGGCCGGGAGGGCGCGAAGTACCTCGCGTCGCTAGGCGTCGCGATGGTCGGCGCCGACACGCCGAGCGTGGAGGTGATTCCATTCGAGAAGGACGCCGGCCTTTTCGAGGTGCACCAGATCCTCATCGCGCTCAACGGCATCCATCTCCTCGAGAACATGTACACCGAGGAACTCGTGAAAGATCGGGCCTGGGAATTCCTGTTCACGCTCGGCCCGGCCCGCATCACCGGCGGCGTCCAGGCGATCGTCAACCCGATTGCAATCCGGTAGCGCCGCGCAATCAGCTCGTCTGTATTGCCGTGAGGTGGTCATGAAAAAGACGCTCGAGTTTGACGTTCAGATCCAGGCACCCCGCAGTGCCGTGTGGGATGTGATGCTCGAACCCGCAACCTACGAGCAGTGGGCCTCGGAGTTCTGCGAGGGGTCGCACTTCAAGGGTTCATGGGCAGAAGGCGAGAAGATTCAGTTCCTCGCGCCAAACGGCGATGGGATGTCTTCGGTCATCGCAGAGAATCGCCTCCACGAATACGTCTCGATTCGCCAACTCGGCGAGATCGCCGGAGGAATCGAAGACCTGACGAGCGACAAGGTCCGCAGTTGGGCGCCAGCCTACGAGAACTACACGTTTTCCGACGCGCCGGGTGGCACCAAAGTTCACATCAGCGTCGAGGTATTGAGCGAGTGGGAGGGTTTCATGCTAGAGACCTTTCCAAAGGCGCTTCAGAAGCTCAAGGCGATTTGCGAGGGAAGTCGCGGTGCGAGCGTCGACGCCTGAGCTCTCGCTTGTTCGGGCCGGTTATCTTCTTCCTTTGCGTCTTTGCGCCTTTGCGCGAATCTCTTCCGGAGTACAAGAAGCTCGCGGCAAGGGGCAAAGGCGCTAAGGTCGACGCTCGGCCTCGAGGAGGATGTTGGGCATAGTATGGAATCCTTGCGATGGGGAGGCAGACTGAATCGTGGTGAAAGAGCATCCCCTCGCACGGACTCGCGCGGCACTCCGGATCGAGTGGAGACTGGTCGTGGAGTCGCTGACTCGCCCCTATCACGTGACCATTCCAATGGTGCTTCTTGTTTCGCTGGTACCTCTGTACCTCTTCATTCCCGAGCTGTCGACCGGCCCGATTCACGTCCCCGAGATTGCGCTCGATCGCCTCGTACCGCTGCAACCCGCCTGGGCAGTGGTTTATGGTGCGGTCTACCTGTTTCTCATCATACTGCCCGTGCTAGTAGTACGTCAGCGAGAGCACATCCGCAGCACGGTGAGCGCTTATCTCACGGTATGGCTTACGGCGTATGTCTGCTTTCTGGTGTATCCGACCGTGGCGCCTCGCGGCGAAGAAGTGCACGGAGAAGGCTTCGCCGTCTGGAGTCTGCAAGCGCTCTATTCCTCCGACCCGCCTTACAACTGCTTTCCGTCAATTCACGTTGCGCACTCTTTCGTCTCGGCAATCACGACCCATCGCGTTCATCGCGGGGTCGGAATCGCTGCAGTCTTCTGCGCATCACTGGTCGGGATCTCGACGCTGATGACAAAGCAGCACTACGTTGTGGACGTCATCGCTGAGATCTTCCTGGCGCTCGTGGCGTGCGCCTTGTTTCTGCGTAACGACGCAGGCACCGAGATCCCCGAGCTCGATCGCCGTCTCGCGCCGGTCTTCGCGATTGGCACGATCGGGATCGCCGGTCTCGGCATCCTCGCTTTCTGGGTGCTGTACCAGCTGAGCGGGGAAGCCTGAGGTCAGCAACGTGGAGAGCATGCCGGATCCACTTGGAGGGAGCGGGCACTGTTCTAGCGCACAAGCCGGACTGCACGCAGCCGGAGCTCGACGATGACGCTTGACGCTTCCGCACGCGTCCGTGAATGCTTGTTGATCGCAGCCGGTCACGAACCACCGTCACGATCGGTCGGGTCGACCGTCGTGACCCGACCACTCCTTAAATTGAAAGGCGGATTGAACATGACGACAGGCACCGTCCGACTCCTTCGCGTGCTCCGCGCGACTCCCGGGCGGGTTTATCGAGCGTTCCTCGACGCCGACGCCATGGCCAAATGGCTGCCGCCGCATGGCTTCACCGGCAAGGTGGATCACGTCGACGCACGCGTTGGCGGCACGTACCGGATGTCGTTCACGAATTTCTCGACGGGCGCGAGCCACTCGTTTGGAGGGGAATACGTCGAGCTCGTGCCGGGCGAGCGCATCGTCCACACCGACGCGTTCGACGATCCGAACCTGCCCGGAGAGATGCGGACGACCGTGTCCCTGAAGCAGGTCTCCTGCGGGACCGAGCTGAGCGTCGTGCAGGAAGGGATTCCTGGCGTCATTCCCGTCGAGGCCTGCTACCTCGGTTGGCAAGAGTCGTTGACACTGCTGGCGTTGCTTGTCGAACCGGAGATCCCGGGGTAGGGAGACGTCAACCTGAAGCCTCTCGAGAAACTGCTCAGGCACTCGATAAAAGAGACGAAACGCCGGTATCCGTGATCGCTTTGCGTCTTTGCGAGTCCTCTGCGTCTCTGCGAGAAACGCGTCTCGAGCCCGCGTTTTTCTCGCAGAGACGCAGAGGACTCGCAGTGGCGCAGAGGACTCGCAAAGACGCAAGAACCACGCTGCGGGCCGACAATGCCCGTGGTGTCCTGCTACTCCGTCGAAAGCTCGCGGCCTCGGGAGGGGAACTTCTCGGAGACCCAGCGTGTGTAGAGCTCGAGGTGTCGGCGGGCTTCGTCGACGTGCGAAAACCTCTCGGACGTCTCGAGCGCGCTCGCGCGCAATCGCCCGTATCGCGCCGGGTCGTCGATGAGCTCGAGTATCGCCTTCGCCGCCGCAGCGGGATCGCCCGGCGGCACGAGCACTGAATTCTCGCCGTCGCGTGCGTATTCCGTAAGACCACCTATGTTCGTGAGCACCGGCACCGTTCCGCAGGCCATCGCCTCGAGGCCCGGACGCCCGAATCCCTGCCATAACGACGCGTCGAGCACCACGTCGGCCGACGACATGAGCTCCGCGACCTTGTTCTGGTCGTAGATGCGGCCCGCGACCGTGACGTCGAAGGGCAGCTCCGGCAACTGGTCGCGCTCCGCGCCGTAGAACACGAGCTCGACGTCTGGCCGTGCCTCGTGAATCCGCCGGAAAGCCTCGATCGTATCGGCGAACCCGCGCCGGCCACCCTCGGGGCCGACGGCGGCGACCGAGACCACGCGCGGTCGTGACGGCGGCCGCTCGCCACGCGGGTAGAAAACGCCGAGGTCGAGGCCGAGCGGGACGATCTCGCACCGCGGACCGTGCCGGTCGACCATGTCGGCGAGCCACCGCGACTTCACGATGTGGTGCTCGGTGCGGGCGTACGAGTGGATGACGTTGTTGCGATGCAGCCAATCCGACTCGGGGTAGAACCACGACTCGTAGTCCTGGATGAAGTAGACCGATGCGAATTCGTGGCGCTCGCGAAGCGCGCGCATGTAGTGATGCGCCGTGACCCAGAACGTGGCGACCACGACGTCGCTCTCAGGGAAGTCCTCGATGAGATGCCGCTTGTCGCGGTAGACGAGCGGCTGAAGCCAGAGGTTCAGCCGCTCGGGCGTGTCTTCGTGGGCCTCGGTCGCGATGCGCACGTCGTGGCCGGCGAGCAGCATCTCGCGCGCGAGTTGCACGATCGAGATGATCCCGCCGGCGAGCGGAAGGCTAGCGACGAGAAACGTGATCCGCAGCTTGTCGCGACCGAGCGACGGCAGCGTCCGGATCGTGTCCGCCGTCGGCATCGCCAGCGCCCGGTCCTCAAACTTGACGAGCGGTGTCGCCATCCGCCTCTGCAGGTACGAGTCGAACTCATGTTTGCCGAGCGCTGGCGAGCGTCGAGAGATCAGCGTGCTCGCCGCTGCAACGCGCGAGCCGTCCGCTACGGCGTGAAGCGTCGCGCTCGTCGAAAGCCGCGCGCGCCGCTCGACGATTGTGTCGCGGTCCTCGGCGTCGTCGGGCGACAGCGCAAAGCGCAACAGCCGGTTGCGAGTCGGCTGCAGCGGGTCATGGCGCGAGTACCTTCCCCAGTCGCGGTCGAACGGCACCGACCATCGCGTGTCAAAGATCGCGCGGTTGTGCTCGTAGTAGCGATTCTTCTTGGCCTCGTCGTACGACGCCCAGCCCTTGTGATAGATGAACGCGTCGTCAGCGGCGACGACGCGAAGGCCCGCCTCCGTCAGCCGCATGCACAGGTCCGACTCTTCGCAATAGGCGTTGAGATAGACCGGGTCGAACGTCCCGAACATCTCGAGCGCCGCGCGGCGCACGAGCAAACACATGCCGACCGCAGTCGTGATGTCGGGGTATTCGCGCGGCGAGCCGTCGGCGATCGCCTTCGCCATCGTCAGCAGGTTGAGGCCAGGCGCGAACCGCACCGAGGTGTTGCCCGACTCGTTCGTGAGCGGATTGACGATCGCGATCGCCGGATCGCTCTCGGCACACGCGACCATCCGCTCCAGCCAGCCCGGCGCGACGACCGTGTCTGAGTTCAGCAGGACGACGTAGTCCGCCGAGCAGCGTTCGAAGCCGCGATTGCAGTTCGCGACGAAGCCGAGGTTCTCATCGTTCCGGACGAGCTCGAAACGGTCGTCGCCTGTGACGAGCTCATCGAGCTTCGCAAACGTCGCGTCGCTCGACCGGTCGTCGAGCAGGATGGCTCGAAACGGCATCGTCGTGAACGTCCGGATCGAGCGGACGCAGTCGCGCACGAGGCTGAAGTTCTCGTAGATCGGGATGAGGATGTCGACGGTTGGCTCGCGATCACGCGAAACGACCGGAATCGCGCCGTCGACGGGCAGTGCGGCGACGATCTCGGCCCGGATCGCCCGCCACCACCGGTCCAGGTTCACGAGCGCCCAGATCGTCCGCGACATGTCGACGTCGAGGTCGGCGTGGGCGACGAGAATGGCTTCCATGGCCTGTCGCGTGAAGAGTCCATCTTCGACGAGTGCCGAGTCGAGCAGCACGTCGCGAACGTAGTCGTGCAGCCGGCCGCGGAACCACGCGGCGATTGGCACTCCGAAACCGTGTTTCTCTCGATCGACGATGTCGTCGGGCAGCATTCCGCGCACGGCCTCGCGCAGCACCAGCTTGCCGTGTTCGCGCCCGACCTTGAAGCGATCCGGCAGACGGAAGGCGAACTCGACGATTCGATGGTCCAGCAACGGGACGCGTCCCTCGAGGCTGTGGGCCATCGTCGCCTTGTCGAGCTTCGTCATCAGGTCGTGGCCGAGCCACAGCCGCGTGTCGACGTAGAGCGCGCGCTGGAGAGCCGTGTGGGTCGTCGTGGACGGCAACAGGTCGGATTCGACGCGCGCGAGAGCTCCGCGGAAGACTTCGAGCGACGGACGCCGGTCCGGTCCGAGCAGGCACCACAGGAACTCGGGCTGGACCGTGTACGGAAATCCGCTGACAGCGCTCGACAGGTCGCGCACCGGCGCCGGCATTCCGGTACCGACACGCGCCTCGAACTCGCGCCGTACGTGGGCGAGCGCCCCATTGCGAGCCGCCCGGGCTCCGCGCGGTGGCGGGGCGGCACCGAACACGAACGGCCTGTAGTACTCGTATCCGCCGAACACTTCGTCGGCGCCTTCGCCGGTGAGCACGACCTTGACCTCACGGGCAGCGTGCTCCGAGAGCACGTCGGTCGGCAGCATTGCGGCGTCGGCGACCGGTTCGTCGACGCGCCCGAGGTAGGCGTCGATCTTCGAGAGGAAGGCGTCCGCCTCGAAGGCGATCGTCGTGTGCTCGGCGCCAATGTGCTTCGCCACTCGCTCGGCCTCGTTCGTCTCATCGTACCACCCGGCATTCGGGAAGCCGATCGAGAACGTACGGACCGCGTGACTGGAGTGCTTCGCGATGAGCGCGGCGACGAGCGACGAATCGAGCCCGCCCGAGAGGAAACACCTGATCGGGACGTCGGCGATCATCTGCCGGTGCACCGCGTCATCGAGAAGCTCAGCGAGCTCGTGCGCGGCATCGGCCATCGTCAGGTCGTCGCGTTCGCCGCCTTCGGGGAAATCCCAGTAACGAGAGACACGCGTTGCACCGGTGTCTGCCGACCATTCGAGGATGTGCGCGGCGGGGAGGCGCTCGGCGCCGGCGACGAGAGTCCGCGACGTCGGCGGGTACTGGTAGAAGAGGTACGTCCAGACGGCTTCTTCATCGAGCTTCGGCAGCAGGAGGCCGGAGTGCGCGAGTGATCGCAACTCTGAAGAGAAGGCGAGAGCCGGCGTCCGCGACGAGTAATAGAGCGGCTTGACGCCGAGGCGGTCGCGGACGAGAAAGGCCTTGCGCGCGTTCGCGTCCCAGATGCAGAAGGCGAAGATGCCGTTGAGGCGTTCGGCGAGGCCGCAGATGCCCCACTGCTCGTAACCGTGAACCATGACTTCGGTGTCGGAGCGAGTGGTGAAGCGGTGGCCGGAGGAGACGAGCTCGTCGCGCAGCTCGAGAAAGTTGTAGCACTCGCCGTTGTAGACGATCCAGACGGTGCCGTCTTCGTTCGATATGGGCTGGTGGCCGCCGGCGGTGTCGATGATCGAGAGGCGGCGCATGCCGATGGCGATGCGGTCTTCGACACGGGCGCCGCGATCGTCGGGGCCGCGATGTGTGAGCGCTTCGACCATCGTGTCGAGGCGGGCGACGCGGTCGACGGCAATCGAGGAAGAGGTGGAGTTGAGGAGGAGGCCGGCTATCCCGCACATGGGGTCAGTCCTCGGTCGTCCTCTGCGCCTTTGCGCCTTTGCGCGAAACCTCACGCAAAGGCGCAAAGGCGCAATGGAAGAACGGAAGCCACGAGCGTCTCATTCCGATTCGCCCTTCCCCAGCACCTTCCGCTTCATCCGGATGTACCGATCGAGCGCCCGCCCGCCACGGCTCGACGCGAAGTCCTCGAACTGCCGTTCCGCAAGCGCGGCGCGAATCTCGGCTTCACGGACCCGCTCGTCGGCTGAGGCAATCTCGACTCGCAAGGCCGCGAGCATCGTCTCGAGATTCTCCACGTGCTGGGCCGTCAGTTCGGCCGCGGCCCGAGCTTCGTCCAGGGCGGTCTGCGTTGCGTCCGCTCGCTCCCGCTGCTCCTCGCGAAGGGCCTCGAGGTTGCGTGCGTGAACGTGGGTCGCCTCCATCGCGGCTTCGAGATTCTCGACGTGGACGTCGGTTTCCTCGATGCGTCGTTCGAGCTCGGCGATCGTCGCCTTGTGATGGTCGATCGTCAGGTCGCGTTCGCGGATCTCGCGTGCCTGCATCTCGCCTATCGCCTCGCGTTCGTGCAACTCGGCGGCGAGAGAGGCCACGGTTTCGCTGAACTCGCGCCGCTCACGTTCGCGATCAGTCGTCACGGCGGAGTAGAGACGGTCGAGGCTTCGACGCTGCGCGGCGCCCTCTAGAGCGACGTGCATCGCAAGCGCCGTAAATTCGGCGTTGCCGGAGCCTGGTGGCCGAAACTCGACCGGGAAGGGTCGTTGCGACGCGACGACGAGCGTCCGGTACGCCGGATCTCCCTCACCGACCGGAACCACAACCGGAAAATGCGCGGCCTCGGACTCGTCCTCGGCCGTTGCGGCCGCCGATTCGAACAGTTCGAGCGTCGCCATCGACTGCCAGACGTGCAGATGCTCGACGGGCACAGTCGCGACGTGCGAGAAGGCGCTCTCCAACCAGGAACGCGTGACGGCGAGATCGGGAAGGCCGAGCTCGATGTGCTTTCCGAGCTCCGGATGGTCGGTGCCACGCGCCGAGCGGCAGAGATCGTTTACGGCGCGCTCTGCGGCAGCGACGCCCGGTCCGTCGAAGGGCGCCGAGATGACGACACCGATGCGCGCGACGCGCGCGAGCTCGACGACGCTGCGTTCGCGACTCGAGGGCGGCACGAGCGGCAGCGCATCCATGGAAACGGCGGCATCGAAGGCTCCGTCGTCGAATGGGAACGGCAACTCGGAGGGAACTCCCAGCCACTGGACCTCGATGGCGCCGGCGGATGCCGCGCCGTCCACCGCAAGCGACTGATGGAGGATCGATTCGAACGCGGCACTGCGACGGCCGATGACGAGAACGCGGCGAGCAGCGCCCGTCCCGCCGCTCCCGTGGCGCATCAGACGCTCGACAGCGCTTGCGACCGGTCCAAATCGCGCGTGCAGCCGCCAGGCGGACAGCGGGTTCGGGCTCGCTGCGGGCGCTGGCGGCGCGATGGATCGCTCGAAGGCAGTCTCGTCGCGCGTATCGCCATTGGCAAGTGGCGCGTTGTTGGTCGTCGGCGTCTGGCTCATCGGATTCTCTATGGCGCTCGGCGGCTACGACTGTGTGCCGCGCTTGATGATGTCATGCCACTAGGCTGTCTCGAAATATCGTTCAGGTCAGATGAAGTTGATGAAGCGGTCCTCGTAGCGGTGGAAAACCAGCCAGCCGAGGGCGAGCGCGCCGAACCCATACGCCAGAGAAGCAGCCAGGATCGCGGGCGACGGCGCAAGGCCCTCGTAGATAGGCGCGCGGAAGACCTCTAGCATCGTCGTCAGGGGATTGAACGTGAGAAGGAAGCGGAACTGTTCCGGTACGACCTTTGCCGGATAGATGACCGGCGTGACGTAGAAGAGGATCAACAGCGCCGAGTCATAGAACCAGCGGACGTCGCGATAGAACACGTTGGCCGTCGCCAGCGCGAGCGACAGGCCGTAGGTGAAGAGTGCGATCGCGAGAACACCGACTGGAACGAGCAGGAGCGCTGGCGTGAGCTTCGCTCCTGTGAACATCATCACAGCAGCAAGCGGAATGAGCGACAGGGCGAAGTTCACGAGGTTCGCGAGCACCGAAGCGAGCGGGAAGATCGCCTTGGGCACCGCGACCTTACGAATGAGCCCCGATGACGCGACGATGCTGTTGAGCCCCTGCGAACTGCCGAGCGAGAACAGGTTGAAGAAGAGCAGCGCCGAAATGACGTAGAGCGGGTAATCCTGTTCCATTCCGAAAACTTCGCGGAAGATGATCGAGAAGACGATCATCGAGATGAGCGGATTGAGCAGCATCCAGGCGAAACCGAGCACGGACCGCTTGTAGCGGACCTTGATGTCGCGGACGACGAGGTTGCGCAGCAACTCGCGATACCGCCACAGCGACCGGATGTGTCCGAACGTGGAGAGGTCGTGAGTGTGGGTTCGGCGTTTCACGGTGATGGGATTGCCAACCCGGCATTATAGCCACGGGGGAGAGGGAGTGGACAGGATTACGCGAGAATCCAGCAATCCTGTCCACTCTCCCGCCTCGTAGGTATTTTCTGCGGCATTCCGGGACTCCTCTAGAGTCGATCCGTGGACGGACGCGAAGGCCTCAACTATAGTTGTTTTTTCGCTTGCTGCCCCCGGACGAGGCTGTCGCAGACCAATGGAGGTCACACCCTGGGTATTCTCAAATACGACGGACATGACGGCCCGATTCCCAGGCTGTCCGTCGTCATTCCCGTCTACAACGGCGAAGCGACGATTGCGGACTGTCTGAAGTCGATCGTGTCGCAGGACACGCCGTTCGACTTCGAAGTCATTGTCGCCGACAGCTCCGAGGACGCGACTGCTGCGATCGTCGAAACGGAGTTTCCGCAGGTTCGCCTCCTCAAACTCGGCGGCCGCGCTTTTCCCGGGACCGCCCGCAACGCCGCGATTCGCGAGGCGCGGGCCGACCTTTTCGCCATGATAGACGCCGACTGCATTGCCGCGCCGGATCTTCTGACCCGGCTCGTCGATGCGCACGACACGACAGGATATGCCGCGATCGGAGGCGCGATCTGCGACGGGACGCCGGAAAGCGCGAGCGGACTCATCGGCTACCTGCTCGAGTTTCGCGAGTTCATCCCGTCATCGCCGCGTCGGGAGGTCTTCACGATCCCCACGGCGAACATCTGCTACCGGCGCGACGTGTTCGAGCGGTTCGGCCTCTTCGACGACGTCCGCGCGAGCGAGGACCTGCTCTATAACTGGCGGCTCTCCATCGCCGGAGAGCAGATCCTTTTCGACCCGACGCTCAAGGTGACACATCAGAATCGGACCGGGTGGAAAAAAGTCATCACGTACCAGCGAACGCTCGGCAAGAGCTCGGCGCTTGCCCGGCATCGCATGAATCCGCCGTTCGAAGTCATCCGGGCCTACCCGGCGCTCGGCTGGCTTATGCCGTACCTGATCCGCCATCCGTGGCTGGGCGTGCTCGTGCCGCCGGTCCGGCTCGCGCGAGCGCTCGTCTGGCTGGCCCGGTACGATCTGAAACTCTTCTTCAAGCTCCTCGTCCTCTCACCGGGCTATCTGGCCGGAGCGTACATGTGGGCGTCGGCGTTCGTCCGGGCGCTTAGGGAAGTGCGCGATGCGGAACGCGCCGGCCCGACGGAGAAACTCGCCCCGCGCACTATCGAGCGGCCCGAGCACACGACGACCGCCGGCCAGCGGTAGCTGCCGCCGGAAACCGATCGTGCCGCCTGCCTCGTAGCTTCGAGCGCAGACACACATCCCACCCCCACACTAAGGAGGAGACAGCCATGTCATCGCTGTCCCGTTGTATCTCGATCGCCTTGGCGATTGTCCTGACCGCTGTCGCGGCCGCCGGTTCCGCCGTTGCCCAGCCGCAGAAGCCCTCGAAGGACGACAAGCTCATTGCAGACGCCATGGAGCTTAGCAAGCGCTTCGAAACCGCATTCAATTCGCGAAACGCCGATGCAGCGGCGGCATGCTACTGGAACGATCCCCGTGTGACGCTGATAGCGCCCGACGGCACGGTCGCGGTCGGAATGGATGCGGTCCGGGGACTCTACACCGGGTTCTTCAGCGCAGCGGAATCCCTCAAGCTCGAGACGATCGACGGCGCGTACGTCGCCCACGGCGACGTCGTTCAGTGGAGCGGCCGCGTTCGCGTCACCGAGAAGATGAAGGGCGCGGCGGAACGCACCTACAACCTCCGAGCCAGCGACTGGAGGCGGAAAATCGGCGGAACGTGGGTCTTCGTCTACGACTCGGTCACCGTGGAACCGGCGCCCGCGGGCGCGAAATCGCTCTACCAGAAACTGGGGGGCTATGACGCAATCGCTGCCGTCATCGACGAGTTCATCAAGCGGATGGACGGCGATCCGAAGATGAAGCGCTTTCTCGGCGGGTTGAGCCAGGACAGCGCTGGACGTCTCCGCCAGCACATCGTCGACCAGGTGTGTGCCGCGGCCGGAGGGCCGTGCATCTACACCGGTCGCGATATGAAGACGTCGCACAAGGGCATGGGCATCAGTGAAGACGACTGGAACACGGCGGCGGGACACCTCGTCGCGTCGCTGGACAAGTTCAACGTGCCAGTGACTGAGAAGAACGACCTCCTCGCCATCGTTTCTTCGGTGAAGGGCGACATCGTCGAGAAGAAGTAGAGCGATTCCGCGACCGCGGAGCGGTCGATAAATTAGCCGTGGGTCACGCGCGGGCGAGTGCAACGAGCCCTCGCGCGACCCGCGGAATCTCCGGCAGTAACACACCGACCGCGGAGCGGTCGCATCGTCAGTCCCAGCGATTGCGTGCGTCGTAGACGATGCCGCGCGCGTCGTTGTGTTCGTGCAATTCAGGAGACAATGCGACCGCTCCGCGGTCGGCGCGCCCTGAGTGGTGGTACCGCGGGTCGCACGAGGGCTCGTTGCTCTCGCCCCCGAGCGACCCACGGCTATTACATCGACCGCTCCGCGGTCGCGAGATCGCCGAGCTGGCCGTGCATTCAAACGATGCCCAATCCCGAAGGCGGTTTCACAGGCGCACAGAGTCGCAGAGATCACGGAGAATCGAACCGAACTCCGTGATCTCTGCGACTCTGTGCTCTCTGTACGGCTACGCCTGAATCCCTACAGAATCGCGAAGTCGAACTGCTCCTGGTGCAGTTCGTGATCCACCTTCAGACGAACCGGCGTCGTGAAGTGCGCCTCGATCTCCTCGAAGATCGCGGCCTCGGTCGTTCGGAACGCCTGCGCGACGTCCGGGCTCACCCGAAGCGTCACGTCATCGGCCTGGCCGCCGACCTGCTTCGAGATCCGTCGAGCTTCACTGAGAATCTCGAACGCCATCGTCTGTGTGGACTTCACGAGCCCGGCACCCTGGCAATATGGACAAGGGCTGCAGAGCGTGCGCTCCAGACTCTGCTTCACACGCTTGCGCGTGATGATGATGAGCCCGAAGTCGTTGAAGCCGAGCACCTTCGAAGGCGACCGGTCCGCGCGCATTTCCTGCTCGAGCGCCTGCGTCACCTTCATCCGGTTTCGGCGCTCCTCCATGTCGATGAAGTCGATGACGATGATGCCGCCGAGGTCGCGCAACCGAACCTGGCGGACGATCTCGCGGACCGCCTCCATGTTCGTTCGCGTGATCGTGTCCTCGAGCCGGTCCGACTTCCCGACGAACTTGCCCGTGTTGACGTCGATCGAGACGAGCGCCTCGGTCTGGTTGATCACGATGTAGCCGCCCGATTTCAGCCAGACGCGCGGCTTCACGGCCTTGTCGATCTCGGCCTGCACGCCGTACGTCTCGAGGATCGGTTCGTCGCGCGTGTGCAGCTTGACCCGCCTGACGAGTCTCGGCTGTACGCGGTTCACGAAGTCGACGATTCGCGCATATTCGATCTCGTTGTCGACGCGAATCGCCGAGAAATCGTCCGAGATCTGGTCGCGCAGAATTCGCTGAATGAGGTCGAGGTCGCGGTGAAGCAATGCCGGGGCCTTGCGGCGATCGGCTTCGCGCTTCAGCTCTGCCCACGTGCGCTGTAGATAGCGCATATCGTCGAGAAGGTCCTCGTCGGTCTGTCCGATCGCGGCCGTGCGGGCAATGAAGCCGCCGGGACCGCCTTCTTTCTCCTTGAGCGCAGAGACGGTCTTCTTGAGCCTGGCGCGCTCGGATTCGGACGTTACCTTGCGCGACACGCCCACGTGCGTGACGGTCGGCATGAACACGAGGAAGCGGCCGGGCAGGACGATGTGCGACGTGATGCGCGCACCCTTCTTGGCAATCGGTTCCTTCGCGATCTGGACCGTGATCTCCTGGCCTTCGCGAAGAAGCTCGCTGATTAGAGGCTCGTTGCGTCGACCACGTCCGTTGCCGGAAGCCGGGCGCTCGCGATCCGAGCGCTCGGCGCGCTCCGGACGGTCCGTCCTCTCGGGACGTTCCGTTCTTTCAGGACGTTCCGTCCTCTCCGGACGTTCCGAGCGCTCGCGTTCCTTCTTCTCGGGCTCCTTCTCACGGTCTGCCGGCGCCGCATCAACCGCGCCGCCGTCACCATCGCGCGGACCCGACGGACGACGACGTCCGCGGCCACCGCGGCGTGTCGACATTTCGGCACGGCTCGGCGAGTCGGACACCTCGGCATCGGCGTTCTCGCCGAGCGCGACGGCCTCGTCTGCATTTCTGGCCTTGCGGGCCCGTCCGCGTGGCGCTTCGGCCTTGGCCGCGGGCGCCTTGCGGGAGCGGCCCTTCTTGGGCGCGTCGCCTTCGGACGCAGGTTCGTCGGCCTTCTTCGCGGCGGGCTTTCGAGCAGCCGGCTTGGCTCCGGCCTTCGGGGCCGGTTCGGCCTTGCCTCGTCGAGAGCGTCCCTTTGCGGGAGCGTCGGCGGCGTCCATGGCCGCGTCGATGGCGGCCTCGAGGTCGTCCTCATCGCGGATGGCGACGAGCATTGGCGCCGGAGCCTCGCTGACGGGCGCCTCATAGGCGGGAATCGAAGGCGCGATCTCTATGATCTGCGGAACGGCCTTCCTGGGACGACTGCGCGGGGGCGTGTCATCGTCTGAAACACGCTCGAAACTCGAAGCGCCGGCGTCGAGCGTCGCCGACGTATCGGCGAACTCCACTTCCTCGATGTGCTCGTACGCGGTCTCGATGCGCAGACGGCTGGCATCGTCGTCGCCGAAACTGTCGAGGACCTTGGCCTTCTGGGGCACGTCGTACTCGTCCATTCCGGGTGTGACCTCATCACCGCGGCGGCGGCGACGGCGGCGGCGCCGCTTGCGCCCGCCGGCGGCGTCGGTCTCGGCCGACTCGTCGTCCTCGCCTTCCTCGTCGTCTCGAATGGACTCCATCATCGGCAGGTCGGCAATCGCGGGCAGCGGCTCGATGTCGACGACGGCAGCGACAGGCTCCGGCGCCGCATCACGTGCCGGGCGACGGTCGCGGTCGCGGTCGCGGTCCCGATCCCGATCCCGGTCGCGGTCGCGCCCGCTGGGTCGCTCCGCCGTCGTGACTTCCGCTTCTGCGGCAGCCTGCGCCTCGTCGGCCGCCTCGGCGAGCTCGCGCTTGACGCGCGCTGCCGCGCCGGGAGCGTCGGATTTGATTTCGATCGCCTCGTCTTCGAGGACGTCGAGGAAGTCCGAGACGTAAAGGAAGGCGTCGCGTTCCAGGCCAATGTCGACGAAGGCGCTCTGCATTCCGGGCAGAACCTTCATCACTCGACCCTTGTATATGTTTCCGACGACGCCGGTGTTTTCGTTGACGCGTTCGACGTAGAACTCGGTGACGACGCCGTCTTCAATGATGGCGACTTTTTTCTCGTGCGCGTTCGCACTGATGATCAGCTCTTTGGGCATGTTCTCTCCTGAGGAGGATTTTCAACATGGACCCGTTTCCCTTCATCGCTGATCCGCGGCAGCCGCGGCACGGACATCGGATGCCTCTATGGGACTCAGTTCGGTTCCGTCGCGCCAGATGAAGAGCCGGCAGCGTCGCACGCGACTCGAGAGCGACTGACGCTCCGTCGGGTCAAGGCGATATATGCTGCCGAGAATCTCGTCAGGCCGGGCACTCCCGGAATTCGTGAGCTCCAAGGTGAGGCGTACTTCGCTGTCGCCGTTGGTTCCCTCGAACCGGAAGGCTCTGGCGTAGTGGCGGATGTCGATCTCTTTCGCGCGACCCTTGCGAACGCGCTCGATCACGAGCGATTCGCGGGCAAAAAACTCCTCGGCGAGGGTGCGATGGACGGCGTCCGCGTCGAGCCCGGAAAGATCGTCGCGCACCGCAGCAAGCCGCCGGACAGCACCGGAAATGACCGGGTCGTCCAGGCGCGCCGCATACTCCGCGCGATTGATGATCTTCGTAAGGGCGGGACTGCCCTGTGGCAGTTCGCGCATGGCCGTGAATCGCATGCCGTCCGGAAGGACGGCGTTGATCCGTTCGAGGAAAGTCTCGGGCGAGAGCTCGACAGGTGCATCGAAGTCGAGCCACTCGGCTTCGCCGACAGCGCCGACGCCAAGCGCCGGTCCGTAAGCGAGCAGAGGCATTGGATGGAATCCAATGCTGTACCCGAGCGGAATGCCCGCGCGTCGAAACGCGCGCGGCAGAGTCCGCGCAAGATCCAGATGAGAAAGGTACTTGACCGTGTCGAGCTTCGTGTACGAGGCGCGATAATGTCGCAGCGCCGGGGCGCCGCTCGCGTCGAACGTGTCCGCAGACAGGTCGGGGGTCCGATCCGAAGTGCTCGAGGATGGCGTGACGGCGAGCGCTCGAAGCGCTTCGTCAGCATCCACGTGCATGTGGCGGGCTCGCGCCAATTGCTCGCGAGCCACAGTGAGGTCACAGTCGAGGCCGCATACGTAACAGAGCAGCGGCTTGGACGTGACACGGTCAAATTCGTCTTCGCTTGGCGCGATCGCCGTGGGGCGGCCGTCCACGATACGGACGGGCAGCATGCACGGCGGCGACAAACGCCCCTTGAACGCCTTCCGAAGCTCGATTGCCTGGAACCGCTTCTCGACTAGGGTGTCGAGGTGATCCCAGGGCAACGGCACCATCGGCGATGTACGGTGGTCGTACCCGGTATAGACGGGGAACTCGCGGAGGTAGATGCGATAGTCGATGCCTTCGGCTTCGAACGCCCGCAACCACCGGTCGTAACTGAAATGTTCGGTCCAGCCGTCGAAACGGCCGCCCTCGCGCCATACGCGCTCGATGACGCGCCCGAGGCGCCGATCACCGCGCGACAGCACGCCTTCCACGACGGACGTCTCGGCGTGGTGATGCTTGTAGTTGAGCCGGTAGCGCCGGCACAGCGTGCCAAGCAGTTCCTGGCGACGCCGGATCTCGGGCATGTCGACGACTTCGCACCACTGGAACGGCGTGTGCGGTTTAGGCACGAGCGACGAAGCCGAGACCGTGACCTTGACCGATTTCTTGAACTCGATGCGCGCGAGGTCGACGATTTTCTTGCCGAGCTCGGCAATGCCGACGATGTCTTCGTCGGTCTCGGTCGGGAGGCCGATCATGAAGTAGAGCTTCACGGCCTTCCAGCCATGCTTGAATGCCGTTCGGCAGCTGCGCAGGACGTCTTCTTCCGTGACGTTCTTGTTGATGACGTCACGCATGCGCTGCGTGCCCGCCTCGGGCGCGATCGTCAGGCCCGTGGTGCGCTGCTTGGCAATCTCCTCGGACAGCTCGTCGGTCACGCCGGAGGCCCGCAGGCTCGAGACCGACCACGAGACGTTCCGCTTGGCAAGCTCGTCGCCGAGCGCTTTCACCAGGGGCGTCAGGCAGCTGTAATCGGCCGTCGACAGCGACGTGAGCGAGGCCTCGTCGTATCCGCCCTGTTCGAGCCCACCGATGATCGTGTCGACGATCTCTTTCGGGTCGCGCTCACGCACCGGGCGATAGATCGTCCCGGCCTGACAGAATCGGCATCCGTCGACGCATCCGCGCGCAATCTCGACCGCAATGCGGTCGTGAACGGGCTCGGTGAACGGGACGGGCGAGTTCGTCGGGAACGGAAACTTCGAGAGATCTTCGACGACCTGGCGCAGCACGGGGAACGGAATCGCCGGATCTTCCGGCTTGTCGACGATCTGAATGCCCGTGTAGACCGACTCGGTTACCGAGTAGAGCGCCGGTGCGTAGAGACCGCCGATCTGCACGAGCTCGCGGATCATCTCGAGTCGCGTCCGGCCGCCTTCGGCCTTCAGGTGCTCCCAGCCCCGAATGAGCGCCGGGAAGGCCTCTTCGCCGTCACCAATCAGGAAAACGTCGATGAAGTCGCCGATGGGCTCAGAGCTGTAGACGGTCGGGCCGCCTGCGATGACGAGTGGATGGTCGAGCGTGCGATCCTCGGACCGGATCGGGATACCGCCGGTGTCGAGCATCGTCAGCACGTTCGTGTAGGTCATCTCGTATTGCAGCGAGAAACCGACGATGTCGAATGCCGAAAGCGGCGTGAACGACTCGAGCGAGGCAAGCGGCAGTCCGGAGGCGCGAAGCTCGGCTTCCATGTCCGGCCACGGGCAATAGCAGCGCTCTGCCGACCAGTGTGCCGGCCGGTTCAGAAGCTCGTACAGGATCTTCAGCCCGAGGTGTGACATCCCGATTTCGTAGACATCGGGGAAACACAGGGCGATGCGGGTGCGGATCGCTTCGGGATCCTTCGACGCGACGTTCCACTCTCCACCAACGTATCGAACGGGCTTTTCGACCCGTGGAAGGATGTTATCGAGGGCGGAACGATAGTCGGCGTGCGAAATGGTCATTGCAGAAACGCGAGGCGGATCAGTTGACGAACCGCCTGAGCCGCACACTAAGGGCCAGACCGAACCCCATGAACATCATCAGCAGCGAGGAACCCCCGTAACTGAGGAGGGGAAGCGGAATACCCATGATTGGCATCAAGCCAAGGACCATACCTAAGTTCACGAATATGTGAAAGCCCAGGAGCGCCGCCAGGCCCATGACGGCCAGGGCGCCGAACCGGTCGGCGGAGAGCTTGGCGATACCCGTAAGTCGCCAGATGACGGCGCCGTAGAGCAGAAGCATGGCGAGTGCTCCGGCGAATCCGGTCTCTTCCGCGACGATGGAGGCAATGAAGTCCGTGTGCCGTTCGGGGAGAAACCCGAGCCTCCCCTGCGTTCCCTGGAGGACACCCTTGCCGAATGGGCCGCCCGATCCGACGGCAATCATCGACTGGATCGACTGGTAACCCTGCGCGCGTTTCTGTTGGCGGCTGACCTGGTCCGTGTCACCGGCCATCAGCATGACCGCCATCTGGATGCGTTCCTTCTGATACGTCTTCAGGACGAATCCCCACGCAAGCACGACGGCAACGAGCGCGCCGCATACCGCTACGGCCAGCAACCGTTTCCGGAGTCCGCTCAGGAAGAGCATGGTCAGGAGGACGGGAAAGAAGGTCAGAGCCGTGCCCATGTCCGGCTGCAGAAGGATCAGACCTACCGGAAGCGCCACGATGCCACCTGCAATGGCGATCTCACGAATCGTGAGTGACCCTCGGCGCGGCTGCGCCAGGAATCTGGCGAGCATCAGAATCGTCGCAAGTTTCGCAATTTCAGACGGTTGGAGGCCAAACGAGCCGATCCGGATCCAGGCTCGGGCTCCATTTACGACCGAGCCGAAAATGAGCACCGAAACCAGGCCGAGCAGCGCCAATCCGTAGAAAAACGGTGCGAACTGAAGCCATTTTCGATAGTCGGTCAACGCAAAGACCGCCATCGACACGAGCCCAAGCGCCATGAACACGAGCTGGCGTTTCCAATACGCCTCATCCGGCTGTGAGCTGTAGATGAAAACCGTTCCGAAGGAGACGAGCACGATCGGGACGAGCGCCAGCGCCCAGTCGAAGTCCCGCCAGAATCTGGAGTCGAACGGATTCATCGAATAAAGCCGGGAAGCACCCTCTTACCCAGTGTCACTGGCGACTACCTGCCGGGACGGGCGGTGGCGCAGCGGGCGGGCGGTCCTTCATGACGCCTTGCAGTGGACTGAATTGTTGAGGGGGCTGGGCCTCTGCTGGCAACGGCGTCGACGAACCACCCGTCGAGACGCGCGGAATGATGGTTGGAACGGGCGCCGCCGGTACGCCGGCGGGATCGCCGGACGTGTCGGCTGCATCGGCTTCGGCCGGTTCGTCGGAACCCTCGAGGTCCACGGAATCGACGCCAACGATGGCTTCATCGCCCGCGGCCGCATCGGCCGCCGCTCCTTCAACCACCCCCCGGGTCTTCCGGACGTACTCCGCAATGATCGCCTGCGCGATCGGCGCGCTGATCGTGCCGCCGTGTCCGCCGTGCTCGACGAGAACGACGACCGCGATCTCGGGCAGCCGCCCCTCTTCGGGCTTTGGCGCAAATCCGACGAACCAGGCGTGCTCCTTCTGCTTTCCGGTCGCTCCCGTGCGAATCGACACGACCTGCGCCGTTCCCGTCTTGCCGCAAACGTCGAAGCCCGGCACTTCCGCCCGTCGGGCGGTTCCGCTCGTGACCACCTGACGCATTCCCTCCATCACGTATTTGAACGCGATGGGATCGAGCGGGATGTCGACCACGTTGGGGTCCTCGAACCCGCGCTCGGGTTCCACGCCATTGCTCCTGGCCGTCTTCAGGACGTGCGGCGTCGTGAAGTGTCCGTCCATCGCGATCCCGCCAAACGCGTGGACCATCTGCAGCGGCGTCGGCCGGTCGTATCCCTGACCGATGGCCGCGTTCACCGTGTCGCCATCATTCCAGCGGTATTTCTTGTCCGCCGGGTCGTCGTCCTTCTTCTTCCATCGAAGCTTGATCTGCGCATCCGGCACGTATCCGGGCGTCTCGTTCGGCAGGTCGACGCCGGTTCTCTTGCCGAGACCCATGGCGGTGGCCCACTTGTGTAGCTTGTCGACGCCGAGACGCAGTCCGACTCGGTAGAAGTACCCGTTGCAGCTCACTGCAATCGCGCGTTCCAGGTTCGGAGCCCCGTGCGAGCCGTGGCAGGCCGCAAACCGGCTTCCGATCGAGATGCCGCCGCCGCACGGAATACCCTCGTTGGGCTTCATCGAGCCCTCGGAGAGCCCCGCCATGGCCATGACCGTCTTCCACGTGGAACCGGGCGGGTAGATGTCCTGAATGGCCCGGTTGGTCAACGGTTTGTCGGGGTTGTCGCGGAGCACGGCGTAGTCTTCCGGCGAGATACCGCCGGCAAATAGGTTGGGGTCGTAGCTCGGATGGCTGACGAGCGCGAGGATCTCGCCGTTGCGAGGATCCAGCGCAATGGCCACGCCGTTGAGTTTCGTCGCCGCAAGCTTCTCTTCCGCAATCATTTGCAGATCGATGTCGATGGCGGTGACGATGTCCTGTCCGGGAACGGGCTCGACGAGCTCGATCTCTTCGACGAAGCGGCCGCGGCTGTCGACGACGACGCGACGCGTGCCCTCCTTGCCCATGAGCGTACGGTTGTGCGACCGCTCGATTCCCGCCTGCCCGACGACGTCGCCAGACCGGGCGCCCTCGAACTCGGGAAGGATCGCCTTGATCTGCGCATCCGAGATCTGACCGACGTAGCCGAGGACGTGCCCGAGAATCGGCCCCAGCGGGTAGATTCGCTGCGGCTGCAGCGCGACGTTCAGCTCCGGATGTTCGTATTCGTGCGCTTCGATCCACGCGCGATCTGCTTCGGAGATGTTCTGCTTGACGACGACTGGCCGCGATTTCGGGGCGAGCGGATCTTCGATCTGCTGACGGGCCCAGTCCGGATCGATGCCCAGATTGTCGCGCAACACGAACAGGAGATCGTCGAGATTCTGTTTCTTGAGGTCCTCGCGGTTGACGATGAGGTTGAAAGCGGGGCGGCTGTCGACGAGGATTCGCCCGTTCCGGTCGAGGATGTTGCCGCGGGCGGCCGGGATCGGAATTTCGCGGATGCGATTCTCGTTCGACTTGACGAGGTAGGACTCGTGATTGACGACCTGGAGAACCCAGAAACGGACACCAAGCAGGAGAAAGAAGCCGAGAGTGATGTACATCACCACCGACAACCGGGCGTCGAAATTCTGGGCCTCGTCGCTAAATCTTGACATCAGAATACTTGCTACAAATCAACACCGATTTTCGCTGATCTGTGATTATCCGTGTAATTCAGTGGACCTAGTCGTAGAACCGCCGCCGAACCTTCATGGCGCCGCCGGGCGCATTCTCTGGAAAGACCCGATCCAGCAACCAGAAGAGACCGACGCCAGCCGCAAGATTCGCGGAGGCCTCGATCAGTACCTTGAGCAGAAGGCGCTCCGGCGTCGCCTCCTGCGTCAGACTCTGCCCCATCAAACTGTGCAACCCGATGAAAAGCGCGCTGTTGACCAGCGACGACACCGCGATGATCAGGACCCGAATCGGCGCACCCTCGAGTGAAAACCGCACGGCGATCGTCGAGATGAGGTATCCGATGCTCGTCTTTGAAAATCCGCCGACACCGACAACGGGACCCGCTCCAGGAGCGAGGTCCCCGGCAAGTCCGGCGATGAAGCCGACGAACATGCCGACGACCGGATCCCGCATCAGTGCGAAGTATACCGTTACGAGCAATGGCAGATCGACGTACCGAAACGCGTCCCACCAAGTCGGAATCTGGCTGTCGAGCGCCACGGCGAGAATGATGACGATGAGGATCTTGAGGTAGAGCACAAGCCAGGGCGTTCGTTACTTGACGGTGTCGGGCGTGGCCAGATCCTGCTGGTGGACGAGCAGGATCATGACGGCTTCGATGCGGTCCAGATCGGCGGATGGACGGACCGCGATGTCCTGGGGCGTCGCGCCGGCACCCTTGGCCACCGACGTGACGTACCCGATGAGAATGCCTGCCGGGTATAGCCGATCCAGGCCAGACGTCAGGATCGGCTCATTTTCTCCGACGTCGTAGAGGCTCGAGATGCTCTTCATGCGGCACGTGCCGTCGCCCCTGCCTTCGACTTCGCCAACCGCTCGCGATGTGGTCAATCGCCCACCAGCTCCCGCGTGTTCGTCGGTTATGAGCTGGATCTGACAGACGAAGGGTCCGACCTGCGTGACGCGGCCGACGAGCCCGTCGGCTGTCACGACGGGCATATCGCCGCGGATTCCGTCCTGCGAGCCCTTGTTGACGACGATTCGCTTGAACCATGCGGTCGAATCGCGCGCCACGACTTCGGCAACGACAGTTTCGTATTTGAGAAGCGGCCTGAGCTCGAGCGCCTGGCGCAGCCGGTCGTTTTCGGCCGCGGCCGCGCGGGCGCTCTCGATCTCTGCAAGCAGCGCCGCGTTTTCGGCCTCCAGCGCGGCGTTGCGCTCACGTACCCCGCGAAGGTCGAAATAACCATTCCAGACGCCCGCGACCGAATCGGTCACGTATCCGAACGCGGACTGGATCGGGGTGACGATCGTCATCGTCCAAGAGCGGAGCATCGATTGCTCGGTACCATCGGCAGCAGAAAACCGGCGCGATGTGACGGCCATGAGCAAGAGTTGCGACGCAAGCAGGATTGCGAGGAGCCACGGCCCGTACTTCTGCTTCTGACGATCGCCCGCCAGCGACATTGCGCTACCTCCCGTATGGTCCTTGCTGCACGTCGGCTCGTCGCGCCCCGAGGGCGCCCGAGCCGACGTGCAACCGGAAGCAGCTCGTCACCGTGTGCTCTTGGCCTAGTTGTGGTGCAGGACCGTATTCTCGAGACAGACCCTGTCGAGAAGGTTCACGTCGTCGAGCATCTTGCCCGTGCCGAGCACGACCGACGAAAGAGGATTCTCGGCAAGCGATACCGGGACGCCCGTTTCGTGCATCAGGCGCCGGTCGAGCCCCTTGAGCAAGGCACCTCCGCCCGTGAGAACGATACCGCGCTCGGCGATGTCGGCGGACAGCTCGGGCGGCGTGCGCTCGAGCGCGACACGGACGGCGTTGACGATCGTGGCGATCGGATCGGCCAGCGCCTCGCGTACCTCTTCGTCCGTGATCGGGATTGTGCGCGGAACGCCTTCGATGAGGTTCCTTCCCTTGATCTCCATCGACAGCGGCTCGTCGAGCGGATAGGCGCTGCCGAGCTCCATCTTGACCTGCTCGGCCGTCCGCTCGCCGATGAGCAGATTATATTTTCGCTTGATGTACTGAATGATGTATTCGTCGAGTTCATTGCCGGCCACGCGCACCGCGCGCGAATACACGATGCCGGACAGCGAGATCACGGCGATGTCGGTCGTACCGCCGCCGACGTCGACGACCATGTTTCCGTAAGGTTCCGTGATCGGGAGGCCGGCCCCGATCGCCGCCGCCATCGCTTCTTCGACGAGGTAGACCTTCGAGGCCTTCGCCCGGTAGGCCGCTTCCTCGACCGCCCTGCGTTCGACCTGCGTGATTTCGCCGGGAACACCGATGACGACCCGCGGGCTCACCCACGTCCGGCCGTTGTGGGCCTTGCGGATGAAGTACTGGAGCATCTTCTCGGTGACTTCGAAGTCGGCAATGACGCCGTCCTTCATCGGCCGGATCGCGACGATGTTGCCTGGCGTTCTGCCTAGCATCTCCTTCGCAGCCTTGCCGACCGCCTCGACCTTGTTCGTGATCTTGTTGATGGCAACGATCGACGGCTCACTTACGACAATGCCGCGGCCCTTGGCGTAAACGAGCGTGTTCGCGGTTCCGAGATCGATGGCGAGATCGTTCGAGAAGGGATTGAAAAGGTTTCTGACTCTCATTCGGGATGGTTACTTCCGTGGTGCTCTGACGTGTCGGCGTCTGCCGGGGACATAACGATTGATGAAAAATGACCGGAGTTTCCTGATGGAACCGCGGAGCCTATGGCAATCGCGATTCGGCGCGCGGGCCCGACTACGGTCTCGCCACGAGCATCCGACGGCAGAACGAAGGTTGTCAGCAAGGTGGCCGCACCGAGACCCGCCGCAATCGACGGGACCGCAGTCCGAACTTCACTCTGGCTGTTCACACACCTCTCAACACGGGCCATCGGCTGCTCAAAACAGGAAAAAAATTGCGCCCCTCAAGAAAAAGTGACGCTACCACAGGCACAGTAGGGGGGCAAGTTGGGGCCTTGAGCGGGTGCAACTTTGCCGTCTTTGCGCCTTTGCGAGTCCACTGCGCCCCTGCGAGAAACCTGTCGGACGGCCGTGTTTCCCGCAGAGACGCAGAGGAATCCGCAAAGGCGCAGAGGCACGACGGCGAATCGCCACACTGCCGCGACTTCTGACTTACATTATGCGATCTGGACGGTACTGCAGCGCCTGGTTGTCGCCGGTACTACGGGACTGCCACTCGGCTTCAGGATCGAGCAGCGTGTTGATCGCATCTATCGTAGCCGGTTCCACACGAGGCGGTGTCGACTCTTTCGTCAACTCGGCGATCGACCGGATCGTGTCGAGGTCGAACGATGACTTGTAGGCGATGAGCTTCTCCTTGAGCTCCGCCTTGCGCGCCTGCAGCAGGCGCATGTGGTGCTCGATGCCCATCTGGACGAAATCCGTCGCGCTCGAGGCCATCGAAGCGATGCGGTCCTGATCGCCGAACCGGAATCCGCAAGCACACAGCGGGTGCGTCTTGAGCGATGAGTCGACGTTCGACGAGCACTGCGTCTCGCGCAGAACCGAGATCAGGTTGATGGCGTCGACGAGATAGCTCGGATTCCCGATCGTCAGTGACGATAGGTTCTCGAGGGCCTGCCACGCCTGGCTTTCCACGATCCCGGCGCTGAGCCTCCCGACGTTTTCGCCGCCGACCGCCCGGTCGTGAACTGCGGTGTAGATCCTCGAATATTCGTCACGATAGGCGGCGAAGCTGTCTGAGAACGCGGAACGCCGCCGCTCATTGACGAACTCGCCGAGCCGATCCATCCATTCGACGAGCGAGGTTCGAAGAGCCTCGAGATCCTCGTCTTCCGTCGTCTCGGCGTCGCCAAGATAACGCGCGGCGTCATCGAGGATCGGAAGCCACTCCGCGAACCTCGCAAGCCAGCTCAGGCGCTCTCTCGCTTCCCAGACGCGGTTCTCGGTCTCGAAAGCCCGAGCCATCTCGCCGCACAGCTCGCCCACCGTTCGCGAGCTCAACGCGCGCCGCGTGTAATACAGCAAGACGTCGAAGAGCTGTTTTGCATCGAGCGCGGCCACGACCTCCGGTATCTGCTCGCCGCGCTGCCCGAGAAGTCGAATGGGGCCGGTGTCGTCGCGCCCGACGTGCATTCCGTACCAGGACTCGAGACGCGATAGCCAATCTGCCGCCGTGAACGTTCGAACGAGCCCGGCAGCCTCTTCGCGGTTGGCCGATAGAAGGCACGCGAGCCACGAGGCGCCCTCCGACGCCGGTTCGGGCTCGATCGCCTGGCCTTCTTCTGCGGCTGACGACACCTCAGATGGAGACGGCGGGAGCATCCGGACGACGAGATTCTCGGCACGAGTCGGACTGGCGAATTCGGCGATGGCCTCCCGGCCGTCGCTTGTGACGAGCGTTCCGCCTTCGACGTAAACGCGCAGAAACGCGGCGACGGCCGCCGTCTCGAGCTCGGCCAGCACCGACGGAAGGTCGGGATGTCGACGTCCGCCCTCATCGGCCGAGAGTCGCGCGGCAGCCATCCAGCGGCGCACGGCCGCCCGTTCCGCGGCAGTAGGCTTGGAAACGATCCAGCACGAGGCTAGGTCGTCGGCTCGGACTACGTCGGTCGCCTCGGACCACGGTCGACCCGGCGGGAAGAGCACGAGCCGGGGTCGACGCTCGGCCGCCTCGTCGTTGCGTCCGTCGAGCGTTCGCGCGTGGAGCGTCACTAGTCCGCCGGAGATGTCGATGTTCCACAGATCGGTCCGACCAGGTCCCGCCGGGGACGCGCCGAAAGGCCAGTCCGCGAACACGTGCCCGCCTACTCCCAGCAGCGCCGAGAGGGTCTCAGAGTCTTCGTCGACCGTGTCCGCGAGTTCCTCTATTCGGACGAGCAGTCCTTCCCGTTCGTCCGTGACGAGGCCATAGCGCCGCGACGTGCCTTCGCCGGTAGCGACGATCTGTCCGGCGTCGAGCGTCTCCATCTGTTTCAGAACGGCCGACATCATCGCGTAGCTCGACACGCCCCCGTGAAGGTCGTAGAGCAGCACCGAGTTCGTGATCGTTTTCACGTCGGCCGAAATGCCGGCGATCGTGTGCATGAAGATTGATTGCAGTGCGAGGCGTCCCCACAGCCGCTGGTTCTGGCCGAGCCTCGGAACGGCGTCCAGCACAAGCCTGTCGTAGGCGTCGAAGATCGGCTCGAGCGCGTCTACTTGCCGCAGCTGCGGCTCGTAGAGCGTGAACATGTCATTGAGCGCGAATAGGCTCGCGGCCGGCCGTCGCTTGACGCTTTCGGCGGCGCGAGCCGCAAATTCGGGGAACGAGAAACCGTCGATCCACCGGTGGAGCTGCCCGCCGACTCCCCACGTCGAGACCTCGAGCGGGTAGAGCTCGACAAACTCCTCATCGGTGCACGGCAGGTCCGGCAACCGCTTCCGCAGCTGTTCGAGGACGTTCGAGATCTCTCGACGCTGCCGGGCATTCTTGACGAGGATGTTGCTCGCCGTCGCGGATCGCAGGGCTCGCGCCGAGACGTATTCGATCCGGTAGGTGTCGAGCAGTGCGGCGATCCATCCCTGGCTGCCGGCACTCGAGTCGTGCGTGATGACGTATTCGCCGGCGGCTGCGCAGAGAGCGACCGGCAGGTCGCGCCCAAGATCGCCGAATCGAACGAGGGTCTGCGCGTTCTCTTCGGCGAACCGGTTGGCCGGCGCGAGCCACGTATCCACGTTGTCGACCGTGATGATGAGTCGGTGACCGGTCGGCAGCGTCGCAACGGACTTCGTGAACGCAAGAAGGGAATCAACGGCCTCGGCCGATATCGATGCGACCGCAAACCCGGCGGCCTCGAGCTCGGACAGCACGGCCCGCTCGATCGTCGGCAGAAGTCGGCGCTCGCCCGGTTCCGGCTCGACCCGCACCACGATGGTACGCGATGGCTGGGCGAGCGCCCGGACTTCAGCGAGACGGGGGTGGAGCGAGGCTTCCGGATCCACTTCGAAAAGGGAGGCGACGGCAGCAAGGAGGCGGCTCTTGCCACAGCCAGGACCGCCGACGATGAGGCAGTTGTGCGGTCCGGGCTCGGTCGAAGACAGGCGCTCGACAGTGCGCACGATCACGTCGCCCATCTCGTAGGAGAGCAGGAAGGTCTCGAGCTCGGGAGGCGCGGCGCTCCGGCCCGAGGCGGACCGCTGGCCCGACGGGTTGAGTTCGACGAGATCCTTGATTTTCGAAGTCATCGGGGGCTTATTGCCGCAGACCCATCGCGGTCGGCGTTTCCGTTTGTGCCGCTAAGGAACATTCCGGGTCCGAATCGGGAGAATTCCGAGCCGGAGGCTTCTCACCGACCGGACAGAACGAGATCAGCTCAGAGAACATCACACGCGGTCGTTACCAAGGTGTAAACCAAATGAAACCAGTCTTTGCCATCTATAGACGTAAGATCCGCGCTGAAGGTGTCAAAAAAAACTTTCCGACCGTCTCTTCGACGATTTCACCGCTGTACATTAACGCTTCCGGGAATCGCCCGTTGCGGCATGCCGCCCTAATTGCTTAGAATCCGCGATTCCGTTTAGTCGAAGACCAGATACAGAAGGAATCCGAACTGCAATGCTACGCTTCTTCAGTCAGCGCAAGGGACTGACCAAGGTCGTCCTTTGGTGTTTCATCGGTGTTCTCGTCCTGGGACTTGGCATCGTTTTCGCGCTGCCCGATGGTCGGACGATGCTGAGGTCTTTGGGACCGATCAGCTCGTCGACCGTTGTTGCGAACGTGAATGGCTACAAGGTCACGGTCGCGGATCTGCGGAACCAGGTCATGATGTACGCGAGTTCTCAGCAATCGGACTCAGGCGGCCGGCCCCAGGAGGTCAACACGCTTTATCCGCAGTTCGGCAAGCAGGCCCTGGACGCGCTCGTCAACCAGCGGCTCGTCGAACGAGAGTGCGACCGGCTGGGGATCGACGTATCGACGAAGGAGCTGCAGGACCGGATCACGTCCATGTTTCGGGGTCCGAATGGCGTTTGGATCGGCACCCCCGCCTATCAGGCGCGGCTGAGAAGCATCGGGCTGTCTGTCGACGGCTTCGAGAAGTCGATGGCGAACGACATCCGGCAGGAGAAGCTCCAGAATCTGATGACCGCCGGACTTGCCGTTTCGGACAGTGAGATCGAAGACGATTACCGCCGGTCGAACACGACGATGAAGCCGACCTACGCGCTTGTCACCCCGAAGGTCGACGCCATCGCGGCCGCAACGCCCGAGGAACTGCGCGCGTTTTTTGACGCGGACCGGGAGAAATTCCGGATCACGGTGCCGCAGCGCAAGATCACGTACGTCTTCGTCAGCCAGGATGCGCTCGGCAAGACCATGCAGATCTCGGACGACGAGCTGCGTCCGGACTACGATCCAAAGAAGTTCACAGCGGCGGTGCGCGTCTCCCAGATCGTCTTCAAGATTGCGAAGCCCGATCTCGAGGCGAGCGTCCGGACCAAGGCCGAGGAGATCGCCAACCGGGCGCGCGGAACGGGAGAGCAGGGCGCCGAGGACTTCGCCGAGCTTGCGAAGGGAAATTCCGAGGATCCCGCGACGGCGGCAAACGGTGGCGACGCGGGCTGGATCGAGAAGGCATCGGTTCCGGCCGGCGATCCGCGTGAACGGCTTTTCCAGGTCGAGGCCGGACAGACCACGGCGCCGATCAAGGTCGGTAATACGTTCGTCGTTTTCAAGGTGAGCGAGCGGCGCGAGCGGTCATTCGAGGAAGTGCGCGAGGAGCTCATGCCGTCCGCGCGCGCACGGAAGTCGTATGGCAAGGGCGTCGAGGTGGCGCAGCAGGTCGAGACGAAGCTGCGCGCATCTAAGGACCCCGTCGCTGTCGCGGCAGAGATCAACGGGACGCTGGGCGCCGCCGCCGATGCGCCCGCCGTAATTGTGAAGGAAACGCCTTTCGCACAGCCAGGCGATGCGATTCCGGACATCGGTTCGAATCCGCAGTTCGAAGCCGAGATCGCCGATCTGCAGAATGTTGGCGATGTGGGTTCGCCAGTTGGAATCACCGGCGGCTTCGCAGTGCCGCTGCTGGCCGAGAAGCGCGATCCACACGTGCCCGAATTCGAGGAAGTTCAGGACCGTGTCGCGACCGAATACAAGAAAGAACGTGCGCGCCAGATCGCGCGCCAGACGGCCGAATCGCTGACGACGGCCACGTCGCCGGATGACCTGCGCGCGAAGGCAAAGGCCGCTGGTTTCGAGGCCAAGACGCAGGAGACCTACAAGGCAGGCAACTCGCTTCCCGAGATGTCGGCGTCGGATCTGCTCGATTCCGCGTTGCTTTCGCTGGCAGCGAACTCGGTGTCGAAGTCCGTGATCGAGATGCCGAATGGCTTCGTCGTCCTCGCGATGAGCGAGCGAACGGAAGCTGACATGGGCGATGCGTTCACACAGCAGAAGGAGCAGATTCGTCAGAGGCTTCTTGGCACGCGGCGAGGACAACTCTTCAACGATGCGATGATGGCGCTTCGGAAGCAGCTCGAAGAAGCGAAGAAGATCGACATCTATCAGGACACGATCGACTCGGCCTTCGACATCGGTGCGGAGATGGATCTGGATGCGCTGGACCTCGACGAAGGCGTCCCGAGCCTGCCCCCGGTGGGTGCGCCGCAGGGTGCTCCGGGCGGCGGCGCTCCGATTCCGATGCCGTCGCAGCCGATGCCTGCGCAGCCGAGACCTTCGCAGCCGAGACCGGCCCCCGCGCCTTCAGCACCGGCCGGGTCTCCGGGCAAGTAGAGCGGTCCCCGAGCGTGGCGGACGCCGACATGGCGTCCGCCACTTTCGACCCGGTATCTACCGATACGTCCGACGAGACTGCGAATTCTGGCACCGTCCGTGGGACGCTCGCTACTGCTCGCGGCTCAAGGAACGGGGACCCGGCGGAGCGCACTGCCTGGTATTGCACGGTGCGGGTGGTCCCCGCTTTGCGAGCCGCGAGGGGTAGCGAGCGTCCCACGGACGATCGAACGGTTCGGAACGCTTCTGTCCTTCCGCAACGACGAGTCTGCGATTTCAGGCACCGTCCGCAGGCCGCTCGCTACCGCTCGCGGTACTGATCCCCCGTCAGCAGAATGTACCATTCAAATCGCGTCCGGCATGTCGCCATGCATGCCGTGGCAGGATCAGTACCGCGAGCGACAGCGAGCGGGTCGCATTGGAGGAGCTATACGCCGGTGGTCGAGTGCGCTCGCTTCCTACCGCGCAGCGGTTTCGTTCGGCGAGCGTCTCACGGACGGTTGAACGGTTCGGATCACTTCTGTGCGCCCAACGACGAGACTGCGATTTCAGGCACCGTCCGCAGGCCGCTCGCTACCGCTCGCGGTTCTGTTGCTCGAGTCGGCCGACAGTGCATTGCCGGGCGCACGGCTATGTGACGAACCGGACCTCAGAACTTCGCCGTCAACGTCGCATCCGGCGCCGAAGTCGTCACCGTCATTCGATCGAACAGCGCCGCGAGCTCCGGCTTCGTGGCCGTCGCCTGCTGGCCGAGTCCGATGATCGCCGAGAGCACCGCCGCGACCGATTCGGTCTGCTCTGCCGTCGATGCTCTTGCCGTCAGCTTCATCGCGGCACCGTCCGATGAGGCCGCGATTGTCGCGAACAACAGTCTTATGTTGCTGAGTGTCTTGAGAAACGGATTGCCCGGATCGCGCTTCATCTCGGCTGCGATGAGTGCCTGAGGCACCGGCATGCCAAGCCGCAGCGGAGCTGCCGGATCCGCAAGCGCCAGCGCGTCGGTCAACGCCGACACGGTTGAAGCCGAGGGCGCCGCTCCCCGCCGAACGTCAATGGCTCGACGCACCGCGGATGGGGTGCCGTATGCAGCTGTCGATTCATCGAGCAGCGCGACGGCGACGTCCTCGCGCACGACACCGGCACCCGTCGTCTCCGGCAGCACGAAGTGCGGCACACCCTCGTGAATCACTTTCTTGACCGCGAAACGTGGATGCGTCTTCGAATACACATCGAGTTTGGCCGCGAGCGCATCACCGGCGGCCAGCGCCGCGAAATCGCCCTTCATGACGGCCACCCAGCTCGTCGTCGCGTCTGCACCGACGAAAAGCGACACTCCAACGCTGCGCAGATTCGCAAGGTCGAGACCGAAATCCGAGTTCATGCTCGCCACGGCGGCGTCGACCTTGCCGCGATATTCGGGAAGTCCGGCAAGCGCCGCCGGCAGCACCTTGCCGAACAGCGCCTTCGGCTCTATGACGATGACGCCGTCACCGGCCGGCAGGTCCTTGAGGATCTCCGGCGTAGTGGCCGCCCTGGATGGCGTGGCGACGAGAACTGAGGCAATGAGCAGGGCAACTGACGGGATGAATGCGCGCATGGCTGGAAGAATCTCTCCTTGACCGAGTTCGTGTTCGTTGCGTCGCTGACGGGTCTGTGATGCCGCTCGAGGCTACGGTGTTTGCCCGGAGCGACGGACGCCAGAGGGCAGCTCAAACAGCGACGGGTCCGGATCTCTCTGCAATTGCTGGAGTTGGGTCCGAACAACCTGACCGGATCCACTTCGAATTTCGCTGCGTATCGCGAGTCCCGCGAAATCGGAGGCTTCCCACACCGTCGCCTCGCTCGTCGCGTCGCCGAGCGCCTCGAGCCGGCTGCGGTAGACAACACACTTGTGGCCGTCGACAGATTCCTCTCCGATCCTCTCGCGTCGTGCAACGAATCCGTCCGCCGGCAGGCCGGCGGCGACGGCGGCTTCAACCTGCTGGGCGGTGAGCGGGTCCGAGTCTTCCGTATCGACCGGCCCACCGTTTGGTCCGACCTGAGTCTCAATGTAGCTGCCTTCGGAGAGGTCGATCGTCCAGCTCAAGCCAAGATCGGGCCGGACGACGAGCACGAACCGGCGATCGCCTTCCGTCCATTCGGTCCGCGTCCGGTCGCCGAGCCGGGCGAATTGCGTGACGGACGGCAGCGCGGCGCCGTTGACCTCGAACGTCCGGACGACGGTTGCCGACCACGCATCCGGCTCGCCGCCGGCCGGCGCCGCAATCCCTGATTGAGACAGGCCCTGGCCGAACCAGCCGGCTCGCCATCCGGCTACGCCGCTCGCGACGGCGCAGACGGCGGCCACCGCAACCGCGGCCGCAACCCTCCCGGTCACGCCTGTGCGGTCGGACGCGCCGCAAGCTGTCCGCAGGCGGCCGAAATGTCGCGTCCGCGCGGCCTTCGGATGTAGGCGTCGATGCCGCGTCCGACGAGCTCGCGCTGGAACGCTTCGATCCGCTCAAGCGAAGACGCCCGGAACGGCAGCTCGGGCGCCGGGTTGTGCGGGATGAGATTCACTTTCGCCCGCATCCCTCCGAGCAGCCCCGCGAGCGTTCGTGCCATGGCATCCGAATCGTTCACACCGTCCAGCATCACGTATTCGAACGTGAGTCGTTCGCGTGTGCCGAGCGGCACGGACCGGCAGGCCTCGAGAAGGTCGGCAATCGGGTATTTGCGATTGATCGGGATGAGCTCGTCACGCAGTTCATCGATCGGCGCCGCCAGGGAAATCGCGAGCTCAGGACGGACGGCCTCACGTCCGAAGTCGTGGATTCTGGGAATGATGCCGGCCGTTGAAACCGTCATCCTTCGCGGCGAGATGTTCATTCCGTCGGGGCTCGAAAGTGTTCGAACCGACTTCATGACCTCGTCATAGTTCAGAAAAGGCTCGCCCATCCCCATGAACACCACGTTCGTGCCGTGCGGCGCCTCGACGCCGGGACCATATACGTCATTGAGCACCACGAGGACCTGCGACGCGATCTCGGATGCCGTCATCTGCCTGCGGACGTCCATCTTCGCCGTCAGACAGAACGTGCAGCCCACCGCACAGCCGACCTGCGAGCTGATGCAGATAGTGTCGCGCGATGGCACCGGAATGAAGACGGACTCGACGGCTTCGCCGTCTCCGAGCGACAGCAGGTACCGTCGGGTTCCGTCGGTCGAGTGGAAGACTTCTCGAACAGTCGTCAGCGTCACCGGATGCTCTGCGGAGAGCCGTTCACGAAGTGCCTTCGGCAGATCGGTCATCGCCGCAGGATCGAGGACGCGGCGCCGGTAGACGTTGTCGTGAAGCTGCCTGCCGCGAAATGCCGGCTCACCGAGCTCGGCGGCAAGCGCAACGAGCTCGTCACGGGTGCGTCCTACGAGGGGTGTTCTGCCGGTGTCGCTCGAGGATGACATCGTCCGAAATCGTACCATCATCGCCCTCTGCGCCTCGGTGACTCTGTGTCTGTGTGTGCGCAGCTCTTTTCCTGAGGCCGAGAGCTACGCACACAGAGACGCAGAGCCACCGAGGCGCAGAGGCAAGCAGCAAAGGACACTCAAAAAACCCGGAAGTCATTTGTATTGCTTTAGGTTGGGACATGCCCTTACACTACGGCCCTCAGCACGGGAAGTGAGCCTATCCGTTCGTAACAGAGGGTTTCCATGCCTTTCTGCCCGGAGTGTCAATCCGAGTACAAGTCTGAAGTGTCGACGTGCACCGATTGTGGTGTCGCGCTCGTCGCCGAGTTGCCTGTCGAAGGTGCGCTCGACAACGAGCCGAGCGAGCTCCTGCCGATGAGGAATTTCGCCAATGCCGCGGAGGCGAGCATGGTGCTCGGCCTGCTCGAGGAAAACGGCATTCGCGCATTCCTGAGCGGAGGTGGGTTCACCGTCGCGCCGTCGGCGTTCGCCGGCGACATCGTCCTCATGGTCGATGAGCGCGACATGGAGCGCGCCACCGCGCTGCACGAGGCGTACTTCGGGGAGGGCAGCGAGTCCGCGGACTCGCCTGGAGACGAAGCCCCTACGGAACCGTCTGCATGAGGCTGAGTTCGCGGGCCGGCACAGGCGTCCCGGCACCCGCGCAGCCGTGAAGGAGATGACCGCAATGAAATCGCTGTGGAACGCTGCTATCTGTCTCTGCCTGATGTTCACCGTCGTCGCCGTTGTTCCGGCGCAGCAGCGGAAGGAACTCAAGGACACCGAGAAGGTCCGCCGACTCGACGTCGTGCCGGAGCCTGCTCCGACGATGCACCCGAAGTTCTATCCGGGCTCATCGTTCCGAAGTCTCCGCGTGCCGGAGACGACGTTCGGGTATGTGCAGGCGAATGGCCGCAACTTCTTCTACGAGAAGATGGGCTACGGGCCGGAAAACATCATCGTGATCCACGGTGGTCCCGGGTTGCCGCACAACTACCTGCTGCCTGCGCTGCAGAACCTCGGACCGTATGCGACGCTGTGGTTCTATGACGCTCGCGGTCACGGACTGTCTGAGCAGAATAAGCCGAACGATCCGTACACGATGGAGCAGCTGGTCGGCGACGTCGGCGCATTCGCCACGGCGATGAAGATGGACTCGTATTCGGTGTTCGGGCACAGCTTCGGGGGAATGGTGGCGCTGAAGTTCGCTGCGACGAACCCGGTGGGACTGCGTCGCCTGATTCTCTCTGACACTTCAGCGTCGCTCGGCTACGTCAGCAGGTTCCAGGACACGCTCAAGCGGCTGATGCCGAAGGATCAGTTTGCCGAATACGAGCGGCTCCAGTCCGATTCGTCGATCACGCCGGATGAGCGTCTGCGTCGAGCCCTCCGGCTCGTGTACCCGTTCTACTGGTACAACCCGCCGAAACCCTACTACCTGGACCTCGACATCAGCTCGCTGAACCTGAATGCGACCGCGTCGGACCAGATCTGGAGCTCGGACGGGCAGAATTATGACGTTCGGAAGCAGCTCTCGGACATCAAGGTTCCGACGCTCGTGATCAACGGCCGGTACGACATCGTGTTCTCGTATGAGGACGCGAAGGAGCTCTCGGAGGGGATTCCGAACGCGCGGCTCGTTATTCTCGAGCGGAGCGGCCATTATCCGTTCTATGAAGAGAACGCGACGTTCACGGACTGGATTCGCACGTTCATGCAGTACTACGCCAGCTAGACCGGATCGCGGAGCGGCCGGACGCTTCGCGCGACGGTCGGGGAGACAGCGATGTCCGGCGACGACGCGATCGTCGTTCTGACCACAGCGGGACGCCACGAAGAGGCCGCGTCAATCGCGGCCTCTCTCGTCGAGCGTCGGCTCGCGGCGTGTGTGCAGGTCGTTCCCGGAATGACATCGTTCTACCAGTGGGAAGGCTCGGTCGAACGATCAGAGGAGTGGCTGCTGATCGTCAAGACGACCGCGACCAGGTATATCGACGTCGAACGGGCCATCCTCGATATCCACAGCTACTCGACGCCCGAGGTCGTTCGACTCGCAGTCGACGGCGGTTCGACTGCATATCTCGACTGGTTGCGGGAGTCGGTCGCATGAACATCGGACCGTATCGCATCCTCCGGAAGCTCGGGGAAGGCGGCATGAGCAACGTCTTCCTGACCGAGGACATTCGTTCGGGCCGGGTCGTCGCACTCAAGTTGCTCGCACCGCGCGTCGTTGCGGATGAGACGTATCGACTGCGCCTGTTACGCGAGGCACACGCCGTCGCAAGCCTGAAACACCCGAACATCACCGCACTCTACGAGGCCGACCAGTTCGAGGAACAGCCGTACATCGCGATGGAGTATGTTGAGGGCGAGTCGGTTGCCGACGTGCTCTGTTCGGGACCGTTCGCCGTCACGACGACGATATGGGTCGGTGCGGAAATTGCGAGCGCGCTCGCCGCTGCGCACGCCGCTGGAATCGTTCATCGCGACATCAAGCCGTCGAACATCATCATTCAGCCTGAAGGGGGCGTGAAGGTGATGGACTTCGGCCTTGCGAAGTTCGTCGAGGTCGAGGGCGACATCGAAGAAGACACTACGGCGCAGATGCGAAACCTCACGGCTCGCGGGACGATTCTCGGGACCGTGCATTATATGAGCCCTGAGCAGGCACACGGCGAGGATTCGGACCACCGCGCCGACATCTTTGCGCTCGGGGTGCTGCTCTACGAAATGCTGTCGGGGCGTCCGCCGTTTCGCGGCGCGCACACGTTTGCCGTGCTCAAGGCGATAATCGAAGAAACCCCTCCGCGGTTCAGCAAGTATCGGGACGACGTGCCGGACGACCTCGAACAGGCCATCATTCGCGCGCTCGAAAAGCAGCGCGAAGATCGATACCAGTCAGCGAAGGAAATGGAGTTCGACCTGCGCAAGATCCTGCGGCGGTTGCGGGAGTCGGGGGCGTAGGAGCGGGATTCTCTGCGTCTCCGCGAGACCTCCGCGTCTCTGCGGGAAACCATGCGTGGACGGGCGTTTCCCGCAGAGACACGGAGGTCTCGCAGAGACGCAAAGCCATCGGATCAGGGTAGTGTTCCCTACGGTAGCGCCTCTTCCGCCAGGTGCCTCCGCACACCGTTCTGCAGATCGGTGATCCCGACCTTCACCTCGTCGAACGACGCACGCGCCTCAATTTTCGCCACCAGCGGCTGCCACAACCCCTCCGGGAGCCGCGCATCGACGGCCCGCTTCCTGATGACCGTCGCGACCTCCGCACCCTCCTGTCCGCCCGGCGTGTAGAACAGCAGCAGCAATGTCGACTTCACCGAGACCTCGAAAAGTGCAGAGTGATCCCCGCCGTACGTCGCACCAAGGTGTCCCGCAATCGGAGCGCCGGCGTCGGCGAGCAGGTACTTCATGACGAGCGCCTGCGTTTGCGTCCGGTCGAGCTCCCGTTCGGGCAGCAGCGGGACGTCGACGCCCAGACCCTTTCCAAGCTCCCTGGCCGAGTCGAAGACCTTCTGAACGGTCGATGGCAATGCGTTGCTCGCCAGGCCGACGGCCGCCAGGCTGAGCTTGCCACCGAGCTCCCAGGCGCGTGCGCGCGTGGACGGTTGCTGAGGTGACTGCGCCAGGGCGGGGGCCGCGGCGGCGGCGAGACAGAGCACGAGAACGGCACGTGTGACGAGTAGCTTCATGTGGCGATGCTCCTTTGCGCGGCTCGCGACTGTCAAGCGAGGCCGGGATCGGTCGGCTCGACAACGCATTCGCCGCGGGTGGCATCGGCGAGCGCGACGCGCAGAGCCTCGACACGGCTCGCCGGAAGTCGCAACGCGAGAGTGACGTCCGTCCCAAAGTCCTGCCCCGTTTCCACGGCCTCGAAAGCCGGAAGCAGCATACGTATCCGGGTCAGGTGCGGGTACGCGAACACCACGCTGAGACCGGCGAGCGTTATGCGCTCGGCGCGAGGCACTGCATCGAGCGCGAGCTGCAGCGTGCTCGAGTAGGCGCGGACGAGTCCGCCGGTGCCGAGCTTCGTGCCGCCGTAGTACCTCGTCACGACCGCCGCGACGTCACCCAGCCCGGAATGCAGCAGCACAGAGAGCATCGGCCGACCGGCGGTGCCGTGAGGCTCGCCGTCGTCGCTCATGCCGACACGGTCGGTGCTTCCGGGGCGGCCAACGGCGTAGGCCCAGCAATTGTGTGTGGCGTCGGGGAAGTCGGCCGCGACGCGTCGAACGAACTGGATGGCATCCTCGACCGTGGCGGCCTCGGCGACCGTCGCGACGAACCGGCTCCGCTGGATGATCTGCTCCTCGCGGCGCTCGTCTCCGGGGATCGCATACCGTTCATCGTCCACGATGTTCGAGTCCAACAAGCTCACGGATTCGATCTGTGACCATCCGCGAACATTCGTGGATCTACTCGCCCATCATGAATTCGTCGGCAGAGACCGCGGCATCGTGGCGGGCCTCATCCTTGTCGCGCAGGACGTCGAGGATGAGCGAGGTGTTCGACCCGGCCTCGATGCGCGCCTGGTATTTCGTCTGGGTCTTTTCGAACTCGAACTGACCTTCCGTAGCCTCGATGAGCTCGCCAAAGCCCTCGAGTCCCACCTTCTGCCCGAAAGTCGCGTCCACCACCTGTCCCTCGTTGAAGTAGACGTTTCCGGATCGCGAGCCGGACCGCAGTGTCAGCACTCCCGACATTCGCGAGTTCTCGAGGATCTGCACGATGTCGAAAATATTGATGTCCGCGAGATCGCCCGTGATCGATTTGGGCGAGCCGCCCCTGGACGCTGGAATCGACGGCGACGACTTTCCGGTTTCGAGCTGATTCAGTCGAGCCGTGATAGACACCCTGGGGTCCAGGCGCTTCGCCTCCAGTAGTCGCTCGTTCGCCAGCTCGAGCTTGTCGCCGGCAATGTAGAGCGTCGAGAGGTCCATGCAGAGCTGCGCGGCATCGCTCATGCGATTGCTGTCGATGTAGATCTCGCGCAGTTTCTCACGCAACGGAATATGGCGGGGAGCCGACTTGATCGCGTCCTGGAGGGTCTCGATCGCCCGGTTCACGAGTCGATACTTGACCAGAAGGTCGGCGTCGATGATCGCGCCCTCGACGTCGATTCCATGTGGCCCCTGGTCCTGCATCGGCAACTCTCCTCAACCCCGGCGGCGGCAGTGTAGCACCAAAGCGCGGCGGCGCGGAACACGGCCCCGCTCGCACCAAACAACAGAAGGGAGCGGACTTCTCAGCCCGCTCCCTCCCGTATCGGCACGTTCGTGCCTCGAGTTTACTCCGCGTGTCGGAGCTTCACGCTCGTCGATTCCGTTGTGACCTCGAGCTTGCCCTTGCCGTCCCCGAGGTAGCTGATCACGTATTGATCACCCATGTCTCGCGCGATCGATTCGAGCGCATGATCAAAAGTCACGAAACCTCGTCCGGAGAAAAAAGCCCTCCCTCCCGTCTCGTCCGAAAGCCGATTCAGGCAGCCCTGCCCGTAGAAGACCGCAAGATTGCTGGTGCCGAGCCGTCCCGGCGCGTTAGCAAAGATCGACCAGACCGGAATCCCGCGCTTCGCGGCGGCCGAGATCGCGCGGTCGAGATCGATGTTGTTCGTTGGCGACGCCGAGGCCAGGTCGCGGTTGAGCTGCAGTCCGTTCGAGACCATCACGACCTGGTTGCGTCCCGTGACGCCGTCAAATCGGCGAAGCGCCTCTTCGAGCCCGATGAACGGGGCCGAGCCCACGTCAATGTTGTTGAGCGGAATGCGAAGCGCCTTGATGGCCTTCTTGCGATCGGCCGTAAACGCCTGACGGACCTGGAGGCCCGTGTTGCGCAGGTAGCCGACCATCACGGTTGCGCCTTCCGGCAACGCCGCGATGAATTCCTTGATAGTGCTGATCTCGTTGCCGACGCCGACCGCAAGTCCATCCTGTATCAGGACCGCGACGTTGAGCGGCGAGTCCGACGGTCCCTTCACGTCGACGATCTGCTGACGGTCGTCACCGCGGTAAACGGCGAACTCCGACGCGTCGAGCCGGGACGTGGACGAGTCGTCGTCCTTGTGAACGACCGTGACGGTGACGCTTCGGACCCCGGACTTCGAATCGTCGTCCTTCGGAAGCGGTGTTGCGGCTGCGGATGCGGCGAGGCCGGCGACGAGCGCAAATGCGGCGATCTGCCGCGAGAAATATTTCAATCCAGACATTGTTGCCCCTCCCAGGCGCTGCCGGATCGGTGTCGTCCGGCATTTCGGACCACATGGGTCCGGGCGTGAGTGCTCGCGTAGGCACGCACGTCCGTTCGTGAGACGCACTGTCGGCAAGCTCGGGTTGCCCATTCCAATCCTCTGCGCCTTTGCGCCTTTGCGCGAGGTTCTCCAGTCGTTTGAAGAAGTTCGCGCAAAGGCGCAAAGGCGCGAAGCCTAAACGCTTGCTACGATGGCGATCTTCGCGGCGTCCGCGCGGGCGATGAGCTCGTCGCGGTCTATCAGAACCGTCTTGCCGGCCGTGATCGACAGCGCCGTCGCCCTTGCAGCCTTCATTGTCTCGATCGTCGACGGACCGATGACCGGCACGTCGAACCGCATGTCCTGGTTCGGCTTGGCCACCTTGACGACAGTCAGGGGCGGCTTTCGCGCGAGCTCGCCGGCCCGACGGATCGTCGCATCCGTGCCTTCCATGGCTTCGACGGCCACGACCGCGGCGTCTTTCACGACGATCGTCTGTCCGAGGTCGAGGCGCGCGATCTCGCGGGCGACGTCGAGACCGTAGTCGATGTCTGCCTGTTCTTTCGGGGACGGCGCGCGCTTTGTCAGGACACCCGGCGCCGGCAGCGCGTGCTGCAGGAATATCGTCGAGTCCACGAGCGTCACGCCAACGGCCGCCAATTCGTCGGCGACGGCCCCGATGAGGCTGTCAGTGTTCCGTATGACGAGCCGGGCGAGCATCCGCGCCATTCGAACGTCGGGGATGGACGAGACCTTGAAGATCTGGACGTGCTTGACCTGCCCGGCCATGATCGCGTGCGTGACGCCGCGTTTCTTCAGGAAGCCGAGCATCTTGCCGAGTTGTCCAACGCCCACCCACTCGACGACCGGTGCTTCGCGCGAGATTGCCGGATCTGTCTCTTCCTTGATCGCCACGACGTCGAGTTCAACGCCGTTGCGACGAGCACCCTCGAGGACGAGGAACGGGAAGCGGCCGTTGCCTGCGATGAGCGCGTACTTCATTGGATCCGGGGAGTTTCGCGCAAAGGCGCAAAGGCGCAAAGGCACAAAGCGCGGCGGCAGGAATGGACTCCAGTTCAGTTCTTGATTACGCCGCGCTCCGACGACTCGATGAATGCGACGAGGTAGGCGACGTTTTCGTCGGCCATGAGCGACTCGTCGCCGTGAATGGCCTCGAGTGCCTGGGTTGTGTTGAGCTTCGAGGCGAGCAACAGGCGAAAGGTACGGTGGATTCGCCGAACGGCGTCGTCGTCGAATCCCCTTCGCCGCAGGCCGATGGCATTTTCGCCGTAACACTTCGCGTGATTCCCCTGGCAGCGAGAGAAGGGCATCGGGTCCTTCACGATCACCGAGTGGCCGCCTATGAATGCGAGCTTGCCGACTCGGGTGAATTGATGGACAGACGAGGCCGCGCCGACTGTCGCCGCGTCCTCGACCGTCACGTGTCCGGCAAGCGTCGCCTGGTTTGCCATGATGATCCGGTCGCCGACGATACAATCGTGGGCAATGTGCGTGGCGACCATGAAGAGGTTGTCGCTCCCGACGCGGGTGACTCCGCCGCCTCCAACCGTCCCGCGATGGAAGTTCGAATACTCGCGGATGTTGTTGCGGTCGCCGATGACGAGCTCAGTCGGCTCGCCCCCGTACTTGAGGTCCTGCGGCCCCTGGCCGAGCGACACGAACGGGTAGATGACGTTGCCTTCGCCAATCGTCGTCGGCCCCTCGATTACCACGTGGGCCATCACGCGGGTGCCCGCGCCGATGCGAACGTTGTCACCGATCACCGAGAAGGGTCCTATCTCTGCGTCGTCGGCAAGTTCGGCCGTGGCGCTGACGACGGACGTTGAGTGGATGCGATTCGCGTTCACCCGTATCAGTCCTCCGCGTCGAGCGCCGCATCGAACGTCCGGCCTGCGCGCCACCGCGCGGCGCCGTCGCTCGACGACGGAATGGTCGAGAGGATCGCGAGCAGGTCCGCCTCCACCGCGAGCTGCCCGTCGACCGTCGCCGTGCCATGCAGGTGCGCGGACTGCCGCCGGATGCGTTTCGCTTCGACAGTCAGCGTCAGGACGTCGCCGGGAACGACCGGAATGCGAAAGCGGACGTTGTCGATGCCCGCGAAGAGAAGGTACTCGTCGGGATCCGTCGGCCGGTCGTAGGCCACGAGCAGGCCTGCCGCCTGCGCGAGCGCCTCGACGATCAGCACGCCGGGCATCACGGGAGCCGCGGGAAAATGGCCGTTGAAGAATGGCTCGTTCGCGGTCACGTTCTTGCGGGCGACGAGCCGCTTGCCGGGCTCGAACTCGATGACGCGGTCGACGAGCAGGAACGGATACCGGTGCGGCAGGATGTGCTTGATGTCGTTGATGTTGAGAAGAGGTGCCATCGTCGTGGTGTGCCTTCGTCGAATCCGGAAGCGCCGCCGCGTGAACGGGTCACGCGGCGGCGCTTCGGGTCACTCGCGGATGAACGTTGACGCGCGTTACGGGTTCGCCTTGTTGTATTGCGCGATGAAATCGTCTGTGATGTCGAGACCTGGAGCCGCGTAGATGATGGAGCCGATCTTTCGGGATCCCCCGACCTCCATCACGAGCACGATGCCTTTTTCGGCGGCGTACATGTTGAGGGATGCCCGGACTTTCTCCTCGATCGGTGCGGCGGACGCCGCGTAGGCCTTCTGCGCCTCGAACTTCAGGTCTTCGACCTTGCGCTCGTATTCGCGTTTCAAGCCTTCGTAGCGTTCCTGCAACTGCGCGGTCTGCCCGGCTGCGACCGTACCCTGCTGGACCTGCGTTTCGATGCCCTGCATCGTGTCACGCAAGGCGAGCAGTTCCTTCGTTCGGGGTTCGAACTTCGCATTGATCTCGACGATCTTGCGGTTCAACTCGGTGACCTCGGCCTGGAAGGCCGCGGCGTTGATGATGGCGATGCGTCCGCGCGGAATGGGTCCAGCCGCAGGGCGGGCTGCAGGCGGCTGCTGCGCGAGTGTCGCCGCGGAGGCGAACATCACGACGGCGCAGACCGCGAGTCCGCGAGCGATCGGAACGAGGCGGGAGGTGACTGCACGCATCCTAGCGCCCTCCGCCCGGCCGCGGAGCCGGCGCGGCCGCGCCAGGAACAGGATGAGCCTTGTTGTACTCGGCGATGAACTCGTCCGTGACGTCGATCGCCGGGTTCAGGTAGGCGATCGTGCCCGCCTGCGCTGCTCCAGGAAGATCGAGGATCAGGACGATGTTGCGCTTCGAGGCATAGTCCTTCACGAACTCGCCAAGCTTCGCCTGGATCGGCTGGAGCGTAGTGTTTAGCTCCTTGTTGTACTCAGCCTGCAGGTCCTCGCCGCGACGCTTGTAGTTCGTCTGCATGGTCTGGAGCTGCTCGGCCATCGTACGGAGCTTGTCTGGAGCCGCGACGCCACCCTGACTCCGGATGTCAGCATCGAGCTGCTTCATCTGCGCCTGCATCGCTTCCATTTCCTTGTAGCGGGGCTCGTATTTCTTGTTCACGGATTCGGCGCGCGATCGCAGCTCCTGAATCTTTTCGACGAACACGCTCGTGTCGAGAACGGCGACCTTGCCATCGGCGGGGCCGCCGACGGCTCCGGAGCCGGGAGTCGTACGAGGCGTGGTCGGCGCTGCCGGGCCCTGCGCCACGGCGGCGGCGGGAAGGGCTGCCACGAGTGCTGCTGTGGCGAGCCAGTTTCGGATCTTCATCGGGTACTCCTTGAGCTGCAATCTAGAATGTCCGGCCAATGCTGAAGAGGAACGTGGAGCGCTCCTCGCTGAACACCTGTCCTGGAACCACCGTGGTGCGGGCGTTCGGGTTGTAGGCGTAAATCAGCCGGAAGGGAACATTGACGACGGGCACCTGAACACGGATTTCCGCACCGACCGAGTAGCGATAGTTCGTGAGACTGCTATCGAGGTCCTCGGAAAGCACATAGACAGTCGTGTCCTGGCGGTTCCCGCGAAGCACGGCCGTCCGGAATCCCGCCGGAAGCTGGCCTGGCGGAGTCTCCGGCGTCGTTGCGTCACGGATTTCGTCGGCGGTCGCGAGTTGGCCCCGCGGGTTGAGCGTGATGCCGAAAGGCGTCAGATTTGCCGGGATGAACTCGGTCTGGGTTGTCTGATCCTCATACTCGGCCAGGTTGAAAGCCGCGCCGATATCGACGAAGGCGGCGGCCGATAGCGGCCCGAAGATCGGAATCCGGTACTCCATGTTCAGGAGCAGCTGCGAATCCGCACCGATCGGCGTGAACTGATCGGCGAACTGGCTGAGGCTCTGATTCTCGAGTGTGAAACGGTTGATGACACCAGGAGCGATGGTCCGGCGGTTCCCGTTTTCAGGCTTCGCAATTCGCAGCGTTTCGCCGTTGCGAGCATTGATCGCGACAATGTCCTGCGTCGTCACGAGGCGCTCGATTCGGGCGACGGGCGAAAGTGACCGCACGTTGTAGCCCCGGATCGTGTCCTCGCCGCCGAGGAAATAGCGCGTGAAGATTGGCGTGCCGCCGATGAAAGACAACGAGTTCGTATCGAGCGGCTCACCGAAAGCGCGGATGTGGCCCGCCAGTACCCGCATGCCGAAGACATCGGGGTTCTCGCGATCCTTCCGGATGATGTTGAACGGGTGGAAGAACTTGTACTCGAGTGTCGGCTGGATCGTGCTGACGTCGCCGCCGAGGAATCCGCCTGACAGAGCGAGGCCCGCGAGGATCGATTGGCCCCTCGTCGGGTCGAGCGTTCCATTGAGCGAGTTGTACGAGAAGGTCGGCGTAAGCGTCGACTGGTCGATACCGGGCTGACGGAAGGTGACGAGAATGTTGTTCGTCGGATCGTCGTCGGTGTTTACAGGAGGATCCTCGATCTCGCTGCGACGGTATGTATACGAGAGACCGAGGCGCGAGAACCGGGCGATCGTGGACCGCTTGAAGAAATACGTGAGCGGCGTCGAGAACGACACCGAGCCGCCGATGGTCTTCTGCGTGAAGAGCTCTGAGCCGTCGCCGCCGAACGTCTGGAAGTTGCCCGACTGGCCCGGGACGAAGCCGGTGCTCGCCGTCGTCGTGCCGCCGCCGAAGTACTGGTAGCTCTGCAGGAAGAACTGCGCTCCGAACGAAATCGGGCGATCGAGCAGGTAGGGTTCCTGGAAGCCGATCACGAACTGCTTCGTGCGGTTTCCGGCCTGGATGTCGAGCGACAGCGATTCGCCGTAACCGAGCAGGTTGTTCGTCGAATACTGCAGACCGATGAACGATCCACCGACGCCCGAGGCGCCGCCCGAGAACTGGATCTGCTGCCGGCCCTTCTCCTGGACCCGAAGGTCCAGATCGACAGTGTTGTCGCGCTGATTCGTGCGGATGTCGGCGTCCGTGTCCTTGATCTCGTTGAAGAATCCGAGCTGGTTCAGGCGCAGAATCGAGAGGTCGAAGTAGCGCTGATTGTACGGATCGCCTTCGTTGAGAAGGACTTCGCGCCGCAGCACCTTGTCACGGGTATAGGTGTTGCCCTTGAACTCGATGCGCCGGATCGAGAAGCTCTTTCCCTCGTTGAGCTCGAAGTTCCAGTCCGCGATGCCGTAGTTCGGATCGTTCGGGTCGTCCTTGAGGTCGGGGATGAAGTTCGGCTCGAAGTTGATGTAACCGCGCTCGCCGTAGAGCTTCTTCAGGTCCTCGAAGACGCCCTTCTGCACCTTCTCGTAATTGACGACTTCGCCCGGGACGAGCCCGATGACGGCCTTGATGACCTCCTCGGGATAGACGGTCTCGCCTTCGATCGTGATGTCGCCTGTACGATAGATGCGGCCTTCCTCTACGGGGACGATGACTCGCAACCCTCGGTCCTTGCCGCCGACGATCGGGAGTCCGGAGCCCGTCGGGCCAGCCTCCTCGATGCGGGGCTCACCCAGTCGGGCATTCATGTAGCCCTTGCCGTAGTAGAAGAAGCGGACGCGGTCGAGGTCGTACTTGAGCTTCTCCTTGTCGAAGATGTCCTTCGAGGTCAGTCCCGAGATGAGACCGGCTTCCTTGACGAGCTTCATTGCACCGCGCAATTCGCCGCTCGAGAATGCCGTGTTGCCCTCGAACTCGATGTGGGCGATGCGAACGCGCTCGCCCTCGTCGGTTCTGAAGTGCAGGGTGACGGCGGTCGGAGAGATCGCCTCCGTTTCGGCGATGACCTTTGCGTCCGGCCGCCCCTTGCCCGCGAGCAACTCGCGAATGACTGCTGCCGCGCGAGTTGCCTTTATCGGATCGAACTGCGATTCCTTCGAGAGGCCGATTGACTTCTTGCGCCATTCCTCGAGCACTGTGGACTCGGAGATGGACTTCATCCCGGGATAGTCGATGTCGAGGATGACGGGGTACTCGCGAACCTCGAAAATGACGACGAGGCCGCCACGGGTGCCATCCTCGGTAAAGACCTTGGCGTCCTCGAAGTAACCCTGTGCGAGGACGGTTCGAAGGTCGCGGCGGATCTGATCGGTGCTGTACGGATCGCCCTCACGGGACTGGACCCAAAGCCGCATTGAATCGTCCGGGATGCGGCGATTGCCCGTGAACTCGACGCGTTCGACGAGCTTCGTGGCGTCCGGATCCTGGGCCGCGTGAACGGTCGCAGAGAACGGGCCGACAAGCGACAACGGTACGAGGGCGGCGAGGGCCACGGCGAAGGCGAGACCGGCCGCCAGGACGCGCTGTTTCATATGAGGATCCACAACTCCCTGCAGAGGCAATTTATCCGCAGACGCCGACGGATCACCGCCGATCACCAAAAATCCGCGTCCGCACAAAGACTGCGGAGTATACCAAAGCGATTCGCGAGCCGCCAAGGACCGCAACCGCTCATGTATCATGAACTTCGAGCGACCTGCGTGGGCTGGAGAACGCCCGTGTCGGGTTCTCCTTGCGCTGTTCGACGTCGGCCCTCAGCGCCTTTGCGAGTCCTCTGCGTCTCTGCGAGAAACCCCACCGCAAGTGAGTTTCTCGCAGAGGCGCAGAGGACCCGCAAAGACGCTGAGGATAAGCCCTGACTCCGGAGCAACCTCAGACCAGCAGTGCGTCGTCTTCAGGCACCCCGAGAGGCCGGTGTTGGAGCTGGTCCCCGTCGAGATAGATCTCGACCCGGTCCGCATCATTGAACAGTCCCTGGATCAACGCCTCCGACAGCGGATCCTCGACGTAACGCTGAAGGGCTCGCCGCAACGGACGTGCACCGTAACTGCGGTCGACGCACGTCTTCTCGACAATCCAGCGCTTCGCGTCTTCCGTGAGCTGAATCCGGATCTTCCGACGCTCGATCGTCTTGTTGATCTGCTCGACGAGCAGCGTCACGACGTTGAGCAAATCAGCCTCGGAGAGCGGCTCGAACACGATGATCTCGTCGAGCCGATTGATGAACTCGGGGTTGAACGTCTGCTTCACCGACGACATCACCGACTCTTCCATCTTGTCGACGGCGAATTTCTCGGTGGCCTGGAATCCCAGGTGGCCACGCTTCTGGATGAAACGGGCTCCGATGTTCGACGTCATCACGATGATCGCGTTCTTGAAGTCGATCGTGTTGCCGAGCGAATCCGACAGCTGTCCGTCCTCGAAGACCTGCAACAGTATGTTGAAGATGTCGGGATGCGCCTTTTCGATCTCGTCGAGCAGGAGCACCGAATACGGGTTCCGCTTGATGCGCTCCGTGAGCTGCCCGCCCTCCTCGTGACCCACATACCCTGGAGGTGAACCGATCAGCTTCGAGACGGCGTGCTTCTCCATGAACTCCGACATGTCGAAACGCACGAGCGAGCGTTCGCTGCCGAAGAGGAACTCCGCGAGGCAGCGCGCGACTTCCGTCTTTCCGACGCCCGTCGGCCCGAGGAACAGGAAGCTGCCCACCGGGCGGTTCGGATTCTTCAGCCCGGCGCGCGATCGGCGGATGGCGCGTGCAAGCGCCGAGATCGCCCGATCCTGGCTGATGACCTTCCTGTGGAGCTCTTCCTCGATCCGCAGCAGCTTCTCGAGCTCCTCTTCCTTGAGCGAGCTCATTGGAATGCCGGTCCAGCGGGCGACGACCTCTTCGATATCGTCCTTGCCCACGTCCACGAGGGTCTGTTGATAGAGCGAATCCTTGCGGATCCGCAGCCGCTCTTCTTCCTTGATGAAGCTCTGTGCACGATCGGCGTTGTGGTCGGCGAGCGCCTGTTCGCGTCGTCCGGCAAGGATGTCGAGGCGGCGCTGGATCTCGTCGAGCTCGGTCGGCGTGGCGGCTTCGCGCAGCTTCACGCGCGCGCCAGCCTCGTCGATGATGTCGATCGCCTTGTCGGGAAGGAAACGGTCGGGAATGTAGCGGCTCGAGTGGTAGACCGCGGCCTCCACGGCATCCTGCGTATACGTCACCCCGTGGAAGGACTCGTAGCGCTCCTTGATGCCCTCGATGATGAGAATCGCCTCGTCCTCGTTGGGCGGCGGAACCTTTATCGCCTGAAAGCGTCGCTCGAGCGAGCGGTCCTTCTCGATCGTCTTTCGGAACTCGGCCGGCGTCGTCGCGCCGATGCACTGAAGCTCGCCACGCGAAAGTGCCGGCTTCAGGATGTTCGCCGCGTCGAGAGATCCTTCCGCCGACCCCGCTCCAACGAGCGTGTGCAACTCGTCAATGAAGACGATGAACTGCGGGTTCTCGACGAGCTCTCGCATGATCGTCTTGAGCCGCTCTTCGAACTGTCCGCGGTACTTCGTGCCGGCGACGACGAGCGAGAGGTCGAGCGCGAGAATCCGCTTTCCCGCGAGGAACGACGGCACGGCGTCGTTGACGATCCGCTGGGCCAGTCCCTCGACGATGGCGGTCTTGCCCCGAAAAACGCCCCCCCGGCTCGCCGATGAGCCCGGGATCGTCCCCCGCGCCCCCCCCGGGGGACCCCCCCGCCCCCTCGGTGCCCGGCCCCCCCCCCCGGGCCCGGCGCGGCGGGGCCCGCCGGGCCCCCCCCCCGCCGGCCCCCCCCCCGCCGCCGCCCCGTTCCCCCCCCCCCGGCGCCCCCCCCCCCCGGGCCCCCCCCCCCCCCCCCCCGGGGGAGCGGGCCCCGCCCCCCCCCCGCCCCTGGCCAGGCGCCCCCCGCCGTTTTTTCCCCCCCCCCCCCGGCCCCCCCCCGGGGGGGCCCCGCGCCCCGGGGGCCGGGCCGCGCCCCCCCCCGGCCCCCCCCCGCCCCCCCCCCCCCCCCCCGCCCCCCCCCGGCCCCGGCCCCGCCCCGGCGGGGAACCCCCCCCGCGGCCCCGCCGCCCCCCCCCGTGCCCCCCCCGGCGCCCCCCCCGCCCCCCCCCCCGGCCGGGACCCCCCCCGCCCCCCCCCCCCCCCCCCCCCCCCCCCCCCCCCCCCGGCGCCCCCCCCCGCCGGCCCCCCCCCCCCCCGCCCCCCTGCGCCCGCGCCCGGGGAACAGCCCCCCCGCCCCCCCCCCGTAGCCCCCCCCCCCCCCCCCCCCCCCCCCCCGGGGTGCGTCCCCCCCCCCCCCCCCCGGGCGCCCGCCCCCCCGCGCCCCCCCCCCCCCCCCGACCCCCCCCCCCCCCGGCCCCCCCCCGCCGGGGGGGGGCCCGTGGCGGGCCCCCCCCCCCCCGTCGCCGGGGCCGGGGGGGCCCCGGCGGGGGAGCCCCCCCCGGGCCCGGGGGGCGGTGGCGCGGTGGCCCCCCGCCCCGGGGCCGCCCCCGGGCCCGCCCGGGCCCGCGCCGCCCCGCCGCCGCCCCCCCCCCCGCCCCCCCCGCGGGGCCCCCCGCCCCCCCCCCCCCCCCCGCGCGCCCGCCTTTTTTCCCCCCCCCCCCGGCCCCCCCCCCCCCCCCCCCCCCCCCCCCCCCCCCCCCCCCCCCCCCGCCCGCCCGCCCCCCGGCCCCCCGGCCCCCCGGCCCCCGCCGGGGAACGGGGGAGAGGCCCCCCCCGGGCCGGGGGCCCGACCCCCCCCCCCCGGCCCCGGGCCCCCCCCCCCCCCCGCCCCCCCCCCCCGGGGGCCCCCCCCCGCCCCCCCGGCCCCGCCCCCGGGACCCCCCCCCCCCGGGGGACCCCCCGGGGCGCCGGCGCCCGCCCCCCCGCGCTCCCCCCCCGCCCGGCGAATGCCCCCCCCCCGGCGCCCCCGCCCCCCCCCCCCCCCAGCCGGTGCCGGCCGGGGGCCCGGCCCCCCCCGCGCCCGCCGCCCCCCGGGCCCCCCCCCCCCGCCCCCCCCCCCCCCCGCGGCGCCCCCCCCCCCCCGGAAAGGCGCGGGGCGCGCCCCCGCCCCGGCCGGGGGCGGGGGGGCCCCCCCCCCCCGGGGCGGCGCGCGGGCCCCCCCCCCGCGCCGGGGCGGGGCCCGCGCGGCGGCCGGGCCCCCCCCCCCCCCCCGAGCCCCCCGCCCCGGGAACACGCCGCCGGCCGAGGCCGCCCGCCCCGCCCCCGGGCCCCCCCCCCCCGCCCCCGCTGCGCCCCCCCCCGGCCGGAAAACGCCCCCCGGCGCCCGCGCCGCCCCCCCCCCCGGGCCCCCGGGAGCGCCGGGGCCCGGTGGCCCCCCGGGCGCCGGGGGTCCCGCGGGGGGGGTGGGGCCCCCCGCCCCGGGGCCCGCCGCCGGGACCGGGGGGGCCCGCCGCCCCCCCCGCCCCCCGCCGGGCGGGGGGCCCCCCCCCCCCCCCCCGCCCCCGTTCGGGGCGCCCCCCCCCCCCCCCCCCCCGCCCGCCCCCCCCGCCCCCGCCGCCGGGGACGCCGCCGCCCCCCCCCCGGGGGCGCCCGCCGGCCCCCCCCCGCCCCCGCGGGCCCCCCCCCCCCCCCCCCCCCCGGCCCCGCCCCCCCGCCCCCCCCCCGGGGGGAAACCCCCCCCGGAACCCCCCCCCCCCCCCGACCTCCCCCCCCCGGCCCCCGCGGGGCCCCCCGGCGCCCCCCCCCCGGACACCCCCCGTGCCCCCGCCCCCGGCGCCGGCCCCCCTTTCCCCCCCCGGTCCCCCCCGGGCGGCGGGGGGCCCGCCCCCCCGCCCCCCGCGCCGCCGCCCGCCGGCCCGGGCCCCCCCCCGCCCCCCCGTTGCCCCCCCCCGCCCCCCCCCGGGGGGCCGGGTTCCCCCCCCCCCCCCCCGCGGGACGGCCCCCCCCCCCCCCCCCCCCCCCCCCCCCCCCGGCCCGGCGGGTGCGCCGGGGCCGCCGCGCCCCCGGCGGGGGGCCCCCCCCGCCGCCCCCCCCCGGGGGGGAGCCGGGAGGCCCCGCCCGCCCCCCCCCCGCCCCCCGGGGGGGGGCCCGGGGCCCCGGGCCCCCCCGGGAGCCCGCACCCCCCCCCCCCCCCCCCCCCGCCCCCCCCGCCGGGGAAGCGGGGGCCCCCCCGCGCCCCCCCCCCGCCCCCCCCCCCCGCCCGTGACGGCGCCCCGGGAGCCGGGCCCCCCCCCCCCGCCCGGGGCCCCCCCCCCCCCCCGCGCCAGGCGCCCCCCCGCCCCCCCCGGCCCCCCGGCCAGCCCCCCGGGAACGCGCCCCCCCGCGCCCCCGGCGGGCCCGGCGGCGGGGCCCCCCCGGTGGCCCCCCCCCCGCCGGCCCCGCGGCCCCCCCGCCGCCCCCCCGCCCGCCCCCCCGCCCCCGCCCCCGGAAAGAAGGCGCCGGCGCCCCCCCCCGGGCGGGGAGGCCCCCGCCGGGCCGGGGCGCCCCCCCCCGGGCCCCCCCCGGCCCCGGCGGGGGGCCCCGGACCCCCGCCCCCGCCCCCCGGCGCGCGTAACCCCGGACGCGGCGCCCCCCCCCCCGCGGGGGGGTGGCCGGGGCCCCCCCGGCGGGGCCCCCCGCCCGGGCCCCCTGCGCGGGGGGGCCCGCCCGGGGGGGGGGCCCCCCCCCCCCCCCCGGCCGCGCCCCCGGGCCCCCCCCCCCCCCCCCCGGCCCCGCGCGGCCGGGGACCCCCCCCCGGGGCCCCCGGCCGCCCCCCCGCCCCCCCCCCCCCCCCCCCCCCGGGCCGCCCCCCCCGGAACCCCGGCCCAGCCGGGCGGGGGCCCCCCCGAAACCCCCCCCCCCGCCGGAAGGGGCCCCCCCCCCGACCCCCCAGGGGCCGCCCGCCCCGCCGTTTGACCCCCGCCCCCCCCCCCCCCCCGGTGGGGCCGAACCCCCCTTCCCCCTCACCCCCCCCCGGGGAGGCCGCTGCCGGTGGTCCCCCTGGCCGCCCCCCCCGGGACCGCCCCTCCCGGCCGGGGGCGCGGTTTTTTTCCCGGCCGCCCCCCCCCCCGGGCCCCCGCGCCGTGCCCCGCCCGCCCCGCGGGGCCCCCCCCCCCCCCCGCGGCCCCCCGGGCCCGGGGCCCCCCCCGCCCCCCCCCCGGGACGCCGGGGGCCGGTGGGTCCCCCTGGCCGCCCCCCGGCCGGGACCCCCCCCCCCGACCCCCCGCCGCCGTTCCCCCCCCCCCCCCCCCCCCGGGGCCCCCGCGCCGTGCCAAAGCCCCCCCCCCCCCGGGACCCCCCCCGAACAACCCCCCCCCCGGGAGGACCCCCGGCCGGGCCCCCCGGCCCCGGGCCCCCGCCGCCGGGCCCCCCCCCCCCCGGGCGTCCGCCGCGGGCCCGGGGGGTGGCCCGCCCCCCGCCGGAGCGGAGGCCGCGGCCGGAACCCCCCCGGTCGGGAAATCCCAAAAGCCCCCCCCCCCCACCAAAGGACCCCCCTAACCCCCCCCCCCCCGGGGAAGGAGAGCCGCCTCTCCCCCCCAACTTCCCCCCCCGGCCAAGGACCCCCGCTACGTCGCGGCTTTCGCGAAACTTACTTCGACCAATCGCCCGAGCATCTAGGTCCCGAGAACGAAACTCGCGCCTTTCTCTTCATCTCGTCGACCGTGGACTTTCGCGGAGCACGGGTCAATCTCGCCAGTGTGCGATCCGATTCGTCGAGCACGTGACGCTCGGTCCGAAAATGGTCGACGCCCACTACATCGCCTATGCCAGACGCGAGTACCGGCTTCCGGTCGTGCTCTCACCCTCGGGTCCTCCGCCTGCTCGACGCGGTCGTCAATCTGAAGTACCGCACGATTCTGGCGACGTTCTCTACGACCGAGGATGCGGTCATCGGAGCGACGCACCGCTTTGTCAGTGACATCGACTCCGAGCGCAATCTCATCACCGTGCGCCAGGGCAAGGGACTCCGGGACCGCCACGTCATGCGGAGTCGGCACTGCTCAAGTTACTGCGGGCGCACTGGAGACGTAGGCGGCCCGTCTACTGGCTCTTTCCGAGCGCCGACCCGTCGACGCTCGGTCGGCATCTCGACCATTCGCTACGTCTGCAAGCGCGCGTCCGTCGATGCCGACCACTCTCAAACGCGTGACCCCTCGCACCCTGCGCCACTGCTTCGCCACGCATCTGCTCGAGACAAAACGACATCCGCATCATCCAGGAACTGCCCTGTCCAGGAGCCTGCGCACGACGACGCGTTACCTCATCTCCAGGCATTCGGATCGCATCCACTGCGGAAGCCCGCTCGACCGCATTCTGCCGCCGATCGGGAGCGACAAGGCGTGAGCGCGCGGTCACGCTTCGAGGTGTCCGACGTCTTCCACAAGTTCGGAGCTCAATTTCTCTCGCTCGTTTCCGGCGCGTCGCTACTGCCCGTGCGGCATGACGCGTCATGCCGTGCGATCGAAGGCATGCCGGACGGCTAACCCTCGGCGGTCACGTCGAAAAGCCTGCGATGCCTGCGGCCACCGTCCGCAACGCCTACAGCAGCTGCGCCAACCGCCACTGCCCCAAGTGCCAGTCGCTCGAGCGCGTCCGGTGGGTCGAGCCCCGCTCTGCCGACCTGCTCCCCACTCATTACTTCACGTCGTCTTCACTCTCCCGGAAGAGATCGCCCACCTCGCCGCCGGGACACAAGCGCGTCGTCTACGGCATCCTCTTTGCCGCCACCGCCGAGACCCTCATCTCGATCGCGTCGGATCCCAAACGCGTCGGCGCACGCATCAACCTGCTCACCGTCCTGCACACCTGAGGACGGACCCTCACCCCACCACCCCATCTGCACTCATCGTCCCGGGCGGCGGACTCTCTGCGAGACCGCTCGCGCTGGATCCGCTGCCAAAAGCGCTTCTTCCCTTCCCATAAAGGTCCTCTCGTGGCGCTTCGCACTCTCTTTCTCGACTTTGATCTTTCACGGCCACCGCCTTCCGTCGCGGCGACCTCTCATTCCACGGTCAGCTCGCATCTGGCCGATCCGGCCCTCTTCGCCCCGCTTCGTCGCACGTCAGTCAGCGAATCTCAAGTGGGTCGTCTACGTCAACGTACCTTCGGCAGTCCGACGCGTCCTCAAGTACCTCATGCGCGCTACACACACCGCGTCGCCATCTCAAACCATCGCATCACCGACATCTCCGACTCCCGACGTCTCCTTTCGCTGGAGGGTTCGGCGATCACGGCTCCGAGAGATCATGACGATCACCGTCGACGAATTCATTCGCCGCTCCTTCACGTCCCTCCCGTCGGGCTTTCACCGCATCCTCTCGCGGCCCCTTCTCGCCAACTCCTGCCGCGCCGCGTGACCTCGACCTCATCCGTCGTCTGCTTGGCGTCACCGTCCCGCCAACCAATCGACTCGAGCACTGCCAGACAGCCAACCAGATACTCGAAGTCTCACACCAAGCCTCCCCCACCAAACCCGCTGTCCCAAATGCCTCAACGGTCTTATCGCATCATCGAGATCATCCCGAGCCTGTCTCGATCTGCCGCGTCGTATCTGACCGTCCCGAGCCAACTCGCCGAGCCTCAACGGATCCGCCTCGACTCATCGTGACCAGCAACCCACAACGCCTCCTCGCTCCCGTCCGACTGCCTCTCCGGCGGCACGGCTCATCGTGTGCCCTTTCACTCCGCCACTTCCGCAGGGACAAGCCCCTCATTTCTCACGCCCCAATGGACCTGCACTCACCACCACTAACCTCACTTCGGGGCTCACCAGGCGCCAGACTCGGAACCCGGACTGCTACAGGTCTCCCAAAAACGGACTATCCCCCCGCCCCCCCCCGTTTGTTCCCGGTTTTTCCGGCCCCCCCCCCCCCCCCCCTCCCCGCCCCCCCCGCGCGGCGGCCCCCCCCCGGTGGGCCCCCCCTCCCCCCCCCCCCCCGCCCCAGGGCCCGGGCGACGCCTGCCGGGCGCTCGAGGCTAGCGGAAGGGAATGTGACGAACCCATGATCTGCTCAGTAATGAAACCCGGCCCGCGCCTTCCTTCGTATCCACTCTCGTTCCCAACAACATCCCGGAGATGACCTCGATGAAACGCGCACTGCTCCTGTTCCTCTCGGCGGCGATGGTCCTGCCGCTTGCCACGTCGAGTCCTGCATTTGCCCAATCGGCTCCAGCGCCAGCCGTGGCGAAGGCTGCGGCTCCGAGCCTCGAAGCGCAACTCGCCGCCATCGAGAAGGCCATCGACGCCAAACGACAGGAACTCGGTATTCCCGGCGTCTCGCTCGCCATCGTGAAGGACGACCGCATCGTCTACATGAAGGGCCTCGGTCTGCGAAACGTCGAGAAGAATCTCCCGGTCACGGTGGACACCCTGTTCGCCATCGGATCCTCCACCAAAGCGTTCACGGCGATGTCCGTCGTCATGTCCGCCGACGACGGAAAACTTTCGCTCGACGACGCGCCGAAGAAGTACCTCCCCTTCTTCAAGCTCCAGGATCCCGATGCCGACGCCAAAATCACCATACGGGACCTGCTCTCACATCGATCCGGGCTCAATCGCACCGATCTCGCCTGGATCACCGGCAAGCTCAACCGCGACGAGATAATCGAGGTCGCCGCGCGCGCCAAACCGGCGGCCAAGCTCGGCGAGAAATTCCAGTATCAGAACGTAATGTTCCTGGCGGCAGGCGAAATCGTGGCTCGAGTGCAGAAGGCTCCGTGGGAGTCGTTCGTCACGTCGCGAATCCTCAAGCCGCTCGGGATGACCCGCACGGTCTGGACGGTCAGGCAGATGCAGGCCTCGAAGGATCACGCACTCGGGTACAACTACAACTTCGCGACCAAGGAGCTCAAGAACCTGCCGACGCGCGACATCGAGACGATGGCCGCAGCGGGGGGGATCAATTCAAGCGCGAAGGAAATGGCTGAATGGGTCCGGCTGATGCTCGGCGGCGGAGTGCGCGACGGAAGACGGTTCGTCTCCGAGAAGGGGTTCGAGCAGCTCGTCGCTCCGCAGATCACCATCGGCGGAACGACGGCGTACGGACTCGGGTGGTTCCTCCGTGATTGGCAGGGTCACAAGGTCGTGGAGCACGGCGGCAACATCGACGGGTTCAACGCGCAGGTTGCATTGCTGCCGGATCAGAAGCTCGGATTCGTCCTGCTGACCAACGTCACGGCGTCGCCGCTCGGCAACTTCGCGATGGATACAATCTGGTCGAACCTCGCGGGATCCAAGGACGTCGCGGCCGCTCCGGCGGCACCTGCGGACGCCACGACCGCCGCATCGACGGCTCCAAAGGCACCGACCGGAACAGTGACCGAGGACCTCATCGGCCAATACGCGGGCCCGGGCGGTTCAGGCCGCATCGAGGTCGAGAAAGTGGACGGCAAGATTTCGCTCGTGGTTCCGGGACAGCCGCCTTACGCATTGCAGCCGCTTTCGAAGGACGTCTTCTCGCTCGCCAACCTGCCGCCGGCGTTCGAGATCACATTCAAACGCGACCCCGCGGGAGCCGTTGCGGGCTTCAGCATCAAGCAGCCGCAGGGGACGTTCGAATTCACGCGTGCGGTCAGCGAACCGGTGGGAATCACCATCGAGGATCTGATGGCGAGGCACGTCGAAGCCCTCGGCGGCGAGGCGGCCATCCGATCGAGAACCTCGTCCGAGGCAACCATCGATATCGACTTCGAAAATCAGGGACTGACCGGCACCGGGACCGTCTGGACGAAGGCTCCGAACATGGCGGGTTCCGATTTCCGGCTCGAAGCCTTCGGCAAGACGATCGCCACGATACGGAATTACTTCGACGGCTCGGCGGGCGGTGAACAGATCAGTTTCGCTCCCGAAACGACGCTGTCGGGCAAGAGACTCGAAGACTCAAAGGTCGAGTCGGCGTTCTACGAACCGCTCGAGTGGAAGACGCTCTACTCCAAGATAGTCGTCGCGAGAAAGCAGAAGGTCGGCGACGAGGAGTGCTACGTCGTCGTGAAGACGCCTCCGAGCGGCAACGCGGTCACGGACTACTACTCGACGACATCCTTCATGATTGTGCGCCGCGAATCGATCACATGGGACGACACGACGAACACCGGCATACCCTCGACGGTTACGTTCTCGGACTATCGGAAGGTGGACGGACTGATGGCTCCGTACCGTGTCACGATCGCAAACGTCGGAAACGGCAACATCGTCATCACGACGAAAACCGTAAAGACGAACGTCGCCGTTCCGGACTCGGTTTTCAGGAAATAGGCGATTTCGACCTGGGCGAGTGCGGTCAGCCACGCTGTCCGCCCTCGCCACTCGATTGGTGATCGCAAGTCTTCAGCTAAACTTTCGCCCAAGCGCCTCGTAGCATGCTGGCGCGCTTGAGGAGGAGGGTACCGGGTGGGTTCTGAACGAATGGTCTTCGTCGCGGCACCGACGCCTTTCCTGGCGAGCGGCGCCTTCGACCCCGATGCCCTCCGGCAGAACATCGGACTCTGGCTCGAAGCCGGAATTGACGGCATCCTCGTACTGGGCACCACCGGCGAGGCGATCCATCTCGACGACGCCGAGTCCGACGCGGTGATATCAGTCGCGCGGGCTGCGGTCCCTGCCGGTCGCAGGCTGCTCGTCGGAACGGGACGGCCGACGACGGCTGCGACGATTCGGGCCACCGGTCGCGCAGCTGACCTCGGCGCAGACCTCGCGCTCGTACTGACTCCGCACTATTACAAGAACGAGATGACCCCCGATGTACTCGGTCGGCACTACCGCGAGGTCGCCGACGTCTCGGCCATTCCGATCCTCCTTTACGCAATGCCGGCGTTGACCGGCGTCCAGATCTCGGCCGAGCTTGGCGCTGATCTGGGCAGGCATCCGCGGATTTTCGGTATCAAGGACAGTTCCGGCGACGTGGCGATGCTCTTCGATCGAGTCGAGCGGTCCAATGAGAGTTTTCGAATCCTGAGCGGAAGTGGACGGACGGTCCTTCCGGCGCTCGCCGCCGGAGTCCGAGGATGCATTCTCGCCATCGCCGCCGTCGCCCCGGATGTCGCCGTCGCCGCACATCGCGCATATTCGACAGGCGACGAAGCCACGGCGCGTCGGGCTGCGTCGCTGCTTATGCGACTGACGGATCAGCTGGCGCCATACGGTCTCGGCGGACTCAAGGCGGCGATGACCGTGCGGGGACTTCGAGGCGGTATGTGTCGATCGCCGCTCGCCTTCGATCCGACGGCGGTGCGGCTCATTGAATCTGCGTTGGCAGATGCGGGGCTTCTGACCCCCGCTCTGAGAAAAACATGACGAATTCCCGTGTCTCGTCGCCGGTTCAGCTCACCAGAACCGTCCCGTTCACGTCACTGCCGAAGACGTCGGCGCTGCAGGCGGACTATGCGTATGCGCCAGAACGCCTCGACCGGTTCTTCGAGCACAGATGGGACGGGGTCGACTCGCTCGAGCGTATCGCACCGGGGATTGCAGCGCGGGCGGTGAACCGTGAGAGCGTCGCCGACGTGCTCGCAGCTCAGAATCGAATGTTCGGGTCCTCCGAACGGACGTTCGAGCATATCGAGCTGCTTCGGCATCGCGACGCCGTTGCGGTCGTGACGGGGCAGCAGGCCGGATTGTTCGGCGGCCCGCTCTTCACGATCTACAAGGCCCTGACGGCGATCGAGCTTGCGGCGCGTTTGCGCGAGCGTGGAACGCCGGCCGTTCCGGTCTTCTGGATTGCGAGCGAAGATCACGACTTCGAGGAAGTGAACCACACAACGGTTGCCACGCGTGGTGCGGGGCTTGCCACCGTTCGCGTCGAACCGTGCGCCTACGAGCCGGACCGCCCGGTCGGTCAAGTGACGCTTTGCGCCGAGATCGGACAGTGGGTCGACGAGCTCTTCGAGAAGCTGCCGCGGACGATCTACTCGAACCAACTGCGGGCCGACCTGCTCTCGTGTTACTCGCCAGGAGCGGGATTTGCCGAGGGATTCGCACGATTGATGGCGCGCCTATTTGCGCCGTTCGGGGTGATTCTGCTCGACCCGCTGCGACCGGAGATGAAGGCGCTCGCGGCGCCGACCTACGCTCGAGCAATCGAGAGGACGCCGGAGATTGCCGAGGCGCTCGTTCACCGGAGCGAAGAGCTGGTTGCCGCCGGTTATCACGCGCAGGTTTTCACGTCTCCGGACATGGTGCCGCTGCTCGTACTGGAGGAAGGCCGGCGAAGGGCGATGATCCGCCGCGATGGCCGGTTCGAGTTGAAGTCGCATGATGCGACGTACTCGGCCGACGAACTGCTGGAGTTTGCCGAGTCGGATCCCGAGCGGCTCAGCCCGAACGTGACACTGCGGCCTGTCGTTCAGGACACGCTGCTGCCCACGGTCGGCTACGTTGGTGGTCCTGCGGAGGTCGCGTACTTCGCACAGATCCACCCGGTCTACGCGATTCTCGACCGTCCGATGCCGGTGATCGTTCCCAGGGCGAGCGCGACGATCGTCGATCGCGACTCGCGGAAGACGCTCGAGCGTTATGGACTTTCGCTCGAGGAGCTCGTCGGGGACCGCGAGACGCGAATGCGACACATCGTCGAGCGGTCACTCGAAGGCCCGACGGCGGCACTGTTTGACGAGACCGAGTCGAATCTGGCGCGCGACCTGGACCGTCTTCGCACGGCGCTCGAGGCGTCGGATCCGACGCTTTCGTCGTCGCTCGATGGCAGCCGCCGCAAGATGTTCTATCAGGTCAACAAGTTGCGGAATCGGTTCATCCGCGCGGCAGCCGGGAGAGACGAGACTTTGAGGCGCCGACTCGAGATGGCGGAGGCGTTTCTGCATCCGCATGACGTTCTTCAGGAACGCGTCCTGAACGTTTTCACTTATCTCGTGCTGACGGGGTACGGGATTGTGGAGGACCTCGCCGACGTGCTCGACCCTGAGTGTCGGGATCACCAGGTCATCGACCTCGGCGGCATCGCGGGGGATGTGATGATCCGAGCATAGCCCCTACGCCTCTGTGCCTCTGCGTCTCCGTGTCTCTGTGTGCGAAGCTCTCTTGCCCACGGGCAAGAGCTACGCACACAGAGACATAGTGCCTAAGATTGAGGCGAAACGCCCCACCCCGAAAATACCTCGAAACCCATGATTGACAAGGGGTAAGGCTATTTCCTACACTGCACAGTGGTGTGCTTTCCGCCCGACGAGTCGGGGGCATGTCCTTCCTGCTGACAAGTCTGTCAGGCTCACCGGGAATAGAGAGTTCGCGCAAGGGTATCGTGGAGGCCAGTTGATGCGATCGCTGAGGATTACCTTCTTCCTGATCGTCTGCTGTCTTGTTGCCGCGTCGTCGGCATCGGCGCAGACAGTCGTCTCGGGAGCCACGCGCCCGCCAGCCGGATCCGAGGTAGTCGAGACAACCGCCGGACCGTCGCCGGACGCGTCCCTCGAGACTGAGAACCCCGCCGACGAGGGCGTCTTCGAAGACGTCCCGACAATGAATGAGCATCGGCCCCTGCCGGTCGCTGAACCAGATGTTGCCGGGACACCGTCGATGCGCGGTGGGGGCCTCGACCCGCGATCCATTGCCGAAACCATGACGAACTCGATGATCGGCACGGGAGTCTGGGACCCGACCCTTGGAGGGATGAGCACCGGACTGCCCGACATCGATCGCTACATCGTCGAATCAGCGACGAAGCATGGTGTCGACCCGAAACTCGTCTTCGCGGTCATGCAGCAGGAATCGAGCTTCAAGCGGAACGCCGTCTCGCCGAAAGGCGCAAGCGGTTACATGCAGCTCATGCCCGGTACAGCACGGCGCTTCGGTGTCACCGACATTTTCGATCCGAGGCAGAACATCGACGCAGGAACGAAGTACCTCCGCTTCCTGCTCGACCTCTTCAAGGGCAATGTCGAGCTCGCCCTCGCCGGTTACAACGCGGGCGAGTATCGCGTGATTCGCGATGGTTATCGGGTGCCGCAAATTCGCGAAACGCAGAATTACGTGAAGGTTATCTCGTCGCGCTATTACGGCAGGACGAAGCGGCGGTATCAGGTGGTCTACGGCAAGTCGTCGATCACCGAAAAAGATCGCGTTGAGATTCAGCTCGCCGCTGTTGCGTCATCTGACGATCGCGGAACGGACAGCCTGTCCAACATCTACTGATCTCTGGGCCGCGAACTCGGCGCGAAGCCGATCTCGACCGGCGCCACGCTCCAAATTGACGGCCGCCCCTGACAGGAGTCGACGCTTGAGGCTCTCGCGAAAGGCAATCCCGGCCGTACTGGTCGCACTCGCTCTCGGATTCTGGACAAGCGTCGAGCCGGCGCTGCACGCCGGGCGTGTAGAAGCGCACAACCTGTCGCTTCCGGAGCAGATTTTCGCCGAGGGCGCATCGGCCGAAGCGCGAATCAAGCAGCGTCCCTTCGAGGAGCGCTCGCCCGACGACTATCCGCGCGCCATCGACCTCTATCGTCAGGTGACCGAGCTCGCCGGCAGCCCGGACCTGCGTGATCGCGCGCGCATGCGCATGGCCGATCTTACGCGCGAGATGGCCCTGCGCACTGGCGACGCGAGCCTGTTCGAACGGGCCATCGACATCTACCGCCAGCTCGTCATCGACAGGCCCGACAGTCCGTTTCTCGGCGAAGCGCTTGTCTCGATCGCCGAGACGTACGAGTTCGAGCTTCAGGACATCGACGGCGCGACGGCGGCGTATCGGGATCTCGCACGCCGCTTCCCGCAGTCCGTGTCGGGACGCGAGGCCGAGGCGAACCTCGCGCGTCTCGATCCAGCGCTGTCGTCAGGTTCCGCGGGAACCGACATCATTGGAACGGTCGTCGCTCCGGGCGCCGAGCTCGCGCTCTCGACAGAGTCCGACGGTCCCGACGGCGCGCGCGTCGTGAACATTCGATCGTTCGCCGGACCGGACTACGCACGCATCGTCGTGGACCTGAGCCGTCCGGTGACATATCGAGAGCAGCGTGACGGCGCGCGGGTCAGCTATCGGCTGCCGGGTGTCGAGCTGTCCGGATCGCTTCTCGGCCGGCGCCTCGCCACCGTTCGTGGCAGCCTCCTCAAGCAGATGCGCGTCGAGCAGCTCGGAGACGGCGTCGCGATAACGCTCGATGCTTCGTCGCTCGAAAGCGCCGCCGCGTTCCTGCTGGAGGACCCGAATCGGCTCATCATCGATCTGCGCGGCGTGACTCCGCGTATCGCGGGAGTGCCGGGAGCCCGGCCGACCCTCGATCCAAGGGTTCCGGGCGGCGTGCCGGGTGGCGTCGACGTCTCGAAACTTGCGCCGGGCGGCGCGCCTGCACCCGACATCGCGGCGCCGCCGGCTCCGATCGGTCCGGAAGCCATTCCCGACGCTCTGGCGGGTCCCCGACCAGTGCATTGCATCGTCATCGATCCCGGCCACGGCGGTCACGACACCGGGACGATCGGTCCCGGAGGGCTTTCCGAAAAGGATGTCTGCCTCGACATCGCGCGCCGGCTGCGTGCCTCGCTGCGGGCGGAGCTGCCGGGCGTCGAGATTATCCTGACCCGGGACGGCGACCGTTTCGTGTCGCTCGAGGAGCGAACGGCGATCGCGAATGCGCGCAATGCGGATCTCTTCATCTCGGTACACGCCAACGCGAGTCAGTCGAAGGAGACCTCGGGCATCGAGACCTTCGTGCTCGATCCGAATGCCGGAAAGAAGGAAGGAGAGGCGGACGCGGAACTGCCGAAGGCGAAGCGGGCGTCCCAGATCTACGCATCGGTTGGATTCGGGGCGTCGTCCCGGGCGCTGGCCGGGCACGTCCAGGGCAGCCTGGTGCGCGGCATCAGCGCGAAGAGCCCGAAGGCCGCGCGCGACCGCGGCATCAAGCACGCTTCGTTCGCGGTGTTGCGCGGCGCCCGGATGCCAAGCGTTCTGGTGGAAGTGTCGTTCGTGTCGAATCCGGAGGACGAGAACCGGCTTCGGACTCCCGCATTCCGTCAACGCATCGCAAGCTCTCTCACCGCCGGCGTTCGCAGCTATGTGCGTACCGTGGGCCGTTCATAAAGCATGCCAGCATTCGACACCAGCAATCCGACCCGCGTTCGCCTGAGCGACGCGCTCTTCACGACGATCCGATCCGCGGTCGACATCGATCCGTCACGGCAGGCGAACGTGATCCTCTACACGTCGTTCGGCGTCGTGAAGGGTCGCGTCTCTGCTGCGGCGTTTGGCGAGACGAACCGGATGACCGATCAGCGACTCGAGAACACCAGTCGGGTCACGATCGATCCTGACGTGCTGGAGATCGAAGGCTGCACCGTCGAGCACTACTCGAACCACCTGCCGACGGGTATGTACCCCCGGCTGTTCGTGCGCATCGACGACGTCCGCGGCTTCGCGATGGAGAGCTGACGGAGAGTAGACAGGATTACAGGATTTTCAGTAATCCTGAGAATCCTGTAATCCTGTCAACTCTTCCCGACGTTCTCGACGAGGACGCCTTTTTCGAGATGAAGCTGTCGCTTGGCGAAGGCGGCGGCGTGCGGGTCGTGCGTCACCATGACGATCGTCTTCGTGAGTTTCTCGTTGAGCGTCGTGAGGATCGACATGATCTCTTCGCCTGATCGCGCGTCCAGGTTTCCCGTAGGCTCGTCGGCGAGAATGATGTCGGGATCGGCAACGATCGCTCGAGCAATGGCGACCCGCTGTTCCTGGCCGCCCGAGAGCTGTTTAGGGCGGTGATCCATCCGATCGGCCAGGCCGACGAGGTCGAGCGCCGTTTCGACGCTTCGCTTGCGATCCGCCTTCTTCAGGTCGGTGAGCAGCAGCGGCAGCTCGACGTTCTCGTAAGCGGTTAGCACGGGAATGAGGTTGAAGGACTGGAAGATGTATCCGACGTGACGGTTGCGCCACGACGCGAGCTGGCTCTCCGACAGGTTGCCGAGCGTCGTACCCATCACGGCGACGTCGCCATTCGTCGGCCGATCGATGCCTGCCAGCAGGTTCAGCAGAGTCGACTTGCCCGATCCCGACGGTCCCATCAGAGCGACGAAGTCGCCCTCCGGAATGTCGAGGTCGACGTTGTCGAGCGCGAGCACGTCAAAGCCGTCGCGCGTGTAGAGCTTCGTCACGCCTCGGATCTTTCCAACCAGTTCAGCCATTGCGTTCGTCTCCTTCATCGTCCTGTGACGGTGACGCGATCTCCGTCGTCGAGCGAGTCTGCGCCCGTCGTCACCACCTGTTCGCCACCAGAAAGGCCGTCGAGGATGGCAACGCTGTCGCCCACGACGTCGCCGCGGCGAATGGTCCGCATCTCTACCCGGCCGCCCTTCACCACGAACACGCAGTCCGCATCGCCGCGACGTACGATCGCCGCAGCGGGAACGAGCACTCGCGACGCCACCGGCGGAGCATCGAGGGTCTTTTCCTGTGCAAGAAAGTTCACGCGGGCGTTCATCTCGGGCCGCAGCTGTTCGTTGGGATTGTCGACCTTCACCTTGACCTGAACGGTCGCCTTCGCGCGGTTGGCCTCCGGCGCGATCTCTTCGATGAAGCCCGTGTAGCGAAGGTCCGGATACGCTTCCGGAATGATCTCGGCCTTCTGGCCCATCTTCAGCTTCGCGAAGTCCGCCTGACTGATGTCGAGCTCGATCTGCAGGTCGTTGAGATCCGCAAGCGAGACGACGGCCGTCCGCGTCCCGGAGTCGCCGAAAGACTGTGGGCTGACCATTTCGCCGACCTCGACGATGCGCTGCAGGATCGTGCCGGAGCTCGGCGCGACGATGACCGTGTTCGAGATCTGGGTTTCGGCGTAGTCGAGGGCGGCCTTGAGCTGCGCAACATCCGCCTCGGCGGCGCGGATGACCTCGACTCTCGGGCCCACGTCAGTCAGCGAGCTCGATTGACGGGCGTTGTCGAGCTGGGCGCGGGCGACATCGCGCCGGGCGACCGCGCGATCGAGCTCGGCCCTTGCCGCTACGCCAGCCTTGAAGAGCTTCTCGATCCGGTCGAGCTCGAGCTCGGCATCGCGAAGATTCGCCTCGGCCTCGGCGACGGCAGCGCGTCCCATCTGCTTGTCCTGCGGCCGGGATCCGGCGCGCAGTTCGTCGAGCCGGGCCTGTGCGGATGCAAGGCTCCCGCGCGCCTGCGCGACCTGCGCCCGGAACTCAGAGTCCTCGAGTCGAACGAGGATCTGTCCCTGCTCCACGCGATCGCCCTTGTCGACGCCGATCCAGGCGACTCGGCCGAGCACCTTCGAACCCACCGCGATACGGTGCGCGGCGATGACATAGCCGCTCACCGTGAGCACGGTCTCGCCCGCGGCGGCGCCCGCTCCCGTATCGAGTTTCGCCTCCGCGACGTCGACGGTCGTCGCGCCGGACGTGAGCCAGTAAGTGCCGCCGGCGCCGAGCACGACTACGAGCGAGAGTGCTAGGAGCGCGGCCTTCGGGACGCCGCGCTTTCGCGCGACCGTGCCTCCGCGGTCAATGCGGAGACTCTTCAGGCGTTCATCGAGTGATTGGTTCGAGTCGGACATCGTCGTGTGATCGGCATCGCCCCGAGGCCGCGATCGCGGGCGAACTGTTGTCGTGGATCAGGTTTCCCGCAGCGCGTCGACGATCGCAAATCGCGACGCGCGAATCGACGGCAACAGCGAGCCAAACAGACCGATGCCGGCGCCAAAGATCAACGCGGCACCCACGAGGTCCCACGTCACGCGGAAGTTGAAGGCGATTTCGCTGAACGTGACGAAGTTGTTCGTCCCGGTCGACACAAAATTGAGGGGAAGAGCAAGGAGGATTCCGATTGCGACTCCGAGTATGGCGATGGCCATCGACTCCAGGACGAACGAGAGCAGGATGCTCGTACGGCTAAAACCCAATACGCGCAGCGTTCCGATCTCCTGCGTGCGGTGCGAGACGGCCGCGTACATCGTGTTCATGCCGGCGAATCCCGCGCCGACGGCCATGATGACCGCGATGAAATAGCCGAGACCCCTGATCGTCTGAGACGTCGCGCTGCCCTGATCCTCGTACCACTTGATCTCGGGGGTGGCTTTCAGCTGCAACCGTTGATCGTCTGCGATGCGAGCCGCGAGCGTCTCGAGCGTTGCCGCGTCCTTCACCCGGAGCAGCACCGACGAATACGACGGTCGATTCGTGGCGCTCTTCAGCGCGTTGATATCGACCCAGATCTCGGACTCGAAGGCTTTCCCGCCTGCTTCGAACACACCCACGATCGTGAACTCGGAGCTCTGGATCTTGAACCTGTCGCCCAGGTCGAGCGCCTGAAACCGGTCGGCGATGCGGCGCGACACGATGGCCTCGGCAAGGCCGGGCTGGAAGGTCCTTCCGTCTGTGATCTTGAACCCGGAGCGAAGGTCGTTCGACTTCGGCCCGATGCCGCGAATCGTCACGTTGGCGCCCTGCGACTGTCCCTTCCGGGGCCGGTACACAAGCGTGATGGCTTCGGGAGCGGCGAGGGGTTCGCCGTTCTCGGTTGCGACGCCGTCGAGGAACTTCAACGCGTCGAACTTCTCCTGGTCGATGTCGCTCACGAGCTCGGCGGTCGCGCCTTGTCTGATGACGATCAGGTTGAGTGGCTCACCGCTCGACTGCAGCGTCAGGTCGATGCCGCGAGCGAGGGCCATCACCATTAGGAACACGGCGACAGTGATGCCGATGCTGATGGCGGTGGCGGCGGTGGTCCCCTTCCGGACGAACACGTTCCGAATGTTGTACTTGATGGGAAGTGCCACTATTCGACCCTCCGCAGCGCTTCGGCGATCGTCATGTTCGACACGCGCCACGCCGAGTACGCGACGCTCGCGATCCCGACGAGGATCGCGCCGACGAAGACGATGGCGAGCGCCTCGGGTGCGGGAACGAACTGCGAGAAGAACGGGATAGCGAGGCTCAGGTCGACGAGGTTGTAGAGCAGCGCAGCGCCGCCGACACCAAGCCCGGCGCCGACGACCGAGAGCAACAGCGCCTCGCCGACGAAGAGCCATGCGATAGTGAAGCGCTGGAAGCCGAGCGCCTTGAGAGTGCCGACCTCGGCCGTACGTTCCCGCACCGACATCGCCATCGAGCTCGCCATGACGAGCAGCAGCGAGAACGTGATCGCACCTATGATGCCGTACATGAACTGCTTCACGCCGCCCATCATCGCCTCGAAGCTCTGTGCGAACTCGCGCTCGGTCTCGGTTTTCGTCGGTGCATCCGTGTTGAGGAACATCGCATCGACGGCCTGAGAAATCTTCGGCACGTCGTCGGCGCTCTTCGCCACGATGCCGAGCGTTCCGACACGGTCCTTCGCGAACGGCGGATTCGACTCGTTGAAGTAGTCGTAGTGGAAGAACATCGTCTTCTCTTCGCCGCCCGAGTAGATGCCGTGAATGATGAACTCGAGCTCCGTGTTGTATATCGGGCTCTTGAGCGTGATGCGCTGGCCGGGCTTGAATCCGTGCATCTGCGAGAGCTTCTTGCCGACGATGGCGCCCTGCCGGTCGGCGACGAACGCATCCCATTCGCCGTCCGTCATCTTGATTTCGGACTGATATCGCCTCAGCAGCTTCTCGTCGATGGCGAACTGCGCGAAAAACTTGCTCTCGTCGATGTAGATGCCGCCGTACCAGCAATACGGCGTGACGAGCTCGACGCCGGGCACCTTCTCGACTCGTTCGACGTACGAACCCGGCAAGTCGAACATGAGCGACACGCCGTGGCGGGCGACGAGGCGAAGCGGGTTTGCAGTTTCGCTGCCGCGCGTCAGTTCGCGCATCACGGTCGCAAGCGTGATGATGAGGAATAGCGACACGGCGAGGCTCGAGACCGTGAGCAGGGTGCGTCGCTTGTTGCGAAGGATGTTCTTGAAAATGAGCTTCGCGAATTTCATGGGAAGACCCTCCGGCTTCTCGGACCGTGCGCCGCGCGACCGACGGAATACGCGAGTCTGAACGGAAACCCGCTTCGCTGCAAGTCCGACGTTGTTCGGGTGGCTCTGCGTCTCCGCGCCCCCGTGCCTCTGTGTGCGTAGCTCTTTTTGCGAAGAAGAGCTTCGCACGCCGAGGCACCGAGACACGGAGGCGCGGAGTCACGGAATTGTCGTGTGCTATCCTGCGCGCGTTTTGGGCAGGGGTCTGATCATCGCCATCGACGGCCCGACGGCCGCCGGGAAAAGTACGGCCGGCAAGGCGCTTGCAGCCCGGCTCGGGTACACCTACATCGACTCGGGCGCGATGTATCGCACGGTCGGACTCGCAGCGATCGAGCGGGGCGTCAGCCTCGACGACTCCGCTGCGTTGTCGACGCTCGCCGGGGAGATCGAAGTCCGCGTGGGCGGGGATCCGCACGCGCCTACCATCTCGCTTGACGGACGCGACGTCACGACGCTCATCCGGACACCAGTGGTCGACGCCGCATCGTCCAAGGTCTCGGTCGTTCCGGGCGTCCGCGCGGCAATGGTGGCCCAGCAGCAGGAGATGGGCCGGGATGGCGGCGTGGTCATGGATGGCCGCGACATCGGAACGCACGTCTTTCCCAACGCGGACCTCAAGGTCTTCCTTCAGGCGGATGCGCCGGAACGGGCCCGTCGCCGGCACGCCGAGCATCGCGAGCGCGGCGCGGACGCCACGCTCGATGCCACGCGCGAGGCGATCGAGGACCGTGACCGGCGCGACAGCTCGCGCGCCACGGCGCCCCTGCGTCCGGCAGACGACGCGGTCATCATTGATACGACGGCGCTCTCACGTGACGACCTCCTCGGTCGGCTGCTTGAACTGGTCCATTCGCGGCGGTAGACTCCGGCGTTCGAACGCGACAGGAAACGCCAATGTTTACCGGCATCATTGAAGAAGTCGGGACGGTCGAAAGCGTCGTTCCCGCAGGCGGCGGCGCCGTTCTGCGAATCCGCGCCGCGCGCGTGCTCGACGGCGCGCGACTCGGCGACTCGATCTCGACAGACGGATGCTGCCTGACGATCACGAAGCTGACTGGTTCGGGATTCGAGGCGGATTGTTCGGCAGAGACGCTCCGACTCACCTCGATCGGTACGATGCGCCCCGGTCAGGGCGTCAATCTCGAGCGGGCGATGGCGCTTGGCGACCGTCTTGGCGGGCACCTCGTCCAGGGGCACGTCGAGGGAGTCGGCAAGCTGACGGGCCGCCGCGCGGAAGGCGACTCAGCGATGATGCGCTTCTCGTTTCCACCCGAGCTCGGCCGCTACATCATCCACAAGGGATCGATCGCCGTCGGCGGCATCAGTCTGACGGTGGCCGTGCTCGGCGACGGTTGGTTCGAGGTCGCGGTCATTCCCGTTACGCTCGAATGGACGACGCTCGGAAATCTGGCAATCGGAAGTCCGGTCAACCTCGAGACCGATCTGATCGCGAAATACGTCGAACGCCTGCTTGGCGACAGGGCTCCGGCAACGGCTGGGGCGCCGTTGAGCGTCGAAGCGCTCGAGGACATGGGATACTGAAGGACGGTGGTCGACGCGCTGCGCCCGCGCGACCGATCCTGCGGCTTGTACGGAATCAACAAATGCTCGCAAAAATAGAAGACGCCATTGAAGACATCCGCAATGGCCGGATGGTGATCGTCGTGGACGACGAAGACCGCGAGAACGAGGGCGACCTCGTCTGCGCGGCCGAGAAGGTCACGCCCGAGATCATCAATTTCATGGCGCGCGAGGGCCGCGGACTCATCTGCATGCCGCTCACCGAGAAGCGCCTCGAAGAGCTCCAGATCTCGCTGCAGGTTCCCGACCCGGAGAACACTTCGGGGTATGGCACGGCCTTCTGCATTTCGATTGAGGCGAAGCGCGGAGTCACGACCGGCATCTCGGCATCCGACCGTGCGACCACAATCCTCACGGCCGTAGATCCGAAAACGAAGCCGACGGACCTTGCTCGTCCCGGCCACGTCTTTCCCCTTCGCGCGCGCTCCGGCGGCGTGCTCGTGCGGCCCGGTCAAACGGAGGCTTCGGTCGACCTCGCTCGCATTGCGGGGCTGACTCCCGCAGCCGTGATCTGCGAGATCATGAATGACGACGGGACGATGGCGCGTCTCCCCCAGCTGCGCGCCTTCGCCGACGTCCACGACTTACGGGTCATTTCAGTCGCGGACCTGATTGCGTACCGAATGCAGACAGAAGTTCTCGTTCGTCGCGTAGCGGAAGCGGACGTTCCCACGCCGTACGGCACATTCCACGGCGTTGCTTTCGAAAATACGATCAACGGCGACGTTCACCTGGCCATGCACAAAGGCCCGATCCGTCCTGAGCCGACCCTTGTGCGGGTTCACGCGCAATGCCTGCTCGGTGACGTGTTCGGCAGTCTCTACGATCGCGCCGGCTGGCAGCTTTTTCGGTCGCTCGAGATGATCTCCGATGAGGGGAGCGGCGTCGTGCTCTACCTCAATCTGCGAGAGCGCAGTCAGGAGCTTGTGCACCACCTGAAAGGTTATGCGGCGTTCGACCCGACGATCGAAGGCCCGAATCCTCCCGAAGTTCACGGCGACGTGCGCGAGTACGGCGTCGGGGCGCAGATCTTGCATGCACTTGGCTTGCGTCAGATCCGCATCCTCTCAAATCATCCGCGGAAGCTTGCCGGTGTCGAAGGCTTCGATATCGAAGTTGTCGGGTTCGTTCCAATCGTCCGTCGCGACGCGGCCGACGATGCCGTTGCGCTCAAGCAGCATCTGACGCGGGCCTGAGGGTCGCGCGCAGCACATCACGGGCCGGCGCAAGACCGGCAGTTCGAGCAGGGGGACGTGAAGAAACGGGTTCGCATCGTGATCGTGTCGACCGTCGCGCTCGTGGCTGTCGCCGTCCTGGCACTTTTCGTGTGGTATCAGACCGGTGGAGCAGCGAGGCTGCTCAAGAGTCGCGTCGTCGCGTCGCTCGCCGAGATGAACATCCGCGCGGAGATCGCCGATTCGGATCTCGCGCTCCGGCCCGGCTCCGTCCGATTCGAAGGCGTGAAGCTCTACCCGGGCTCGGACTCGACGCCTATTGCGACCATCGATCAGATCAACGTGACGTTCGACATCACGAGTCTATGGTCGCGGACGGTCGAGTTGAAGACCGTCGAGCTGGTTCATCCCGTCGTCAATATCACGTTCGACGAGAATGGACTGTCCAACCTCGACGCGATCAAGATGCCCGAGTCGACCGGGGGCGACGCTGAAAGTCCGGCGAACGTTCAGGCAACGATCTTCACTTTGCGCGACGGGCAGTTCAACTACGGTGACAAGGCGAACCGCATCGACGGCAGCGTCACGAACCTGCTGCTCAGCGTGGCGCCGAAGGCCGGCGAGCCATTGCAGCGGCGAGTCGAGGCGAGTTTCAGCGGGAGCAAGCTGACAGTCAACGACCGTGAAGTGCCGGAGATCGGCATGCAGCTGGCAGCGGACGTGTCCGAAACCGGAGCCCAGGTCGAGAACGTCGAGCTGACCACGCCGCTTGGTGTCGTGAAGCTCGCGGGCACGGTGTCCAGCTGGGCCGGGATGACCTACGACTTCAATGTCGGATCGACGATCTCGATGGACAGGATCGGCGCGATCATCGATCCGGCAGCGGGACTCTCCGGCGGCGCGACGCTCAACGGACACGTATCGGGGACCGGGACGAAGTACCGCTTCGACGGAGAGCTCGCGGGAAATGACCTGCTCGTTTCCGGCGCGCGAATCGACGGCCTGAAGATCACTGGGCCCGTCGAGGGCGATGGTTCGGCGTACGCATGGGGCGCAGGCCAGGTCGTTGCATCGAGGCTGACGATGGCGGGCTACGACGTCTCGAACCTGAAGTTTGCCGGCCGCGTCGACGGCACCGGGCTGAACGCAGTGGCGAACGGGGCGTTCACGGCTGGCGCGTTCCGTGGCGGCGGCGCCGTGGGCGGCGGCGCGAGCTTTACGGGGACGGCGTCGTCGGATGGCCGGCGTGTCGAGGGCAACGTCGGACTCGACTCGCTACTTGTTCGAACGGTTCGTGCGGGGAGCATTCGAGCCAAGATCGCAATCGATGGTGACACGCTCGACGTACCCACGTTCACGGCGGTGGTCTACGGCGGTTCGGTGACGGGCTCCGCGCGTGCGAAGCTCGCCGAGACCGGCTCGTCGACACTCTCGGCCCGCTTTACGAACATCGATATCGACAACGCGCTCGGCGCGGCATCGGCCGATGCCCCGCACTTGAGCGGGCTTGCAACCGGCACGATCTCGCTCGCCTGGCCGGGCACGCGTGTTCAGCAGTCCACGGGCAAGGTCAACGCCACCGTCAACGGGAACCTGGACGGGAAGGAAGGCGTGATTCCCGTGGACGGAACGATCGCGATGTCGGCGACGCCAGGAAAGTTCGTGATCGACTCGGCGGAATTCCGGAGTGGCGGATCTTCGGTGACGGCGACCGGGACGATCGGATGGGATCGCAAGTCGGATATTCGATTGACGGCTAATGCGCCGGTCGGTTCGGACCTGTTAGCGCTCGTCTCGGCGGCGAGCCCGAGTCTCGGCAAAGAGCTCGAGTCCTATCAAGTTCGGATTGGAGGCGGATTCTCGTTCGACGGTCACGTCACCGGCAACATTGTCGATCCGATCGTGGATGGCAATGTGACCGTCGGAGACGTCCGAATCGGTGATCCCGACGCCGTCGAGATCGGAACCTTCACCGGTGCGATTCGGCGCGACGCGGCCGGGGTCGAGCTTGACGGCGCGAAGATCGTCCGTATCGATGGCGGAGAGATCGCCTTCGACCTCTCGTTGCCCTCGAGCGCGGCACGTCCCCGGCACATAGATGCGCGTTTGACGCGCTTTCCGCTCGAAGCACTTCGCAATTTCCCTGGCGTGCCACAAAACGACAACCTTCGCGGCCTCCTCAGCGGGACGTTCGAACTCAGTCTCCCCGCCCTACCCGCCGATGCGGAGATGCAAGACATCGCGAACCGTGCCCGTGGGCATATCGACGTGAGCATCGAGGGGGCGACCATGAGCGGACAGCCGCTCACCGAGCTTCGCTTCGCCGCGGTACTCGGTGAGGACGATGTGAACGTCTCGGCGATCAGACTCGTCTCGGCCCGCGGCGAGCTCTCGGGCGCGGGCCGCTTCGTCCGGGCGTCGAGTGGTTACGACTTCGCGTTCGACGCGAAGAACATGGATCTCAAGCTCATCGAAAGTGCTGTCACGACCGAAGGCAAGGCTCCGCCAGTAAACCTCTCAGGAACGGCCAACGGTAAAGTGTCGATCTCAGGTGTTTACGAAGACAGCGTGAACACGGTGCGCGAACTGTCTGGCGACGTGCGCGCGACGGACGTAGTCGTCAACGGTGAACCCTTCGGCGATCCGAGGCTCGAGATCGGGACGGTCAACGGCATCGCAACCGTGACCGTGTCCGCGGACGTCCGCGGCACGCGACGCGAGCTGGCGGGAACGATCGCATTGAACGAAGAAGGAACGCCGTTTCGAGTCGCGGCCGGCCTCGAGAACTTCAATGCGATGACGCTTTCGGCGAATCCTCCGACCGGGGTTTCGACGCGTCTGACCGGCAATGTCCTCGTGACCGGATTCGTGGACGACATTTTCGATTCGGGGGGCATTCGGGAACGCCTCGCCGTTTCGGGTTCGATGTCGGCGCTCGAGCTCAACGTCGAGGTCGACGAAGCCCGCAAGAGTTATACGCTGTCGAACCAGGGCGACGTGGTCTTCAATGTGGCCAACAACGTGCTGCACTTCGATAGAGCGACGTTCACGGGCGAAGGCACGGCACTCTCGCTCGCGGGCGACATCGCACTCGACCAGTCCGCGGTCTCGAACCTGACGCTCACCGGCGACGTCAGTCTCGCGCTCGTGTCGTCGTTCAGCAGGCAGGCCTACGCCGACGGCGTCGCGACGCTCCAGGCGTCGGTCGCAGGGACGCTTGCCGAACCGCGATTCAGCGGTTTCGCCGACATTCGAAATGCGAGTCTCCGGCTCGTCAATGTCCCGGCCGCCATCCAGGAGGGCGAAGGTCGAATCCTGTTCACGTCCAATCAGGCGCTGATCGACCGATTCACCGCGCGCGCAAACGGCGGCCGCGTGAACGTCGACGGCGGTGTGCTCTTCGAAGGACTCAAGCCCGATCGCTGGCGATTCGGAATCGAAGCATCGCAGGTTCGCATGACATATCCGGACGACGTCCGGTCGGTCGTCGATGGCGACCTGACGCTGCAGGGGAACATGCGGCTCATGGTGCTGAGCGGAGCCGTGACGCTGCGACGTGCCGAGTTCACGCGTGAGATCGAATTGCGGGACTTCCTCGATCTCGACGGCCGCGGTTCGAGTACGACGTACGGAAACCGTCCCGCGCGAACTTCGACGAGTCCCATCCGGCTCGACATCGCGATCGAGGCGCGCGACTCGCTCATCATCCGCAACAGTCTTGCTGATGTCGTCGCGAGCGCATCGCTCGTGGTCACCGGCCCGATCGACGATCCGATCATCGACGGCCGGGCGACGGTCAGTCGCGGCGTTCTGAACTTCCGCGACACCGAGTACCAGGTGATCCGCGGCGTCGCGCGGTTCCCCGGCCGGCTCGGCGGCGAGATCACGATCGACCTGCTAGCCGAGGCCGAGATCAAGGGATACCGCGTCTCGATCGGAATCACTGGCACGCCCGACAAGCCGTTCCCGGTGCTGCGCAGCGAACCGCCGCTGCCAGAGACGCAGATAGCGTCGCTCGTGCTGACCGGCGACCTGAGCAGCGAAGAGATCACGACGAGCTCGGTCGCGCAGTCAGGCGTGAACGTCGCCAGCAGCATCGTGTCGGCGGCCGTGTCGCGCTCGGTCGAGAAGCGGACGAGCAAGCTCTTCGGCATCAACCGGTTCCAGATCGATCCGGTCCTTGGAAGGACGGATCCGTCGGCGCGTTTGACGGTCGGACGCCGCGTGAACAAGAACCTGTCGATCATCTACTCGACGAATCTTTCGTCGACGCAGGAACAGGTCATCCAGCTCGAGTATCGAATCAGCGACCGGTTCTCGCTCGTTGCGACGCGCGATGAGGACGGGGCGTTCGGACTCGACTTCCGCGTCAGGAAGCGATTCTGATGACGGAATGCGGGTCGAGCGAGTTGCTGCGCGTGGTGTCGCATCCGCGCGGGTGGCGTCGAGCGTTTGCCCGGCTCCCGATGATGCTTGCCGCGCTTGTCATCGGCCTTGCAGCGTCCACGTCGACGGCCCAGACGACCGGTACCGGTCGCGACGAGATCGGCAAGATGATCAGCCGGATTGACGTCGTGATCGACGCCGGAAGCGCCACCGCTTCTGCCGAAGTCCGGCAGGTCGTCGAGCAATTCGTGCAGGCGGGGAATGCTCTTGAGGCCGAGGCGGTCCACGACGCGATCCGCCGTCTGACTGCCGCTGGCCTCGCTTCGAGGGTTCGCGTGGATCTGTCGGCGGACCCCGTGCGAAAGGACGCCGTGGCCCTGACGTTTCGCGTGACCCCACTCGTCCGGATCGCGACCGTCCGATTCGACGGTATCGAGGCGTATCAGATCGAAGAAGTCAGAGGGCGATTGACGGCGCTCGATGCCGGGCAGCGACTCACGGAACCGCTACTGGCGGCGGGTGCGGACGAGATCGTTCGCTACTTCCTCGAGCGCGGCTACTTCGACGCGTCCGCCACGTGGACTACGACGACCGACCCGACCGGCACGCGGGCGGTGGTGGTGTACCGCGTGAAACCCGGCGAGCAGGCAAAGGTCTCGACGTTCACCATCTCCAAGACAGGGGCATCGCCGCCGGACGTCGAGAAGCTACTGCGGCTCAAGACCGGCGCGCGTTTCACGATCAGTGATCTCGAGGCCGATCTCGTCACGATCCGCGAAGCCTACCTTCGCGCCGGGTATCTCTCTCCCGAGGTCGGTCGTCCCGATTTCGTGCGCAATCCGGCTGGAGGCACAGTGGCGGTGGCGGTGGCCGTGACGTCGGGACCAAAGGTGACCGTTGTCGTGGAGGGCGCCGAGTTCAAGGACGCCAAGCTGCAACAACTCCTGCCCGTTTACTCCGAGGGCGGCCTCGACGAGTTCCAGCTCTCGGAAGGGGATCGCCGGCTCGCGGATGCGCTGCAGCGCGACGGGTACTTCTTCGCTCGCATCACGCACCGCGTCGAGATGACCGAGCCGGATGGTGCGCGCCGTGTCGTCTACTCGATCGATCGAGGACGTCGGTACAAGATCACTGACATCGAAATCGAGGGAACATCGGCGCTCAGCTTTGCCGATGTCCGTGATGACCTTCAGACGAAGACCGCCGGGTTCATCTTTCTCGCCCGGGGCCTCACTTCGCGTGATCTCATCGATCGTGACGCCGCGTTCCTCGAGGAGCGGATGCGTGCGATCGGCTTTCGCAAGGTCGCCGTCGTCGAGCGTCGGCTCGGCGTCGCTGTCGATTCTGACGACCTGGTCATAACGTTCGTTGTGGAGGAAGGTCCCCGCAGCACGGTCGCTGATGTCGTACTCGAGGGAAATCAGATCTTCAGCCGCGACGAGCTGCTCTCGACGCAGGCGCTCAAGCCGGGAGCCACGCTCGACGCCGCAAACCTGCAGTCGGATGCGAATAGCATCATGCAGAAATACGCGGTTGAAGGATTCATCACGGCGGAAGTCGCGCCACGCATCGTCGACCTCGACGGCGACACGGTTCGTGTCGTCTACGCCATCGAGGAGGGCAACCGCGCCTTCGTTGGCCAGATCGTTCTTACCGGCAACGTGCGAACGCGAGATGCGTCGATCCGTAAATACCTCGAGTTCAAGGAAGGCGAGGTCATGCGACTCGACCGGCTTCGGCTGACCGAGAAGAACCTCTACGACAGCGGTGCGTTTCGCGAGGTGCTCATTCGTACCGAGGCGTCGGGCTCGGCCGGCGATGGCTTTGCCGAGTTGCGGACGGTTTATATCGACCTCATCGAAGCTAGTCCGTGGTTGCTCGTTTACGGCGGAGGATTCAACACCGACGACGGACCGCGCGGCATCCTCGAGATCTCGAACGTGAACCTGTTCGGTCGCCTCAACACCGGCGCCGTCCGCTTGCGCATGAGCAAGCGATTGCAGCTCGCGCAGATCTCTTACACGAACCCGAATCCTTTCGACAGTAACCTGCCGCTGCTCCGGTCAATCCGATTCGAGCGCGAGATCAAGGATGCGTTCAGCCTCCTGCGGTTCTCCACGCTACTGCAGGTTCAGAAGAAGCTGCACGACACGCTCGAGTTCAAGGAGGGGTTCTTCTTCCGCTACAACTTCGAGCAGGTTCGCGTGTTCGACTTGAATCTGAACCCCAGCGATCTCGAGCGCGAGGATCGACCGGTTCGGCTCGGCAAGCTCTCGACGACGTATTACCGTGACTCGCGCAACAACCTGTTCGACCCGGACGACGGTACGTTCATTTCGCTCGACGGTCAGATCGCATCGGCGGCGCTTGGCGGAAACTCGCGGTTCGTGCGGTTCTTCGGCGAATACCAGCGCTACGACAGGGTGCCTAAGGTCGCGAGGCTCACTTACGCCCTTGCGGCAAAACTCGGCACGGTGCGGCCGTACGGCGCCAGCCAGGATGTTCCTATAAGCGAGCGCTTCTTTTCGGGCGGCGCTCGAACGCTTCGTGGCTTCGGATTCGAGGAAGCCGGGCCACGGGATCCGGTCACGGACGAGCCGGTTGGCGGCAACGTGCTCATAGTCGTCAACAATGAGCTGAGGTTCCCGATCACGGGACTCATTGGTGGGCAGGTGTTCTCGGATACCGGCAACGTGTTCAGGACGTGGGACAAGGTACGGTTCAAGCGCGTCACGGAGACGATAGGTGGAGGACTGCGTTTCGAGACGCCTGTCGGGCCGGTTCGCATCGACGTCGGGTTCCTGATCAACGGACCGAGCGGCGCGAAGGGCTACGCCGTACACGTGAGCTTCGGCCAGGCATTTTAGGGAGGAGTCTAGGATGCGCGTCATTCGACTTGGACTGATCGTGGTAATGGCGGTGCTGCTGGCGCTGGCGCCGTTGCGTCCCGTCGAGGCTCGCCAGAACCTGTTCGAGGCGACCATTGCCGACGTTAACGGCGATCTCATCCTGCAGAGCGACATCCTGTGGAATCTCGCGCTGGATCCGGCGGTCGCCCCCGCCGAGTTCTGGGACCCGGCCGTGCAGCGGCTCATGCTGCGAACACTCATCGATCAGAGGATTCTCATTCAGGAAGCGGCGAAGCTGCCGGCGACGCGGGTGACGGACGAGGAGATTGCCGCGGCTCGCGGAGAGCTCGTGCAGATCTTCAATACCGCCTACGACCCCACGCGTTTTGAGAGCCGGCAGCGGCTCGTAGGCCTTTCGGGGCCGCGACTCGACGGCATCCTGCGCGAGCGACAGCAGATCCTGAAGTTCGTCGATTTCCGGTTCAGGTCGTTCGTCGTCGTGACGGAGCCTGAGATCGTCCGGTATTTCGAGTCTGAGGTGAAGCCGGGCCTGCCGGACCAGAGTCCCGGAGCGGTCAGCGACGCGTTCGCCGCGGAGCGGCGCCGGATCGAACAGGTGCTGATCGAGGAGAAGATCAACAGCTCCATCGACGAGTATCTCGAGGAGGCCCGGGCCCGCGCGCGAGTGGTGGTGTTCGACGGGGAGTAGGCGCGGCTGAGGTCACAGTCCTCGCGGGGACTCTGTGTCTCTGCGCCTCTGTGACTCTGTGTGCGAAGCTCTTCTAGATCGCCATCGGAGCTTCGCACACAGAGACACAGAGCCACTGGGTCACAGAGACAAGGCGCTCCTTGACTCCTGAGGCGCAACGGCGAGAATCGCCCGATGTCTCACAGCAACAGGAGCACGGCGCTTGCAGCGATGCTCTGCGCCACCGCCGTCCAGTTCTTCATCGCGCAGGCGATCGTGCAGCTGGGCTGGACGACGCCGTTCAGCCTGCGCGAGAACTTCATCAGCGATCTCGGCAACACGACGTGCGGTCCGTACCCGCTCGACTCGGCGATGTACGTCTGCTCCCCGTGGCACGCGTGGATGAACGCTTCATTCGTTCTCTTCGGCGCGCAGATCATCGCCGGTACGATCCTATTCTTCCGGTCGGCTCCGTTCAGCCTCGCACGAACGCTTGGATGGGCACTGATCTTTCTCGCTGGCCCGGGAGTCATCCTCGTCGGGCTTTACCCCGAGAACGAGTCCATCGAGCTCCATCGCCTCGGCGCGGCGCTGAACTTCGTCTGCGGCAATCTCGGAATGGCCGTTCTCGGCGTCGCGATCCGCACCGTCGAGCCGTGGAGGCGGATCTGGACGTTTACGACGATAACCGGCATCGTCGGCGCGGTCAGCACAGTGCTCTTCGTCGAGGAAATCTTTCTCGGTCTCGGCATCGGCGGAATGGAACGCCTCGCCGCCTATCCTCTGCCGATCTGGATGATCGTCGTCGGCGTGTGGTGGCTGCGCGGCCTGAGCACGAGCGACGCCGCACACTCGACCTGATTGCCCTCAGCAGATCCTCGGCAGTTGCTCGCCGCTGAGCATGTCGAGAATGCGCGACGTGCCGATCGCGCTCCGCAGGACGACGGTGCCGCGGCCGGTGTCGCCGACCGTGCCGATACGAACCGCATCCACGCAGCCCGGCTGCGCGCGCAGAACCTCGAGGGCCCGGTCCGCATCCGCCGAAGACACCCACGCGGCAAACCGGCCTTCGTTCGCAACGTGGAGCGCGTCGAAGCCGAGCAGTTCGCACGCGGATCGCACGGGCTCGATGACGGGGATCGCGCGCTCGTCGATCGTGGCATCGAGTCCGGCGGTCTCCGCGACCTCGAGGACGGCGGAAGCGAGACCGCCACGCGTGAGATCCCGCAGACAGCGCACGTCGACGCCGCTCTCGACGAGAGCCGCGACTGCTCGGTGGAGCGGCGCGCAGTCTGACTCGATTGCCGTCTCGAGCATCAGGTCGGCACGGGCCGCCAGGATGGCGATGCCATGCCGTCCGACGTCACCGGAAAGCAGGATCGCGTCGCCGGGACGGACCGACGCCGGTTCAATGGCGAGGTCGTGCTCGATCGCGCCAATCCCCGACGTGCTGATGTACACGCCGTCCGCGTTGCCGCGCTCGACGACCTTCGTGTCGCCGGTGACGATCGAGACGCCGGCCTCGCGAGCCGCGTCCGCCATCGAATGCACGACGCGCCAGAGGGTCTCCATTTCAAGACCTTCCTCGAGAATGAACGAGGCGGAAAGGTGGATAGGTCGCGCTCCGCACATCGCAAGGTCGTTGACCGTGCCGAACACGGCGAGCCGGCCGATGTCGCCGCCGGGGAAGAAAAGCGGTCGCACGACCGACGCGTCCGTCGTGTAGGCGAGCCGGGCGGACGGCGACGGAAATACCGCTCCGTCGTGCGCGGCCGCGAGCAGCGGATTGTCGAACGCCGCCGCGAACAGGTCGCGGATCAGCGTCCGCATGAAGCGGCCGCCGCCACCGTGCGCCATCAGGACGCGCGGTGAATCCGAGATCGGGATAGGGCAGGCGGGCAGTCCGTCGCTCAACGTGCCTCCGCGGCGATCGGGCGCCGATACCGGTGGTACGCCGCGCACGCGCCCTCGCTCGAGACCATAGTCGCGCCGAGCGGGCGCTCCGGCGTGCAGCGCGTTCCGAATGCCGGACACTCGTTTGGACGCTTGATGCCCTGGAGGACGAGTCCGCTGATGCACTCCTCAGGTTCCTTCGTTTCGATCGCCGAGACACCGAAGCGCTCCTCGGCGTCGAAGCGACGAAACCGTCCGCGCAGACCGAATCCGGATGCCGGAATCGTGCCGATGCCGCGCCACTTTCGCGGCACGACTTCGAAGACCTCCTCGATGAGCCTACGCGCGTGCGTGTTGCCATCGGGCCGGACGGCTCTCGCGTACTGGTTCTCGACCTCGGCGCGGCCTTCCTCGAGCTGGGTGACGGCCATCAGGACGCCCTGCAGAATGTCGAGCGGCTCGAATCCCGTCACGACGATGGGCACGCGGTGCTTGCGAGCGATCGGCTCGTATTCCGACGTCCCCATAACGGTGCATACGTGGCCGGCGGCGAGGAATCCCTGCACCTGGTTGTCCGGCGACGCGAGGATGGTCTCGAGCGCCGGCGGCACGAGGACGTGCGACACGAGCATCGAGAAGTTCTCGAGGCCCTCCTGATCCGCCTGCGCGAGGGCAAGTGCCGTCGCCGGCGCGGTCGTTTCGAATCCCACGCCAAAGAAGACGACGTGTGTCTGCGGGTTCGCGCGCGCGATCGCGACCGCGTCGAGTGGGGAAAGCACGATCCGGACGTCGGCGCCCGCGGCGCGCGCACCGAGCAGGTCGCCGGTCGATCCGGGCACGCGAAGCATGTCGCCGAAGGATGCGAAGATCACGCCAGTCTGGGCGGCGATCGCAAGCGCGCGGTCGATGAGCTCGAGCGGCGTGACGCATACCGGACATCCCGGTCCGTGCAGCAGCCGGATGCTGGGCGGAAGCAGCTCGTCGATCCCGAAACGGACGATGGCGTGCGTCTGGCCGCCGCAGACTTCCATTAGCGTCCACTGCCGGGTCGCCGCGACGCCGAGTTGCCGCGCGATCTCGCGAGCGGCAACCGGGTCCCGATACTCGTCGATGAACCTCAAAGGCCCTCCTCGGCGAGAACGCCGGCGCGACGCAGGTCGTCGAAAATACGACCGGCTTCGTCTTCGTCGATGCGCGTCAGGGCGATGCCGACGTGCACGAGCACCCAGTCACCGGCGTTCGCCTCGGGCAGCAACGAGAGGTTGGTCTCTCGTACCGTGCCGCCGAAATCCACGCGCGCACGACGGGCGAGGGGCCCTTCCTCACTGACGCTCAGCACTCTTCCGGGTATGGCGAGACACATGAGGGCACTATCCCTTATTTGACTTCAAACCGTCGACTGGACCGCGCTCGTTGGCGGCACGCGCGGAGCGAGGGCCGCTGTGTCCGCCCGACGTCGCCAGATCAGTACCGCGAGCGACAGCGAGCGGGTCGGGTTGACGGTGCACGCTCGCAGCGCGAGCAACCCGCTCGCTACCGCTCTCGGTACTGATTCGTCGAGTCGCCGACAGTGATGCCCGAGCGATACTGACCAATACACGCACGATTCAGCGGCTCCCGGCGGCGATTGCCTGGCCGAGCGCGATTCCGCCGTCGTTCGGCGGCACGCGCTGGTGGCGGATGACCGTGAAGCCGGCGGATTCGAGGCCCGTGACGACAGCGGTTGTGAGTACGGCATTCTGGAAACAGCCTCCGCTGAGCGCAACTCGATCCATACCAGTCCGGCGCGCCACGGAAACAGTGGCGCCGGCGAGCGCATTGTGAAACGACGCCGCGATGCGGGCAACGGCAACGCCTCCTCGCAGGTCGTCGAGGATGGCCCGGATCATCGGGGCCCAGTCGAGAACCGGCCCGTCGAGGGGAACAGGATACGCCGCGCCGGAGTCGTCGGACTCCGCGGCGAACTCGAGCTCCATCGCTGCCTGCCCCTCGAATCCCGAGGTCGTCCGCAGCCCGCACAGCGCCGCTACCGCGTCGAAAAGCCGCCCGACGCTCGACGTGTTGGGCGTGTTCACGCCGGCTCGCAAAGCGGAGAGCAGTGTGCGCAGGTCACCGGGTTCGAACATCGCAGCAACTTCCTTCGGGATGTCGTCTCCGTAGATTTCGAACGCCAGTCCAAGAGCGGACCGTCGCGGCTCGCGGGCCGCCCGCTCGCCGCCCGGCAATCGGAACCCGCGAAACGCCGCCACGCGCTCCCACTCCCGCGGGGCACGCACATGGAGGAATTCGCCGCCCCAGATCGTGCCGTCGGGACCGAGCCCGGCGCCGTCCCACGCGATGCCGAGCACGGGCGGAGCCTCGTCGTTCTCCGCCATGCACGAGAGCACGTGCGCGACGTGGTGCTGAACTGTTTCAACCGGAAGGCCCGAGGAGCGAGCCCATATCGTCGACGCGTAGTCCGGGTGCGCGTCGCAGGCCACGGCCTCCGGCACGACGTCGTAGAGCAGCCTGAGGTCGTTCGCAGCGCGATCGAGCGCCGCCCTCGACGCGGCCGTCGCCAGATCGCCAATGTGCGCGCCGAGCACGACTCCGCCGGGCGTAACGATCGCTGCGGCGTTTTTCTGGTGCGCGCCGGCCGCCAGCACCGGCCGCAGTCCGCGGCGGGCCGTCACCGGCATCGGCGCATAACCGCGCGAGCGCCTGAGTAGCGTGACGCGGTTAGCGATCACGCGCGCGACGGAATCCTCGACCGGTCGCGCGATCGGCCTGTCGTGAACGAGAAACGCATCGGCGATGCCCGAGAGCCGTTCGACCGCCTCGTCGTTCTCGAAGCAGACCGGCTCGTCAGAAAGGTTTCCACTCGTCGCGATGACGGGGAAATCGAGATCGCGAAGCAGCATATGGTGGAGCGGCGTGTATGGAAGCATCAGTCCTAGAAGCGGATTGCGCGGAGCGACCGCGTCGCAGACGCCGTGGGAGCGAAATCGCGCGAGCACGATCGGGGCTTCCGGCGAAACGAGCGCGGCTTCTTCCATCGGCGTGAGGTCGCAGAGTTTGCGAGCTGCCTCGAGCGACTGCGCCATCACGGCGAAGGGCTTGGCTTCGCGCCGCTTTCGCTCGCGCAGTCGGCGCACGGCCTCGTCGCTGCGCGCGTCGCAGACGAGGTGGAATCCGCCGAGGCCCTTGAGCGCGACGATACGCCCTTCGCGAATCAGCTTGCAGGCCCGGTCGAGAGCGGCGGCGCCCGTCGCCAACGATGAGCCGCCACCGTCGAGCAGCTCGAGCCGCGGTCCGCACACCGGGCACGCCACCGGCTGCGCGTGGAAACGGCGATCTCGCGGGTCGTGGTACTCGCGGTCACAATCGTCGCAGAGCGGGAACCCGGCCATCGTCGTGCGCGGCCGGTCCCACGGCAGTGACAGCACGATCGAGAATCGCGGCCCGCAGTTCGTGCAGTTCGTGAATGGATACCTGAATCGCCGATCCGACGGGTCGAAGACCTCGCGCAGGCAATCGGCACACGTGGCGATGTCGGGAAGGACGACCGCGGCGGGAGCGGCTTCGTTGTCGCTCTCGAGGATCTCGAATCCGGCAAGTCCAAGAGGCTCGAGAACCGCGTGCTCGAGACCGTGATAAACCGCGAGCACCGGCTTTTCGGACCGCAGCCGGACGAGGAACTCGTCGAGAGCCTGTGGATCTCCCTCCACCTCGAGGTCGGCGCCGGCCGGCGTGTTGCGCACCCACCCGCGGAGCCCGAGGTCGGTCGCAATTCGAAACACGAAAGGGCGGAATCCGACGCCTTGAACCGCGCCTCTGGCCTCGACGCGCAGTCGCTTCGGTCCCGCGCTCACGCCTCGAGGTCGACGTCGACGAGCATCACGCCGAACGGCTCCGGCGACAGCTCGACCGCGACTTCCACATCGGAGAGGACGGATCCGCGAGTTGCCTCGTCCCAATGCTCGCGAAAATGCGCCTCGTCCATGTGCGACGTCGCGCCGAGCCGCACCCGGATTCCCGTGACGCTCGCGGCCTCGTGTGAATCCGAGATGGCCGCGATCTTCCTGAGCAGCGAGTTTATGATCGAGCTGTCATGCACCGGGAATCTCCTCCGCAATCCTGATGGCCGCTTCGTCGACGGCAGCGGCGACCGCGTCGCTCATGCCCTCTCCGGCCGAAAAGTCCTCGCCCTCGATACCGTACACGATCAGCTTCGACGGAAGCCGGCCAAGCGCACGCGCAAGCTCGACGGCGTCCGCGACGCCGAGGGCGTGAGTCGATCCGCGTCCGAACGCGGCCGGCAGCGCGTCCGACGTCGCGTCGAACCGGTGCACCGAGCCCGGAAGCGCCCCTGACCGCGCCGCATCGACGACGACGACGCTGTCGCCCGCCTCCCAGAGATCCGCGAGGCTGGTCATGTCGCCTCGCGCTTCACGAACCTCGACGCCCGGGAAACCGGCCAGCCGGCGCGCGGCCTCGAGGCCGGCCGCATCGTCGCGGCGCAGTTCGTTGCCGGCTCCGATGACGAGCAGTCGCCGGGCGCTCACTGCCGGTCGACCGTCAACTTCAGGAAGTGCGTCGCGCACGAGATGCACGGGTCGTAGTTGCGGATCGCCTGCTCACACTTCCACTGCAGGTCCGAGTCGTTGAGGTGCAGCGACATCTGCGCGAAGTCGCGCAGATCCTCCTCGATGCTCTTCTGGTTCTGTGACGTCGGCGGAATGATCACAGCATTCTCGATCCGGCCCTCCGCGTCGATAGCATAGCGGTGGTAGAGCAGTCCGCGCGGGGCTTCAGTTGCCGCGCACCCTACGCCGGCACGCGGTTCGCACGTCAAGGCCGGCGGATCCGGCGGCTCGTACGCTTCGGCGATCCGGATGGCCTCGTCGCACGCGAAGACTGTCTCGACCGCGCGCACGATGATGCTCTGAAAAGGATTCCGGCAGACCGGTCCAAGTCCGGCCGCGGTGGCCGCGTCGCGAGCCACGTCGGGCAATCGATCGTAGTTGAGGCTGTAGCGCGCCTGTGGGCCGACGAAGTAGGCGCCGCGACCCTTGATGATCGAGTGCAGGGCATTCGAGTGGCGGACGTGCTCCTCCTCGAACGTGTCGCGGTATTCGTCGACGTGGATGTCCATGCCCTTCGACGAGACGATCCGCCCTTCGCAGAGCGGGTACTCCGTCTCGTGGCGAAGGGAAACGAACTCGCAGTCGCGCTCGAAGTCCGGAAAGTCGAACGTGGACACCCACGCGACCGTCTCGAGCGCCCAGTCCCGCGCGCGCTTGAGCTTCTCACCGAGCTCGCGGATCTGCTGCAGGCCCGGCGCCTTGTAGAAGCCCCCGATGCGGACGTTGATCGGGTGGATCTCTCGGCCGCCGACGACCGAAACGATTTCGTTGCCCAGCTTCTTGAGCGCGAGGCCGCGCCCGACGATTTCCGGCGCGTCCTTTGCCAGCGCGATGGCGTCCTCGTATCCGAGGAAGTCGGGCGCGTGGAGCATGTAGACGTGCAGCGTGTGGCTCTCGATCCACTCGCCGCAGTAGAGCAACCGCCGCAGGGCACGCAGCTGTCCGTCGACCGTCACGCCGATGGCGCGTTCGATCGCGTGCGCCGCGCTCATCTGGTAGGCCACCGGGCAGATGCCGCAGATGCGTGCGGTAATGTCAGGCGGCTCGAGGTAGTCGCGACCCTGCAGGAACGCTTCGAAGAACCTGGGCGGCTCGTAGATCTCGAGGCGGACGTTCGTGACCTGTCCGGCGCGGACGTCGACGTGCATCGCGCCCTCGCCCTCGACACGCGCGAGTGCCTCGACGCGGATCTTCCGTGTCTTCTTAATCGCCATGGGCTTCGCTTTCCTTTCGGAACGCCTCGGCTCCCGCGTTGTAGGTCCGGAACGCCCGCGTGATGGTGATTGGCGTCTGGCCGAGCGCCGTCCACGTCGCAGCCATCGATGCCGTGTTCGGCGACTCCTTCGGTCCGAAGCAGCCGAAGCAGCCGCGGTCGAACGAGGGGCACAACGCGGCGCAGCCGTCGTGCGTGACGGGCCCGAGGCAGGGAGTGCCGTGAGCGACCATCACGCAGACGATGCCGCGCCGTTTGCACTCGAGGCAGACGCTGTGCGGGCGGATATTCGGGCGCCGGCCTTGAAGCAGCGACGCGAGCAATTCCAGTAATTGCGCCTTGCTAACCGGGCAGCCGCGCAGTTCGTAGTCCACCTTGACGTGCGCCGCGATGGGCGTCGAGGTGTCGAGCGTCGAGATGTAGTCCGGGCGCGCGTAGACGACGCGGGTGAACTCCTTGACGTCCTTGAAATTGCGCAGCGCCTGGATTCCGCCGGACGTGGCGCACGCTCCGATCGTCACGAGGAATTTCGTCTGTGCGCGGACTTCCTGGATGCGCTCGGCATCGTGGGCCGTCGTGATCGAGCCCTCGACGAGCGTGACGTCGTACGGTCCGCGAACGACGGCGCGCGACGCCTCGAGAAAGTTCGCGATGTCGACGGCGCCGGCGACGGCGAGCAGTTCGTCCTCGCAGTCGAGCAGGCTGAGCTGGCAGCCGTCGCACGACGCGAATTTGAACACCGCCAGTCGCGGCTTGCGCGGAGCTGTGTCTTTCTTCTTCATACTTCACGAATCCTGAACAGGCGTTCGATCTTGTCGAAAGCGAAGACCGGCCCGTCCTTGCACACGAAGTCGGGTCCGTACTGGCAATGTCCGCAGAGCCCGATCGCGCACTTCATGTTGCGCTCCATCGATACGAACGTCCGGTTGGGCGAGATTCCGGCCTTCGTGAGCTCGATCGTCGCGTAACGGAACATGACCTCCGGTCCGCAGACGAATGCGGTTGTGACGGCCGGATCGAAGCTGGCTCGCCGGACGAGCGACGTCACTACGCCGACGTTGCCGCGCCACGCCTGGTTCGATGTGTCGACCGTGACTTCGACTTCGACGTCGAAGCGTCCGCGCCACTGGCGGACCTCGGCGGGATAGAGGAGCACTTCGGGAGAGCGGCCGCCGATCAGGATCGAAACCCGTCCATACTTCGAGCGGTTCGCGAAGATGTGGTAGAGCGCCGGACGGATGGGAGCGAGGCCGATGCCGCCGGCGATGATAAGCAGGTCTCCGCCCTCCGCTTCAACGACGGGCCAGGCGGTTCCGTACGGACCGCGGATGCCGACTTCCGTGCCAGGCCCCGCAGCGCAGAGCGCCTCGGTCACCTTGCCCACGGCACGGATCGTGTGGACGAGCGTCTCTGGCCGGGCCGGATCGCCGCTGATAGACACCGGGACCTCGCCGATGCCGAACGCATACATCATGTTGAACTGGCCGGGCAGGAACGGAAACCCGCCGACCGGATCGAAATCTAGGGTCCACGTGTCCGGCAGTTCCCTGTGGCGCTTCACCACGCGGAGGAACTTCGGAAGCATCGGGTTGGGATTAGCGCCAGTTTCCATACATGTCCAGAAGTTGAAGCCGAGTCGCCTGCATGCGATCCATCATCACGGCCGCGAACCGCTTGATCAGTTTGTAGCCGAAGGCCGGATCCGACTCGCACTTTGTTCGCAGACACGCGCCGTCGAAAGCGATCGTGTGCGTCGCGACGATCGCGCGGGCGTCGAAATGAGTTCGGTAGGGCGGGAACAGCCACGACCAGCCCACGACATCGCCGGCGTCGAGCGTCTCGATGACAGCGTCGCCAAGGTGGGGCACGTGGGTGCCTATCGAGACCTTGCCCTTCCGGATCGCGAAGAACTCGTTGGCGGCGGCGCCTTCCCTGGTGAGCAGTTCGCCGGGCTTGAACGTGACATTCCGGCCGCAGCCGGCAATCAGCTCACGGTCGGCGTCGTCGAGGTCGGCGAAGATGGGATGCTCCGCCACCAGGTCTGCAATTCGTTTCATGAAGATGCCTCCTCGCTTGCGCGAATGGCGCGAACTTCCTCGGTGATGTCGATGCCGGGAGGGCACCAGGTAATGCAGCGTCCGCACCCGACACAGCCCGACGTGCCGAACTGGTCGTACCACGTCGAGAGCTTGTGGGTGATCCAGTGCCGGTACCGCGACGAGACCGACGGGCGCATGTTCCCGCCGTGGATGTAGCTGAAGTCGTCGGTGAAGCACGAGTCCCACCGGCGAACACGGTCCGCGTTCTCCATCGACAGGTCCGGAACGTCCTCGATCGTCGAGCAAAAGCAGGTCGGGCAGACCATCGTGCAGTTCGTGCAGGAGAGGCACCGGAGCGCGACGTCATCCCAACGAGCGTTCTCGTAGTTGCGTTGCAGCAGATCGCGAATGCCTTCGGTATCCATCGACCGGCCCATATGTGACGCAGCGTTCTCGACCGCTGCATCGGCGGCAGCGACGTCGTCGTCCGATGCCTGGGCCGCCGCGAGTCTTGCGAGCAACTCTGAGCACGTCGGTCGCTGCTTCGGACTCGGCAACGAATCGGTGCTCGCCGTCGAGCACCTCGGTGAGCGCGATGTCGTAGCCGCCGCGCGCTTTTGGTCCCGTGTTCATCGAGACGCAGAAGCACGTGCCGCCGGCCTGACCACAATTCACGGCTACGAAGAGCGTATTCTCGCGGCGGGCCTTGTAGTCGGCGTCGACAAACTTTCCGTTCATCAGGACGCCGTCCTGGACGGCTATCGCGGCGAGCTCGCAAGCGCGGACTCCGATGAAGGCCGTGCGCTGCGGCTGGTCGTCACCTGGGTGAATCTCGATGCCGCTCTCGGTCTTCTTCGCGCTCCAGATCGTGTGGGACGGCGGAAAGAGGAACCTCTTCCACGAGTGCGGCCCGACGACGTAGCCGAAGGCCGCCGCGTCGTCCCGCTTGCGAATCCGGTAAACGCCTGGCGCCTGCTCGTCAGTCCATCCAATGGGCAGGTCGGCGGCGCTGGACATTTCGTCGTAGACGATGGCTCCGTCGCGCACGCGCGGACCGACGAGTCTCCACCCGTCGGCGCGTAGCAGTCCGAGCAGGTCGTCGAGTCGAACGGCGGGAAGGGTGCAGCGCAGTGGATCGTTGGTCATCCGATGTGCCTCAGGTGAGGGCGGGACTCCCCGTTGATTGAAGAACCGTGGCGCGCATGGCGCGTCTGAAGATGCGAGCGTGTCGACCGCTGGAACACGCGCGAAACAGGTGAGCGACTTGTTCCTAGTCTGCCAGAGTTCCGGCCCAAGTTGGAACGCAATTTATTCGCTAGGGCGAAATCCGGGTCCAGGCTGCATTGACGTCGTGGGGGGCCGGGGCGTGTGCTCGCGGGACACGGGACGCCGCTGCAAAAAAAGTGCTTGACCTGTGACCTGCTCACACGTTCTAGAGTGCGCGCAAGCCTCAAAAGGGACTCGTTGACAATCCTGGTTGAGGCCGCGCGAAGCGACGCCAGTCGCCCACGCATTTGGGGAAGGGAAAGGGACGCGTGAGAGCGCGTTTCCACAAGAGACGAATTCCGCGTCCGGACCTGTCAGGCCGGACCTTGATACCAGTCCGAAGCGGACGTACGAATCCGCATTTCGAGGAGGCACGGCGATGACGAATGCACATCGCTTCAAATCGACAGTCGTTGGGCTCTGGGCCATGGGCGCGCTGGTGTTCTTCATCGTGGTGCTCACGGCTTCGACGGCTCGTACCGCCAATGAGGCGGCCGCGCAGTCCGCGACGCCGGGCGACTACGTCGGCAATGAAGCGTGCAAGACGTGCCACGAGGTCGAGTTCAATCGCTTCTCGGGCACGCCGCACGCTCATATGGCCGAGAGCAAATATGACAGCGACATGAAGCGCGGTTGTGAGAACTGCCACGGTCCGGGCCAGGCGCACGTGCTTTCGGAGTCGAAGCGCAAGGAAGCGATGGACCTCGGCCAGACAGTCCCCGACTACGACGGGTCGCTGATCGTTTCGTTCAAGAACAAGGGGCCGAAGACCATTTCCGAGACGTGTCTCAAGTGTCACGCCGGAATGGGCGAGGAACACGGCAATTATCGTCGTGGAGATCACTGGCGCAACGACGTCGGCTGCGTCGACTGTCACGAGGCGCACGGCATGCCTCTGCCGAAGGACCGCACCGGCTCGCAGACGCTCATCGAGACGGCGACCGCGCACAAGATCGACTCGGATTCGCGCGTGATGCTCAAGGCGACCGAGCCGATACTCTGCATCACCTGCCACAGCGAAGTACGGTCGCAATTCACCATGCCGCATCGTCACAAGGTGCTCGAGGGCGACATGGTCTGCAGCGATTGCCACAATCCGCACGGCGGCTTCGAACAGAAGCAGATGCGCCTTTCGACGGGCGTCGATCAGGCGTGCGTGAAGTGCCACAGCGACAAGCAGGGGCCTTTCACGTTCGAGCACGCACCGCTCAAGCTCGAGGGTTGCGCAGCCTGTCATACCCCGCATGGATCGAGCAATCCGAAGATGCTGCGACGGTCGAATGTGACGCAGCTCTGCCTGGAGTGCCACACCGAGACGCAGGGCATCGGCGCGCCCAACACGCCGTCGTTCCACAACCTCGCATCGCCGAAGTATCGGAACTGCACGACGTGCCACGTAATGATTCACGGCTCGATGAGCCATCCGCTCTATTTCCGCTGATCGACCCGCGATGTCGACCGGGCGTAATGGCCGCTGAGGAGGGATAGCAACCGTGGGGAAGAAATATCTGCCAGTAATCCTCGTCGTGCTTGGTCTCGGCACTGTGGCGATGGACGTGCGGGCGCAGGATCCGTCCGACATCAGTCCCGACACGATCGGCCCATATTCCGTGACGTCGAGCATCGAAGTGGGCGTTCGCGGGGTCAAGGTCGAAGGCGACATCGACAAATACCGCAGCGACCTGAACTATCAGCCTGGATTCCAGTTTATGGATTCGAGCTTCCTGCTCGAGGCAGGCAAGGACGGAGGGCCGCTGTTCGACTCGCTCCTCGTGAAGGTGACCGGATGGGACAGCGACCCCAACGGTTACCTTCGCGTCAGTATGGACAAACTCGACGTGTATCGGTTCGACACGACGGTACGTCGGTTCAACTACTACAACTCGCTCAACACGATCGCGCTGGGTCAGCACGTCGACGAAACGGTCAACACGATCGGCGACGTGAATCTGGTCCTGATGCCGCAAAACCCGAAGTTCAAGATCAACCTCGACTATGCGTTCAACCGCAAGGACGGCCCGACGCTGTCGACCTATGATTTTTCGCGCGACGAGTTCCCGGTGTTCGCCCCGTCGCGGTCACGGTCCGACACGTTCAGCGCCGGCTTCGACGCCAAACTCGGCTGGCTGGATCTCTCGTTCCTGCAGGGCTACCGTACCTTCAAGGACGACGCCGAGTTCTTCATCACGCAACCGCAAGCGGGCAACAGCGGGCCGATCGTGCTGTCGTTCCTCAACACTTTCAATCGCGACGCTCCCCAGCGCGGTCACGTCAACTTCTCTCGCGTAAATGCCCACGCGTTCCTCAACAACATGGTGGACATCACCGGGCGAGTCATCTACAGCAACGCCAAGTCTGAGTCCACGCTGTTCGAGTCTCTCTCGGGCGGCGACTTCACGGGAGCGCTTATCGGTCTCAATCAGATCGCGGCATTTTCCGAAAGCGAACGACCGACGTGGTTCGCCGACCTCGGCATCTCCGTGCTGGCGACTGAGAGCCTCACGATCTCGAATACCTTCCGGTACAACCGGTTCGAGATCAACGGAACGAACGACGAGGTCATACAGACCATCAAGACCGCGCCGGCCGCGTCCTTCACCGAACTGGAGGAGTTCTTCTCCAGGATGACGCGGTACCGTCAGTTCTCGAACACTCTCGAGCTCGACTACATGTTCCATCCGCGCGTTTCGGCGCACGTGGGCTACCGGTACACGGACCGGAGCAACGACCTCGAGAGTCTCGAGTTCGACCCTGCCGATCCGGGTGAAATCGAACCGGAGATCGAGACGTTCGACAATCGAACGAATACGTTCATCTTCGGATTGCGCGCGAAGCCCATCAAGAATTTCTGGACCGTCTACTTCGACTTCGAAAGGGGCGAGGCGGACAACGTGTTCACGAGGGCTGCGAACTACGACTACACCAACGCGCGGATCCGGAACATCATCTATGCGACCGACGAGTTGACCTTCAACCTGTCGGCGACGTTCCGCAACAACGACAACCCGACGCGGACCGATGACGTCCCGTCCGTGGATTTCGGGACGAGCACCGAGAGCCGGATGTTCTCGGCATCGGCGGACTGGGTTCCGAACAGCAAGGTAGCGCTGAGCACGGGGTACACGTATTCTCGAATCACTAGCGACTCGGTGGTCGTTTTCTTCTTCAACTTCCAGAAAAAACAGGGAGTCAGCGAGTTCTACTCGAGGGACCAGTTCGCGTACATCAACGTCAACGCGCAGGTCCACGACCGAGTGGGACTGTTCGGGTCCATGAGGTTCCACAACGATTCCGGAGCCGGTGACCGCGTGCCGCCGGGGCCCGAAACGCTCATTGCCGGTTACCCGTACCGGTACGTTACGCCCGAGGTTCGCCTTTCGATTCGTCTGCACGACCGCATTGATTTCATTGCCGGTTACCAGTATTACGACTTCGAGGAGCGATTCAAGAACCTGGGAGTGGTCGAATCGGCGAGGGTGCAGGACTACAATGCACATCTCCCCTATGCGTCGCTCAGGTTCTACTTCGGACGCCGCGAATAGCAGATTCGAACGGCTTCGCCACGCGACGTGGGGTAGGGGTAGGGGATTCGCAGGAACCCCTACCCCATTCGGTTCTCAGGGGCAGGGGCGGGTGCGACGATGAAACCGGTTAACAGTGGCAATTTGGCGCTGGCAGCGGCCTTCGTACTCGTGCTTGCGGCAATGGCCTTTGTCGAACCATCGACGACCGCGGCCGTGGCGCCCGAGACGCAGCGTCGAACTCGGCCCAAGCCACGCGCAAAGCGGACACCCCCCAAGCCGGCTGAGATGAAGTTCTCGCATCAGGCAACAGCCCACCAGCTGGCGTGCGCCTTCTGCCACACGTTTCCATCCGCAAACTGGAATGTCGTCAGGACCGGTGACGCAGCGATTCCAGACGTGACTGAGTTTCCTCAGCACGCCTCGTGCCTGAAGTGTCACCGCACCGAGTTCTTCGCCCGCGAGCGTCCGGCTCCTCGCATCTGCGCCGTCTGCCATGTTGGCGTCACGCCGAAATTCACGGTCCGCCATCCTTTTCCGAACCCGGTCGAGGCCTTCGACAAGTCGCCGCGAAGCCGCGACTTCGTCTCCGCGTTCGCCGTGTGGTTTCCGCACGACCGCCACCTCGAGTTGTTCGGCGAAGGCGACTCGTGCTCGAACTGCCACACGACGCTGAATCCGCAGGGAGAGGGGAGCGACGAATACTCGAGCAAAACGCCCGCAGACCTCGGTGACGGATTCTGGCTGAAGAAGGGCACGTTCAAGACGTCACCATCAGGCCACACGGCGTGCTTTTCCTGTCACGCCGCCGACAGCGGAATGAAGCCGGAGCCTTCCGAATGCGCGACCTGCCATCGACTGCAGACACGGCAGGCGGGAACAGTCGATTTCGACCTGGCGGCTGCGGCGACGACGGCGGTGACGGATCCGGCGACACGCCGGATCTGGCGCGAGCGCAATGCTACCGCGACATTCCGGCACGAGGGCGGACTTCACACCGAGGTCGCGTGTATAAAGTGCCACAACGTCACTTCGCTCGACACGACGGATCCAATGTCGGCTCGGGTTGGTGTGGTCTCATGCGGTGGCGACTCGGGCTGTCACATCACAGCATCGGTCGATGAAGGCGGCGCCCTCAACTTCGAGGTCCTGCAGCGTGCATCCGACGCCTCCTTCCGTTGCACGAAGTGCCACATCGCGTATGCGAGTGCGCCAGTCCCGGCGAGCCACTCGTCGGCGCTGCCGGGCGCAAAGACCGGAACGTCGCCATGACCGGCGACGGCCACAGGTCAGATGCCGATTGGAGAGCTCGCTTCTCGCGGGTGCATTGGCGGCGGCGCGCCGTGTCGTTCGTCATCCTGTCGACGGCTGTCTCGGGGCTCGCTATCGGCCTGCTCCTGGAAGCGAATGCGTCAGTCTCGCCGGCTCCCGCCGATCTCGGCAAGTTCCGGCACGCTACGAGTCAGCACGCGCGGTTGGCGTGCCTGATGTGCCACCAGCGCACTGACAATGCGTCGCGGTTGAAACTGCCCGGGCATACGCCATGCGCGGGCTGTCACGGGCAGGAATTCGCCAATCCGGCCAGTCCGATCTGCACCATCTGCCACACGGCGCCGCCAGCGGCGGCCGTCAAGGCGTTCCCTCCTCGCCGGAGTTTCACTTCGAAGTTCGACCACGCGCGCCATGCTCGAGGTGCCGCGAAGCCCCGCGCCGGATGCGCCTCATGTCACGTTCCCGAGCGTCGCGGTGTGGCTCTCTCGATACCGATGGGAATGGCTGCACATTCCACCTGCTTCCAGTGCCACAGCCCGCGCGCGCGGGCGGGTGGGCGGGACATTTCCTCCTGCAGCACGTGCCACACGCTCGGTCGGGTGAACCGGGCGTCCGAGAAATCGGCGTCCTACGCGATGAATTTCGATCACGGCGAGCACGCGTCAAAGGGACTCGAGTGCGCGGCCTGTCACGGCGTGGTCCCAGGCGCACCTCAGAGCCGCCAGGTCACGTCGCCCCGACCGCTGCAGCACCGGCCGGCGGGTGGCGCTACGACCTGCGCGACGTGTCACAATGGAAACAAAGTATTCGGAAGCGACAACTTTTCAGACTGCAAACGGTGTCATACGGGTGACACATGGCACTTCTGAACCCAATGTTGAAAGGCGACTAAATCATGAAACGAATCATTCTGCTCGCATCCGTAGTCTTCGCTCTCGGGATGCCTTTCTCGGCAAGCGTCCCGTCATTCTCAACCGCCGGGCCCTCTCAGGACGCGCCGGCTGTCCCGAAGGTAATCCCCGAAGTCATCATCCTCGCGCAGGACGGCAAACTCGGTAAGGTGAAGTTCAACCACGCGAATCACGCGACGAAGAACTACAACATCGCGGGAACCGGACCGATCGACTGCGTCGAGTGTCATCACACCGCGCAGCCGGCCTCGGAAGCGATGAAGCATCCGCCACTCAAGACCGCGTGGCCTGCCGATCGCACGACAACCCTGACGAAGGAGTTGCTTGCGAACGATCCGAACAGCGTCGGTCACATCGCGTGTCGGAACTGTCACGCCAAGGCCGGCACGACGCCGATCACGATACCTGCGATCCCCGAGATCAAGGCTTCGGACAGCGCAGCGATCGTCACCTTGACCAACCAGCTGGCATTTCACCGCAACTGCGCGAACTGCCACGCCGACGTGCTGAAGAACCGGAAGGACATCAAGGGCCCGACGCCGCAGCAATGCACGAAGTGCCATATGAAGTAGTTACACGATCCGTCCACAGGATTGCCTCGGTCCGCTCGTCACGCGCTCGTGCGTGACGAGCCAGGCACAGGTGCATCCGGGACGCGAGTCAATGTCGGATCCGAGAACCGCCTGCCGGCAAGGAGCTCGACTTGCCTGGATTTCGCAAAAGCCTCGACCTTCGTGATACCAAGCGGCGCCCGCTTCTGGCGGTGGGAACGATGTTCGCCATATGTGCTGCTGGACTGATGTATGTCGAGTCAGGGACGAACGCCAGCCCCGTCCTCCCGTCACCGAGTGCCGAGTACACTGAGTTCCGCCACACGACCGGGCAACACGCCCGGCTTCCGTGTCTCTTGTGCCACCGGCGTTCCGAAGGGGTCACGAAACCTATCTGGCCGGGGCACACACCGTGCGCCGGGTGCCACGCCCAGCAGTTCTCGAACACGTCAGGTCCGATCTGCACGATCTGCCACTCGGACGCGGCAACGGGCGCAATGAAGGCCTTTCCGCGCCTCCGCAGCTTCAACGCAAAGTTCGATCACTCGCGACACACGCAAGGCACCGCCAGGCCTCGGGCCGGGTGCATGGCGTGCCACCGCATCGATCGGCGCAGCAAGGGGTTCTCGGTTCCTACGCGGGTCGGCGCGCATGCCGTCTGCTTCACCTGCCACGCGCCAAATGCGCAGTCGGGCGGGCGCGACATCTCGACGTGCGGAACCTGCCACCAACTCGGCAGCCCCCCGGGCGGCGTGCGCGGTATCGGTGCATACGCCGCCAGCTTCGCGCACGGAGCGCACGGACGGGCACGCGTTGGGTGCACCGAGTGCCACGCCGTTCGAGCGGGAGCCGGCCGAGGCCAGCAGGTCACCCGTCCTTCCGTCCTGCAGCACCGTTCCATCGGGCGCGCGGCGTCGTGCGGGCGTTGCCACAACGGTAGTCGAGCATTCGGCGGAGACGACTTCACTGTTTGCAGCCGTTGCCATCGGGGCAGCGCCTGGAGGTTCTGAACTTCGGGACGTTCCCGTGGCTGGAAGGCTGGTCGCGAATTTCCCGATCCGGCGAGGAAGATCACGCAACGCGACGTCCGCGAAGGAGGGGTCGATGAGTGTCACGACAGCCGAGAGTCCGCGCCCGGTCCCGAGCCTGCTTCGCAACTACATCAGCTTCTGCGGGTGGGCCATCATCCTGGCGACGCTCACGAGCATCGTCCTGCTCGTTCTCATCGAGTTGACCGGCGTATCGGACAGCCCTTACGTCGGGATCATCACCTATATCGTGCTGCCTGCAATATTGGTCTTCGGCATGATGCTCGTTCCGCTGGGAATGCTCCTGGAGCGCCGGCGTCGTCGCGGTCTGGCACCGTCCGAGATTCCGGCTTTTCCGGTCCTGGATCTGAACGATTCGCGCAGCCGGACATCGCTCGCGAAGTTCCTCGTGCTCACGACGTTCTTCGTCTTCATGAGCGCGTTCGGCAGCTACCGCGCCTACGAATACACCGAGTCGGTCGCCTTCTGCGGCACCCTGTGCCACACGGTCATGAAGCCGGAATTCGTCGCTTTCCAGGCCTCGGCGCACGCGCGCATCCGGTGCGTCGACTGCCACGTCGGACCCGGCGCCGACTGGTACGTCCGTTCCAAGCTCTCCGGCGCCTACCAGCTCTACGCCGTCGCGTTCAACAAGTACCCCACGCCGATCAAGACGCCGGTCCACAACCTTCGACCCGCCCAGGAGACCTGCGAGCAGTGCCACTGGCCCGAGAAATTCTTCGGCGCTCAGTTGAAGGTGTTCAACGAATTCGGATTTGACGAGGCCAACACGCTGCACCAGACGCGCCTGCTCATCAAGACCGGAGGCGGAAGCGCGACAACGGGAATGGCCGCCGGGATTCACTGGCACATGAACATCGCCAACGAAGTCTCGTACGTCGCCACGGACGATCAGAGGCAAGTGATCCCGTGGGTCCGCTTGAAGGACCAGTACGGAAACGTCACGGAGTATCGCGACGTCAGGGGAGCTCCTTCGCCCGACGAGCTGGCTGCACTGCCGCAGCGGGTTGTGGACTGCGTCGACTGCCACAACCGTCCATCTCACGTTTATGTCCCTCCCAATCGTGCCGTCAACGAGGCCTTTGTCGCGGGCCGCCTCGATCCCAGCCTGCCGTTCCTGAAGCGACAGTCCGTCGAGGTCCTGTCGCAGCCATATTCCACGACCGACGAGGCTCTCGGCGGCATCGGCGACAGCATCGTGGGCTTCTACCGGACCCACTACCCGGACCTGTACGCATCGCGCCGCGCGTCAGTCGATTCAGCCGTGACAGAGCTCCAGCGCATTTACCAGACTTACATCTTTCCGGAGATGAAGGTGGATTGGAGGACTCACCCTGACAATCTCGGCCACTTCTACTTCAAGGGCTGCTTCCGGTGTCACGACGGCAACCACGTGAGCGATACCGGGAAAGTGATCCAGAACGATTGTGCGATCTGCCACACCGCGCTGGACCAGACCAGCGACGGCCGGGTTCTGAGCAATCCCGACGGAGAGTACGTTCACCCCATCGATCTCGGCGACCTGCCCGTTGGGGATTGCCGGCGGTGTCACACGGGCACCGGCCCGTTCCGCCATGCTCTCGACCTCGGCGACATCAGCGCGTTCAAGTGTGCGCAGTGCCATCCGGGTGGCACGGGGCGGTAGCGGACGCACTTCTTTGCGCGCCTTACCCATCAGTACCGTGCGCGGTAACGACGAGGCTACCATCTGGTTGAAGCGACGGAGTTGACCGGTCTTTCCTCGAAGCGGTAACGAACATGCTGGAGCCGGAGCGGTCTGGTCCCGACCGCGGGCGGTCGATGAAATAGCCGTGCCGACCGCGGGCCGATCGAAATAGCCGTGGGTCGCGGGCGAGTGCAGCGAGCCCTCGCGTGACCCGCGGAACCGCCGGCCATTGCGCGACGACCGCGGAGCGGTCGCATATTCAGTCCCAATGATGACGCGCGTCGTAGACGACACCGTGCTCGTCGAGTGGTGCTCGAGAACACGATGTGCAGGTAGACCTCGATCAGTGTCCGTGCCACGGGCCTTGCCCTCAGTCCCATGGTCGAAATCCTCACGGCTTGAGTTGCTTCCCACTCACAATGCAGTGCGACCGCTCCGCGGTCGGCGCGTGGCGGCCGGCGGTTCCGCGGGTCGCGCGTTGCTCGTTGCACTCGCCCCGCGCGACCCACGGCTATTTCATCGACCGCTCCGCGGTCGCGGAATGGACCGCTCCGCGGTCGCGGAATCGACCGCGCAGCGGTTTAGTTCAGCGAGCGGGTCCGACTCCCGGATGGCCCGACGTAAAGCGGTCGCATGAAGCCGGGATCGACCCGTGCGCTACCGCGCACGGTAATGATGCGTGGAGCGCGCGTTCCTCAGTGTGTCAGCAGCGACCAGAAGATGGCGACGGTGAGCGCCGTACCGATGACGAACGCAAGCAGTCCGAACGTCTCCGCGAGTGCACGCGAAATGATGGAAGGTGGCGTCGTGAGGATCGCTTCGAGCCGCCCTTCCTCGACGATTCGCGCGTATTCCTGTGGCCGCTCCTCCTGGAACCGCTTCAGGGGCATCTTGCCGGTGAAGATCACGCTGTCTATAGGGAAACTCTCGGGTCTGGCCAGGTTGTGGAAGAAGTGGAACGCGAAGATGAAGCCGGTGGCGAGCAATGCCTCCTCGCCGTGGATGATCATCGCCACGTTCAGCGCCCATCCGGGCAGGAACGACGAGAAGAAACTCGGCGCCCACAGCACCAGACCCGACAGCCCGATGATAGGCACACCCCAGAACACGGCGAAGTAGTCGAATTTCTCCCAGTACGTCCATCGGTCGAAGTGCGGCGGCCGCTTCTCGAGATAAACGAACCAGCGGGCCATTTGGTAAAAGTCCTTCAGGTCCTTGAGGTTCCGGTACCATGGATTCGGGGCTCAGAATGTGTCGTACCCTCCGGATGGCCCAGTGCCAGATGATGTACCAGAGATGGTATGCGGCGTACCCGAACGTGACTACGGCAAATATCCGGTGCAGGACCCTCGTGACTTCCAGTCCTCCCAGTGCCCTTCCGAGCGTCTGCCCCCATCCCGTGTAGTAGTACATCAGCGGCAGGCCCGTGGCCGCGAGAATCATGAAGCTCGCCGCCATGATGATGTGGGTGATCCGGGCCGGCTTGTTGAACCGATGAACCCAGCGCCTCCCGGTGCGAATCCGGCGGATGTCTCCCCTCATCAGGCCGACCAGCGAGCGCTGCAGCCAGAGTAGCGAGTGCAGTCCGAAGAAGCCGAACACTCCAAGGAAAAGCCACTTCATGAACGTGTGCGCCAGGAAGATGGGCATCGAACGATCCATGTTCGACGGCTGCGCGTGCGGATCGTAGGTGACGAAACTCGCGTTCGCTCCGGCGTGGCAGCGTCCACAGGTACCGATCAGGTTCGCCGGGTTCACCGACGAGCGAGCATCGGATGCGGGAAGGTTCTGATGTGGCGTATGACAATCGGCGCACGTGGCCGCGGGCTTGAATCCGAGAGCGGTGGCCTGGCCGTGAAACGTGTCGCGGTAACTCGGACCCTGCTTCTCGTGACACTTCGCGCACGTCTCGACCGTCTGCATGTCGAAATCGCGCAGCGTGATGGGAGCCGGAGAATGCGAGACCGCCGTGTGACACGTCGTGCAGACGGGAGCCCGCTCCTCGCCGCGCACGAACGCTTCGTGATGGGTGCTTGTCTCGAAGTCCGCCCGAATGGTCTCGTGACACTTCGCGCACGTGGCCGGGGTATTCGTCTTGCTGAGTGCTGAACGGGGATCCGCGGACGCGAATACGGCGTGCGAGCCGTGACAATCGGAACACGTGGCCGCTGCGTTGATGCCGCGTTCCTCCGCCTGTCCGTGAATGCTGTGGAGGAACGTTCCGGCCTGTGTCTCATGACATTTGCTACACGTGTCCGCTATCCGTACACGATTTATGGTCGATTTGGGGTCGGACGCAGGGAAGACCGTATCCCACTGGCCATTCGTCGAATGACAGTCGAGACACGCGGCGCGGGGCTTCCCGTCCGGTCCCGGTGAGGCGTGATGACTCGAGTCGAACTCGGTGTGAGAGTTCCGATGGAACTGTTCGCCTCCGAGATAAGGCAGGGGTTTCCCCGGGACGTGGCAGCCGTCGCACGTGAGGGTCGCCTGAGTGTCCGACTGGATGATCGCCGACTGCCCTTCGGCACGGGTCGAGGCAACGATCAACCCGAGTGACACGAACACTCCAATGGTGACCGCCCGGATTCTCGTTTTCGTGGTCATTCCGTGATCGACCGAATAAGACTTTCTGGATGGATAGGACTAGTCCCCGGCGACCCGTGCCACGGACTCGTGATGTCGGCACGTTGGAAGCCGGCAACCAATTTCGATAACGTGGGACTGGTCGGAAACGTTGACCTCGGCGGATACCAGCTCGATCACCGAGCAGATCGAGTTGCCATCCGGAGTGCGTTCCGGCATGCGATCCCACATGGCGAGTGCCGTTTCCATTCGCGACTGAAGGTCGCGAAGGGCGTCGATCTGCGAGCGGATCTCGACGACACGACGTTCCACGATTCGGCGCGCGAGCTTTCCTGTCGGAGCGCCCTTCTTTGCCGTCTCGATCAGTCGTCGAATCTCGGCGAGCGAGAAGCCAAGCTGCTTGGCGACGACGATGAAGGTGAGTTGTCGAAGGTCTCCTTCGTCAAACAGTCGATATCCGTTGGACGGATGTCGCTGCGGCCTAAGCAGTTCGATTCGCGTGTAGTAGCGAACCGTGTTCGCAGCGACGCCACTTCGGCGTGAGAGCTCCTCGACAGTCATCGGCATGGCTCGATCCTCCGCGGTTAACCGAGACAACTACCCTCGGCGAGAATAACCTCGGAGCACTTTTCGTGCCATCAACTTGTGGACTACCGGGTCGACAAGAATCACTAAGTTTTCGTGAAAGACCCGCCCACTCGCAATCTTATGCCGATCGGGCACTGGGGGAATTTGCGCAAAATCGCGCAGTCGCCGCGACCGCGACCCTTCTCAAGGACGCTCAAGGACAGGCGGTTCACGCATCAGCCCGCGCCTGGTGTCTTCGCATGCGCTCGGGATCGACCCGAGCGCTACCGCGCCCGGTACTGATGCGTGCGGCGTGCGATGCAGGCGTTTTCTTCAATCATGTGACACGTGCATGAAAGGCTCTGCAGGTCGGACGGCGTGGCCAGCGCGGCAAGCTACTGATCGTCGGGCAGGTCGAGCTGCTGTCGGCGACCTCCGCCTCGATTCAGCCGTCGCGTTTGCGTAGGCTGGCCGATGTTTTCGTTACCGATCGAACCCAGACCCGCAAGCGTGAAGGTCACATAATATTGCGTCTCGCGCCTGACGCCCGACGGCAGGTTGAACGTCGCGACGTAAAACTGGACACCGCAGCAGTCCCATGCGTAGCCGAGATAACTTCGGGTGTTCAGCAACCGCTGGCCGGACAACGGGTTCGTCAGGTTGCTCTCATCGAGACGGTCGGTGAAGTCGATGTTGAGGCGAGTTCCACCGTGCAGTCCGCGCGTCAGGTTGCCGAGATCGACGGAAGTGATCCACTGGTTGCCGGCAAATGTGCCGGGCTCCACGCGTCCGAGCAGCGCACGGAAACGCCGCGCAAAGTAGTAGGTCTCGTTTATCGACCAGTTCTTGCCCCGGGCCCCGGCCGTCAGGGCGACATCCTTGATCCCGTTGCGCTGGACGTCGTAGTCGAACCGCAGGTCCGCGAATAGCGCCGAGAGCGGGCGGACGCGTGCGACGACGTTGATCGGCGAGAACCGCCGCTCGATGCCTCCGTAGCTGAATCCCGAGAACGTGTTGATCGGATAGAACTGATTGCGCCGAAAGTCGCTGAAGACGTCGCCGAACGTCGGATCGATGAAGTACTTCTGCCGGACCGTGATCGAGAGCAGTTCATGCGTCTGGCCCTCGGACGCGCCGCCGTCCCGGTTGCCCGTTCCGCGTTCGCGGCGCTTGACGAAGAAGCGGTTCGTTATGCCGTACTCCACCTCGTTCGTGTTCGCGACTGCATCTCGTTCGTCGAAGAGTGGAATCCGCTCGTAGTTGCTCACGCCGGCGATGCGCCGGTAGACGACATACGGTTCGATGACGTGTTTGAAACGCGGCGTCCCGTCGTCGCGGGAGTACACGGCACCGAGTACCGGAGGCCGGATGTCGATCGAGAAGTCCACGTAGTTTCGCGACACGTCGTTGCCGAGCACGAGGTTCGGGTTGGACAAATCGAAAAGCAGGAGCGAGCGCTTCGACGCCCCGGACCGGTTCGGAGTCACCGGCAGCCTCGGGTCGTTCGGATCGAGCGTGAAGAGTTCCGGCGTGAATCGCAGCCCCGCGGGGTTTAGGCTGTTCGAGTAGTAGGTCGTTCGCAGTCCGATCGAAGGCGTGATCGACCAGCCTCCGAGGTCGTACGGAACGGGAAATGTGAAGCGGGGCTGGAGGTCGAGCCGCTGCACCACGTTCGGGGTCTCGAACACCTTCGTGTCGTCGACGCGCTCGGTGCGCCGCAGGCCTTCGGCGGCGGCGTCGAACGAGAAATAGAGGGGCCAGTCGCGCCATATCGGCCTGTCGTAGGCCGTGACGGCGACCGATGGCAGATGTCGGACGTTGATATTGAAGTCGGATCTTCGCTGCGGCCGATCCGGATTCTGCTCGCGGATGTTCGTCGAATCGCTCTCGGCCAGGAGGTTGAAGCTGAACCGCCCGTAGTTGTTGTTGAGGTATGCGGTCGAGCGCTCCTGCGGATTGATGATCTCTTCGAATGTGTCCGAGAAGGTCCGCCTGAACTCGAGGTTCGACGTCACGCGAACGTCCGTGACGGCCACCCATCCGTGCGGCAGGTACTGGACGCCCTCGGCAAAAAACGCGCTGCCTCCCTGGTCAGGTCCGTCGTCGCCGAAGAGCCGGTCCTTCACGATGTAGGCGCCAAGGCGGATACCCGATCGTTCGTCAGTTCGTGCTCGAAACTCGAAGCCGAAGCCGAGTCCGCGCGCCGTGAAGACGTCGGTGCGAAACGTCGCGTCGGCGCTTCGGCCAAGTGTCTGGTAGTAAGCCTGGCTGTACGTCAGTCCCTTGTTGCTCGAGTTGCCGAACCGCGGCAACAGGAAGCCCGACTGCCGCTCGCGCCGGTCGATCGGAATGGAAGCGTACGGCAGGTAAAAGACCGGCTTGCCCTTGATCTCGAAAACCGCGTTGCGCAGACGGACGCGGTCGTTGACCTTGAGCCTGGCCTGGTCGGCCTTGAGCGACCACTTCGGGATGGAGTCCTCGCACGCAGTTACATCAGCGTCGTAGAGGATGTACTCGTCGGGTCCGACCTTGTCGATCCGCGACGCCGTGTAGAAGAGATACTCGCCGGTCGCCGTCCGGTCGGTGAAGCCGGTGGCGTCATAGAACGTACCGCGCTTCGTCGAGATGTTGAGCTCGGCGCGACGGGCGGTGACACGCTGGGTCGCTCCCTGGTCGAAGATGACGTTGCCCTCGGCAACGGCGTCGTTCGTCGACTCGTTGAACTCTACCCGGTCGGCCTGCAGCCGGATGTTCTGGTAGGTCGCGTCGACATAGCCGGTGTAGATGAAGAGGTTGCCGACCTTCTCCTGGTTCGTCGCCTCGATGCGGACCTCGTCCGAGGTGGCGGTCGCGTCCTGCGAGTCGCGGTCACGCGCTCGTGGTTTCGCCGGATCCGCTGCCGGCTCGCTGGCTGGCCGATCGTCCGGGGAGGTTTCGTCGTCCGACTCGTCGTCTCCCGGCGGCTCAACGCCGGGCACTGCGGGCGTCGGCTGCTGTGGAGGAGCCGTTGGCGCGATCGGCACAGCTGGCGCGACGGGTTTCGCGGGGTCCTGCGTGCCGGCGCGCGCCACCGGCGAGGTGAGCGCTCCGGCCAACAGCGCAAACGCGCACAGGAACTTGAACGATGACACGGACATGGCGAAGTGGGCGAAGTCTACAGGACTCATGAAGTGCGCGAAACTCGACCGGAAGTCAGGTGACTTTCCGAGACGTTCATTGACCCGTCTGGCACGCAGGCCTCAAGTATCAGTACCGCGAGCGAGCGAGCGGGTCGTTCCTGTCGGGAGTGCTTTTCGTCAATTCGACCCGCTCGCTATCGCTCGCGGTACTGATCCTGCCGAGCCGCCGATGGTATCCGGATAGTCTCGCAACCCGAAGTCGTCTGACTCAAGGGAGTGACGGGTCAATGACCGGACCCGTAATTCGACAGATTTGGCGAACGCCCGCGCGGACGGAGGCAGTTCCCGGATACGACAGGGCTGCGTGATACACTTCGCCGCTTATGCCGACGGTCGAAGCCATTCGCGACGTCCTCCGGGGGAGGCTGCTCGATGCCGGAACGCTCGAGCCGCCGTCGAAGAACCGGATGCGTGCCGCCGTTGAGATTCTGCTGCGCGACGGCGCGCGCGGTCCCGAGATACTTCTCATCAAGCGAGCCGAAGATCCGCGCGACCACTGGTCAGGCCATATCGCGCTCCCGGGTGGCCGCTGGGACGATTGCGACGGAGCGCTCGCGGCGACGGCGCTGCGCGAGACGAGGGAGGAAGTCGGCATCGAGCTCGGCGACGACGCGCTCCTCGGTCGACTCGCGCGACTGAGTCCCGTCAGCCGGCGCCTGCCGGCCATCGACATCACGCCGTTCGTCGCACTAGCGCCGCCGGACGCGGCCGTACGGGCCAACCACGAAGTGGCGGCGCACTTCTGGGCGTCAGTCGAGAAGCTGCGCGCGACGGGTCCGGCTGCGGTATTCCAGCTCGACCTGCCGGGCGAGCCGCGCGAGTTTCCGGCGTACGACTACGACGGCCACATCATCTGGGGACTGACGGAGCGGATCCTGACGGGCTTCCTGTCTTTGCTCGATCCGGCCCGGGAGCGCTGAAGAATGCCCGTATTCGAACGCCACGTTTTTGTCTGCACGAACCAGCGGCCGTGCGACAGTCCGCGCGGATGCTGCGACCCGGAGGGCCGGCGAGCGCTTCAATCGTTGTTCAAGGCAGCGCTCGCGCGCCGCGGGCTGAAGGGAAGCGTCCGGGCGAACGCCGCCGGTTGTCTCGACCAGTGTGAGCACGGACCGACTGTCGTGGTGTACCCGGAAGGTGTCTGGTATGGCGGAGTGACTGCTCACGACGTTGAGGAGATCGTCGAGTCACACGTCATCGGTGGCGTGCCCGTTGCGCGCCTGCGATTGCCCGACGGATGCGTCAACACGAAGTCGTGCGAGCACCGGGTGGCAAGGGTCGATGTGGAGACGGACTCGGTGACTCCGTGACTCCGTGTGCGTAGCGCTCTTTCTCGTCGAACAGAGCTACGCACACAGAGGCACGGAGTCACTGAGTCACGGAGCCTAGTTCAGAAGTCCGCCTGACCCGTCGTCCTCGAGGTCCGTCGCGAGCTCTCTGCCTCCCGACGGATCCGGGAGCGCGTCGTCGACCTCCCACACCTGAAAGAGCGCGGGCGAGACTTCCGATACGAACCGCGACGGCCTCTGGATGATCATCTCGCCGCCGCGTTCGGACACGGTCAGCGGATAACACACGGTCAGTTCGTCGCACGCACGCGTCACCGCGACATAGAACAGACGCCGCTCTTCTTCTTCGCTCTCCGGCTCTCGCAGCGAGCGCGCCGAAGGGAATTTCCCCTCCGACGCCCAGATCACGAAGACCGATCGCCATTCGAGCCCCTTTGCCTGATGAATCGACGACAGCACCAGCCGCTCGTCTTCGTCCGCGCCTTCGATGATGTCTTCGCCGAGCGTGCCTTTCGGCTGGTTGAACCGTTCGGAATTTGCGAGCCACAGCTCGGTGAGAAATGTCTCGGTCGTCTCGAACGTGACCGCGAATCTCGCGAGCTGCCTCAGATCTTCCTCTCTCGCGTCGGCGTTTTCGTACGCACCCTGCAGGTATTCCGAGTACCCGCGCTGCAGGATCGTCTCGATCTGCTTCGACGGCGAGTCGGCAACGCCCGGCGCGGTCAGCGCCCCGATCAGCGCAGTGAAAGTCTGCCAACCTTCGCCTTTGGGGACGTCCGTCAGGTCGGTCGAGCGGACGAGTGCCAGCGGATTCTCTGCGACGGCGAGATGCTCCCAGATTCGTGCCGCGGTTCGCGCCCCGACACGCGGTATGAGCCGCAACACGCGCTTCCACGCGAGCTCGTCGCGGGGATTCACCACTAGCCGGAGGTATGCCATCACGTCCTTGACGTGGGCCTGCTCGAAGAACCGCAGCCCCGAACGGATCGAGTACGGGATGTTCCTTCGCGACAGCTCGAGCTGCAGTTCAAGGGCGTGCCAGTGCGACCGGTAGAGCACGGCGATGTCGGACAATCGCAGCCCCTCGTCGCGTTGCTCGAGGACTCGCGATGCAACGAACGACGCCTGTTGATTTGCGTCCCGCAACGGGACCAGTCCCGGCTCGACGCCGCTCGCCGGGCGTACGGCGTGCAGCCGTTTCTGAAGCTGTCGGCGGTTGTGCTCGATCGAGGCGTTCGCCAGCGTGAGAATCTCAGGGCGCGAACGATAGTTCGCCTCGAGGCGGTACTCCTCGGCGTCCGGGTAGCGGTCGCGAAACGAAAGCATGTTCTCGACATGCGCCCCGCGCCAACCGTAGATCGACTGCGCGTCGTCGCCGACCACCATGACGTTTCGGTGCTTGCTGCCGACGAGGTCGACGAGGTCCGATTGCAGGGCGTTCGTATCCTGGTACTCGTCGACGAGGACGTGCTGGAACTGGTCGCGGATGGCGTCGGCGATTTCCTTGTGCTCGAGCATCAGCCGCCGCCAGTTCGACAGCAGGTCGTCATAGTCCATCGCGTTCCGCTGATGCTTGCGCTCGGCGTAGAGGTAAGCGACGCGTTCGATCTGCGACGTGAGGACGTGAAAGTACGGGTAGTTGCGGGCGACGAGGTCGGCCACGGAGTGTCCGGTGTTCGTCGCCAGGCTGATGATCTCGCGCACGACCGCGGCCTTCGGGAAGCGCCGTGCCCGCGTGTCGATCGCCGCTCCGTCGATGCAGGCATCGAGGAGGTCCGAGGCGTCCTCGGAATCCAGAATCGTGAATTTCGAGCTGTAGCCGAGCGTCTCGGCGTGCCGGCGCAGGATGCGGTTCGCGACCGAATGAAACGTCCCGCCCCACACACGCCGGACATCCGCCCGAACGAGCCCTTCGACGCGCGAAAGCATCTCGCGCGCGGCGCGGTTGGTGAAAGTGCAGAGAAGTATTCGGGAGGGTGCGACGCCGGCTTCGATGAGCCGGGCGACGCGGTAGGTGACCGTACGGGTCTTTCCGGATCCAGCGCCCGCGATCACCAGTTTCGGGCCGTTTCCGGCCGAGACGACGGCGTGCTGTTCTTCGTTGAGGGCTTCCCGGTAGGGAACCAGGAAGCGAGGCGCCGTATCCGGCTTGATCGTGTACCGCTTCGTCATCGCTGCGCGAGTATACGGCAGCGGCGTCGGCGATGGTGCGTGCGCGGGGGCAACCGGGGCGCCCGTGGAGGCGAGCGCCCCGGGGGGCTCTTACGCAGCGGCTTCAGTGGAACCAAAGAGTGCGTCGAACATCGAGCGCGCCTCGTTGGCACTTCGCGGCGCACGCTTGAGCGCCGGGGTTGCGAGTGCGGCCTTGGCTTTGGCCTCCACCTTGCGAACGGCTTCCGCCGCGCGCTCGGCCTCGCGTGCTGCGAGATCGGTCGCCTTGACCAGTCTCGGTCGAATGATTGCGGAGGCTGTCACCTGCTCAACTGCCTTATTCTTGTTTTTCATCGTTCTTGCTCCAAGAGGCTGCTCGGGTTCCTGAAACGCCGCTCCAGCCCAACTCTTTCCCGTCAATTGCTGCTTGTATCGCCAGTGCGTGGAATTGGCTTCCTGCACGAACGAGTGCAATCTCCGTGCCGCAGTTTGTTCAAGCGTCGTACCCAGGGAGCGAATACTCGCAATAGAACCCATTCGTTCCGGTTTTGTTCGAAAAACCTCTATCGTTTCGTGAAACGAGTCGTTCCTTGGGGTGCAGCAAATGCGCACACTGCCGAACGAATTCGTGTCGGACAGGTATTGCAGCGCAGTCCCGGCGTGGCAATCTGCCACGCCGCCGCCGAGGCGGATGACGGTTTTGCTTGGACTGAAGAGATTCACGAAACATCCTTTTCACAAGGGAGCCTCGTCGCCGCCTTCTCGTACATGAACTTCGGTTGTATTTTTCGGTTTGGCGCCGGCTCACTTTCACCAGTACTATGGCCGGTGCGGTGCTCTCCAGCACCGTGACCAGAATCGACAATGCGGTGCCGAACAGAAGTTCGGCTGGAGGTCGCAGGAAATCGTGTCGCAGTCCGGCAAATTTCGTCATGGGACGCCAGCTTCGGGGCCCTTGTTGGAGCCGGACGAGGCGCCCACCGAGCGCGCCCGCTTCGTGACGAATCCGATGTCGGCCCGTCCGCCGGGTGGACCGACGGCCGGCGGACTCTCGAGCCCCTTCGGTACGGCGCCAGCGTCGTCCCGACAGCTGTCGCCGGATTCGCCGACGCCGGCCGTCCCGCTTGCCTCGCTACTCGAGGACACTCAGGAAGACAAGCTCTGGGGCGGTTCCGACGGCGAACGAAAAACGGCGCTCGAGGCGGCCGAGCAGGACCTGACGCTCTACCGCCTGGCGATCGATGCGACGAACCTCAACTACGAACAGTCCTTCACGATTCTCGCGCTGACGGTCGAGTTTTTCCACAAGGGCGAGCACGTCGGGCGCGTCGAGCAGCATGCACTGCGGGTCGCGGCGGGTGTCATCCTCCGGGTGCACAAGCAGCTCAACAGTGAGCCAATGCGGATTCTCGCGCCGTTCTACCTGAACCAGCTCCGCAGCATTTTCCAGGCGTGGCATCTCTACCGTGAGCTCGCCAAGGCGATCGACAATCGCGGCGACTTCCTCGTTCGCATGCGAGGCAAGGGCGACCAGCTCATCCTCGACAGTCTTTTCAGTGAGGAAGGCCGGTCGATGCTCGCAGCGCGCGTGGACGGGTTCACGAGTGCCTGCGCGCGGCTGCAGCTGAATTCGGAAGCCCTGAGACGCGCCGAGTGGATCGGCAAGCTTCTCATGTACAAGACCGAGAACGATCACTGGCAGGTGCCGCCGGAAGCGTGCCTCGGCCTGTGCACGCGTTTGCTTCGTGAAATCAACGACGACACGGTCATGGGTGCAATCCGCAATCTTGCGGCTGCGTCGTGGGATGGTCTCTGCAAGGAAACCAACTATCTGCGCGATGGATTCACGGACGTCGTGAAGGAGGACACCGGCCACGGCGTCATCCTCATCCGAACGGCCGTCCCGATGGTGGGAATCCCCGTGCTGCCGGAAGCGGACTCAGTCTCGTATTTCCCCGAGCACGATGCGTTCCGCGATCCTGAGAAAGATCGCAAGGAACGCTCGAGGGACGGCGTCTTCCGCCTGATCGTCTGACGGAGTCGGACCATTTCCGCGCGTTGACTGGACGACGTCAGCTTCGAGGTTGCGATGGGATGCCACTCGCGAGGATGATCGCGCCGTGGATCTCGATCGGCTAGGCGGGTTCCTGACGTTCGCGCGCGCGCTCAACTTCAGCGCCGCGGCGAGGCAGATGAACATTTCTCAGCCGGCCCTCCACGGTCAGGTCCGGCAGCTCGAGCACGAGCTCGGAGTGAAGCTCTACACACGCGACGCCGGCCGGCTGCAGCTCACGGAGCAGGGACGCTCGCTCCTGCTGTTCGGCCAGAACCTGCTCGACGAGGTGACTCGATTCGAGACAGACCTTCGCGGCGAGCCTCAAACAGAGGAACTGCGGCTCGGAGCTGGACTGACCGCGACGCTTTATCTGCTGCCGGGGCCGCTGCGCGATTTTCGCGCGCTCTGGCCCGACGTCGAGTGCCGCGTCGGAGTGCATCACCGTGCCGACGTCCTGTCGCTCGTGCGGTCGGCTGAGCTCGACCTCGGAGTGACGTCGATCGAGAGGACGCCGGCGGACCTCGAGAGTTTCGTGTGCGCCCGGACCCGCCACGCGTTGATCGTGCCGACGGGTCATCCGCTTGCCGGCGGCCGCAAGCTCACGCTCGCCGACATCGCCGAACATCCGCTCGTGCTGCCGCGCGCGGGATTGCAGCATCGCCGGATGATCGACGACGCATTCCGCAAGGCCGGCGTGGAGTACCGCGCGGCGCTCGAGACCGAGGGATGGGAGGTCATGAAGCACTACGTAGCGCTCGGCTTCGGCATAGCGATCGTCAATGACCTCTGCCTCGCGCACAGCGTTCCACCCGAGATCGTCTCCCGCCCGCTGCACGAGCTCTTCCCCGAGCGCGTTTACCGCGCCGTCTGGGCCAAGAAGCGCCAGCTTCCGGAGCCGGCGCGCCGGTTCTCGACACATCTGCGCAAACGCTACGCACGGCCAAGCGCATGAGAGTTGACAGGATTACAGGATTGTCAGGATTCCTGATAATCCTGTAATCCTGTCCCTCTCCCGGCAACGCGAAGCACTCATTCACGCATCCTGTCTGTTGTTGCCAATGTGCAACCAAAGGGAGGACAGCTGACGATGAGTGCTTCGAACAAGCCGGAACTGGTGCAGAACTCGATCGAGCAGATGGGCGAACGCGCGGGACACGTGGCGGGAAAAGCCGCTGCCAACGCGGTCCGAATCGTCGACAGCGTCAATGCGAACGTCAACGAGGCGATGACGAAGTCGGTCGAAACGGTCAAGGAAAAGGCGCGTCAGGTGAAGGAATACGGCGTGGATGGCGTGAAGAACGACGTCGTCAGCTACACGCGGCAGAAGCCGTTCGCGGCGCTGCTGATCGCGGGAGCGGTCGGCGCCCTCGCGGCGCTCCTGCTTCGACGCAAGTAAGAGCAGAGCTTCGCACGCCGAGGCGCAGAGACACGGAGACACAGAAGACGGATTTGCGTTGACGCAATCCACAAGCCTCCGTGCCTCTGAGTCTCCGCGCCTCTGTGTGCGAAGCTCCCCTCTCCCTCACGCTTTCCGGAAGCCCTCCGGCCGCTGGAACTGCCTCTCGATGTCGCGCACGGTGAATCGCAGGATCACCGGCCGCCCGTGCGGACAGGTCCATGGATTCTCGGCCACGAGCAGGCCGTCGAGCAGCCACCGCATCTTCTCGTCCGTCAACCGCATGTTGATCTTGATCGCGGCACGGCACGCGAGCGACGCCGCGATCTCCTCCCGCACCGCGTCGAGCGAAGCCCGCCCCTGACTCGAACCCGCGGCGTCGAGGATCTCGAGCAGCAGCGCGCGGGCGTCGCCGGGCGGCAACTCGGCAGGCACCGCAGACACGGCAACCGTTCGTCCCGACAGCTCGAGCACGTCGAAGCCCGCGGCCTCGAGCTCGGGCCGCACGCGCTCGAATGCCGCCGATTGCGCCGGCGTCAGGTCGAGCGTCTCGGGCAGCAGCAGCGCCTGACGCGCAGGCGGGTTCGCCGTCGTCGACGCACGGAACCGCTCGAAGAGAATTCGCTCGTGCGCGACGTGCTGGTCGATGAGCAGCAAGCCTTCCTCGTCCGTAGCGACGATGAAACTGTCGCGGATCTGCCCCAGCGCGCGCAGCTGTCCGCGCAGCGCCCCTTCACGATGTTCGACGTCGCGCTTCGCGAACGACGGGCAGGCCCTGATGTACGGCGCCGACCGGTTCGTCGCTTCCCGCCCGATCGTCTTCGACTACACCACCCGTCTCCACGAACCGTTCTAATGCCTCCGTAGCACTCACAGTCGGCGCCGGCGGCCTGAAATCCAGGTCGAGCGCGGGCTGCGAAGCGCGGACCGGCGGCGGCGTGAGCCACGACGGCGCGGAAGCGGGCGACGCCACCGAGGCGGCGATCGACGGGGCGTCATTGGTGACCGCGTCTGCAATGCTCACCTCATCCCGGGCGGCGGCGACCATCGCCGGCACATTGTCCGGCGCGGGAAACGACGTCACCGGCATCCGTGCGCGCTCGAGCGCATCGCGGATCGCCGCAACGACCGTCGACCGCACGACGTGTTCGTCGCGGAAGCGCACTTCGGTTTTCGCAGGATGGACGTTCACGTCGATACGCTCGGGCGAAAGCTCGACGAACAGGACGACCGCCGGATAAGTCCCCGACGGCATCATCGACCTGTAGCCGTCGGCGATCGCGCGACCAAGCGACTGGTCGCGAACGAAGCGTCCGTTGACGAACAGGTACTGCGCGTCGCGCGACGTTCGCTGTTCCTGCGGGTTCGAGGCAAAGCCACGCACGCGAATTCCAGACGCCTCCGCGTCGAGCTCGACGAGCCGGTCGACGGTCGCCGGTCCGAGCAGTTGGTACGCGCGCTCGCGCAGCGTTCCGACCGGCGTCGCGCGAATCGACTCGCGCCCGTTGCTCACGAGCGTGAACGCCACGCCGGGATTGGCCAGTGCGTAGTGGGTGACGAGGTTCGTCACGTGAAACGATTCGGTCGCGTCGCTGCGCAGGAACTTCCGCCGCGCCGGCACATTGAAGAACAGGTCGCGAACCGAGATCTCGGTCCCGACGGGCCACGCGACGTCCCGGACGTTCCCGAGCCGGCCGCCCGTGATGACGATCTGCGTGCCGGCGGCTTCGGTCGCCACGCGCGTTGTCAGCGTGAGCTTCGAGACCGAAGCGATCGACGGCAGTGCCTCGCCGCGAAATCCGAAAGTGAGGATGTTCGAGAGGTCCTCGACGGTTTTCAGCTTGCTCGTCGCGTGGCGCTCGAAAGAGAGGATTGCGTCGTCTCGCGTCATCCCCTCGCCGTCGTCGACGACGCGAACGAGACTGCGACCTGCTGAGGCGATCTCGATGTCGACTCGGCGCGCACCGGCGTCGAGGGCATTCTCGACGAGCTCCTTGGCGACAGACGCGGGCCGCTCGACGACTTCGCCAGCGGCAATGGTGTTCGCGAGATGTTCGGGGAGGACGCGGACCTTCGACACGGGCGGATCTTAGCACAGCGATTTCTTGACACTACGCGAAGCGGCAACGTAGGCTTTGGGGCTTTTTCGGCACGGCGGCGTCGCCAAGTGGTAAGGCAGAGGTCTGCAAAACCTCCACCATCGGTTCGAATCCGATCGCCGCCTTAGAGTCCACAGATCAACACGGAAAAACACAGATCAGATCTGTGAAAATCTGTGTTCGTCTGTGGACTGTTTTCATTTGTTGACGGTTCGGTCCGCACCCACGGACTGCCCGGCGAGAACCGCACTAGGGTGTCGCGTGGGGCGACGCGACTGTGCGGTTTCGTGGACGGTCCGGCGGAAGAGTTCGCCCACGTGCGGTGACGGCACGAGAATCCGGGGCCTCGCAACTGCTGCACTTGCTCGATATACAGTCTTCGACACGGGACGGCTCGTTGAAGACGCACCTGCCGACCGCTCTGGCATTCCGATTGCCCAACACCCGGCGACCACCGAATCCGGGGCTGGAGGAATCTGCAGGTGTTTCGAACCAAGTCGAATTGGGTAAAGACGGACCGATCCATCCGCTCACGATCGCTGTTCGCGACCAAACTGGTTGTCTGTGTCCTCAGTGCGACTCTGGCGTCGGCTGTTCCGGCGTCCGCTCAGTCGTGGGATGACCGCGACGCGTTTTTCGGTACCGGCACACTTCGGTACCAGAACAGGACGACCACGATGCTGCGGGCGGGAATCCGCCGCGCGGACAACTCGGTCAACATTCGCCTTCGCACGCACAGCGGCGAAGTGCACGTTCTCGACGGCCGTTTCTCGCGGGACGTCTCCGGCGGCTACGAGGCGACGATCACGTTGCTCGACGGCGAGGACGCCACCGGGTTGCTGTTCGTCGGCACGCGAGGCGAGCTGAGAACCCGCCGCGTCGTGCAGCCGCGCCGGAACCGCGACCAGCTGACGGTCACGTTCTTTCCGGACGAACGAGCCTCCGGGTCTGCGAAGCCGAACGCGCCGGAGTTGACGCTCAACGAAGGCGGGGCCGGCTCGATCCTCATCCACGGCCGGCGGTCGGAGGAAGTCGACCGTGTCTCGGTTCGGACGCGCCGCGATGGCTCGGCCGACGTTTCGATTTCCGGAACCCGGAGCCTGAGACTGGAGTTCCGAGGCCAGATCGTCCGAAACGACGGCGGTTCCCTGAACATCCGCGTCTCGTCCTCGGGCGAGGCCGACGCGACCGGCAGTATCGTACTTCGGTATCAGCGCAGCCGTCTCGAATCCCTCGAAGCCGCAGGAACGCTCGACGGACAGCGGTTCACGATCAGCTTTCACTCCCTCGCGGGAGAAGCCGGTGGGAGCTCGGAGCTCGTGCTCTCGCAGCGCGGCTCCGGCGTTCTCGAGATTGCCGGCCGCCCGCGCGAACAACTCGCGATGGCCGGCGTCACGGTACGACGCGACGGTACGACAGAGATCCGGCTGACGCGCCGCAACGGAAGCGTCTTCGAGCTTTCCGGCCGCACCTCCCGTCGGGATGCCTATTCGCTTCGCGTCTCGCTCCGGGCGTCCGGTCAGGCGGATGCAAACGGATCGGCATCGATCGGGTACGGCGCACGCGGCCGTATCAACTCGCTGAGCGTCGACGGTCACGTCGACGGCCAAAGCGTCACCGTCTACTTCGCTCCCTGAAGGTCCGTTCGACGTCCGTTGGCGTCGATGCCACATTCATCGGGAACGAAAACGAAGAAGGAAGCAACAGACCAATGATGAACATGCACAGAACACGGCGCGCCTGGAGCCGCCTCGCACTCCTCGCGATCCTATGCGTCGGCACCGGATTCGCTGGCCGGGCAAACGCGCAGCAGCCGATCATCTTCCAGCCCGGCGATACGACGGCCGTGATGAAGGGCTCGATCTCCGGTGACCAGAGCCAGGATTACCTCCTGCGCGGGACCGCCGGCCAGATGCTCGACGTGAAGCTCGAGTCGTCCAACATGTCAATGAACTTCAACGTCACGGACCGCGAGCGCGTCGCGATCGACGTCGAACCGTCGCCGCGCGAGGTTCGGGAATGGCACGGCAAGCTTCCCCGCTCCGGCGACTTCCTGATCTCGGTGTATTTCTCACGCGCGGCCCGGGATCGGGGCGATCGTGCGGATTTCACCCTCATTGTCACGCTTTCGGGCTCGACAGCCGGACACGAGAGGCCCGGGGGCGGACGTGACGGCGCGGTTCGCATCGACCAGCTCGACTATGAGACCGGCGGAACGGGCGACTATTACGTCGACGACGAGCTCGGAAACCGCAAGGTCTCCAAGGTCCGCGTCTTTCTCCAGCCGGATGGACGGGCGAGAATTTCCGTCACCCTCGACGGCGACGGGTTCATCATGCACGGCACGTGGTCCCAGGGGCGTGGAAACGTCGTGAACATCACGCTTTCGCACGGCTACGACCGAGCGGAGCTTGTCGGGGGCGGGTCTCTAGTCCTGCGCAACGAACGGGAGTTCGAGTCAATTTCGCTGGACTACCGGAACTCGAAGCAGAACTCGAAGCACCGGCTTAACTTCAAGGCTGCGCTGGGCTAGAGCCCATCTCGCGATCGAACGGGAAGCGGCGCCCGACCCGCCGTTCTGCCGAGCACGTCGTGCCGTGACTGAGGACGTGCAACGCTGTTCGGGTCAACGGACTTGCTCGCCCTGGTGCGCGCTGGCGTCAGGGTGAGCGAGCCCCGGATCGGTACGGAAACGTATCGACCGTCGGCAGCGCGAGAGGGAAAAAGCCCCCTGACGCAGCGGCCGCTAACAGTGGGGAGATGAGCATGAGTCCATTTGCAGTTACATACATCCGTTCAAGTTCGCGAGCGTTCGCGCTGCTGCTTCTATCGTCGGTCGTGTCGTGCCTCTCGATTCCGGTTGCCGGGTACGGTCCGGCTGGAAATCGGACCGGCGACGAAAAGGGTTCCGGCCTGCCGCTCGGCTTTTCCGTCGAGAAGATGGACCGAACGGCCGATCCGAGGAGCGACTACCGCCGCTACGCCGCGGGCGGCTGGCTGTCCACCGCGCAGATCCCGAGCGACGGTCTCTTCGTCGCCGGCTATCAGCCGCTGATCAAGAAAGTCGAAATGCAGATCCAGGGTCTTCTCGCAGAAGCTGCGTCGGCTAAGGCGACAGCCAAGGGCGATCCGGCGCAGTTGGTTGGCGACTTCTATGTCTCGGGTATGGATGAAAAGCGACTGACGGAGCTTGGTATCAGCCCCGTCAAGGCGGAGATGGACCGGATAGCGAAGATCGACGATTCGAAGTCGCTGGCCGCCGCGCTCGCCCGCGTGCAACAGACTTCCGGCAACGTTGTGATTTTCGGACTGATCGTCGGCACCGATACGAAGGACCGCCGCCGGTCCATGGTCTATGCCACGGATGGCTCGCTGACGCTCGGCCGAGAATTCTACCTCGACCCGAATTCGGCGAAGATCCGCGAGGGGTATCTCAGACTCGTGACAGACTATCTGGTGCTGTCCGGGACGAGCGCTGACAAGGCCGGTCCGATGGCCGCCAAGATCATCGACATGGAGATCCGCATCGCGCGCAAGAAGCTCAATGCAGTGGAATTCCGTGACCCGGCCAAGCGGTTTGTTCCAATGCGGTTTTCGGAGCTCAGATCCCTTTTGTCGGGGTTCGATCTCGATACCTTCATGAAGTCGCTCGGCGTCCCGCCGCAGGAGCAGGTCATCGTCATGGAGGTAGAGGCGCTGCGCGAGCGCGCAAGGATGCTCGCCGAATACCCGCTTGCCGACACCAGGGAATTTCTCCGTTGGGAACTGATTCGGCACGCGTCGACGTACCTGACTCCCGCTTTCCGTGACGCTGACAATGCGTTCTACCGGGTGCTGTACGGCAAGGACGACGTTCAGCCCAGAGCTGACGCCGTGGCAGACACGACCTCAAGACTGCTTGGACACCCGCTGTCGAGGCTCTACGTTGCCAAGTATTTTTCGCCCGAGACGAAGAAGGCCGCCGAGGACCTTATCGGACAGTTAAAGGCCGAGTTCCGGCGGCGGCTCGAGAACAACGCCTGGCCTCCCGCGCAGACGCGTCGCCAGGCCCTCGCGAAGCTCGACAAATTGGTCATCAGTGTCGGCTACCCGTCAAAGTGGATCGACTACGCGGGCGTCGACATCCGGCGCGACGACTTCTATGGCAACGCTCAAAGGCTCAACGAGTTCAGCCTCCGCCGCAACCTGAACCGACTGGGCAGGCCGGTTGAAAACGACGCCTTCTCGCAGCCGGGCAGCACGTTGCCGATAGTCATCAATGCCGCCTACGATTTGGGCGAGAACAAGATCGAGATCCCGGCCGCCTTCCTGCAGCCGCCTTTCTACGACGTGAAAGCTGACGCGGCGGTCAACTATGGGACCCTGGGCGTCGTTATCGGGCATGAGATCACACACGGGTTCGACTCGCAGGGAAGGCTCTTCGATGCGGACGGCAATGTGCGCGACTGGTGGACACCCGAGGACGCGGCTAAGTTTGGCGATGAGACCGAGAAACTGGTTCGGCAGGGTGACTCCTACGAGGTGCTCCCGGGTCTGCGACTGAACGGAAGGCTGTCCGTAGGTGAGAATCTGGCCGACGTCGGCGGCCTGATGCTCGGTTTCAGCGTACTCCAGGGCCATCTCAGCCGAAACCCGGAGCAGCGACGGACCATCGATGGACTCACTCCTGAACAGCGGTTCTTCCTGGCTTGGGCCCAGCTCTTTGTGGACAAGTCGAACGAAGGCTACCTTCGAGTCAACGCCGCGAGCGACCCGCACCCGCCCGGGATTTACCGCACGGCGGCTCCCGCCCAGCATTCCGCCGCGTTCTTCGAGGCGTTCGGCATCCGGCCCGGCGACCCGCTATGGCTCGACGAGAAGGATCGCGTCTCAATCTGGTAAGAGGCGTGGCACTGACTTCCCCGACGGGTGTTCGCGTTTCCTGTCGGGTGACGCGCTGAGACGACCTCGTGACCTGCGTCGAAGAACGTAATCGACACAGGTTCCGGGGGCGTCGTTTTTGGCGCCTATTTGAGAAGTGATGCTTGCGCTTCACCAGTCGGAGTTGATCGCGCGTATTCCCTCGATTGTGGTAGAAAGGGACCCGGCACGGGCTAGCGTGGCGCACCGTGTGCGGGGTTCCATCATGTCAGCTTTGAATTCGGCCTCCTTCGCGGAGGCGAGAACGAAGGTTCTGGTCGTCGACGACGAACAGTTCCTCAGGTCCGGTCTGTCAGAGTACCTTCGGCACGCTGGATACTCGGTGGCCGAGGCCGCTTCGATGACCGAGGCGCGCGGGGTCTTCACTTCATTTCAGCCCGACGTCGTCTTCGTCGACTACGTATTGCCGGAGGGCACCGCGCTCGAGTTGCTGCCCGAGTTCACGGCCGCGGGTCCGTTGACGTCGGTGATCGTGATGACCGGGCACGCCACGATCGATCTTGCCGTGTCGGCCATCAAGCTCGGGGCCGAGCAGTTTCTCACGAAGCCTTTCGAGTTCGACTCCGTGCGTGTGCTGCTCGACCGGACGCTAGAGAACCAGCGCAACCGTCAGCAGGTCGCGGCCGATTTGTCCGCAAAGCGCACGTCGGCGCTCGATCCGTTTCTCGGGGTGAGCCGGGCAATTCGGACCCTGGCGGACGAGGCGGGAAAGGTCGCCCGGGCGGAGACGCCCGTGCTGATCCTCGGCGAGACGGGCTCCGGCAAGGGCGTGCTCGCTCGGTGGATGCACGAGAACAGCCCCCGCGCACGTGAACCGTTCGTCGATACGAACTGCGCCGGATTCGCCCCCGAGCTGCTCGACACGGAGCTGTTTGGTCACGAGCGAGGGGCGTTCACCGGCGCCGTCACCACGAAGCCCGGCCTTGTGGAAGTCGCGCACAGGGGCGTGCTCTTCCTGGATGAAATCGGCGACATGAGCCTTCAGACGCAGCCGAAGCTGCTCAAGATTCTCGAGGAGCAGCGTTTCCGGCGGGTCGGGGCGACACGCGAGCGGCCCGTCGACGTCCGGATGGTTGCCGCGACCAACCGCGACCTTCAGGCCGCGGTGGCCGCCGGGCAGTTTCGCTCAGACCTCTACTACCGAATCAGCATGGTGCCTCTGACCGTGCCGGCGCTGCGCGACCGGCCGGAAGACATACTTCCTCTCTCGCGGTCGATTCTCGACCGGCTCGCACCCCGCTACCATCGGCGCGAGATCGGGCTCACGACGCGCGCGGAGGCCGCACTCGCGTCGTACCCGTGGCCGGGAAATGTCCGCGAGTTGAGGAACGTGCTCGAGCGGGCCGTGCTGCTGGCGGCCTCGGCGACGCTCGGCGAAAGCGACCTTCGGCTTCCGCGCAGCGCCAGCGCCGAATCCGCCGGCGCGGCGCCCAAGTGGACGCTCGAGGCGGCCGAGCGCCACCACATCGAGCGCGTTCTCGAGGCCAATGGGTCGAACGTGACCAGGACGGCGCGCGTCCTTGGCGTCTCGCGTAGCGCACTCTATGCCAAGCTCCAGAAGCACGCCTTCAATCTGCCGCTGGTCCGGCCTGAGACCGGGACCGCTGAAAGCGTTGCCGCGCAGGCGCCAGGGGGAGGCGAAGCGCGGTCGACCCTGAGGTTGGCGTGAACGCATCGCCGCCCACCGTCCTCCTGATCGACGACGAAGGCTGGACGCGAACCGTCACCGCTGCTTCGCTCACGACGTCCGGACGATTCCGCGTCGTGGAGGCCGGATCTGCGGCCGAAGGACTCGACCTGGCGATTCGCGATCGTCCCGACTGCATCCTGCTCGACGTCGTGCTGCCCGACGCCCAAGGACCGGACGTCCTCCGAAGGCTCCGGTCGAGCGGCGTCGATCGCTGTCCGATCGTCTTCGTCACGACGCTCTCGGACGACGGTCAGTTCCAGCGGCTCATGGATGTTGGCGCCAATGCCGTCCTTCGGAAGCCGGTGGATCTCGTTCGGCTGCCGATAGTGCTCGAAGAGATCCTCCGCGTGCACGCGTCGGCCGGATCGGTTGGACCGCGGCCATCGTGAGCCACAGGCGGGCGGACCCTTGGGAATCCAGCGTGTGCGGGATTCGCGACGGCGGTGTCGGAGCCAGCGACATCGTGGACTGACATGCGAGCGAGCCGGCTATGCGTTGCCGTCGCGATTGATGGCGCTGGCCGTGACGCGCGACGAGCGCGCCTCCACCGGACCGGTCGGGAACGGTAATTGCAATCGTTGAAAGTTGGTCGTCATCCTCGATCGGGCGGTTCTCCGCCACGATCCGGATTCAAAGAGGAGCCAATGCCTTGAGCGAGCCGTGGAGCCAAGTCTACGAGAGGATACGCGCGCAGTTTGCGGAAGCGGTCCCGACATGGGTCGAAGGGATCTCGCTGGACGTCGAACGCATCGCCGGAGCGCCTGGGAACCGCGAGCATCTTGAATCGCTTTTCCGCAGACTCCACGACCTGGCCGGCTCGTGCGGCACGTACGGATTCCGGGCGATCTCGAGCCTCGCGGATGAGGCATTGCTGGTTTGCCGCCGGGCGCTCGACTCGGGCGCCGCGCTCGGCGAGGGGGATGTCGACCGGCTTCGACGGATGGTGCGCGCGGTTCGCGAAGAGCTCCGGTCGGATCGGTCCACGCCGCCCTGACGCGACGCGCGACGGTCAAAACCCCGTCGCCTCCACCGAAGCACGACTGCCGATCTCACGGCGCAACTCGACGAGCTCGAGCCGAAGCCGCTCGACCGACGCGCGAATGTCCATTTCGTCAACCGTTCCCGAGCTGTGGTTGACGGTCTGCTGACACGCGGCGGCCACGCGAGCAGCGCCAAGCGTCGCGCTGCTTCCCGCCAGCGAATGCGCGCTTCGCAGCAACTCGCTCCAGTTTCCTTCCTCGAGCGCCTGATCGATCGCCGCGAGCGAGGTATCGGCTGAATCGAGGAACTGGTCGAGCAGCTTCGCGATCGACGCGTCGTCCCGGAGTCCGAGCGCTTCGCAGAGCCGGTCGAACGACAGGTGGTCCAGCGTAACGGCTCCGCGGACGTCCGGAACTCGGGTTGCAGTCGGGTCCCCCTGCAGCAGGCGTTGCAACGCCTCCGGATCGACCGGCTTGGGGAGCACGGCATCCATTCCCGCGTCGAGGCACGCCTGCCTCGTCGAGACGAGGACGTCGGCCGTCAGCGCCACGATCCGCGGTCGGCCGGGCCCGCCGGCGTTGCGAATTCGCCGGGCGACGTCGATCCCGTCGACGTCTGGCATGTGGACGTCCAGAAGTACCAGATCATATTGGCGACGGCGAACGGCCTCCAGGGCCTCGAGTCCCGACTCGACGAGATCCGCCCGGCAGTTCATCGGCTCGAGAAGCCGGGACAGGACGAGACGATTGACCGCGTTGTCGTCCGCCACCAGGACACGCACCGGTTCTGGCGCCACGAGTGACGTTGCCACGGAATCGTCGGTACATTCGCCGAGAGCCGGTGTATCCACCGACGTCACCACCGGGATCACGACCTCGAAAGTCGAGCCGGAGCCACCGTCGCTTTCGACCGAGATAGTGCCTCCCATCATCTCCACGATCTGCCGGCTGATCGCGAGCCCGAGTCCGGTTCCGCCGTGCCGGCGCGTCGTCGAGTTGTCGAGTTGCGAGAACGACTCGAACAGCCTGTCCAACAGTTCGGGCGGTATGCCGATCCCCGAATCGCTCACGCGAAACCGCAACTCGTAGCCTTCAACACCGTCATCGTCGAGACCGGTCCGTGTGGCGGAGACGCCAATCGACACCCATCCCCGCTCCGTGAACTTCACGGCGTTGCTCAGAAGATTCAGCAGCACCTGCCGAATCCGGTTGCCGTCTGCAGAGACGATGTCGGGCACGTTGTCGTCGACCGAGGAGCGAAGCTCGAGCCCCTTCTCCGCCGCGGCGTGGGCCACGACGTCCAGGCTTTTCCGAACGCAGACGCGTACGTCGCACGGTCCGTTGTGGAGAACGAGCGCTCCGGCCTCAATCCGCGAGAGATCGAGGACGTCGTCGATGAGGGCGGCGAGCGCGCTGCCGGAGGAGCGGATCGTCCTCGCCAGTTCGTTCTGCTTGTCGGAAAGCTCGGTCGTCAGCAGGACGTGGGTCATCCCGAGCACCGCGTTGAGCGGCGTGCGCATCTCGTGGCTCATGACGGCCAGAAACTGGCTCTTGGCCTTCGTGGCCGCCTGGGCCGCCCGCTCTGATTCCGTGAGCTGTTCGACGAGCATCGCGAGTTGTTCGTTCTTGGAGCGAATGACGGCCTCGGCAGCGGCGCGCTCGCGAGACTGTTGCTCGGCATCCACGGCTCGCTTCCGCTCGGCTTCCTTCTCGATGGTAGCGGCGCGGGCGATCGCCGCGGATTCACGCAGCCGCGCCCCGGTGATCCAGCGGTACCGAAGCGCACCTCCGAGTCCGACGAGCAGACCGACGGCCGCCAGAGCGTAGCCGGCATAGGCCCACGGCGTGCGCCACCAAGGAGCGGAGATTCGGAACCGAACGGCGGCATCGGCTTCGCTCCAGATGCCCGGAGCGGTCGATCCTCTGACGCGGAAGGTGTAGTCGCCCGGGTGGAGCTCCGCATAGGTGATCTGCGGCGTGGATCCGACGTCGATCCAGTCGTCGTCGACTCCGTCGAGCTTCACGAGGTATCGGTGCTGGGCCGGCGTGTTGTAGTCGAGGACGGCAAACTCGACCGACACCGTGTTCTCGTCGTGCTTCAGGTCGACGGAGTCGGTCGCAGCGCGCGGAATGCCGTTGACGACCAGGTCTGATATGGCGATCTCGGGCGGCATTCGAGACCGCGCAATCGCATCGGGTCGAAAGGCATTGAGGCCGTCGGGACCACCGAAGTACATGGTGCCGTCGTCCGATTCGAAGTACGCGCGCCGGTTGGAATTCCCGGCCCTGCAGGCCCAAGTCCGGACCGAACTGCTCGACGGAACCGTCGGCGGGATCGTAACGGACGATGCCCGCATCCGTACTGATCCAGAGACGCCCGTTGCGGTCCTCGAGGATGCCGTACGTGTTGTCGTGCGGAACACCGTCCCGCGGCTCGAGTCGAACGAAATCGTCGCGTTCCCGGTCATACCGGAAGACGCCGGCTCCCTTCGTTGCGACCCAGAACTGGCCGCCTTCAGTCTCCAGAAACCCACCGACCAGAATCTCGCTGTCTGTGATCCCGAGCTGCGGCGAACAATCGACGACCTTGCCGGTCGGGCGCTCGACGCGGTGGAGTCCGCCACCCAGGCCGATCCAGAGACTGTCGTGACGATCCACGAAGACGGACTGGACGTTGCCGGTGGCACGGCCGATTCCGAGGCCAAAGTCCGATTCGTGGCGGATGGCCGAGCCCCGGCCCTTGGGAATCTCGAAGAGCCCCGAGACCGTGCCGACCCAGAGTGTTCCGTGACGGTCCTCGTAAAGGTCGGAGACGTCCACGCCCCCGATGAGCGGTGTCGGAAGGAATCGATTCGTGCGTGGATCGAGCCTGGCAAGTCCCTGACCGTCGATCAAGCCGGCCCAGACGACACCTTCCTGGTCGCGCAGTACGTCGAAGACTCCGTCTCCAGGCAGTCCGCCCGTCGAACGTTGGTACCGCTTGGCCCACCCGGACTTCTCGTCGAGCAGGTTCAGACCGTTGAACTGCGTCGAGATCCAGAGTCGTCCGTCCCCGGCATCGCAGATGCCGCGGATGTAGTTGCCACTCAAAGCACGCGCGTCGTTCGGATCGCTCCGGAACAGCCGGAACTTATTCTGCAGCAGAGGGAAGCGGCCAAGCCCTTCCGTGAGATCCACGATCCAGAGCACTCCGGATCGGTCGACCAGTGCCGGCGTGGCCGTGATGCTGCCGAGACCGGCCGCATCTCGAGGGCCACCTCGCGACCACGAGACGCCCAACGAGCCGACGTCCAGTAGCCCGATCCCGGACCGATCGACGCTGATGGCCAGCGTCTCGGCGTCGATCGACAGCATCGACGAGATTGCGCCAGGATGATCCCGGCGAACTCGAGCCCCCGCCGAGGCTATCCGGTGATTGGACTGGCCGGTGGCGAGGTCTATACCGAACAACCCTTCGCGTGTCCCTGCAAACATCACTCCGGTCGAGTGAGGAACGAGGCTCGATACCAGCGTCGGTTCAGGAATAGAGACGTCGGGCGAGAGTCGCACGGTGTGAAATGTGCTGTCCTCGCGATCGAAGCGCAGAAGCCCGAAACTGGTGCCCACCCAGAGCGTTTGATCCGACTCGACGATGGTCACGACCACCGGGTTCGTCGACGGAATGAACCGTTGTGCGCTGCCGGAATCCGGTTCGTACCTGACTAGACCGTTCGAGGTCCCGATCCACATCGCGCCGTCCTTCCCGGCCAATAGGCTGAGGACGTCAGAGTCGCCGAGCGCTACGTCGAGCTCGGGGATGCTCCTGAAAGCGTTCGATGACCGATCAAACCGCTGAAGAGTGCCGCGCCGGCCACCAACCCATACCGAGCGATCCGGGCCTTCAACGATGCAGACGACGATTGCGGGGCCGGGCTCGGCGACGTCACGTATCTGAAAGTGCCGGAGCCGGACGCCGTCGTACCGATCGACTCCGCTGTCGCTGGCAATCCAGATGAAGCCCTGCGAGTCCTGGATGACCGTACGGACCGACCGATTGCCGAGCCCCTCGACCGGCGTCAGCCGGCCGGACTTCATGTCGGCCCAATGCGGCGCATCTGCCCCGATAGCGCCGCGAGGCAGGAAAAGAAGTCCCGAGGCACAGGCAATCGACGCCATGAGCACGACCAGGCCCCGCCGGTATCCTCGGACGCGTGCGGGTCCATCGGAATGGTTGCGGATGCTCAGGGCACAACAATTGAGAATACCAATCCGGGTTGAAGTCGCGATGCGCCAGTATCGAGCGGCCCCTCACGCCTCGGATGCCGTGCATTGACGATACTGGCGACTCTTGCCGCCGCCAAGTGGCAAGGGGGGCACAGATATGCACAGATAGTCACAGATCAGATCTGTGACTATCTGTGTTCATCTGTGGACGATTCTTTCGAGCACTGCGAATGATTTGCGCCAGCGGGTCGTGAGGGCGATGGCTTCGCAGTCGACGTCGCTCGACAGCAGTTCGAGGACGATCCGGACGCTTGCATGCATCGCGAGTCGCGGCGCCACGAGCAGCAGGAGCGGCGGCCTCGCGTCGAGCTCGATGCCCGGGAAGTACCCGCGGCGCGAGATCTCGCCCCGCGCGTGGTGCCAGCGAACGCGGCTCCAGTAGCTGAGGCCCTGCAGAGGCAGCGCGCGGTCCTCGGTCGCCTTCAGCTCGATGACGACGAGCCGGCCCCGTCGCGTAACGCACAGCATGTCGATGTAGCCGTCGGCGCCGCGCCTTCGCGCCGGAACCTGTTCATAGACAAGAGACGGATCGATCGACGGATCGACGACGTCGAGTCTCGCGCGCACGACGGCCGCCAGGTCGCGCTCGGGCGTCCGCCGCTTGCGCTTCGAAGGTGAACGCGTGCGCTCCGCCTTGAGCTCGGCCTTCGCCGGATTCGGCCAGAAGGCGCGGCCGCCGGGAACGAGCGAGCCCTGATCGTGAGGCCGGACATCGACGAGCGGTTCGGTCACGTCGACGAGCCGGACTCTGGCGTACGGGGCAAGCCAGACGAGACGTTCGGCGACGGTCCGGATGGCAGGCGCGGTCGACAGGACGAGCAGCTCGACCGCTGACCGGCTCGACCGCTCCAGTCGGCGACGGGCGACGAGACCGGCCGACAGGGCGTCGTCGACGAGGCGCTCGCTCGCGTCCGGGCCGATGCCAATGACCGATGCCTGCCGGCCTCCGTGCGTTCGCACCGATCCCGAGAGTCGCTGACCGACGACACGCAGCGATCCGCATTCGCCTCCGAAGCGCAGGGCGAGCGTCCGTCCTGCGGCTTCTTCGAACCAGTCGCCGGCGTGGACGGCCGAAGGCTCTCCGCCGATGCGGAGCGTTCGCGTAACGAGACCGAACGCGCCGCGGACCTTCAGCCGGATGGCGCCGCGCCGTTCGTCCCACGCGACGACGCGCCAGAGCCGCGAGCCGTCCGCTGTCCGGGCAAGCGCGCCGTCGTGGGCCGGCACGACGTCGAAGCCCTCCGGGCCGAGGCCGGAAACGCGCTCCGGCCCATCCCAGACGGCCCACCCCGACGCTGCCCTCACGGCCAGCGCGGTACGCAGTTCCGCGACGTCCTCGGGCGTTCTCAGAATTCGCACGCCCCATAATCGAGAACCGTCGGAAAAAGTTGAGTCAGTACCGGGCGCGGTAGCCTAGCCCGAGCATCAGTAGCCGGCCCGGTAGCCTAGCCCGAGCATCAGTACCGGGCGCGGTAGCGCTCGGGTCGGTCCGCAACCGAGAGATCTCTGGCGCAACCGCACCCAGTACCGATCTATCCGCGTGTATCCGCGGAAATCTGTGGACCAGTATCCGGCTCGCCCGACGGCCGTTCGACGTGCGGGACGCCGCCGGGGAAGAGCTCGTCCCAGCGACTGTCGACACGCCCGACTATGGCCGCGTCGGGGAAGAGCTCCTTCGGATAGGTCGGTTTCATCCGCGCGTCGAAGACGATAGGCGCCCGGTACGCCAGGTGATGCCGCCGGACGTCGAATGACGCGGCGTGGATGTCACCCGCCGGCTCGAACCTCGTGAACCACGCCCACAGGAAGTCCGCCTGCGAATCGGCGACACTCGCATCGTCGAGCAGCACGATCAGCTGCCAGTCCGCGAACGCCGGGTCCTCGGCGATCGACTTCGCCTGATCGGGGTCCTCGGAGTAGGGAACACCCGCGACCGCCAGACACCCCGCGCAAAACACCTGCACATCGCGAACCCCTCGCGACGGCTCTCCCGTGAACGCCGTCGGCAACTCCCGTACGGCCGGCCCCAGTCCGAGCATCACGCCTTTGGATCCGTGATTCATTTTCGGGCCCGTGTAGTCGAGCGTGTCGTGCGCGAGGTTCGAGAAAACGAACAGGTCGCGCCACCACTCGATCCGCTCGAGCACGTGCGCGAGCAGCCCTCGGAAGTCCGTCAGGTCCCTCGGCGTGTCGACGAGCATCAGAAACTTCGTGAGCGAGAGCTGCCCTTCGCCGAGGATCCGGAACGCCGAAACCATCGCCTCGCGGGCGTAGCGATCCTTCACGACCGCTGCGCCGAGCGAGTGGAAACCCGTCTCGCCATAGCTCCACAGGTCCGTGACGCTCGGCATCACGACGGGAAACAGCGGCGACAGCAGCTTCTGCAGGTAGTCGCCGATGAAGAAGTCCTCCTGCCGCGGCTTGCCGACGACCGTCGCCGGGTAAACGGCGTCGCGCCGGTGGTAGACCGCGTCGGCGTGAAAGACCGGGAACTCGTGTGCAAGCGAGTAATAGCCGTAGTGATCGCCGAAAGGCCCCTCCATCCGTCGCTCGTGCGGCAGAACGCGGCCCGTAACCGCGAACTCGCACTCGGCAATCAGGGGATGAACGTGCGCAAGCGGATCGGCGGGCACGCGCGGCAATCGTTCGCCGAGCAGCAATGACGCGAGCATGAGCTCCGGGACGTTTTCGGGCAGAGGAGCAATGGCCGAGAGCATCAGCGCCGGCGGTCCGCCGATGAACAGCGTCATCGGAAGCGGCTCGCCGCGCTCCTCGGCGAGGTGGTGGTGGAAGCCGCCGCCCTTGCCGATCTGCCAGTGAATCCCGGTGGTCTCGTTGTCGTAGACGTGGATGCGGTACATCCCGAGGTTGTGCGAGCCGTTTTCGGGGTGCTCGGTGTAGACGAGCGGGAGCGTGACGAACGGGCCGCCGTCCTCCTGCCAGGTGGTGAGGATCGGAAGCCGGTCGAGCCGCGCCGGCCGGTCGACGGCCTCGGTCACCGGGCCGCGCGAAACCTTCTTCAGGCCGAGCTTCACGCCCTGCATGCCGATGTGGCGGAAGGACCACAGCTTGCCGAGCGTCGGCGGCATTATGGTCTGGACCATCTTCACGACATCCGCGACGAAAGCCTCGGGGCGCGGGCCGAAGGCGAGCTCGATCCGGCGCGCCGATCCGAAGAGGTTCGTTACGACGGGGAAGTCGCCGGTAGTTGGCTTGGAGAAAAGCAACGCGGGGCCGCCGCCCGCGATGACACGGCGGTGGACCTCGGCGATCTCGAGCTTCGGATCGGTCGGCGCGGTGATCTCGACGATCTCGCCTTCGCGGCGAAGGACGTCGAGGAAGTCCCTGAGGCTCCGGACGGGCGTGTGATGGCTCGTTGGCATGGATGTCCCCTTCCGGCCGCGACGCGTCGAAGCCTACACGCGGAGCGCCCACGACTTCCAGCGGAAGCACCAGTACCGCGAGCGCTAGCGAGCGGGTCACCGTGGCGGCGCACCAGGCGTGTGCTCAGGTGCGTTCGCTGAACGAAACCGCTACGCGGTAAGGAGCGAGCGCACTCGACCACCGGCGTATCCCGTCTCCAATGCGACCCGCTCGCTATCGCTCGCGGCACTGATCCCCCGTCACCGAAACATGTCTTTCACATCGCGTCCGACAAGTTGCCATTCATGTCGTGGCAGGATCAGTACCGCGAGCGCCAGCGAGCGGGTCACCGTGGCGGCGCACCACGCGTGTGCTCAGGTGCGGTCGCTACCGCTAGGGGTGTGTCACTGCACCTCGACCGCGATCTCGGAGATGCACGTATCGAGGTTGTCGCCGCCGTAGTACACCTCGTCGATCACGATCCGGAATCCGGTGACTGCCCCACCACCCACCTCGACGAACTGCTCGGTCTCGACGTCCGCAAACGACGCCAGAATCCGTCGCCCATCCGACAGCACGATCGTCGCCCCCGCAATCCGGTTGTTATTTCGCCAAGTCACCGCGCTCTTGAAGAAACCGGGACACACCTTGATGTAGCGCAGCGCCTTCGGCGACGACAGTTTCACGTCGATCGACTCGCCGAAACCAGGCCCGCCGCCACCCTCGACCCAGGACGTGTCGCGCCGGCCGTCGACAGCCATGTCCGCCGAATAGCTGTTCGTTTTGATCGGATCACGGACACTCGATGCGGTCGCCGTGAGGCGAAGCTCCACCGGAGGAGGCGGTGGCGGAGGCGGTTTGCCTTCGCCGTCCCCCGTGTTCGTCGTCTTTGGGAGGCCGCCAGTTTCGCTTCCGGTACTTAGTGGCGGCGGCTTCATTCCCTGGTCCGTCGTTCCGGTCCCGGTAGACGGCGGTTGCACGGTGCCTCCTCCAGAGAACCAGCCCTTCTGCCAGCCGATCACACCGACGACGGACGCCGCCACGAGCACGACGAAAAGCACGCCGCCGATGATTCCCGCCGCGAGTCCGAGACCACCTCCGGACGCACGAGCCGGCTCCGGTGTCGGCACCGTGCGCGGAACGGAGTAGCCCGGTCCGGAGCTCACTGCCTGGGCCGCGCCCCCGAGGCTCGGGTCGCCCGACACGGTTGGAGGTTGCACCGAGAACGGTACCGGATACGTCGCCGGCTGCGTGTCCGCATCCGCCGGTCTCGTCGGCAAGCCGCCGGCCGAACCCGTGGGCAGGCCGAATCCGATCGGTGCCGACGCGCCAAGCGCGCTGGTCAACAGGTCGCCGCAAGCCTCCCGCAGCATCATCCGCAGATCGCGAGCGCTCGGGGGCCGGTCATCGCGCTTGAGTGCCAGCGCTCGGTGCAGGACCTCGGCGACGCGTCCAGGAATCTTGCGGTTCAGGAACTCGATCGGACGCAGCGGGTCGGGCGCGCCGTTGACGAAGGCATCGGCGCGCTGGAGAGCGTCAGCCGGCAATTGACCCGTGAGCAGGTGATACGCCGTCGCCGCAAGCGAGTAGAGGTCCGATCGCGCGTCCGTTCCCAGTCCGCGGATCTGCTCGAGCGACGCGTAGGCCGGCGTGTAGCCGATGACACTGGCGGTCGACTGCGTGGCGGAGCCGAGCTCCGCCAGGCCCTTCGCGAGGCCGAAATCGAGCAGGATGATCTTCCCTCGCGGCGTGAGCTTGAGGTTCTCGGGCTTGATGTCGCGGTGGATGATCGGCGGCTCGTGGGTGTGCAGGTAATCGAGCAGGTCGAGCAGTTCGTCGAGCCAGAGCACGACGTTCGGGACCTCGAACGGGCCCGGGCGGGATCTGAGCATGTGACCGAGGTCTTCGCCAGGGATGAACTGCATGACGAGGAACTGACCCTCGCCCTCGAAGAAATAGTCGATGACGTGCGGCATCGCCGCGTGCTGGAGCGTGTTCAGCAGTCGCGCTTCGCGCTCGAAGGCCTTGCGGAGTTGCTCGCCGGTGACGAGGGTCTGCTTGAGGGCGACGGTACTGCCGAAGCGGCGGTCGGTCGCGAGATAGACGGCGCCCATGCCGCCGCGGCCGAGCTGCCGGACGATCTCGTAGCGGTCTTGGAGGACGGTGTGTTCGGCGATTACGTCCATGCGGATCTCAGACGGGAGAGTGCCACAGGCGAACCGAAGTCGCTACCAGACAGGTCCGCTCAACCTCCGCGCTTTTGCGCCTTCGCGCGAAGTTCTTCCTGCTTCCGAAGAAGTTCACGCAAAGGCGCAAAGGCGCCAAGGTCGACACGCAAGAAGGTGTAGGATCGCGTCCGGGACCCCACCTCGACCCACGGAGGCTTCGCCCATGGATGACGCACTCCTCGTCCACCGGCTGCAATTCGCGTTCACGATCACTTACCACTACCTCTTCCCGCAGCTCACGATGGGGCTCGCGCCGCTCATCGTCATCTTCAAGAGCCTCTACCTCTGGAAGGGCGACGAGCGTTACAACATCGCAGCGCGCTTCTGGGCGAAGATCTTCGGCATCTCGTTCCTCTTCGGCGTCATCACCGGCATCCCCATGGAGTTCCAGTTCGGCACGAACTGGGCCGCATTCTCGAAGTACGCCGGCGGCGTGATCGGCCAGACCCTCGCGATGGAGGGCATGTTCGCGTTTTTCCTCGAGTCCGCGTTCCTCGGCCTCTTTCTCTATGGCGAGAAACGCCTCGGCAAGGTCGGCCACTGGCTCGCCGCGACGATGGTGTTCGTCGGGTCGTGGCTCTCGGGCTACTTCATCATCGCGACGAACGCGTGGATGCAATACCCGGTCGGCTACACGGTCCAGGCCGATGGTTCCGTGACGCTCAACAGCTTCTGGGCGCTGCTGCTCAACCCGTGGGCGATCTACCAGTACATGCACAACATGGGCGGCGCGCTCGTGACGGGCTCGTTCGCCGTCGCGGCGCTCGGCGCGTATTACGTGCTGTCGCGAGACCAGGTGGAGTACGGAAAGCTCTTCCTGCGAATGGGCGTGACAGCGGCGTTAATCGCAAGCTGCCTGCAGGCGTTTCCGACCGGCGACTGGCAGGCGAAGATGGTGGCCGAGCACCAGCCCGTGACGCTCGCGGCGATGGAGGGACTCTTCGAAACGCGCGAAGGCGCGCCGATGGTCCTGATCGGCCAGCCGAACGTGGCCGAACAGCGGCTGGACAATCCGATCGAAGTCCCCGGCGTCCTCAGCTTCCTGACCTACAAACGCTGGAACGCCCAGGTCAAGGGCCTCAATGAATTCCCGCGCGACCAGTGGCCCGACAACATCGCGCTGCTCTATTACAGCTACCACATCATGGTCGGGCTGGGGACGATGTTCATCGCAGTGACGTTCGCCGGCGTTTTCCTGATGTGGAGGCGGCGGCTCTTCGACGCGAGGTGGCTGCTCTGGATCTTCATGCTGGCGTTCCCGTTCCCGTTCATCGCGAACACGGCCGGGTGGATGACGGCTGAGCTCGGTCGCCAGCCGTGGCTCGTCTACGGGCTGATGCGTACGGCGGACGGTGCGTCTCCGATGGTCTCGGCGGGCAACGGGATGTTCACGCTGCTCGGTTTCGCGGGGATGTACACGCTGCTCTCGATGCTCTTCCTGTTCCTGATGTGGCGCGAAATCGAGCACGGGCCGGCGTTCCTGTCCGGTCAAACCCATCACGACGACGAAGAGTCCATCCAGCCGAGCTAGGGAGGCCAACACATGGAAACGCTGTGGTTCGTACTTGTTGCCTTCATGCTGACGGCCTACGTCGTGCTCGACGGATTCGACCTCGGGACGGGCGCGGTGCATTTTCTCGTCGGTAAGACGCAGAAGGAGCGGGCGCTCGCGCTGCGCGCGATCGGTCCGGTCTGGGACGGCAACGAGGTCTGGCTGCTCGCGGCCGGCGGAGCCCTCTACTTCGCGTTCCCGACGCTCTACGCTTCGAGCTTTTCGGGGTTCTACCTGCCGCTGACGATGGTGCTGTGGCTGTTGATGCTGCGGGCGCTCGGTGTGGAACTGCGCGGGCACGTCGACAATTCCATGTGGCGGTCGATGTGGGACGTCGTGTTCTCGGGCGCGAGTGTGCTGCTCGCGATTTTCTTCGGCGCGGCGCTGGGAAACGTCGTGCGGGGTGTGCCGCTGCGCTCGGACGGGTATTTCTTCGTTCCGTTGTGGACGGACTGGATGCCGGGACCGTCGCCGGGCGTGCTCGACTGGTACACGGTGCTGACGGGCGTGGTGGCGCTCGTGGTGCTGGGGACGCACGGCGCGAACTTCGTTGCGCTCAAGACGGAGGGTGACGTGAATACGCGGGCGCGGCGGGTGGGGCTCTACGGCGCGTCGGCGATCGTCGTGCTGACGGTGGTGAGCCTTGCGGCGACGCTGTACGTTCGGCCGGGAATTCTCGCGAACTTCAGTGCGCGACCGTGGGGAATCGTTCTGCCGGGGCTCGTGGCGGTGGCTCTCGCGGCGATGTTGTGGAGCCGCACGGTGCGTGTCGACGACCTGACAGCGTTTCTCGGGTCGGCGGGCTTCATCGTGGCGATGCTCGGCGGTGCGGCGTTCGCGCTCTATCCGACGCTGCTGCCGTCGTCGACGGACCCGGCGCTTTCGCTGACGATCCACAACGTGGCGGCGGCGCCATACGGGCTCGGGGTCGGGATCGTGTGGTGGACGATCGGGTTCGTGCTCGCGGTGGGGTACTTCACGTATCTCTACCGGTCGTTCCGGGGAAAGGTGACGCTCGAAGGCGAAGGTTACTGACGGGAAACCCTGTCAGTCTCTTTCTTGTGCGCCTTTGCGCCTTTGCGCGAACTTCTTCTGGAGATGGAAGAAGCTCGCGCAAAGACGCAAAGGCGCAGAGGCGCGGAGGACTACGACAACCGGTCTCGCTTGCTGCGCCGACGGCGCAGGATAGTCATTCCGATGAGCCGCGAGACCACGACCGTGATGTAGCCGACGCCGGCAACCTGCTCGAGCATCACGAGGACCCGCGCCGGCGCCTTGACCGGCACGATGTCGCCGAGGCCTGCCGACGAGAGGTTGTTGATGCTCAGGTAGAGGAGCTCGAGGAAGTGCTCGGGCTTACCCGAGAACGTCGCGCCAGAGAAACTGCCGGGCAGCCAGGTCTGGCAGGCCAGGTACGCGTAGGCGAAACCCCACGCGATCAGCGTGAACGTCGCCCCCGCGGCGAAAAGCTCGTCCGACGTCACCCAGACATCTTCCAACATGTAGGCGATCAGGCAGCCCGCCGCGTAGAAATACAGCGCCGCTTCCAGGACCGCCGCCCAGAACAGGAGATTGGGATCGTCGATGAGCACCGATGCCGACGAGAGCAGGAACGTCGGGACAACGAGGATCCACGTGATCCATCGGAGTCTCGGGCTGCTCTTGATCACCCAGACGACGAGTGAGAGCACCATGATGCCGAACGTGCCGAGCACCGCGCGGCCACTCGGACTGCCCTCGAAGACGGCGTAAAGTACGAGGCTCAGAACCTGGGCGGCGAGCAGGAAGGCGGACGGATGGCGGTGCGCATGCGAATGCCAGGGCGAAGCGGAGTTCTCGGTGGTGGTCATGGTGTCTGGCATTTCCGCGGAACAGGATCATACGGACCGGCGGGCGCCGCGCTTGGCGTTGTCTGTACTCCAGGTAATCGTCCGAGGGCAAACGACGGTCGCTCGCGGCGCCGAAGTCGGTGTGATAAAAGGACATGGAAGTCCAACCAGGGAGACAACGAAATGTCCGTCGCCAAAGTCATCGAGATCATCTCGAGCAGCAAGAAGAGCTTCGAAGACGCCGTCAACAACGGCATCGAGCGCGCCACGGATTCCGTGAGCGACGTAACCGGCGCTTGGATCAAGGATCAGCGCGTCATCGTGAACGGCGGAAAAGTCAGCGAGTACCGGGTGGTCATGAAGGTGACGTTCCTCGTCAAGTCAGCCTCGGGATCGAAGAAGAAGTAGGGCTCAGGGAGTACCTTGCGCCATTCCGGCGCCTTGGCGGCTTTGCGTCTGCCCTCTGCGCCTCTGCGAGAAACTGTCGTACGGACGCGTTTCTCGCAGAGACGCGGAGGGCAGACGCAGAGACGCAAAGCTCGAAGGCCTACCCGAACCGCAACGACGTCATCGAGATCGAGCCGCCGGTGTAGCCCTCGACCGGATAAGCCGGATCCTCGCCCGGGCGTCGTAACGCAAGTACGTAGAGCAACGGCAGGTAGTGTTCCGGCGTCGGGATCGAGAGGCCGGCGTCTGCGCCTAGCCGCTCGAGGTTCGCAAGCGCCTCGCCGTCACCAGCGGCGATGAGCTCGCGCACCCGCGCATCGAATCGCCGCGCCCAGTCGAAGCCGTCGCCGTCGCCGAGATCCCAGTTCATTCGCCGCAGGTTGTGGACGATGTTGCCGCTCCCCACAACGAGCACTCCTTCGTCCCGCAGCGGCGCAAGCCCTCTTGCCAGCGCGTGATGGGCCGCCCCGGACAGGGTCCGGTCGATGCTGAGTTGGATGACCGGAATGTCTGCGTCGGGAAAGACGTGCACGAGTACCGACCACGTGCCGTGATCGAGGCCCCATTCCCCTTCGTCGAGCCCGACCGGGACTGGCGCAAGCAGCTCGCTGACTCTGCGCGCAAGCGCCGGATCACCAGGCGCCGGGTAGCGGATCGCCGAAAGCTCGGGCGGGAAGCCGCCGAAGTCGTGGATCGTGCGAGGGGCCGCCATCGCCGTCACGTGCGTGCCGCGGACGTACCAGTGTGCCGAAACACAGAGCACGGCGTCCGGTCGAGGGAGGCCGGCGCCGATCTCGCGCCAGCGGTCCGAATATCCGGTTCCACCGAGCGCGTTCATCGGGCTGCCGTGACCGAAGAAGATGGTGGGCATCGTGTCGGACATAAGGCGCGTCAGTCGCGACGGCGCGTCGGACGACTCGAGGATAACCGCAACGGCAACGGATGGCCGCCTTCAGTCTGCTTTGCGCCTTTGCGCCTTTGCGTGAACGTCTTCGACGACCGGAAGAAGGCCACGCAAAGGCGCAAAGGCGCGAAGACGCGAAGCAAAGAAGGGGTGAATTCAAACTCATCGTTCAAATACCTTCGAGCGCCTCCAGGACCCGCTCGACGTGCCGTCGCCACGAATATTGCTGCACTTCCCGACGCGCGGCCGCGCCAAGCTCCGCTCGAGTCGCCGCATCGCTCGCAAGGCGCCGTATCGCGTCCGCGAGAATGTCGGCGTCACCGGGCGGCACGAGAACTCCGGCGCCGTTTCCAAGCATCCTCCGTATCTGTCCAAGGTCGCTCGCAATCGTCGCGCGTCCGGCCGCCATGTACTCGAGGATCTTGATCGGAGAGTTGACGAAGACGGCGCCGGCCGGGACCGGTACGTAAGGGGCCACACAGATGTCCGATGCTGCGAGATACGCCGGAAGTTCGGCATAGGCCACCCGGCCGGCAAAGGCGACCCGATCCGTGCCGACCTCGGCCTCGAGCGCTCTCGCCGTGGACGTGCGCTGGCAACCGTCACCCACGAACAGGAACCGGACGTTCTCCTCCGATCCGAGCAGACGTACTGTGTCCGCGAGGACCTCGCTCCCGTGGTACGGCATGAACGTCCCGACGAAGCTGACCACCACACACGTGTCGAACCCGAGCCGACGGCGCAGACGCTGCCCGTCGAGCTCGGCTTCGCTTGACCCGAAGTGCTCGAGATCGACGCCGTTCGGATTCACGATCGTCCGACGCGCCGTCCGGCCGCCGTTCCTGTGAGCTCGGAAAGTTCGTCGGAGATGTATCCGACGACGGTCGCGTGCCGCAGACAGAAGGACTCCGAGCGCCGCACGTCCGACGTTCTCGCAAGCCCGTTCCAGCCGACTCCCGCTCGAACCTCGCTCTCGTTGAACTCGAGCACGAATGGAATGCCGCGAAGTCGTGCAACGGCGGCGGCCGCCCAGGCATGGCGGGCGTGGCGCTGGTAGACGACGTCCGGCCGTGCCTGCCCGGTCGCGCGCCAAAGGCGGATCAGCCAGACCAGGTTGTTGAAGCGTTCGCGCAAGCGCGGGAAGAGGCCGAACCAGGCGATCGGAGGCCACGCGACCTCCGTGCGTCGGTGGCACGTCGACATCGCCGGGAGCTCGCCGTAGCTTACTACGCGCACATCGCGTCCCGTCTCGATTAGCGCTTCAAGAACGCCGCGGACATGGCTCGAGGTGCCGCTCTCCAGGCGAACGGAGGCCGGTACCTGAAGCACGTAGAGCCACGTCTCGCAGCTCCCGAGCCCGCGTGTGTAAGCCGCGGGCGGCAAAGCGCCTGAGCTGCAAAGCCCGTCGATGACCGTCCTCGCGACGTTGTCGAGAAGAAGGAGTAGCGGCGCCGTGACGATCTCGACGACGGTGCGCGGGACTTCGCGAAAGATGATGCGGTTCCACGAATACGTGCTTGACTCTTGGCCATCCAGAATGACCGCTCGGCGGGCGCCCGCCGCAAGGCTGATCAGGAGGAGCAGGACCCGACGCTGCTGCCACGCCGCTGAGATCGTGAAGTACGAAAACGTGTCGATCGGCCTGGACCAAAGCCGACGCAGGGTCGAGAAAATCGCGCGAGGACGAAGCTCGTTCTTCGACAGGATCTCGACTTCCCGCGAGCCAGCCATCTGGCGCAGGCTGGCCCCGAAGCTCTCTTCGTCACCCGACAGGACGACGAAAATGCTCCGGCTGCCTATGTCTGATTTCGAAGGCATCGTTCGGAGTCGCATCGTACCGCGCAACCGGCTCGCGAGGGGCGGCGATCGGAGAAACGCCTCACGAATGACGGTATCGGCGACGGTAGACCGCCATCTGCGCCTCTGCGAGTTCTTTGCGTCTCTGCGAGAAACATGGCTCCGAGGCAGGTTCTCGCAGAGACGCAAAGAACTCGCAGAGGCGCAGAGGCGCAGATTCTGAAACCACGGGGCCTTGTTGCGCGTTCCGGCGGCCGCGGGTCTACTCTTCACGCCGACACTTCGGCCTCTCGAGAAAAACATGCCCAGTTCCGGCGAATCCCCTCGCGTCGCTCCGGCTTCCTCTTCGATGGGCCGCATGCGCATCGAGCTCTGCGGACGCTTCGGTGTCCGGCTCGACGGCGCGCCAGTGGGCGACGACGCGCTTCGCCGCTCGAAGACGCGCGCGGTTCTCTCGATGCTCGCGCTCGCGCCGCAATTCCAGCTGCGCCGGGAGCAGGTCGCCGATGCACTCTGGCCTGACCTCGATGGAGATGCCGCGGCGAACCAGCTCGCCAAGGCCGTACATGCGCTCCGGCGGGCATTCGAACCGGATCTCGCTGCGCGGGCGCCGTCCCGGTTCCTCGCCAGCAGCGACGGGATGCTGCACCTGACTGCGCCCGGAGGAGTGACCGTCGACGCCGTCGAGTTCCGAGACGCTGCACGGTTCGGTCTCGCCGCGGGGACTTCGGCCGCGCTCGACTCGGCCGTCAGGCTTATCCCCGGCGAGCTATTGCCGGAGTTTCTGTACGAGCCGTGGACGATGCCCCTCCGGGACGAGATTCGGACCTCGAGCGCGCGTGCTCGAGCGCGCCGCAGAGATGCGCGAACAGGCGGGCGACGCCAGGAGTGCTGAACGCCACTGGAGGCGGCTGCTCGATGTCGAGCCCGCGTCGGAATCGGCGTTTCAGGGCCTCATTCGATCGGCGATCCGGCGAGGAGATCGCACCGAGGCGCTGCGACTGCTCGCCGTGTGCCGAGAAACGCTCATGCGAGAGCTCGACGTCGAGCCGGAAGCGTCAACGGTGGCGATGGCGCGGTCTGCTGTTCAGTTGAGCGCTGTGTCGGGAATCAAGGAGGGCACGGATCCTTCAATGTCCGTTGACCGCCTGGCCGTCTCCGTCGAGCAAGCCGGAGACACGAAGGCCCGGGCCTTCGTCCGCGTAGCTGGCTCGCTACCGCTCGCGGTTCTGTGTGCACGGGGGGCGCGAGTTCGGCGTACGGCGGGAGCGGTCGCGATCGTGGCGCTGACGGTCGTGTTCGTCGCGACCACCACGCCCGGCCGGTCAGTCCAAAGGGCGACCCGTACCTCTGTCCGCTCTGTCGTCTCAATATTCACGGGAGAACCGGCCGACCCGACGATGGTCGTGCTCGCCGGTCGCGGAGTCGCGCCCCACGCCCGCGTCGACGTCGTCGGGAGCCGCAGTGGGCTCGCGACCTTCGCCGACGCAGAAGGCCGGTTTTCGCTGCCGGGCGTCGCGTGGCGTCCGGGTCAGAAGTACCGGATCGCCGTGTCTCAGGACGGACGGTCCGCTTCGGTTTCACAGGTTGTCGCTTCGCATGTTCCGTCGGACCGCGGAGTCCTCGACATTGGATCGTTGCCGGTAACGGACTCTCCTCTCGTGGCGCTCGAAGACGTGTCGGGACTGAACTCGTTCGCCGTTGTCGAGTTCCACGGCGATGCCTACCTGGCCGGTGTCGTCCGGGCGGTTAGCGTGGAGGCAGCAACGGACACGCAGCGGGTCGGGGCGCTCGACGAGTTCGTTGCGTCGCTCTACGACCCGAACGCTCTCGAAAGACGGACTCCGCACGAAACCGTCGCGCTTGGTTCGGGACGGGCGAGCGACCTAAACGACGCGATGGCATCACTCGCGCGCATCGCCGGATACGAGTCGCGACTCGTTGACGTCGGTGATCCGGACCATCCCGGACTGACCTATCCGCTCGTCGAGGTCTCGTTCGACGGCGAGTGGCACGTGTATGACCCGGCGACGGCGACGCGGTTCTCGACGGAGGATGGACGCGTGCCGTCGTTTGCGGAGGCGCAGCGCGTCCCCGGTACGGTGCGGCTCGCCGGACCGAATGGGCGAACGTACTGGAATGCCGAGTGGTTGCGGAGGCTGTACGCGTCGCCGCTGCACAGGTATCGGGTGGTGCGGAGTGAGGCGGGGCTGGTCGGGTAGCCTCTTCAGCCTGAAAACTCTGCGTCTTTGCGTCTGTCCTTTGCGCCTCTGCGAGAACCTGTCGAGCGGCCGGATTTCTCGCAGCGGCGCAGAGAGCAGACGCAGTGGCGCAGGGATCATTACCCTCCGCCCCGCAGCGCCGCATCGACCATCGCCTCGTATTCCATCCTGGCGCCGCGCGCTTCGGCCGCCGCGCGCAGCTCGGCGGTCAGGGCCTCGCGCGCCGGCTCGAGCTTACGGTCGAGCGCCTGACGTTCGAGATCGGTGAGCGGCTGGTCCGTCCCCTGCCGGTGCGCTGCCGCCGCACTTGAAAGCGCGATCGCCGCCTCGGCGCGTCCCTCCATCGCGAGCGCTCCGGCGATCCCCTCGATCGCGTACACGCTTGCCGTGCCTGCCCCAACCGACTGCGCAAGCTCGAGCGAGCGCCGGAACCCGGCAATCGCCGCACTCGCGTCACCGCGTTCGGCGGCAACCCAGCCGACCGTGTGCGCCGCATACGCCAGCGTCTGCTCGTCCGCAAGCCGCTCGGCGATAGAGACAGCCTCGTTCGCGTAATGCTCAGCCGCCTCGAATTCGCCCAGGCCGCCGTACACGATCCCGAGGCTGTAACACGCGATCGCGAGGCTGCGCTCGTCGCGTCTCTGCCGGTGAAAGGCCTCACAGCGCTCCAGCATCGGACGGGCGTCGGCGTATTCACCCCGTCCGATCGCCACGAGCGCCACGATGCGCGTCGCCGCCACTTCGCCGGTTTCGTCACCGAGCTGCCGGTAGACCGCCGCGGACTCCGAAGCCAGACCAACGGCCCGGGCTTCCTCGTTGCGGCGCATCGAGAGGAATGCGAGCACCCTCAGCACGCGCGCCATCGCCAGCTGATCACCGGACTCGCGAGCGTCGTCGAGCGCTGACTCGAGCCGCGCTTCTGCCGCATTGTGGTCGCCCTGGTCGATCGCGAGGACTCCCGACCAGAATAGCGCAAGCCCGCGATCGGGCTGTGACGTCCCGGCTGCAACCGCGGCGTCGAGCCACGCGCGTCCCTCCGTCAAGAGCCCGTAGTTCTCGAAAAAAGGCCCGAGCCACGCTGCCGCCGCCGCGAGCCCATCGCCGCCGTCGTCGCGGCGCGACAGCCGCTCGAGGGACTGCCGAATGGAGTCGAGCTCGGCACGTATTCGCTTCTCCTCGACCGGCTGGGCGGGCGTCGCGCGAGCCGCTCCGCACACGCGCGCCATCGCGATGACCCAGTCGTCGACGCGCGATTCCATCGCTTCCCGCTCTCCCGCGGCAGCGAGTGACTCGAGGGCAAAGGCCCGGATCGACTCGAACATCCGGTAGCGAACCGGCTCGCGCTCGAGATCCGCAACGATGAGCGACTTCGCGACGAGGCCGTCGACGAGGTCGGCAACCGACTCGCGCCGTACCACGGCATCGTCACCCGAGTCCGCGCAGACCAGCTCGATGGCATCCAGGGTCGCGCCGGATGCGAAGACGGCAAGCCGTCCGAGAACGGCACGCTCGGCCTCTGTGAGCATCTGGAAACTCCAGTCGATCGCGGCATAGAGCGTCCGTTGCCGCGACGAACGCCCGCGTTCGGACACGGCCAGCAGCCGGAACCGGTCGTCGAGACGCGAGAGCACTTCACCGAGTCCAAGGGCGCGCACGCGAGCCGCTGCAAGCTCGATCGCGAGCGGAAGGCCATCGAGCCTTCGGCAGATCGCGGCGATTGTCGCGAGATCGGAGGGTGCCGGTGCGAACGCCGGCGCCGCGGCGCGCGCGCGGTCCATGAAGAGGTGGATGGCCGGCGAATGGAGCAGTTCGTCGTCTCGCACGGTGGACGAAGGCACGGCGAGCGGTGCAACCGCGATCACCAACTCACCGGGGATGGCGAGCGACTCGCGGCTCGTCGCCAGCACGCTCGCGCGCGGGCACGCCCGTAGCAGCCGGGCGGCCAGATCCGCGGCCGCGTCCACGACGTGCTCGCAGTTGTCGAGAACGACGAGGAGCCTGCCGTCACCGATCCGCTCGTGAATCGACGTCGCCAGCGGCTCGCCCGGACGCTCGCGCGCGCCGAGGGTATTGGCTACGGCCTGGGTAACGAGCGCCGCGTCGGCGATCGCCGCCAACTCAACGAACCAGGTTCCGTCGGCAAAGCGATCCTCGAGCCGGGAAGCCGCCTCGAGCGAGAGCCGCGTCTTGCCGATTCCTCCCGGACCCGTGAGCGTCACCGAGCGCGCCCGGCCGAACGCGGCGACGATGTCGTCGACGGCGCCATCCTGTGCAATGAAGCTCGTCGCCTGCGCCGGGAGGTTTCCCGGAATCCGGTCGACCTCTCCGGTCGAGACCACGACGAGGTCGATCGTCGAAGGACCCACGACCGCTGCCTCGTCGAGCGTTGGAGCGGTGTCGGCGGCCGCGGGTGCGGGGACGGCCGTCTCGACTCCGGCCAGCGACCGCTCGAGCGCGTCGAGGAATTCCCCAGCCGTCGCATATCGGGATTTCCGGTCCTTGGCCATGGCGCGCGAAACGGCCTCGGCGAAGGCCCGCGGGACGCCCGCGACCGCGGCGTCGAGCCGGTTTGGACGAGCCTCGAGGTGTTGCGTGCGCAGTGCGTCGATGTTTCCCGAAAACGGTGTCGCGCCGGCGACGAGCTGATGGACGACGACGCCCAGGGCATAGACGTCGGCGCGGCCGTCGAGGCCCTCGTCGGAATTCGCGGCATTCCACTGTTCGGGCGCCATGTAGAGCGGCGTCCCGATCCAGTGGCCCTGACGCGTGAGCCGCGTGTCGGCTCCCTGGTCCGCCGTTGCGTGCACGATCGCGATGCCGAGGTCGAGCAGTTTCGCGCGAGGCTCTGCCTGGGCGCTGCGAAGCATGATGTTTTCAGGCTTGAGGTCGCGATGGACGATGCCCTTCGCGTGCGCGGCGTCGAGAGCATCGGCGATTGGACGGGCGACTGCCACGGCCTCGGCCGGAGCGAATTGTCCCCGCTCGCGCAGCACGGTACCGAGCGTCCTTCCGTCGATGTATTCGAGAACGAGGTAGACGGCCCCCGTGTCGCGACAGACGATGTCGTGAATGCCGACGACGGCTGGATGGACGAACTCTCGAGCGATCTTTCCTTCGCGGACGAATCGACGGAGGGCAACGGGTTCCGAGGCGTATCGATCGTCGAGCAGCTTGATGGCGACCGTTCGCTCGAGCTCGACGTCGCGCGCACGGAACACAACGCCCATGCCTCCGCGGCCAAGAACGCTCTCGATGCGGTAGCGGCCGTCGAGCGTGGAGCCGACAGCGGCATCGACGTCGTCGTCAAGCACGGAGCCGTCACGATCACAGACTCGCCGGCCATCGGAGTACCGAGCGCCGCAGAGGACGCAACGGCGCGGAATGGTGAACGGACCGGTGGCCTCGACATCGGGCCTCTCGTCGCGGACGCCGGCTCGGGGACGGTGCGCGGCTGAGAACGGGACGGTCGTGTCGGGGTCGGACGGCCGATCGTCGTGGTTCCGCTCGTCGTCGGGCACGAAGGCTCCTCGATGTAGCAGGCGGTGGAATGGCTGCGTGTAGAAACCCGCGGCGAAAGGGATTATGGCACGTGCCTTGGCGACTTTGCGCCTTTGCGCGAACCTGTCCGCGGCCGCATTTCTCGCAAAGACGCAAAGGTCCCGCAAAGGCGCGAAGCCTAAGTCGCGGGGAACCTGTGGCACCATGCCTCCATGGCCAATCGCATCGAACCCGGTCCCGGCCAGGAATCCGTCTGGGACTACCCCCGCCCTCCGCGCCTCGAGCCATCGAACAAGCGCATCACCGTCGAGTTCAACGGCGTTCTGATTGCCGACACGATGCGCGCAGCTCGCGTGCTCGAGACGAGCCATCCGCCTGTCTATTACATCCCGCCGGCGGACATTCGCATGGAGTTTTTGCAGACCTCGCCGCGCACCTCCTACTGCGAATGGAAGGGGCGAGCCGGGTACTACTCCATCAGACTCGGCGACCGCGAGGCGCCGGATGCCGCGTGGTTCTACGCGGACCCGACGCCGGCGTTCGCCGCGCTTCGCGATCACGTCGCGTTCTATCCGTCGCGCGTCGATGCCTGCTCGGTTGACGGCGAACGTGTGGCCGCGCAGGAGGGGGATTTCTACGGCGGCTGGATCACGAAGAACATCGTGGGACCCTTCAAGGGCGGTCCCGGATCGTGGGGGTGGTAACGAGCGCAATCGTCAGTCGATGACGTCCGGTCTCCTGAGATCGACGAGATCCATCGGCTCGATTTCGAGCTCGGCCCCGACCTCCACGACCTCTTCCTCTCCGGCGTTCTCGATGGATTCGATCGCCTCGCGCTCGATGTTCTCCATCTCGGTGACGGCTTCCGATTCGATGTCGTCAGTCGACTCGGTCGCCTCGTCGTCAGAGCCCTCGGTGACGACAGCTTCCGGAATCTCGCCGCGAATGGGGGCGAGCTCGAGAAACTGCTTCACGATTTTCGCGCGCTCGACCGGGTCCTCGCTCTCCCAGAGTTTCTGCGTGAGCAGGTGACCGGACCGCCATTCGTAGATCGATGCCACGGTCATCATCCACGTGCCAACGTCGCTCATCGCGCCTTCGCCATCCGTCGCGATGACGTCGAGCAGGCGCGAAGCGACGAGCTCGCCCCGGTATTCTCCGAGCGACGCGCCGAACCACATCGCACCGTCGTCGCGATTCGCGAGCGTCTCAAGCCAGACCGTCACGAGCCGGTCGATCTGGCCGTCGGTAAACGCGACCTTTGCCACTGGGTGCTCGCGGTCCGCGGCTTCCTCCGACTGCAGCCGCCATTGCCTGGTGGCGTCGAGCTGGCTGAAGTCGTAAAAGCCCTCGCGGCGCGTCGTCGGGTTCTCGGCACACCTGACGATCCACTCGAGAAACGCCGCTTGCCGTTTCACCTTGTCGTTGATGGCATCGAGCTCGGTGTGTTCGCGGACAAGCGGAACGAGCGAATCCCGCGTGGCCTGATCCGTGATGTCGTAGACTCGCATCGCGGACCAGCCCGACGGCCCTTCCGATCCGTCGCCTTCCTGTCCCGAGATGAGAAAGAGGCCGGTTCGCATGGAGAGCGGAATCCCCGACTCGTCGGAGGAATCGGGCTCGAGAGCCTCCTCTTCGTTCTCCATGCGGTTGAAGGCGGATGCGTCGATTTGGCTGACCTGCATGGTCTTGCCGCGCTCGACGGGTCCCTTGATGCTCTCGGCGACATTTACGGTCGCAATCGAGACCTCGAAACTTTCGTCACCGTAATTGACCTAGCCCTTCGAGATCTCGCCGACCGAGCCGATCACGATGACGTCGGAGGAGCCGAGCATCTCGCTGAACGTTGGCGGCGGTGAACAGGCGCGGGCTACGTGGGGCTGCGTGACGGCGGATAAGGTGGCGAGCGTCGTGAGGGACGCTAGAGCGAACGCGAGTGGACGGCGGGCACACGTGTGCTGCATGGGTGGTTCCTCCCGGAAATGACGGGTCGTGCTCGAGAAATGCGCCGGCGTGGAATCGAGCGGAGAGGATGCCGTCCTGTCCGTGCCTGACGCGACCGAGTGCTTGGACGCGCGGCAGGCCGTAGGGTTCCCTCGAGGTCGAGAAATATTTTCGGCTCCGTGCGTGTCGGGGAGAGAAACGGAGAGCGTGGAGGGTTCTTGCACGAGCCGGGTCGCGGCGGGACGAACGGCTCAACCGGGATTCGTTCAAACGAGCACGGGACACCGCGACGTTGTTGCTCGCGCGGCCAGAACGACTTCGGCCGAATCGCTACTCCAGCGCCAGCAGTTCCTCGACGAGCTTTTCGTAGACCCATTCGTCGATGACCGGCAGACCGCGCTCCGTCAGCAGCGCGTGTTTCGGATTCGCGCGGTACGAGCCGTCGACGACCGCACCGGCCTCCGCACGAAATGCGCCGAGCACGTCCTCGGTCTCGATCTCGTCGTCCGTCTCACCGACGCGCAGGTCGACCATGAACACCCACCCGTCGCCCTGCTGCCTGGCCTGGTCCGCGAGCATGGGGTCCCTGGCGCCGTGCTTCGAGATCACATAGCCCAGGAACTCGGAGAATTCGTCGTTCGGCGCAAAGGTCTCGGGCGTGATCTCGGTCGCGCCGCGCGGCAGCGTCCCGACAACGGCCGGCGACGGCAGCCCGTGGCCGAGCGCGATCTCGGGGGGCAGCACGCCGATCATCGTGACCGGGCCATCGTCGGTGTCGATGTCGTAGAGGTGGTACATCGGCGTCGTAGCTTCGCACAGGACCTGCGGCGCGCAACAGCCCGGAGCGACGGCGCGCGGGCCGCGTGTATACTGCCGCGGTCCGGCGCGTTCGCCCGACCCAATGCCGCATGCCGACGCTCTCTGCCGCCTTTGCCTCCGCACGCGACCGCGGACGCGGTGCGCTCATTCCCTACATCCCGGCCGGCTTCCCGTCGCTCGATGCCACGGTAGAGATCGCCGTCGCGCTCGCAAATGCCGGCGCGGACGTCCTCGAGCTCGGCGTGCCGTTCTCGGATCCGGTCGCAGATGGACCAGTGATCCAGCGCGCCTCCGAGATGGCGTTGGCCGCCGGGACGACGCTCGCCGGATGTCTCGAAGTGGCAACACGCATCGGCCAGCGCTCGCCGATTCCCATCGTGCTCTTCAGTTATTACAACCCCCTGCTGCAGTTCGGACTCGACCGACTCGCCGAGCAGCTGGCGATCGCCGGAGTGGCAGGGCTGCTCGTGACAGACGTCGTTCCGGAAGAGTCCGCGCCGCTCACCTCGGCGATGGGTCCGTGCGGGATCGACACCGTTTTTCTCGCAGCGCCCACGAGCTCAGACGCGCGGCTTGCGCGCATCGCAGCGGTCTCGCGAGGATTCGTCTACTCGGTTTCGCGCACCGGAGTGACGGGTGCGCGCGCGGCGCTCGCCGATTCGGTTGCGCCGCTCGTCGCGCGGCTGCGGCGGCACACGAAGCTGCCGATTGCCGTCGGATTCGGAGTCTCGAACCCCGATCACATCGCCGAGATCTGGCGCCATGCGGACGGCGCCGTCATCGGCAGCCACCTCGTCGAAGCCATCGCCGAGGGCGAGCCCGAAACCGCTCCGCAACGTGCCGCCGAAACGCTGCGCTGTCTCGTCCCGGCGTGAGACACTCGCGTCATCGCTCCTCGCAGGAAACCGAAGCCCCGCTCGAGGTCACGCCGTGTTCGCACTGATCGTCGCCACCCTCGCTGTCCTGCAAGTGGCTCAGCCTGCCCGATCCCACGATCCAGATATCGCGATCGTGCTTACAGTGTCGCGTGACGTCGCCGCGAACCGCGCGGACGCTACGGCTCTGCGAGCGACGACCGATCCCGCAGTCCTGCGCGCGGCATTCGACGAAGCGCTAGCCGATGCGACGATGGCCCGTCTCGACGACCAGTCCGCAGCCTTTCCCGCGTCCGACCGCGTTCTGTCGACGCTTGCGGCTGCCATTGACGAGCCGCAGGTTTCCGCGCTTGTTGCCAAGCTCGCCGGAATTGCGCCCGGAACGAATCCGTTCGATCCGGAGGCTCGCGGCGTCGAAGGAGCCCTTGCGGCGTACTGCGCGATTCCGGCGGCCGACGCGGACGATCCCGCGGCGTCGCTTGCCGAGCGTCGTCGCGCCGAGGCGGCGCTCGTTGCCGCGCGCGGTTCGGGCTCGTCCGTACTGACGTGCGGATGCCTCGCGTGGCTCGGGACCTACGCCTTTCAGGGTGGCGATATGGTGATTGCGCGGCGGTACCTCACGGAGGCGGTCACGCTGGCCGATTCGGCGGCGCTCGAACGGGCGCGCGTCGTACTTCGCCGGACGGTCGCCGCCACGCGCGTGCTGGACGGCGATCCCAAGCCCGCGCTCGACGACCTCGAAGCCGCGCTCGCCATTCTCGAGACTCGGTCGCTGCCCGATCCCGACGTGCAGTCGCTCGCCGCCGACGTGGCGAACGACGCGATCTCGACCGCTGAGAAGTCCGGCGAGCGTGCGCGCGCGATACGGATCGCCGAGCGGACGAAGTCCCTATTCGACGCCACTGCGGCTCCTGTCGGGATGCGCGCCGCGGCGCTCGAGCGACTGGCGCAACTTCACGCGCAGGGCGCTTCGAGATCGCGCGATGATGCGCGCCGCGCGGCCGCTGCTTTTGACGCGGCCGCGAAGCTTCGCATCGAGGCGGGCGAAATGGACCGCGCCGCCATCACGCTCACGGCCGCCGGTGTTCTGCTGCTCGAGAATGTCGGCCCGGCCGAAGCGCGCGCAGTCTTCGATCGCGCCGGCGGGCTAGCGACCGAGGCGCGCAACGACGGGCTTCGCGCCGGCGTCGAGTATTGGCTGGGCCGATCGCACCTGGCGGAATCCGATGCCCGGTCGACCGCGCGCGCGATCGCGCTCTTCACGACTGCGCTTGGCCGGCTCGAACGGCTCGAAAAGACCGGCGCCACGGCGCCGGAGCTCAAGGTGCGCCTGCTGAACTGGCTGGGACGAGCCCGGTCGTCGAATGCAGGCGGAGCGAATCGGGATCTTGAAGCGGCCCGCGTCGCGTTTGCGGGGGGATTCGACGCCGCGCTCGATGGAGGGCTCGACGTCAACGACGCTGTCGTGTCGGCCGAACAGGCGCTTCGATGCCGCGCCGGACTCGGGGATCTGCGACTGGCCGGGTTCGAGGCCCTTCGCTTTTACGACCGGCTTCACGCCTCGAAGCGCATCGATCCGCTCAATGCGGCCGCGGCGCTTTCGACCGAACTGCAGCGATCGGCGACTGAACTCGCAGTCGCCGGCGTTGCGCCCGCGGTCGTTGGGCTCTGGGACCACGTGGCGGTGTCGCTCGGCAAGGAAGCAACAGCGTCGACGGCGCGAATGTCGCTGGTGATGGTCGCGGCGGCCCGGCGGGACCGGGCGCTACTCGCGATTCGCGCCGAACCTGTGTTCCGCGAACTGACGGAACTGAAGAACGCCGTGGATGCCGAGTTGATGTCGGAAGCGGTGTGGCTTGCGTGGGAAGGGCTCGGCGAGGCGAAACAGGCCGGAACGTGGCGAGATCGTTACGCGGCGCTCGCCCAGGCGGCGTACGCCGCTGCGGCTGAGGCGAAGCGTCCGGAAGCCGCATCACGTGCGGCGGAGGGTCTTGCCGCGGTCGCCCGGTCGCGTGGCGACGCGACGGAGGAGACGAGGTGGATTGAGGTGCGGGACCGGCTCCGTCGGGAAATCGCCGAGCGCTACGAAGCGGAAGGGAAGCTCGGCCTCGCGGGCGAGTCGTTCCGGCGAATCGGGTCCGATGCGCTCCGGCGGGGCGATGCGGCGGCGTCGAAAGCGTGGTACGAGCGAGCGATGGCGCTTGCGGTTCGAGCAAACGATGCCGAGGCTCGCGCTTTCGCACTCGCTGGCCGGGCCGCCACGGAACTCGCTTCTGGGGATGCCGCGGCCGCAGTCGCCACGACGTCCGAAGCATTGCGCCTCGCGTCCGAGTCGCCGATGACGACAGACGAGACCTTGCCGGCGCTGGCTGAGATCACGATTCGCCGCGCCGCCATCGAGGCGCTCACTGTTCGAGCCGCAGCGCTCGAGAAGCTCGGAAAGGCCGGGCCTGCCTACTCGGCTCGCGCTCTGGCGGCATCCATCGCACCGAATTTCTGAGACGCTCACGGACATGTCACGTGATCCGTGACGACACTGAAATTGCACGCCTCGCGCATCAGTACCGCGCACGGTACTGATGCGTTGATCGTCTTTGTAGAAGAGACCCGGGTGGGCGATTCAGGCCCGGTCCAAACTGGTGTCAATTCGAGCCGTTCGGTCGACCGAGTCGATCCTTGGCTCGAGGACGCGCTCGATCGAGAACTCTCGAATCCTGAAGTAGTGGCCGGCAGTTGCGGCGATCGCGTCCTGCGGAACGAGTCCGATGAGCTCAGTTCCGAGAATGGTCACGCCCGCCCCGTCGGCGGCGCGGCGCACGGCCTCGAAAGCAACGTGCATCGGCGTCGTCGAGTAGTCCGTCAGGTTCATCGACACCTGCACATATCCCTTCGACGGGATTGCGAAGCCGAGAGCCTTCACCGTCGGCAGTCCACCCGAGCTTCCCCGCACCTGGCGCGCGATCCGCTTTGCGATCGAGACGTCCGACGTATCCAGCAGCACGTTCCACGCGATTAGCGGCTTTCGGGCTCCGACGGCCGTGATGCCGGCCGCCGGGTGGACCGACGGGCCGCCGATATCCGGAGCCCGGTGCGCGTCGGTGGCGATCGACTCGCGGATCGCCTCGAACTGTCCGCGCCGCAGATCGGCGAGGTTTATGTGGTCCGTCGAAGCGCAGAGGCTTCGTAGAGGTACACCGGCACTCGCAGCTCGGACCAGATTCGCTCCGCCGCCGAGCGCGCGTGGGCGACAGCGTCGTCCATCGTAAGTCCCCGGATCGGAACGAAGGGGACGACGTCGGCCGCGCCCATCCTCGGATGCGCGCCCTTATGTCGCGTCAGGTCGATGCGGTCGACCGCGGCAGCAACGCCGGCGACGGCGGCGTTCACGACTGCGTCCGGCTGGCCCGCGAACGTGATCACCGACCGGTTGTGGTCCTCATCGGACTCGCGCCGGAGGAGGAGGATGCCGGACACTCCGGCGATCGCATCAACGATGGCATCGACGATTCGAAGATCGTGGCCTTCGCTGAAGTTCGGAATGCACTCGAGGATCGGGGCTTCGGGAGTGTTCATGCCGTGCATGAAACACGACGCGGCCAGACTCGCAAGTCTGGCCGCGTCGGTTTTGCGCCGTGCGCATCTGTCAGCGACCCTGCATCGTGCCGGTGATCCGTCCAACGGTCACCACGTCGCCCGTGTGCAGTTCCGGGAACCCGATCGGGAACTGCTGCCAGTCCTCGTCGCCCGGGTGGATCCGCGTGTCGTAGTTGAGGTCGCCGACGCCAAGTTCGTCGACCTTCATCACGCCGACCTTTGCATCGTTGATGAAGACTTCGAGTTCCGAACCCGGAACGAATCCTTCGACCTCGACCGAGAACTTCTTGTGCTGCGGACCGAGCTCCGCGTAGCGCGCCGTTCCGCTCACTGCGAACGCCGCCGTCTCCGACCGCAACCGCGCCCGCATCTTGAGTGTGCTTCCTGCCGAGGCCACGCCCACGCAGAAGACCGCCATCATCAACGCCGCAAGTCCAATCCTTGAAATCTGTGATCGCATCGTTCCGTCCTCCATTGGTTTGTCGAGGACCGTGTCTGGCTCGTTGCCGTGCACGGTGCCACGCCGCAATGGAGCGGTCGCTGTCCCGGAAAATACCTCGCCGGAGAAAAACCCGTGGGCTCAGGGTCGACGATCCGCGACGATGACTCCGCGCTTCACGACGACCAGGGCGTGGTTGACACCGAAGACGTACGGCACGTTGCGATGGTCCGGCGCGTCGAAGAGCACGAGATCGGCCTGCTTGCCCGGTTCGATCGAGCCAACCCGGTCGCCACGGCCGAGGGCATACGCCGAATTGATCGTTGCGGCGGCGAACGCCTCGCACGGACGCATGCGCATCTGCGTGCACGCGAGCGACAACACCATCTGCATTGACGGAACTGGAGAGCTGCCCGGGTTGAAATCAGTCGCCAGCACGACCTTGGCTCCGGCATCGATGAGCCGGCGCGCCGGCGCGTACCGCTTCAGTCCCAGGTGGTACACCGAGCCCGGTAACAGAACGGCCGACACGTCGCCCCGCACGAGGGCGTCGATTCCGGGATCGTCGAGCTGCTCGAGGTGGTCGGCCGAGGCGGCGCCGACCTCGGCCGCGAGTTCCGCGCCTCCGCACCGCGTGAGCTGGTCGGCGTGGAAGCGCGGCGTGAGGCCGTGCGCCCGCGCGGCAACGAGAACGCGGCGTGCCTGGTCGATCGAGAAAACGTGCGATTCGCAGAACACGTCGCAGCCCTCGGCCAGTCCCTCGCGCGCGACGCGCGGGATCATCTCGTCGACGACGAGATCGACGTAGGCGTCTGGCCGGTCACGGTACTCGTCCGGAATCTCGTGCGCGCCGAGCAGCGTCGGCGAAACCTCGAGCGGCGTCTCGATTCCCATCCGGCGGATGACGGAAAGGAGGCGGCACTCGTCGTCGACCGACAGTCCGTATCCGCTCTTCGCCTCTATGGTCGTCGTGCCGTGTTCGAGGAAGACGCGCGCATTGCGCAATCCGATGGCGGCGAGATCGTCGTCACTCGCCGCGCGAGTCCTCCGCACGCTGTTGCGAATGCCGCCGCCCGCTGCGGCGATCTCTTCGTAAGTCGCACCCATCACTCGCAACTCGTACTCGGCGGCGCGCCAGCCAGCGAAGACGGGGTGGGTGTGCGCGTCGACGAATCCGGGTGCGACCGTCATTCCGCCGGCGTCGATGCGGACAGTCTCAGCGTCGGCGCGGTCCGAAATCTGCGATCCGGTTCCAATAGCCTCGATGAGACCGTCGCGAACGAAGACACTGGCGCCGGCGACGATCGCAGGCTCGGCGAGCTCCTCGCCGACGCGCGCGCGAGCCGGACCGGCGAGCGTCACGACCTCAGCGGCATTGTCGATGAGCAGAGTGGCCATTTTCCCTCGCGCCAACGATTACCGTCGCACGATCCGCCCTTCGATCTTCGCGTCAATGACACCGCGGCTGCGGAGGTGATCGACGAGAAGGCCGGTGAGCACGATGCCCGTATCGATTCGCTCGAGCGTCGCCGACGCGATCATGGTGTATCCGTCACCGCCGGCCAGCAGAAAGTCTGGGACGGCCACGGTGTATACGCGGTCGTCGTCGAGCGGCGCGTCTCCGACGAAGATCTCCCTGGCCTGTCCGTTTTCGATGACGAATCGCACGCCGGACACCTGCAGGAATCCTCCGATCTGATCCTCGGGGTTGAGCGAGGCTGAAAACCCCAGGATCTCGCGCACGGTCCGTCCCGGAAGCTTGACCGAGAGAATGACCGTGTTGAAGGGCAGGGTCGTCAGGATGTCACCAAACGTGACCTTGCCCGGCAGGATGCTTGCGCGAAGCGAGCCCGAATTTATGAACGCCATGTCGGTGTGGGCCGCGTTTCGCGAAAGATCCGCCATGAGGTTGCCGAGCGTGGTTTCCTTCGAACGCACAGTCGGCCGGTCGCCGTCGAGGAGCACGTTCGTCGTTCCGACGAACATCGAGAGCCGGTCCTTCAGCTTGCCCGAATACCTATCGACCGCCTCCGCGACGGCCTTCGAGTCCGGGATCGAGGCATCGATCGGGATCAGCTCCGCGCGCTCCGTGAGGACGCGCCCATCCGGCTCGATTCGAAGGTCGAGGCGGCCGAGGAATCGACCGTAGTCCTGTGCCTGCACGATGACCGTGTTGCCCACGCGTTCTGGCGTGATGAGTTTCGCGTGGGTGTGTCCGCCGACGATGACATCGATCGCCGGCACCGCGGCGGCGAGACGCCGGTCTTCCGGTATGCCCAGATGAGTGAGCGCGACGACGATGTCGCAGTGGGGTTCGAGCACCGGAACTGCATACCTCGCGGCACGGATCGGATCGTCAAAGGTCAGGTCCGCTACGTTCGTAGGAAAGGTCGTGCTCGGCGTCTCGGCCGTTGTCAGTCCGAGGACTCCGACGCGCAGCCCGTTGGATTCGACGACGGTCGACGCCCGGGCGAACGGACGGCCGTCGGTCCAGAACACGTTGGCACTGAGAATCGGGAAGTCGGCGCGCTCGACGAGTTTCGCCACGTTCGACTTGCCGAAGTCGAACTCGTGGTTCCCGAGCGTCATCGCGTCGACACCCATGATGTTGAAGCACTCGATATCGGGTTCGCCCTGGTACACGGCCGAGAGCGGCGTGCCCTGCAGAATGTCGCCGGCCTGCAAAAGAACGGTGGACCGCCGAAGGGCGCGGTTCTCACGACGGATGCGTTCGACGACGGTTGCGATCCGGGCGATGCCGCCAATGGTCGCGTCGCTCTTTGCATCGGGTTTCCATGGCTCGAGGTGTCCGTGGATATCGTTGAAGTAGAGAATCGTGAGGTTGCGCGCGCGCGGCAACGACGATGTCGGCGACGCGACGCCGATCAGGGCGATCGTCAACAGCAGCGCAATGGTGAGCGTCTTTCGCATGTCTTTCACGTCGTTTTGAAGGAAGGCCGCGGAGTGGAATCGAAGGAACGAAACCGCAGGAATGCGAGAGGGTAATTCGGCTCGAGAGCCTCGCCCCCATCACGGGCGGTTCGGCACGCGGTGTTTTCTCACACAGGCGTTCGGTGGCGCAACACGAGTGGTCGGCGATGGCTCGCTCCTGCGGCCCCTGGCAACGCGCACCGTCGGCGATGGCTCGGTCTTGCGGCCCGTGGCAACGCACGCCTGGGTCGGCGATGGCTCGCTCCTGCGGCCCGTGGCAACGCACGCCTGGGTCGGGACATGGCCCGGTCTTGCGGCCCGTGACCGTTTGGCCCAGAACCCCGAGCGCAGCGAGGGGCCGACTTTAGTCCCGACTGGCCGTGGGTTGGACCTCGGCCCCTCGCTGCGCTCGGGGTTCTGGGTCGGCGATGGCTTGTTCTTGCGGCCGGTGGCAACGCACGCCTGGGTCGGGACATGGCTCGGTCTTGCGGCCCGTGGCAACGCAAACCGTTTGGCCCAGGCGCCACGAGCCGTGCGCCATTGCCGCGCCCTTCCGCCTCCACGGCCGTTCCCCTATACTGCGGGCGGCCTGAATCTCGAGACCGGCTGGAGAATGGAGTGGGCGCTGACCCCAAGCGGATTGAAGGCGGCCTTGTCGCCGAAGGATTGCGGTTCGCGATCGTCGCCAGCCGATGGAATGAGTTCATCGTCGGCCGCCTCATCGAAGGCGCACTCGACGCGATCGTGCGGCACGGTTCCTCACTCGACAACGTCACCATCGTTCGCGTGCCGGGATCTTTCGAGATTCCGCTCGCAGCCAAGAAGGTCGCGAAGGCCGGTCAGGTCGACGCCGTCATCTGCCTCGGCGCGGTCATCCGCGGCGAGACACCTCATTTCGACCACGTCGCGGGCGAAGCGTTCAAAGGCATCACGCAAGTTTCGCTCGACACCGAACTGCCCATTGCCGTTGGTATCGTGACGGCCGACTCGCTCGACCAGGCCATTAACCGGGCTGGCGGCAAGTCGGGGAACAAAGGCTATGAAGCCGCGGTCACGGCCATCGAAATGGCCAATCTCCTTCGCGCGATCGGCTGACGCTCGCGTTAGGGATTGAAGGTAGCTGAAGTTTATGGGTGCTCGTCGTAAGGCTCGAATCTGCGCCTTACAAATGCTCTTTCAATACGACATTGCACAACAGCCGATCGAGGAGCTGCTGCGCACGTACTGGAGCGAGCTGGGTGGCGACTGTACGGACGACGTGCGCGACTTCGCGTCGCGCCTCGTGGCCGGTGCGGTCGACGAACTGGAACCCATTGACGAGCGGATTCGGGAGCGAGCCGAGAACTGGCGGATCTCGAGGATGGCGGTGGTCGACCGCAATATCCTGAGGCTCGCCGTCTACGAGTTTCTCCACGAGGGCGATACGCCGAAGACCGTCGTCATCAACGAGGCGCTCGAGATCGCCAGACGGTTCTCGACCTACGAGGCGACACAGTTCATCAACGGCATCCTCGACGCGATCAAGCGCGACCTCGAGACCTCGGTCACGGCGTAGGGTCGGTTTCGCCATTGCGTCTTTGCGCCTTTGCGTGAAATTTCGCGCAAAGGCGCAAAGGCACAATGGGGAGAATGAGGTGCGCCAACTCCCGGTGAAACAAATCACCCCCTTGGCGCGTTCCCTCTCCGGCAGGCGGCTGAAGTATTCAGCGGATCGGCCGATGAAGATGATGCCGGCAAGACTTTCACAAGATTTCAGTCTCCTCCTGCGGTGGTAGCATAGAACTCCCATGAAAAAAGTCCTCGTCGTCGAAGATTCCGCCGCCGTTCGGGCAATGATCGTTTCGATCGTGCAGACGGTGCCTGGCATCGAGTGTGTCGACGCGGAGGACGGTCTCGCGGCGCTCAAGGCCCTGCCGGCGGATCAGTTCGATGCGATCCTGACCGACATCAACATGCCCGGTCTGACGGGCCTCGAGCTCATCAGTTTCGTGCGCTGCCACCCGAACTACAAGCAGATCCCGATCATCATCATCTCGACGGAGAAGACCGAGGCGGATCGCGAACGCGGTCTCTCACTCGGAGCCTCCGACTACATCACGAAGCCGTTCGTTCCCGGGGATCTCCAGCGCGTCATCAAACACCACCTCGGCATCTAGCGCTCCCGGTCGGAGCGCGGTCGCGACGCGCGTATGGACGAGCGACAGCTACTGAAGCATTTCAACGCGGAGGCCGAGGAGCTCGTCGAGACGCTCCTGGCCGACGTTGATCTGCTCGGGCGCGCGATCGAGAACGGTCGGCCAAGCCCGGCCCTCGTCAACGGCATCTTCCGGACCGTCCACACGCTCAAGGGGCTGGCCGGCATGGCAAACGTCCCCTCCGTCCATCACGCGGCTCACGCTTTCGAGGACGTGCTCGATGACGTACGCATGGGCCGGATTCGCCTGGACCGGTCGCTCGTCAACGGTCTCGGCCGCGTAGCCGACGAGCTCGGAGCGCTCGTTCGAGCGGTTGCTTCCGGTGCTTCGGCGGATCGTGCCGGTGATCGCGTAGTCGAGGAACTCGCCACCGTTCGAGGCACCAGCGTGCCGGAGCTCGAGGACGCGGCCGACGATCTCGTTGCGATCGACCCGAGGGTGCTCGCCACACTGACCGAGTACGAAGAGCATCGTCTTCGAGAGAACATCCGCGCCCGCCGGCCGCTCTACGAGCTGCGCGTCGCGTTCGATCTCGTGTCTTTCGATCAGGGCTTTCGCTCGCTCAACGAGCGGCTCGCCGCCGAGTCCGAGATCATCGGCACCTTGCCCGGAGTGTCGGCCGACGACCCGATGAAGATCGCGTTCCGGATACTGTTCGCAAGTGATGCGACGACCGAGGACCTGGCCGGTCTCGTCGTGGAGCCCGGCGGTGAGCTCGAGCTTCTGAGTCGATATCCGGCCGCCGAGGCGGTGCCGATCGACACGGCCATGCCGGTAGCGTCGTCTTCGATTCGCGTGGACATGGGTGTCTTCGACGAGCTCGCCCGACTCGCCGACGACCTTGCCATTCAGGTTGCCGGCCTCGGCGCCACGTGCGCCTCGATGGCCCGCCACCTGTCGCTCAGTCCGCGCGAACAATTTGAATTGCGACAACAGCAACGTTCGATCGAGCGTGCATTCGGCCAGTGGCAGGAGCGGCTCGTCGATGCGAGGCTCGTCCCCCTCGGACCGACGCTCGTTCGGGCGCGCCGACTCGTCGACAAGCTTGCCGGCCAGCTCGGCCGCTCCGTCGAGTTCGACTCGCAAGGCGAGGACGTGCGCCTCGACAAAACCATCGTCGACCGGCTCGCCGAACCGCTCGCCCATCTGCTGGGCAATGCCGTCGATCACGGGATCGAACCGGCTTCCGAACGCACCGCGGCCGGCAAGGCGCCCGCCGGCAGCATTCGCGTCGCTGCCGAATCAAGCGGCAACCGCGTTGCGCTGACGGTCGCCGACGACGGCCGGGGGATCGACAGCGAGGCCGTGCGCCGCGCGGCCGAGGCCCGCGGAGTTGTCACAACGGCTGCGGGCTCCAGGCGGCCCCTCGACATGATTTTTTCGCCCGGAGTGTCGACGGCCGCGGGCGTGAGCGGCATCTCCGGACGTGGCGTCGGGCTCGACGCGGTGGCCGCGGTCGTCGCCGAGCTCGGCGGCGAGATTCGCGTTGAGACCGAGACCGGCCGGGGCACGATCTTCACGCTCGAGCTGCCGACCACTCTCGTCGTTCTATCGGCGTTTCTCGTCGAGGCTGGAGGATGGACTTACGCCGTCGACGTCAATCAACTTGTCGAGCTTGGTCTCGTAGAGCCCGAGAGCCGCGATGGCCGGCGGCGAGTGCGGTGGCGCGACGCCGAGCTGGCCTATCACGAGCTCGTCGATCTCGTGCGCGCCGGCGGCGATCCCTGGCGTCGCGAGGGCCGTGTTCCGTGTCTCATTGCCCGCAACGGCTCTACACAGGCGGTCATCGCGGTCGATCGCTTTCTCGGCGAACGGGACGTGATCGTCAAGTCCCTCGGCCGGTACGCGCCGTCGCTGCGCGGTGTCGGCGGCGCGATCGATCTCGAAGACGATCGCATCGCGCTTCTCATCGACCTGCCGTCGCTAATCGGGGAGGAAGCCCTCGCCGCGCGCTGAGCGCGAACCGCGACCGGACGAAATTCATCATGCCGCGCCCTCGACTCCAATCTTCCGTGACGCTCGAGTCGCTTCTCGCCCTCTCTGACGAGGTGGCTGGCGGCGAAGTTGAGCGCTCGATGTTGCTGTTCGAGTGCGGCAGCGAGCTCTTCGCCATAGACGCCGCCGACGTCGATGCGGTCGTCGAGGCTGGCGTGACCGTACCTCTCCCGTATCCTCCCGCCGGGGTCGCCGGCATCGCGTCGGTGCGGGGCAGCATGCGCCTCGTGGTATGTCTGGGCACCGAACCGCCGGCCGGACGGGGACGGCTTCTGGCGCTGTCGTGCGACCGGAACCTGGCGATTTTCGCCGATCGAGTGATCGGCGTCGTGTCGGCCGGAGCGCACGGCGAAGCGCAGTCGACGCCGGACGGCCGATCGACTCCAATAAGAATCGGCAATCGAGACGCCGTGCTGGTTGACCCGGCGGCGCTCATTGGCTCATAGGTTCGCGACCGGCGATCGTGGTGCGCCGACGCCCCTTGTCCTAGTTCACTCCCAATGGAACACCAATGAACGACCTCCTGAAGCGCATCGAAGCGCTCGGCAGCCAGGGACCCCTCGACGAGCTTGCCGGATGGCTCGAGCACGACGACTGGCAGATTCGTCGCGCCGCGGCCGACGCGTTCGTCGAGCGTGCCGCCGCGACGCCGGACGACGAGCTGCGGCCGATCGTCCGATACCTTCTCGACGGCGTCGCATCAGACGACAACGCCGGGCTGCGGAGTGCAGCGCTCGAGGCCCTGTCCCGATTCGCGCCACGGATCACATCGCTGCTCCTCGCCGAGCTCGAGACGGGTGTCGACGACGTGCGCGTCATGCTTGCGCCGGTCGTCGGTGAGACAGGTCGAGAGGAAGCGGTGCTGGCATTGACGGCGCTCGCGCGCGGCGCTGACGCGAACATCGCGACGGCGGCGGTGATCGGGCTCGGGCGCACGAGCCGGCGTGACGCGGTCAGGCCCCTCCTCGACATCCTCGGCGGCGAGGACGCGTGGGTGGTATTTCCGGCCGTCGAATCGCTTGGGGTGCTTGGCGACCCCTCGGCCGTCGGGCCGCTGTCGAGGCACTTCGACGATGAACTGCTGCGGGCGTCGATCCTCGATGCACTCGTTCGCATCGGCGATCCCGGCGCGGCGAAAGCGCTCGCGACGGAACTCTTCTCAAATACGCCCCTGCGTGCTGATGTTCTCGAGGCACTGACGCGCATCGCGTCCGAACCGTCGACGCCGGCGCTCGCGGCCGCCGCCCGGGCCGCCGCGGTCGCGGCGTTCCGCGCCGCCTACCAACCGGAGCGATTCGATGAGCTCGCGGAGTTGGCCCAGGCCGGCTCGTGGCGATCCGAGTCGGCGCTCGAGACACTCGGCTGGACCGGAGACGTTCGCGCGCTTCCGGTCCTCCTCGTTGCGCTCGGGCGTCCGCTCACTCAGGCTTCGGCCGCTGCGGGTCTCGAATCGCTGCTCGAAGATGCTGAGATCGCGACGCACGTCCAGCGCTTTGCCGATCGCCTGTCGTCACCGGTCCGTGAAGAGCTCGTCCGCGCCCTCGTCGCGACGGCGCCGATCGAGGCGGCGGCGCTGCTCGTCACCCTCCTGTCGTCGACTGACGGCGACACAATTCGCTCGGCCACTGAACTGGCGAACGAAGTGGTCGACCGGTTTCGCCCCGGCGACGCGCTCGAAGCCGGGCGATCCTCGGACGTCGTCGCGCGCCTCGTCTCGGCGGTACGAACGGCACAACCCGAAGCAACCGTGCCCCTTGCGCGGCTGGCATCACGCGTCGCGCGCGCAGCGGGCGCCGGCTGCGAGACCGTCCTCGAGGCAGGCTCGGACCTCCTGTCGTCCTCGAGCGTGGCGACCCGGCTCGCCGGTGCCGAGCTCGTCGCATCGGTGTGCGGTGCGACCAGTGCATCACGCGCGGTCATCGCGGGGGCGCTCGAGGACAAGGACCCGTTCATCCGTCAGCGCGCCGTCGAGATCGCCGCGGCCTGGGACGCATCCGCATCACTCGAGGCGCTTCAGGGAGCGATGGCCGATGAAGAGCCGCTGGTCCGGCGCGCCGCCGTTGCGGCGTTGTCTCGCTTCGAGGATGCCGCCTCGACCGAGTTGCTCCGCCGGGCGACCGGAGACTGGCACGGCCTGGTGGCGGCCGACGCGCTCGTCGCGCTTGCGGGCCGTCCGGACGGGATCAGTGTTGCGGGACTTCTGGGCGCATCGAGATCCGATCGCGCACTGCTGCGATGCATCTCGATTGAATGTCTCGCGCGCCTGCTCGACGCGCCAGCACGCGCCCGAGTCCGCGACGCGGCGCGCAGCGATTCGGACTTCGAGGTGCGTCGCGCCGCCGTGGCCGCGCTTCACGGGCACTCGGATGCTCGCGAGGTTGTCGGATTCGCGCTCAGCGATCCCCATCACGCAGTGCGTCACGCCGCGGCAAGGCTTGCAGGCGATCTCGGCGATGCGACCTGCGACGACCGACTGGCGGAAATGGCGGACTGGGATCCGTCGGAGGCTGTCCGCGGCGAGGCGCTCGCGGCTCTCGCCGTCGAGACGCCGGATGAGGCACTCGCACGCATCGGCCCGGCCATGAGGACGCCGGAGCTCGCCCCGTATGCCGTGCGGGCGCTCGAGATCGTGGCCAGGCGGCACCCGGACAGGCTTCGGCAGTTTCACGACGACGATGCGCCGCCAAGGGCGGCAGCGGTCATCGACGCCCTCGGACTTCTGGAAGGTCGATGAGCGGAGACCGCATCGATGCGCTGCGTGCGGCGCTTGCCCGATCGCGCGAGGGCGCGACCGGTCCACGTCTCGACGCCGAGACGTTTCTGGGCCTCCGCGACCTGATCGCGGACGCGAGTGGAATCGACTTTGACGAAAACTCGCGCTACATCGTCGAGCGTCGCCTGCTGCCGCGCCTTCGGGCCCTGCGACTCGATGACTTCGCGTCCTACTACCGGTCACTGCTCTTTGGCGAGGATGCGGAAGCCGAGCTCGAGCGGTTGCTGGAGGCGGTGACGATTCGCGAGACCTACTTCTGTCGCGAACGGGCACAGCTCGAAGCGCTGCGCGACAACGTGATTCCGGAGGTCGCACTCAAGAACGCCGAATCGCGTCGGGTGAGGATCTGGAGCGCCGGTTGTGCGAGCGGGGAAGAGCCGTACTCCATCGCCATGTACGTCGCATCGAGGCCGGAGGTCGCCGGCTGGGATGTGCAGATAGTCGGCACGGACCTCGTCGCGTCGGCCGTCGAAGCCGCCCGGGCCGGGATGTACCGGGATGGGGCGCTTCGCGCGGTGACGGACGAGCAGCGTGCGCGATACTTCACGTGCGACGCTCCGAACGCGTGGCGGCTCGACGAGACGGTGCGCCGGTCCGTAAGCGTCGAGCGGCGCAATCTGCTCGACGGCCCGCCCCAGGGATCGGAGCCGTTCGACGTGATCCTGTGCCGAAACGTCCTGCTCTACTTCGGCGAAGCAGCCCGTCGACGGGCCGTCGAGGTCTTTCACGACTCCATGCTAGCGGGCGGCTGGCTTCTGCTCGGGCACGCGGAGTCGCTGCTTTCGATGCGGACGCCGTTCCGGCCCGTCCATCTCGGTCGAGACCTGGTGTACCGGCGATGAGTGGCGGTATTCAGTCTCGCACGACGGCGATTCGCATCGCGATCGTCGACGATTCGCCGTATTACCGGCAGCGAATCGCACGGCTTTTTCGACGCCTCGAGAACTTCGACGTAATCGGGGTGGCTGCCGACGGTGAAGACGCCATCCGCCTGATCGCACACGAACGACCCGACGTCGCCGTGCTCGACCTGCAGATGCCGGGCGTGGACGGATTCGCGGTTCTCCGGTGGGCGATGGCCACGGCACCGCTGCCGATCGTCGTGTGCAGCTCGATGTCGGACCGCGAATCGGTGTTTCGGGCGCTCGATCTCGGAGCGGTGGACTTCGTCGCGAAGCCGGCGCCCGGTCCCGGTGCGCTTGCGCTCGTTGAGTCGCAGATTCTCCAGAGTGTGCGTGCGGCGTCGCTCGCTCGAGTCGATGGAGGGCGGCCGCCATCAGCGGACAGGCGGAGGGCAAAGCCGCCGGTAGCTCGCTCGCGAGTCGGCATCATTGCGATCGCGGCGTCGACGGGTGGTCCGGCGGCCCTGCAGCGGATCGCGCACGGACTGTCGGACGACGTGTCGGTCCCGATCGTCGTCGCCCAGCACATGCCGTCGGGCTTTACGCGGCTCTTCGCCGAGCGCCTCGCGCGACAGGGACGCTACGACGCCGTCGAGGCGGCCGATGGCGACCTGTTGCTTCCAGGGACGATGTACGTCGCTCCGGGAGGCATGCGAACCACGGTTCGGAGTCACGATTCCGTTCCGAGGATTTCTGTCGAACCTCGCGGGGCGGACGACGTTTACGCGCCGTCCGCCGATAGCCTCTTTGCGTCGGTGGCCGAAGTCTATGGCGACGCGGCGGTCGGCGTCGTGCTGACGGGAATGGGCGATGACGGCAGTCACGGATCGGTCGACATCCGTCGCCGGGGCGGGTACGTTCTTGCGGAATCGAGCGACACGGCATTGATCTATGGGATGCCGAGGGCCGCCACGGCCACCGGGGGAACGGATATCGAACTGCCACTGTCGGAGATTCCCGAAGCGCTGGCAGCGCTCGTGAGTGGTTCCCGAGGCCGATAGCAGGCCGAACATAACCGAACGGAGACGAGGGACGAACGATGGGTGATCATCAGGAAACGGGATGGAAGTCGGTCGCCGAGATCGGCGGCAGCATTTCGCGACCGGCAGACGTGCCGAGCGCTATCCGCGCGAGACGGGCGACGAAACAGTTCAAGCCGGATCCACTGCCGCCGGGGGCGCTCGATACGCTCATCGAGCTGACGACGGCGGCGCCGTCGTCGTTCAACATCCAGGATTGGCGAATTGTCGTCGTCCAGGATCCGGCTCAGAAGGCCGCTCTCGCCGCGGCCGCATACAACCAGCCGCAGATCACGACGGCGCCCGTCTCGTTCGTTTTCGCGGCCGACGCCAAGGCGTGGTCGGCCCAGCACCTCGAGCCGATTTTTGCCGAGGCTCGGAAGCGCGGCGCCTGGCCAGACCGTGTCATCGAGTACTACACGAACGCAATTCCGGCGTCGCAGGAGGCGCTGGGTGCGGCGAAGCAGCGCGAGTACGCCGTCAAGGATGCAATGCTCGCGGCGATGTGCCTCATGCTTGCGGCGGCCAGCATTGGACTGGACTCGGCGCCGATGAACGGCTGGGTCGAGGACGAGGTGAAGAAGGTCATTGGAGCGGGCGACGATCCGTCGATCGCCATCGCGACGGTGGTTTCGGTGGGTTTCGGCGCGGGCGGGCTCGGTGACCCGGGGCGGCTGCCGCGCGAGCACACCGTGTTCGTGGATCGCCTGCGTTAGTCGCCCTTCGATCCGGGCTCAGATGCGAATCACGGAAATCTACAAGTCCATTCAGGGCGAGTCGACGTGGGCCGGCATGCCGTGCATCTTCGTCCGGACGAATCGGTGCGACCTGCGCTGTACGTGGTGCGACTCGGCGTTCACGTTCACGGGAGGCGTCGAGATGTCGGTCGAGGCGATCCTCGCCGAGGTCGAGCGACTGGGGCCGGGAATCGTCGAGATCACGGGCGGCGAACCGATGCTCCAGCGCGACATCGATGAGCTTGCCCGGCGAATGTGCGACGCGGGCCGCACGGTCCTGATCGAGACCGGAGGCCACCGCGACATCGGCCCGGAAGTCCTCGACCCGCGCGTGATCCGGATCATGGACGTGAAGTGCCCGGGTTCCGGGGAGTCTGACAAGAACCGGTGGGAGAACCTCGAGCTCCTGCGC